>JAAYTD010000024.1 GCA_012518115.1 Ignavibacteria bacterium | reverse complement strand
GAAGAAGCAAAAGAGATAGCTATGCAGCATAATTTGCAGATGAATAAATACTCAATTGAATTGCAAGATCCTACCGCATATAAATTAATAGCTTCATCGCATGATATTTTCAGTAATTCTACTCAAAATCCTACTTTTTATATTTATAATTTCCCACAAAAAGGCTGGGTTATTGTTGCAAGTGATGATATTGCACGCCCTATTTTAGCATATTCAAAAGAAGGTAGCTACAGTTTAGAAAATCTTCCCGATGCTGCTAAGTATTGGTTAGAAATATATGATAGCGCTATTTCAGAAACTATAAAACAAGGAGCTCCTCAATCAGAAAAAATAGCTAACGAATGGCTGTTGGCAAGAAATCCTAAAAAAAGAACTTCTTTACTCTCCGAAGTTGTACCGCCATTAATAAAAACAAATTGGGGACAAGATACACCTTATAATAATTTATGTCCTTATGATGAAAAATCAAAAAAGCGAACACTAACAGGCTGTGTAGCAACAACAGTAGCACAAATAATGAAGTACTGGAATTTTCCTGCAAATGGAAGAGGAAAAAGAATATTTACTCATGAGATATACGGCAAACTATATGTTGATTTTGAAAATACAACTTATGATTGGGAGAATATGGCAAATGAATATAATCAAAATTCAACCGAAGAACAAAAAAGAGCAGTAGCTACTCTTATGTATCATTGTGGTGTTGCTTTATCAATGAATTATGGAGTAAAAATTAGTAGTGCTTATGAAAAATATATCGCGAATTCTTTAAAAAGTTATTTTATGTATGATGCTAATGCTAGAATGATTAGCCGTTCTGATTATGATGACAGTACTTGGACAGATATGTTAAAGAAAAACTTAGATAATAATCAACCTATAGCATATTCAGGATCATCTTGTTCGATATGTGCAGCTGGGCATTCTTTTGTTTGTGATGGTTACGATACTGACGGTAGATTTCACTTCAATTTAGGCTGGGAGGGCATAGAAAATGGATATTATTCCATAGACGCTCTTACTAATTTAAATTTTAATTTTAGACAAAATGCTATTATTGACATAAAACCTAATAAAGAATTTAACTCACAAATATCTTTACTTAAACCATTAGAAATTAAACAAGAAGTTGTTTATCAAAATAGTACTGTAAAAATAAATGCAAATATAGTAAACAATAAATCAGAAAGTTTTTCAGGTAAAATATCATTACGTTTATTTGATACAGAAGATAATTTTTTAATGACTATTGCTGAGCAAGAAATAGATAATTTAGAGGTTGATAAGCCAACAGAAATAATATTTGAGACTAATCCCTTATTTAATACATCTGTCGGTAAGTACTACGTTAAATTATATCATAAGCATAATATATTAAATCAATGGTTGCTTTCTTCGGGACATAATAAATTAGTGCTTGACGTTCAAAAACCTTTAAACACAGAAAGTAAACTTTCTTTATATTCATTGCCTATTCTTTCGTCGTATAAAATTGATAAGTATAAAATTGATAATGAAAAAGACAGTACTTTTAAAGCTACTGCAAGTTTTATAAATACCAGTGAAACAGATTTTAAAGGTATTATTTCAGCTTCAATTTATGACGAAAAAGGAACTATAATTAAAGAGCTGGCTAGTTATAATGTAACGGAAGCTATTGCTCCTAATGGTCATATTAAAGATATAGAATTTTCCAATACTATTTTAGATTTAGCACATGGAATTTATTTTATCGGGTTTATGAGCAAAGACGAGAGCGAAGAATTTGCTCTTGTTAATACAAATAATTTTATCTCATTTATTAAATTTGAAATACTTGCACCTGATTTAATAACAAATTCACAATTAAAAAAATGGATAAAATCTAATACAGATCAATTACCCGGAGTTTTTATAAATGAAGATGGTGGAATAACTAAAAATATAACAAATTTAGAAGCCTTATCAAAAATAGAGAATTTAGAATGCAGGTATTTCAATCTTGTTAGTATAGATGAATTAATTAGCAATATGCAAGGTTTGAAGACGTTACTATGTTACAATAGCTCTTTAATTGACTTAGACATAAGTAATAATATAAAATTAGAAAAATTAGTTTGTTCTAATAATCAACTAACTAATTTAGATGTTAGTAAGAATACAGAACTAAAAGAATTAGATTGTAATAAAAATCAATTAACAGACTTAGATGTTAAAAATAATTTAAAATTAGAAAAATTAGTTTGCTATAATAACCAACTAACTAATTTAGATGTTAGTAAGAATACAGAACTAAAAGAATTAGATTGTAATAAAAATCAATTAACAGACTTAGATGTTAAAAATAATTTAAAATTAATAAAACTAGCTTGTTCTGACAATCAACTAACTAACTTAGATGTTAGTAAAAATATAGAACTAATGTATTTAAAATGTGCTTACAATCCATTGAATAATTTAGACATAAGTAATAACATAAAATTAGAAGCATTACATTGTTTTAATAACCAACTAACCAACTTAGATGTTACAAGCAATATAAATTTAATAGAACTAGGTTGTTTTGATAATCAACTAACTAGCTTAGATGTTAGTAAAAATATAAACATAGAATCATTGCATTGTTATAAGAATCAGCTAAACAATTTAGATGTTAGTAAGAATATAAAATTATATCGCTTAGATTGTTTTGACAATCAGCTAGTTAGCTTAGATGTTAGTAAAAATATAAACATAGAAATGCTGGTTTGTAATAATAATCAATTAACTAGTTTAGATTTAAGTAAAAATATAAAATTAACTTTTTTATTTTGTAACGACAACATGCTTGCTAGCTTGGATGTTAGTCCGTTAACAAATTTATGGATACTAAACTGTTGTAATCAAGCCGAAGGTTTTATTCTGTACTTGACTGATGCACAAAAAGGCATATTTACTGAGGAAAATTATTGTGATGCTATACTAGCTGTAGCTCCTACTGAATTAATAACAGCCCCACAATTAAAAGTATGGATAAAATCTAATACAGATAAATTACCTAAAGTTGTTGTAAATGAAGATGGTGGAATAACTGGTACTACAACAAATTTAGAAGCGTTAGCAAAAATAGAGAATTTAGAATGTAATAATTCCTCCAGCCTTGTTAGTATAGATGAATTAATTAGACATATGCCAAACTTGAAGACATTAATATGTTCCTTTAATTCTTTGATTGAATTAGATGTAAGTAATAACATAAAACTAGAAAGTTTGCATTGTAATAATAATCAACTAACTAACTTAAATATTAGTTCACCAACAAACTTATTAGTGCTAAACTGTTGTAATCAAGCTGAAGGTTTTATTTTGCACTTAACTAATGAACAAAAAAGCAAATTTTCTGAAGAAGATTATTGCGATGCTATACTGTATACTGAATTAATAACAAATTCAAAATTAAAAGAATGGATAAAGTCTAATAAAAACAAACTATCTGGAGTTGTTGTAAATGAAAATGGTGGAATAGATAGTACTACAACAAATTTAGAAGCATTAGCAAAAATAGAGAATTTAGAATGCATTAATTCCTCCACTCTTGTTAGTATAGATGAATTAATTAGACATATGCCGAATTTGAAGACGTTAGTATGCTACCGTAATTCTTTGATTGAATTAGATTTAAGTAACAATATAGAACTAGAAGAATTAGATTGTAGCAACAATCGACTAAATAACTTAGATGTTACAAATAATGTAAAATTAATAAAACTAGCTTGCTCTGACAATCAACTAAGTAACTTAGATTTAAGTAACAACATCGAACTAACGTATTTAAAATGTAATCATAATACATTAAATAACTTAGACATAATTAATAACATAAAATTAGAAGCATTACATTGTTTTAAGAATCAACTAACCAGCTTAGATGTTACAAGTAATGTAAAATTAATAGAACTAGGTTGTTTTGATAATCAACTAAGTAACTTAGATTTAAGTAAGAATATAAATATAGAAGCATTATATTGTTATAATAACCAACTAAACAATTTAGATATAATTAATAGCATAAAATTAAAACAATTGTATTGTTCTGACAATCAATTAAGTAATTTAAATGTAAGTAAGAATACAAGATTAAAAGCTTTATATTGTGAGCATAATATACTTAATAGCTTAGATATTGGACCGCTACTAAATTTAGTAGAACTAAAATGTTGCTATCAAGCGGAAGGTTTTATTTTATACTTAACTAATAAACAAAAAAACAAATTTAGTAAAAAAGCCTATTGCGATGCTATACTTAAAGAAAACGGTAGTATTTGCGAAATAGAATGGTTAGATATTTATCCTAATCCTACTTCAGGTAAGTTTTTTATTGATAGTAAATTTATTTCAGACGAAATAAAAATATTAAATTTAACAGGCGAAGTTTTATACAGTAAAATACTTAATTCTGAAACAACAGAAATTGATATTTCAAATCTGCCGGCGGGAGTATATATAGTAATAACAAAAGGAAAAATAGGAAAAGTTGTTAAAAAATAGTAGAAAATAATTTTTAATTTAATATAAACTGCTTATTGATTTTTTTCAGTAAGCAGTTGTTTTATTGACTACCCCGTCAAACTTCGCTTACCACTCCTTTGTACCAAAGGGGAATTTAAAAACATCCTGTTAATCTTGGTTCAGACAATATTAAGGGCGTATGCGATACGCCCCGACATTCAATCCAAAGGGGAGTTTTAAAAATTAAGCGGAGCTAGTGATTACAGCCATTTCATCTTACGATACCACTCTATAGTCTCTTTAATTCCTTCTTCTATTGAAACTTGTTGTGAATAGTTAAAGTCTTTATGAGCGCTATTTGTTGAACATATCCAATAAGATTGAATAAAATCAATACCTTTTTCATAATTAAAAACAGGTGGTTTAGATGCGAATTTACCAAAAAATTCACTTATTCTACCTGCTGTAAGTACTAAAGAATGTGGCAACTTCAAAGATAATATATTTTTTTTGCCAAATGCTTTTTTCATTAATTTATAAATTTGTCCCCAAGTGTAAAATTCTTCTGAGGAAATAAAATATGTTTTCCCTAAAGTTCTTTTGCTTTCTGCTGCTTCAATAATTCCTCTTGACAAATCTTCAGAATGTACTAAACTTATATATTTTTCATCAAATCCTATATAAGCAGCTAAGCCAAGTTTTATCATCTTGAATATTGAAAAAATTTCTGTATCTCTTGGACCATAAACTGCAGGCGGACGCACAATAGTGAATGGAAGAGTCATTGAATAGCTAGCTAGCATTTTTTCAGAAGCTTTTTTGCTACGTCCATAATTTGTAATTGGTCGCATTGGCATATCTTCAGTAGTGGGTTCATTTAAAGAAATAGCCGGACCAGCAGCAGTTTGAGAACTAACATATAAAAAACGCTGCAAGTTGTTTGTTTTCTTCAATGCTGCTTCAACTAAGTTCTTTGTTCCTTGACAATTTCCTTGCATATAGCCATCAAGATCTTTAGCAGAAGTATTTCCTGCGACATGGTAAATATATTCAACTCCTTCAACTGCTTTTTCGAGTGAATCTGTGTCAGATAATGAAGCGGTTATTAGTTCATAATCTTTTCCTTCTACCCAACGTAAGTTGCTTGTTTTTCTAACCATGCAACGAACTTCATAACCTTTGGCTAATAATTTGTCTGCTACATGACTACCAATAAAACCAGTAGCGCCTGTTACTAAAACTTTCATGTTTTTTTGATTAAGAAACCTCTTGTTCATTATTTGATTTTACAATATCTACTAGTTCAACTTCAAAAATTAAATCTAAACCAGCAAGTTTATGATTAGCGTCAAAAACTATAGAATCTTCGTTGATTTGAATGATTTCTACAGTTACATTTAACTCCGGTGCTAGCTGTAATTGCATCATTCCGCCTATATTGTATTCCAAATCTTCAGGCAAATTTTTCTTTGGAAGTTCCAAAATATAATCATCACTGGGTTGTCCATAAGCGTCTTCACAAGGAATAAAAAGTTCTTTCTTTTCGCCAATTTTCATACCTTTTATTCCGTTTTCAAATCCAGCAATTACTTGGTTTGCTCCTATAGTAAATTGTAATGGCTCGCCTGAACGTGAGTCATCAAATACTTCTCCTGTTGCCAATTTACCACAATAATGAATTTTTACTGTACTGCCATCTTGAGCTGTCATTTTTTTTATTCTAATGTTAATTTAAAAATAATATTTAGTAAAAAGTTATTTTTGTTTTACCTTTTTTACTTACTAAAGGTACAAATATAATAAATTTTGTTAAAAATAATGTAATTTTATTATTTATTTTTAGTTATTAAGTAGTGGCAAATTTACCTTAAAATCATAGTTCAGATAAAAATAACTACTCCGTCAGGCTAGCGCCTGCCACTTCCGAAGGAGAATTTTAAAACTAATACATAATTCAATTTGGTATTAAATATCAAAGACAAAAATAACTATGAAACAAAATATTGTTTTTCGTAAATAATTTTATCATACAAATATCCAGTATCATTAAGAATGTGTTTTCCTTTCTTTTTCCAATTTTTGCTAAATTATTTGTCTATGTGCAAATAATTTCTTATTTTTGAATAATTTAAACAAACAAATAAACTTAATAATTATATACACAAGGAAACAAAATGACTTTTCCCAATTTTGCAGAAATGGATTTTAATCCTCGTAATTGTACGGGCAATTGTATTTGCACGGATAAAGAAACTTGGTATAAAGAGGCTTCGTCAGCAGCTAAGCTTGATGTAGTTAAATCAATGGAAAATATTGATATTGATCCACTTTATACAAAGTCAGATACAGAAAATTTAGTTCACCCAAAATTCACAGCTGGTATTTCTCCGAATTTACGTGGGCCATATCCGACTATGTATGTAGCTCGTCCTTGGACAATTCGTCAATATGCAGGTTTTTCTACTGCAGAAGAATCTAACGCATTTTATCGTAGAAATATTGCAGCGGGTCAGCAAGGTCTATCAGTAGCGTTTGACTTAGCGACACATCGTGGTTATGATTCAGACCATGAGCGTGTTGTTGGTGATGTTGGTAAAGCTGGTGTAGCTATAGATTCTATTCTTGATATGGAAATTCTTTTTAATAAAATTCAATTAGATAGAATTTCGGTTTCAATGACGATGAATGGTGCAGTTTTACCTATTCTCGCTTTCTATATTGTAGCAGCTTTGGAACAAGGGGCTAAATTAGAGCAACTATCAGGAACAATTCAAAATGATATTTTGAAGGAATATATGGTTCGTAACACATATATTTATCCTCCTGAAATTTCGATGAAGATAATAGCAGATATTTTTGCTTATACTTCGAAAAATATGCCTAAGTTCAATAGTATTTCAATTTCTGGTTATCATATGCAAGAAGCTGGTGCAACTAATGATATTGAAATGGGTTATACTTTAGCAGACGGCTTAGAATATATTAGAACTGGTATTAAGGCAGGTATTGATATAGATGCTTTCGCACCTCGTTTATCTTTCTTCTGGGGAATTGGAATGAACTACTTTATGGAAATTGCAAAGATGCGTGCTGCGCGTGTTCTTTGGGCAAAAATCGTTAATCAGTTCAATCCTAAGAATCCAAAATCATTAGCTCTTAGAACTCACAGTCAAACTTCGGGCTGGAGCTTAACGGAGCAAGATCCGTTTAATAATGTTGCAAGAACTTGTATTGAAGCTATGGGTGCGGCGTTAGGTCATACTCAATCTTTACATACAAATGCTTTAGATGAAGCTATTGCTTTACCTACAGATTTTTCAGCGCGTATTGCACGTAATACTCAAATCTATTTGCAAGAAGAAACAGGTATTTGCAATGTTATAGATCCTTGGGGCGGTTCATACTACGTTGAAAAACTTACTGCAGAGCTTATGAATAAAGCTTGGGGACATATAGAAGAAATTGAAAGTCTTGGTGGAATGGCAAAAGCTATTGAGTCAGGTATTCCTAAAATGCGTATTGAAGAAGCAGCGGCACGTAAGCAAGCTCGTATTGATTCTGGTGCGGAAGCTATTATTGGTGTTAATAAATATCGTCTCGCTAAAGAAGACGCACTTGATATTTTAGATATTGATAATTCAGCAGTTCGTGAAGCACAAATAGCAAGACTTAAAAAATTACGTGAAAATCGTGATAATGATAAAGTTAAGCAAATATTAGATGCTATTACAAAATGTGCTGAAACAGGCGAAGGAAATCTACTTGAATTATCTGTTGAAGCGGCAAAAGCTCGTGCATCTTTAGGTGAAATCAGCTATGCTATAGAAAAAGTTACAGGACGACATAACGCTGTAATTAGAACAATTAGTGGTGTTTATAGCGGTGAGTTCAAAGATAAAGATGTAATTTCTGAAGTACGTGCATTAACTGATGAATTTGAGAAAAAAGAAGGACGTCGTCCACGTATTCTTGTTGCTAAAATGGGACAAGACGGACATGACAGAGGAGCAAAAGTAGTAGCTACTGCTTATGCAGACTTAGGATTTGATGTTGATATGGGACCACTTTTCCAAACACCAGCAGAAACAGCACGCCAAGCTGTTGAAAATGATGTTCATGTTGTTGGTGCTAGCTCACTTGCAGCAGGACATAAAACATTAATTCCAGCTTTAATTGAAGAATTAAAGAAACATGGGCGTGAAGATATTATGGTAATAGCTGGTGGTGTTATTCCACCACAAGATTATGACGCATTGTATAAAGCAGGTGTTGCTTTCATATTTGGACCGGGAACAGTTATTCCTGAAGCTGCTAAAAAAATGATAGAAGCCTTACTAAAACAAATTTCATAATTTTATAATTCCTAATATTAAATGAAAAAAGAAAAAAAAGAGCGTGCCTTGCAATGAGGTTCGCTCTTTTTCTTTCCTCTCAATTTTGTCAAAAAGATTTTAAGAACAGCCACTTGTAGTTCCACAATCTTCACAAAGCATACAACTACCGTTTCGCTTAACATGGATAGAGCCACAATTAGCACATTGTTCTCCCGTATATCCCATTGATTTTGCATAGTTAGATGATGAGATACTAGTTTCTTGCTTTGTTTCCAAACTATTTTGAATGTTATTTTCAAAAGGTAATTGTAAGTTGTTTTCTATGCTTTCATTTTCTTCTTTTAATGCTTTTAGTATTTTGCTAATAGTTTCTATTGTGTTTTTTGTGTTATTTTCACTTGAAGTGCTATTAGATTTTTCTAACACTTCATTTAAAGTATTTTCTACTGTTCCGTTTTCATTTCTATTTTCTTTTATATTAGAAACTTCTTCTTCAGTTGATTTATTATGGACAAAATCTGTACGATTTAAATAATCATATCCTAATGAGCGGAAAACGTAATCTAAAATTGAAGAAGCAAATTTCACACTTTCATGACCTTGTACAATTCCCGAAGGTTCAAATCTTGTAAATGTAAATGTATCAACAAGTTCACTTAATGGTACGCCATACTGAAGTGCTTTTGAAGATAAAATAGCGAAGCTGTTTATTAATCCTCTGAAAGAAGCTCCTTCTTTGTACATATCAATAAAAATTTCACCTAAAGAGCCATCTTCATATTCGCCTGTACGTAAAAATATTTTTTGTCCGCCGACAGTAGCTTCTCGTGTAATTCCTCTTCTACGTTTAGGAAGTCTCTGGCGTGTAAGTTTTGTTTCTATAGCTTTATGTATATCTTGCGGTCCTTTGGTTTCATCTAAGTTTTCGTTATCTCCTAAAGTTACAACTTCATCTAATCCATCTAAAACTGCTACATTTAGAGGTTGTGAAAGTTTGGAACAGTCGCGATAAAGAGCTATAGCTTTAATCATCATTTTCCAAGCTGTAAGGTAAACTTCACCTATATCACTAACAGTTGCCTTTTCGGGCATATTCACAGTTTTAGATATAGCGCCGGTAATAAATGGTTGAGCTGCTGCCATAATCCTTAAATGTGCCATATATGAGATAAAACGTTTGCCTTTTTTTCCGCATTTATTAGCACAATCAAAAACAGGTAAATGTTCATCTTTCAAATGTGGTGCGCCTTCTATTGTCATTGTTCCACAAATAAAATCGTTTGCTTTTTCTATTTCATTATTTGAAAAACCTAAAGCAGTTAATACGTCAAATTGCGGGTCATCAATATCTTCTTGCTTAAAACCAAGACTTAAAAGAAAATCTTCGCCTAAAGTATATTTGTTAAAAGCAAATTTTATGTCAAAAACTGTGGCAAGCTGTTCTTTAATAATATCAATTTTTTCTTTAGAAAAACCACGTTCTTTAAGCGTAACTTCATTAATATAAGGACAATGGAGTAAACTTCCTGTACCTGTTGTATAATTTTCTATATCTTTGATTTCTGCATCAGAATAGCCTAATTTTTTCAATGCGATTTTTACCGATTGATTAACTATTTTGAAATATCCGCCACCAGCAAGTTTTTTATATTTTACAATAGCAAAATCAGGTTCAATACCTGTAGTATCACAATCCATAATTAAAGCAATTGTTCCTGTTGGTGCTATTACGGTAACTTGTGCATTGCGGAAGCCATATTTTTCGCCAAGTTCTAAAGCTTTATCCCAAGATTCTCGCGCTGCTTGAAGCAAATAGCTTGGACATTTTGTTTCGTCTATGCCTAAAGGTGTAATAGTTAGTTTTTCATATTCATCTGCCGGTGCATTATAAGCAGCTCTTCGGTGGTTACGAATAACTCGTAACATATCGTTCCTATTTTCTTTGTAAAACTTGAATGTTCCTTGCTCGTTAGCCATTTCTGCAGAAGTAGCATAAGCTTCTGCGGTTAAAATTGCTGATATTGCTCCTGTCATAGCTAAAGCTTCGGGCGAATCATATGGTATGCCTGCAACCATAAATAATGAACCTATGTTTGCATATCCTAATCCAAGAGTACGAAATTCATAGCTTCTTTGTGCGATTAATTTTGACGGGAATTGAGCTAAAATAATAGAAATTTCTAATACAATTGTCCAAAGTCTAATTGTATAGCGATAATCATCTACTTGAAATTCTGCTTTTTCTTCGTCCCAGAACTTACGCAAGTTGATACTAGCTAGGTTGCAAGCAGTATCATCTAAAAACATATATTCGCTACAAGGGTTACTTGCGTTAATTCTACCTGAATTTGGGCAAGTATGCCATTCGTTAATTGTCGTATCATATTGTATGCCGGGGTCAGCACTACGCCATGCCGATAGATTTATTTTTTCCCAAAGTTCGCGTGCTTTAACTACTTTAGCAATAGAAGCATTATTCCGCCATTTAAGTTCCCAATTTCCATCATTTTCTAAAGCTCGCATAAAGTCAGCGGTAACGCGTATAGAATTGTTAGAATTTTGTCCGCTTACAGTCAAATATGCTTCACCTTCATAATGAGTATTAAATTCGTTAAATTTTAGCGAAGTATAGCCCATATCTACTAAATCTAAAACTCGTTGGATTTGGGACATAGGTATTCCGCGATTTAATCCTTTTTGAACAAGATTAGCTAGTTTTTTATTAGCTTTGATATTAGTACCATTTGCAATAGCTTCATCAAGAATTGCTTGTAAAAAAACAGCTGCTACTTTTGAACCAGAAACTAAATTTGCTACTTTATCTTCCTCAACCGCTTTCCATTCAATGAATTCTTCAACATCAGGGTGATCTATATCTAAAATCACCATTTTTGCTGCACGCCGAGTTGTACCGCCAGATTTAATAGCTCCAGCAGCTCTATCAAATATCTTCAAAAAACTCATCAAGCCCGAAGACATTCCGCCACCAGACAAGGTTTCTTTTTGACCACGTAATGACGAAAAATTAGTGCCTGTGCCACTTCCATATTTGAAAATCCTAGCTTCACGACTTAATAAATCAAAAATTCCGCCTTCATTTACTAAATCATCTTTTATCGATTGAATAAAACAAGCTGATGTTTGAGGACGTGAATAAGCATCTGTAGATTCACATAGCTCGCCTGTAGAATTATCAACATAATAATGTCCTTGCGATTTACCTGTTATTCCATAAACCAAATTTAATCCCGTATTAAACCATTGAGGAGAGTTAGGAGCGCACATCTGATTTAAAAGCATATATACAATTTCATCATAAAACACTTCTGCATCTTCTGAAGAAGCAAAATAGTTGTACTTTTCACCCCAATGTCGCCAAGTACTAGCTAGACGATGTACAACTTGCTTTACAGAAGTTTCTGAGCCTGTTTTAACGTTACCATTTGAATCTAAAAGCGGAGAACCATCAGGATTTTTTAGCGGAACACCAGCTTTGCGAAAATATTTTTGTGCTAAAATATCTGTAGCAAGTTGCGACCAATGTTCTGGAACCTCTATATCCTTCATCTCAAAAACTAAAGAACCATCTGAGTTCTTAAGCGATGAATTTCTTTTTACATATTGAAATTCATCAAAAGGACTGACGTTTGCTTTAGTAAATCTTCTGACTATCTTCATTTTTTATCTAAATTCCTTTATTTTGTTGTTAAAGTACAAATATATTAAAAAAAAACAGATTATTTATATTTTGATTATGATAAATTATTAACAATATGCAGTAGTGTTTGATTTACTGAATAATTAAAACATACTTATAGAATAAAAAAAAGATATTAACATTTTTTAAAAAATTTAAAATAGGATAACTTTTTCTTGATAATGAAAAAAATAATTATACAGTAAAAAAACAAGAGAGTTAAAACTTTTGTTATATTATGTGTGAATACTTTAGTTTTCGTTCTTAAACAATAATTAATAGTATTTCAAACTGCTTACTTGCTTTTTGTTGCAATTTGAAATTTCTTTGTTGAATGATTTAAAAGCTATATTCAAGTTTAATCAAATGGGGAAATTTTGTTAGTCCTGTTCCGAATCTTCGGAAAGAACAATCTGGTTTTTCCTACAAACTGTGTTATAAGAACAGTAAATACAATCCGGTTTTTTAGGAATTTCAAACTCTAAATTTTCAATTTTTTCTTTAGTTTTTATAGCAACTTCTAAAGAATTTTCTAATGTTTCTTCTAAATTTTCAATACGGCGAAAAGGTTCGTGCAGAAATTTGTCATCATTGCTAGCTAGCGAATAATAAACACCATCACTTGGTTTCCAATTCTTTTCGCAGTATTTTTTCTTCAAAGCTAACAAATAAATTGGTAATTGTAAAGATGTTCCATTGAGAATACTACTACGTGTTGCTACAGAAGCCTTACTTGTTTTATAATCAGCTACTAAAAATCTGTTATCACTAGCTAGCTCTACGCGATCTACTTTTCCAAATGTTTTAATCGTTCTATCTTTATCGCTTGATAGGGTTAGTTCAAGTCCATTTCTTCTGTCACCAAATTCTTCTTCAAATGAAATTGCTGTAAAATCCCAACTGCTTAATTTTTTAATTTCATTATCAAACCAAATTGATAAAACTTGGTTTGCACGCTCAATTTCATATTTGAAAATAGGGACGTCAAATTCCAGTTTTTCTTCCTCAGCAATATGATATAATTGTTCTTTAAGTTCGGATGATTTATTTCTAAAATATACATTGAAATTCTCATAATTTTCACCTGAAGTTTCAAACTTTTCTAAAGCTTCTGTATAAAATCTATAAAGAACTTTATGTATATAATTTCCTAATTCTAAACCAGTTATAGATTCTGTGAAATCATCTTCAGGTTTTATTTTACCTATTCGGTCTAAAAAATATAAAAAAGAGCATTTAATATATTTTTCTAATTCTGAGATAGAGTAAGTTTTTTCGCGCAATGTAGATTTCAAAGATTCTAAATTCTGTTTTTTTTGAGTTTTACAACAATTAAATTGCTCTAATTCATTTAATTTGTTGAGTCTTACTTTATATTTTTCATTAATATTGTTTTCTGTTTCTTCATTCAGATAATAATAATTTAATATCTCTAAATGTTGCGATTTAGTATTTAACCATTTAAAAGATTTATTGCTTGGGTTTTCAGAATCGTTTGTTTTTATAATAGATTTTTCAGGTAAAATTCTGATAAGTTCGTCAATAAAATAAGATCTTATATGTTCTTTTTTCGAATCACTTTTTGGATAGAAAATATAAATTCCGTCAGCGTCTTCTAAATTATTTGTCAAAAAGTAATAGAAAAGCATCTTTTCGTTATCATTATGAATTTCTTCAGAATTAGGCAGATCTTTTCCTAAAAATGTATCTGTTTGGAATTTTAATGGAAACTCACCTTCAACAGCTCCGCATAAAATAATAATTTTGTAAGGAATGCCACGCGTTTGTTCTAAGTCTGTAATTGTAACTCCTAAACCATCTTTTTCAGACAATTGATATCTTTCCGCTGATATAGCTAGTGTAAGTCTATCAAAAATATATTTAATACTATATTCTTTATCTTGATTTTCTTTATCAAAAATATCAGCAAAATCATCTAAAACTTCTATAAATTTAGTTAGAGATTTAGCGTTTTTTTCTATTTCTTCAAGATATTGAAATTTTTCTATTTCACTTATATTGTTATTGTTATATATATTTTTATATTGCTGCAGAATGATATGAGCGATTTTTAATTCTTTAATTATATTTTGCTTAATAATTTCAGCTAGCTTTTTAGCAGTATATTTTTTTTGTTTTATGAGATATAGTTTGTTATTTAATTTTTCAAGAGCTCCTATGCCTTTTTCTATTTCATTAATATCTATAATGTTATTTTCTTCCTGATTTTGTTGAATAATCTCGCGATAGTTTTCTAACATTTTTGTCCAATATTTGATTTGACTATTGGATTTTTTGCCGGAAGTCCATAATCTAAATTTATCTCCTAATTTTATTAACAACTTAATGTCTAAATTATCTTGTTCGAGAAAAATCGTTTCAGATATTTTAAGTAAATTTTCTCTATTTATGCCCGATATAGATATTTCTATTAGAGATAAAATAAATGTTATAACATTAGAAGTAGAAAGCGAAAATCGGTCGGATATATTTATAGGTAAATTGCTTTCGCTAAAAAATTCACGCGCTAGCGCTGTGTATTTAGAGGACATTCTGGAGCATATACAAATTTCTGACAAGTTTATTTTCTCATTTTCTTGCTGCTTCTCATCAATTAAAGAATGAACTAAATTGACAATATTTTTCATCTCCTCAGTTCTATCTTTTGCTTCAATTATATGAATTTTGTCAGAAATAGCTTTGCGAAGTTGAATGTTTTTTTCTACCTCAGGCAAATTTTGGTTAAATAAATTCTTGTTAATGTAAGATAAAAGTGTTTTATCTGTATATTTCTTATGAGAAAAATCAGATAGTTCGTTGAACCAATTCATTACCAATCGTTTTGTATTTTTAGGCAAAAGATCTATATTCGGTCCTTCTATTGCTGAATAGTTTATGTAAATAGCAACAGGAATTTTACTTTTTGTAAAAATTGATAAAAACTTTGCTTCAGGGAATTTAAATTCACTAAATCCGTAAAAGAATATTGCATCGATATTAGGAATTTTTTCATCTAAAATAAAGTTACTTGTATCCTTATTAAGTATAGAATCTACAGGCTGTTGATGTTTATTTACTTCTTCTATTATTTTGTATAAAATATCTGTATTGTCTAAATATTTTCCTTGAATTTTATTTTCGTATTGCGTGTAAATTCTGCATAAATCATTAAATCTTTTTTGTGCAGAAGCTACTTTTTGTTCTTCAGAATATTCGTTATCTATATTTTGAGGCGTGATTCCGTCTTCTTTTAATCCAAGAATTACATTTGTTATTTTTTTCAGAACAGGTAATTGAACAGGGTAAGAATAATATTCAAGATTGTTTTTTTCTTCTTCTATAACTTTTTCTATTAATATTAAAGAAGATGTTTCATTTATAAATTTGATGTTTTGATAATTGTCGGAAAGTATTTTTTCTAAACATTGTTTTGCGAACTCTTTTAAGGTAAAAAACAGTAGATTTGGTGTTGCTTGTTTATATTTTCTTAGAAAGCGGCGTTTCATTTCATCTGTATATTTTTTTGTAGGTAAGATTAAAATAGTAGATTGAAACTTATTGTTTTCTATTAAATAATCAAAAACAAAATCTAACTTGTCTAAATTTATATTGGTAAAATTACTTTCAGCAAATGATTTATTAAAAAGTAATTGAGACATATTTTCTTAAATTATATTTATTTTAACACTTTTCCTGTATCGTGTGCAAAAAACAACAAGTCCATTACATCAATCGGGATATCAATTTTATCACAAAATACAAGGAAACTATTTTCGATATTTATATATTGATTTATGCTATTAGGTGGTGTTGTATTTTCAATTACATTACATTTTTCTAAATGTTTTAATACATGTCTATCTATAATTGCAAGATTTTTATAGCCGATATTTCTTAAAAAGTGGGAGCTTTCTTTCATTCCTAATCCTGAAAAACTTTGTTTCAGTTGCAATCTTTTTTCTTTTACTGTTAAATTTGAGATTAGCAGTTTATATAATTCAGGAAAAAAATCAATTGCTTTTAGCAGCCTTTCACTTTTTTTATTATGAAACCTAATATAATGTTTAGAGTCGGCTAATAAGTATTTAGGGTCAAATTTTTTGTTAAAGAAATCTTTTTCTTCAAGTTTTCTTTGTACTTGCCACGCATTATTTGCTGAAGATTGAGGAGTCATTAAACAAAAACAGAACTCATAAAAAGAATTTTCAGGAGTGATTTTTTCAAATTCTTTTAACCTGTCTTGAATTTCACCATAATAATTTTTGTATGTATCAGACAAATAATCTGGTAAATTCATATTTATTTGTTAACTTCTCTTAAAATATTAAGAAATTCAACTGAATTTTTAAAGTCAATTTCAAGTTCAAATGTAATTTGTTCTATATCTAATGCAGTGTTTCCATTATTAGAAATATTCGTTAGAATTTGCCATTCGGGGATATTTGCAAAATTAATTTGATTGTAACCGCCATAAAATCCAGCACCCCAAATTTCACATAAATAGTTAGCAACAGTTACTACAGCAGTTAATTGTTTTGTGTTTTCAGGTGCTTGATTTATAAAAGAGTGGTATTTTATAACGTCAGAGGGTTCTTTAGGTAGATTCCACATTTTTGCTATGCCAGCACCTACTTCATTATGATTAACACCATAAATCTCTTTTTCTGCTTCTACATCTTTAAGGTTTTCGTTTTCAATTAATTCTATAACTTTTTTATATAAATCAACATCGTATTGCAGCATTGTAAGTTTACCTATATCATGAAGTAATCCACCAATAAATTCAAACTCCCTTAAGTTTAAAAACAATCTTTTTGCTAATGATTTACTAACCATAGCGGTTGAAGATGTATGCCAGCAATATTTATCTAACATATCGTGCATATGACTGTCAGTTGACTTTAAAAGTGCTTGCGAAAAAATAGATACACCGATAACTATATTTGTAATTCTATTCAAACCTAAGGTAACAATAGATTGCATTATGCTGCGATTTTGTACTTGTGAAGCAAAAAGAGCAGAGTTAGAAACCTTTATTACTTGTGCCGTTAGTGTTGCGTCAACTTCAATTAGTTCTGCCAATTCACGTATATTTAATCGTTTTTCATCATTAAGTAATTCTAATATCTTGAAAGTTGTAGCCGGCAACGTTGCCAGCTCCTTTGTTTTTAATAATTCATCTAACATAATATATTATTTTTTATTTTTTTGCTTTTTGATGTTTTATACATTAAAGTTAACAAATAAATATAATATTATTTTTGCAAACTATCATTATATTTATTTATTTTTTTGATATTTTAAGAAAGATTAATTTTTGAAACAATAAAAAAACAACAAAAAATATGGTTTGTAGCAAAATAATTGTTGCGCCACTTGGAAAGTTAATATAAAATGATATAAACAATCCTAGTACAGTAGTAATTGTACTTATAAGTACTCCAAAAACAGTAACTTGAAAGAAAGTTTTAGAGAATATTTTTGCAATAGCAGCAGGTAAGACTAAAAAAGCGGAAGTCAATATGATGCCAATTAATTTTATTGCTATAGCTATAAAAATAGCTATTAATAATATAAGTAAATAATTATCTCTTACGACTTTTACTCCATCTGAAATTGCTAACTCCTTGTCAAATGTAGAGTAAGCAAGATTTTTCCAAAATTTTCCTATTATAATTAAAATAGCTATGGTGAGTATAGAAATTAAAATTGTATCATATTTTGAAATTGCTAAAATTGAACCAAATAAATACGAATAAGCGTCATAGCTATATCCTGATTTAAGGGAAATAAAAACAACTCCTAAAGCAACAGAAGCGGAGGAAATAATTCCTATAGAAGTGTCAATTGCTAAATTAGTTTTTTCTTGTATAAAGAAAATAGCAGTTGCCATAAGTAAAACAAAAGGAAGTATGATAAAAATCGGTTCAACGCCAAGAAGTATGCCTAAACCAACGCCACCAAGTGCTGAATGTGAAAGCCCGCTACCTAAAAAACTCATTTTACGCTGAACGATAAAAGCACCTAACACTCCACTTAATATGCTGATAAAAATGCCCGATATAAGAGCCATTTGCATAAATTCAAACTCAAAGAAAGATTTTAGCATTTTTTTATTCCAAATTTTACATCGTGAGTGTGAATTGTATTTGAAAATGTTGCCATTAAGTTTTTATCTGTTAGTGTAGATTGTGGGTCGCCATAATATATTATTTCTTTATTTAAGAGTAAAACATTTTTTGAATGGCAATAAGCAGTTGAAAAATCGTGAGTTATCATAACAATAGTAATACTATCTTCATCATTTAATCTTGTAAGAACTTTGTTTATATCTTTTTCACAAATAAAATCTACTCCTGTAGCTGGTTCGTCTAATAGTAATAATTTAGGTTGCTTAGCTATAGCTCGTGCAAGGTAGATGCGTTGCAATTCGCCACCCGATAGGTTTTTCAGTTGTCTATTTGCTAAATGTTCAGCATTTAATGCAGACATAACTTCAGTTGCTTGCATTATATCTTTTTTACTGTTCCAAAAGCTCCAAGTTTTATTTATTCCTGTACAAACAAGCTCTAAAGCAGATGCAGGAAAAGTTCGGTCAAGCGTTTTAACTTGCGGTACATAAGCTATGTCTTTATGAGTTAAACTATTGAATTTTATTGAGCCTGATGTTATCTTTTCTATTCCTAATATAAGTTTAAAAAGAGTTGTTTTTCCTGCTCCATTAGGTCCTAATATAGAAATAAAATCGCTACTATTAATATTAAAAGATATGTCCTTTAGTATTGTTTTTCCAGTATTTGTTGTATAATTAACTTTATCAAGTACAATTATATTTTTATAATTTTTCATTTTTTTTTATTTTAAATTTACGAAATAAGTGAGATATTTTTTCTATTTTTTTACTATTTCTACTGTTTTGTATCTTTTCTTTAATGATTTTATTGTTTTTATTTATTTACATATTTTATTTTAATGTAGCGGAAAAGTATTTTTTTTTAGACAACTCAAGATTAATTGTAAGAATTAAAGAAAAAATTTGTATATTTGTAACTGTTTAAAATTTTCAGAAAGAAATAAAGATTTATGGATAAGAAAACTTTAATTGGGGTTGTATTAATTGCACTTCTTATGTTTGTGTGGATGTTTTATATGGGATCAACACAACAAAGTGTTCCGCCTGAACAAAAGAAAAATGCTGACAGACAGAAGGTAGAAACAGTACCTGAAGAGAAAGAAGAAGAAAGTGCTATTAAACCTATCTTAAACTTAGAGGAAAAATATGGAAAGTATTTTTCAAAATTTACTACAGACGCAGAGCAACATATAGAAATTGAGACAGATTATTATAAAGCTATTATTTCAAACAAAGGTGCTGCTATTGTACGTTGGACCTTAAAAGATTATAATAAATGGGATGGAGTTCCTGTACAGCTTATAAATTACGAGAATTACGAACTATTTATGAGGTTTATTACAACGGAAGCAAAAAAAATAGATACGCGTGATTTATTCTTTTCAGATAAAAATTTAGAAAAAAATATTAAATTAACGGGAGATGCAAGCAAAGAAATCACATATGATTTAGATTTGGGTGACGGTCAAATTATTACAAAAAAGATTACTTTTTATGGAAATAAGTATCATATAGAACAAGATATTACGGTTAGTAATCTTGATGGGATATTAAAAGGTGGTTACTCTCTTGTTTGGGGAAATAATCTTAATTATCAAGAATATAATTCTGTTAGTGAATCAGAAAACTCGCAAACTATAATTTCTATGAATGGTTCTGTTGAAACATTTGATGCTAGCGAAACAGAAATTGAA
The DNA here is from genome assembly GCA_012518115.1 of Ignavibacteria bacterium. Lineage (GTDB taxonomy): Bacteria > Bacteroidota > Ignavibacteria > Kapaibacteriales > UBA2268 > JAAYTD01. The sequence goes on along the minus strand of JAAYTD010000024.1, from coordinate 10,094 downwards.
GACGAGAGCTATACGGGAATAATTGATTATGTTGCAGTAAAAACAAAGTATTTTACAGCAGCAATTATTCCTCAACCTTGGCAAGGATTTGATAGTCATGCAAGTTTTGCAGGATACTATAAAAATGTTAAAAAAAATGGAAAAGTTGAACATTATGAGATGGATTTGCGTGTTCCATATAAAGGTGGCAAACAAACAAATTCTTTTCAGGTTTTTATAGGACCTGTAAAATATGATATAGTGAGAAAATATGGTTTAGAAGCTACTGTTAATTTTGGCTGGAAGTTTATTCGTCCTATAGGTGAGTATCTGATAAGCCCATTGTTTAACTTAATTTATCGTCTTGTTTCAAACTATGGAATTGCGTTAATTTTATTTGCATTAATAATGAAAATACTTCTTTATCCGCTTTCTATTACGCAAATGCGGTCAGCATCTAAAATGCAGCTACTAGCGCCTGAGATGACGAAAATTCGTGAAAAGTATAAAGATGATATGCAGAAACAACAAGCCGAAACTATGAAATTATATCAAGAATATGGGATTAATCCTGCTGGCGGTTGTTTGCCGATGCTTATTCAGTTTCCTATTCTTATTTCCTTATGGCAAGTTTTGCAAAATAATATAGATTTGAGACAACAAGATTTTATACTTTGGATAACAGACTTATCTATGCCTGATAAGATTGTTAGTTGGGATTTTTCATTTCTCGGTTTAAGTCATATTTCTGGATTAGCGGTAGCTATGTCACTAGCTATGTTTTTTCAACAGAAGATGACAATAACAGACCCGCGTCAAAAAGGAATGCTTTATATATTTCCGATAATGTTTTTGCTTATATTTTCTAACTTACCATCAGGTTTGAACTTATATTATTTTACATTCAATTTGTTAGGAATTGCTCAACAAATTTATATTAATAAATTCTCTCGTAATAAAATGACTTTGGAGGATATGAAAAGACAGCCTAAAAAAGAAAGTTGGTTGCAAAGAAAAATGCAAGAAGCACAAGAAATCGCTGCTGCGCAAGGGAAATTACCGCCTAACTTTAAGAAAGTAGAGCAAAATAGAAATACAAATACAAATAAGAGCAGAAATAAAAACTACAAAAAGAAAAAATAAGAAAGTTTTTTGAGAAAAGATAATAAATGTTGGGGCGTATTGAATACGCCCCTTTTTTATTTGAACTGTGATTTATATGATTTATGAGATCTTTTAGATTTAGAATTCAACTTGTCTGAAGGTCGGGCTGCAAATTCCCCTTCGTTGAATTGTCGGGGCGTATTGCATACGCCCTGCGAAGTTTGACGGGGTAGTTAATTATTCAAAATAGTATAATTTCTTTGTTGTTTCATTTTATTTTTGTATTTTGATATGATTAAAAGTTAATCAGCAAAAAACGAAAAAAACTAACAAAATCAAAAAATTTGTGTCTTATATTTATGAATTGTATGTTTTTTAAAATTAACGAATTTTTTAATTATATATAGAGATTTCCAGTGAAAAACCTAACCAACCGTATATTAATGCTCTTAGCATTATTCATTTTAGTTTCTTATGCTGTATTTGCTAAACCTGTCAGTTTGGAAGAAGCAAAAGAGATAGCTATGCAGCATAATTTGCAGTTAAACAAATACTCAATTGAACTACAAGATCCTTCTGCATATAAGTTAATAGCTTCATCGCATGATATTTTCACAAATTCTACTCAAAATCCTACTTTCTATATTTACAATTTTCCACAAAAAGGCTGGGTTATTGTTGCAGGTGATGATATAGCTCGCCCTATTTTAGCATATTCAAAAGAAGCTAGCTATAGCTTAGAAAATATTCCTGATAATTCTAAATATTGGTTAGAAATATATGATAACGCTATTTCAGAAGCTATAAAACAAGGAGCTCCACAATCAGAAAAAATAGCAAACGAATGGTTAATAGCAAGAAATCCTAAAAAAAGAACTTCTTTACTAGCTGAAGTTGTACCGCCACTAATAAAAACAAAATGGGGACAAGAAGCACCTTATAATAATTTATGTCCTTATGACGAGGATGCAGGAAAGCGAACACTTACAGGTTGTGTAGCAACAACAATGGCACAAATAATGAAATATTGGAATTTCCCTGTAAGTGGAAAGGGAGAATACACATATGGTCATGGTCAATACGGCAAACTAAGTGCTGATTTTGAAAACACAACTTATGATTGGGATAACATGACAAATGAATACAATCAAAATTCAAGCAAAGAAGAAATAAAAGCAGTAGCTACTCTTACGTATCATTGTGGAGTTGCTTTATCAATGCATTATGGAGTAGAAACTAGTGGTACTGAAGAACATTACATCGTAAGTTCTTTGAAAACTTATTTCATGTATGATGATAACATTAAAATAATTCATCGTTCCGATTACAATAATAATACTTGGATAGATATATTAAAGAAAAATTTAGATAATCATCAGCCCATGCCATACGCAGGCGAAGCAAATGCAATAAGGCATTCTTTTATTTGTGATGGCTATGATACTGACGGCAGATTTCATTTCAATTTAGGTTGGAATGGTAATTCCAACGGATTTTATTACATAGACGGTATTACCAATTTAGAATTAAATTCAAATCAAAATGTTATTGTCAACATAGAACCTATTGAAGAACTTAGCCCACAAATATCTTTGCTCAAACCATTAAAACTTAAACAAGAAGTTGTTTATCAAAATAGTAATATAAAAATAGATGCAAATATAGTAAATAATAGATCGAAAAATTTTTCAGGTAATTTATCATTACGTTTATTTGATGCAGAAGATAATTTTTTAATGACTATTGCTGAAGAAAAATTAGATAATTTAGAAGTTAACAATCCGACAGAAATAACACTTGAAAGTAATCCTTTGTTTTATACATCTGTTGGTAAGTATTACGTTAAATTATACTATAAGCATGATAGATTAAATAAATGGTTGCTTTCTTCAGGTGATAATAAATTAGAGATTGACATTCAAAAACCTTTAAGTTCAGAAAGCAAACTTTCTTTATACTCATCACCTACTCTTTCGGAATATCAAATTGAAAAAGAAAAAGACACTTCTCTTAAAGTTACTGCAAGTTTTATAAATACCAGTGAAGAAGATTTTAGAGGTATTATTTTAGCCTCAATTTATGACGAAAAAGGAACTATGATTAAAGATCTAGCTAGTTATAATGTAACGGAAGCTATTGCTCCAAATAATTACATTAAAGATATAGAATTTTCCAATACTATTTCAGATTTAGATTATGGTATTTATTTCATTGGATTTAGGAGTAAAGAGGAAAGCAGAGAATTTACTCTTGTTAACACAAATGGTTTCATTTCATTTATTAAATTTGAAATAGTTCTACCTGAATTAATAACAGATTTACGATTAAAAATTTGGATAAGAACTAATCAAAAACAATTACCTGAAGTTGTTGTAAATAAAGATGGTGGAATAACTAAGACTATAACAAATTTAGATGCATTAGCAAAAATAGAGGATTTAATTTGTACTAATTCCTACCTTGTTACCATAAATGAGTTAATTAGACATATGCCGAATTTGAAGACGTTAGTATGTAAAGATAATTCTTTGTTTGAATTAGACATAAGTAAAAACATAAAATTAGAAGTATTGGATTGTTATCATAATCGACTAAAGAACTTAGATATAAGTAAAAATATAAAATTAATAAAATTAGATTGTTCTCACAATCAATTAAAGAACTTAGATATAAGTAAAAATATAAAATTAATAAAATTAGATTGTTCTCACAATCAATTAAATAATTTAGATGTAAGTAAAAACATAAAAATAACGCACTTAGAGTGCTGGTTTAATCAACTAAGAAACTTAGATGTAAGTAAAAACATAAAATTAGAAGTATTGAGTTGTTATTATAATTTACTAACTAATTTAGATGTAAGTAAAAATATAGAACTAACAGGATTAACATGTTCCAATAATTCTTTGTTTGAATTAGATATAAGTAAAAATATAAAATTAGAATTCTTGAGTTGTCGTGAAAATCGACTAAATAAATTAAATATGAACACAGAACTAAAACATTTAGGTTGTGAGAAAAATCGATTAACTAACTTAGACCTTACAAATAATATAAATTTAATAACATTAGATTGTAGTAACAATCAACTAAACAACTTGGACCTAAATAAAAATATAAATTTAACATACTTAAATTGTTTTGGCAATCCATTGACTAATTTAGACATGAGCAAGAACATAAAATTAGAAGAATTGGAGTGTTGGAATAATCAACTAACTAACTTAAGACTAAGTAAAAATATAAATTTAATAACATTAGATTGTAGTAACAATCAACTAAACAACTTAAATCTAAGTAAAAATATAGAATTAAAAACTCTATATTGTAAAGATAACACGCTTAATAACTTAGATATTAGCTCGATTCTAAATTTACAGAAACTAAACTGTTGTAATCAAGCTGAAGGTTTTATTCTATATTTAACTAATAAACAAAAAGGCAAATTTACTGAAAAAAACTATTGCAATGCTATACTTGAAGAAAAAGACGGAAGTATTTGCGAAATAGAATGGTTAGATATTTATCCTAATCCTACTACGGGTAAGTTTTTTATCGAAAGTAAATTCTTTACTGATGAAATAAAGATATTAAATTTAGCAGGTGAAGTTTTATATAGAGAAACACTTAACGACGAAAAAACAGAAATTGATATTTCAAATCTGCCTGCGGGAGTATATTTAGTAATAACAAAAGGAAAGATAGGAAAAGTTGTTAAAAATTAGGCAAAATAATTTCACTTTTTACAAACTGCTTATTGATTTTTTTCAGATATAATAAAAATATTTAAAATAATTTTCTAAAAAATTAACAAAATCGAAAGATTTGTGTCTTATATTTATGAATTGTATGTTTTTTTAAATTAACGAATTTTTTAATTATTATAGAGATTTCCAATGAAAAACCTAACCAATCGTGTACTAATGCCTTTGGCATTATTTATTTTACTTCCTTATGCTCTATTTTCTAAACCTATAAGTTTGGAAGAAGCAAAAGAGATAGCTATGCAGCATAATTTGCAGATGAATAAATATTCAATTGAATTGCAAGATCCTTCCGCTTATAAATTGATAGCTTCATCGCATGATATTTTCAGCAAATCCGCTGAAAATCCTACTTTTTATATTTACAATTTCCCACAAAAAGGCTGGGTTATTATTGCAGGCGATGATATTGCACACCCTATTTTAGCATACTCAAAAGAAGATAGCTACAGTTTAGAAAATCTTCCCGATGCTGCTAAATACTGGTTAGAAGTATATGATAGTGCTATTTCAGAAGCTATAAAACAAGGAGCTCCACAATCAGAAAAAACAGATAACGAATGGTTAATGGCAAGAAATCCTAAAAAAAGAACTTCTTTACTAGCTGAAGTTGTACCGCCACTAATAAAAACAAAATGGGGACAAGAAGCACCTTATAATAATTTATGTCCTTATGATAACCCCACAAAAAAGCGAATAGTTACAGGTTGTTTAGTAACAACAATGGCCCAAATAATGAAGTACTGGAATTTTCCTGAAAACGGAAGAGGGAAAAAAACATATACTCATAGTCGATACGACAAACTATATGCTGATTTTGAAAATACAACTTATGACTGGGAGAATATGACAAATGAATACAATCAAAACTCAACAGCAGAACAAAAAAAAGCAGTAGCTACTTTAATGTATCATTGTGTAGTTGCTTTATCAATAGAGCATGAAGTAAAAGGTAGTAGCGCTTACTTTAACTTAATCGCAAGTTCTTTAAAAAGCTATTTTATATATGATACTACTACTAAAATAATTCATCGCTCTGATTACGATGACAATACTTGGACAGATATGTTAAAGGCAAACTTAGATAATAGTCAACCTATAGCATATTCTGGGAAAACTTATTATCCCGCTCATTCTTTTATTTGTGATGGTTATGATACTGACGGCAGATTTCACTTCAATTTAGGCTGGAATGGAGAGCATAATGGATATTATTACATAGATCATATAACTGACCATTATTATAACTTATGGCAATCTGCTATTGTTGATATAAAACCTATGAAAGGATTAAAATCACAAGTAGCTTTGCTTAAACCATTAGAACTTCAACAAGAAACTGTTTATCAAAATAGTACTGTAAAAATAAATGCAAATATCGTAAACAATAAATCGGAAAGTTTTTCAGGCAGCATATCATTATGTTTGTTCGATGCAGAGGATAATTTTGTAATGAACATCGCCAAACAAAAAATAGATAATTTAGAAGTTAACAAACCGACAGAAATAATACTTGAAAGTAATCCTTTATTTAATACATCTGTTGGTAAGTATTACGTTAAATTATACTATAAGCATGATAGATTAAATAAATGGTTGCTTTCTTCAGGTGATAATAAATTAGAGATTGACGTTCAAAAACCTTTAAGTTCGGAAAGTCAACTTTCTTTATATTCATCGCCTATTCTTTCCTCATATCAAATTGATAAAGAAAAAGAAAGTAATCTTAAAGTTACTGCAAGTTTTATAAACACGAGTGAAAAAGATTTTAAAGGTATTATTTCAGCCTCAATTTATGACGAAAAAGGAACTATAATTAAAGAACTAGCTAGTTATAATGTAACGGAAGCTATCGCTCCCAATAATCATATTAAAGATATAGATTTTTCTAATAGTATTTCAGATTTAGATTATGGTATTTATTCTATTGGACTTAGGAATAAAGACGAAGGAGGAGAATTTGCTCTTGTTAATACAAATGGTTTTATTTCATTTGTTAAATTTGAAATAGTTCCACCTGAATTAATAACAAACTTGCGATTAAAAAATTGGATAAAAATTAATACATACCAATTACCTGAAGTTATTGTCAATGAAGATGGTGGAATAACTAAGACTACAACAAATTTAGAAGCATTAGCAAAAGTAGAGTATTTAGATTGCACTTATTCTAAGCTTATTAGCATAGATGAATTAATTAAAAATATGCCGGATTTGAAGAAGTTAGAATGTAACAATAGTTCTTTGATTGAATTAGATGTAAGTAAAAATATAAAATTAGAAGAATTGATTTGTCATAGCAATCAGCTAACTAGCTTAGATGTAAGCAAAAACATAGAATTAAGACTATTAAATTGTTCTGATAATCCATTAACTAATTTAGATGTAAGCAAAAATATAGAACTAACACAATTAACTTGTTTTTCTAATGGATTAACTAATTTAGATGTAAGCAAAAATATAGAACTAACACAATTAACTTGTTTTTCTAATGGATTAACTAATTTAGACGTAAGCAAAAACATAAAATTAGAAAGATTGGAGTGCTATTATAATAAACTAGCTAACTTAGATATAAGTAATAGCACAGAACTAACGTATTTAAATTGCTCTGGTAATGGATTAACTAATTTAGATGTAAGTAAAAACATAAAATTAGAAAGATTGGAGTGCTGTTATAATAAACTAAGTAACTTAGATTTAAGTAACAACATAGAACTAACGTACTTAAGTTGTACTTATAATCAATTGACTAACTTAGACATAAGCAAAAATATAAAATTAAAAGAATTGTATTGTTATTATAATAAACTAACTAACTTAACTGTGAATAATAACATAGAATTAGAACTTTTGGATTGTCATGATAATCAATTGACTAATTTAGATATGAGCAATAGCATAAAATTAGAAGATTTATTTTGTTATAGTAACCAACTAACTAGTTTAGATGTAAGCAAAACCATAGAATTAAAAAATTTGTTTTGTGATGATAATCAATTAAGTCACTTAGATTTAAGTAACAATATAGAACTAACATACTTGAGTTGTACTTATAATCAATTAACTAATTTAGATATGAGCAAAAATATAAAATTAGAAGTAGTAAATTGTGATGATAATCAACTAAACAACTTAGATTTTACGAATAATATAAATTTAATAGGACTATATTGTGATTATAATCAATTAACTAGCTTAAATGTAAGTAAGAATACAAGATTAAAAGATTTATATTGTGAGCATAATATACTTAATAGCGTAGATATTAGACCGCTACTAAATTTAGTAGAACTAAAATGTTGCTATCAAGCGGAAGGCTTTATTCTGTATTTAACTAAACAACAAAAATACAGATTTAGTGTATATGACTATTGCAATGCTATACTTAAAGAAAACGGTAGTATTTGTGAAATAGAATGGTTAGATATTTATCCTAATCCTACTGCAGGTAAATTTTTTATAGAAAGTAAATTCTTTTCCGACGAAATAAAGATATTAAATTTAGCAGGCGAAGTTTTATGCAGCAAAACACTTAACACCGAAAAAACAGAAATTGACATTTCAAATCTGCCCGCAGGAGTGTATTTAGTAATAACAAAAGGAAAAATAGGAAAAGTTGTTAAAAATTAGTAGAAAAATAATAAAATATAATTATGGAGTGTTAAAAATGTTTAAGATATTGAAAAATCAATTGTTAATACTTTTGACATTATTTATTTTAGTTTCTTATTTCACATTTTCTAATGAATTAATAACAAATCCACGATTAAAAGCATGGATAAAATGGATAAAGAGTAATCCTTATACAGATCAATTATCTGGAGTTATTATAAATGAAGATGGTGGGATAGATAGTACTACAACAAACTTAGAAGCATTAGCAAAAATAGATACTTTGGATTGCACTAATTCAAAGCTTATTAACATAGATGAATTAATTAGACATATGCCGAATTTAAAGACGCTAAAGTGTAGCTATAATTCTTTGATTGAATTAGATGTAAGCAATAATATAAAATTAGAAACATTACATTGTTATCATAATCTACTAGCTGAGTTAGATGTAAGTAAAAATATAAAATTAATAACACTAACTTGTAATAATAATCTACTGACTAACTTAGATATAAGCAAGAATATAGAACTAATGCAATTAGCTTGTTGTGTAAATCAAATAAATAACTTAGACATTACAAATAATATAAACTTAACAGGACTAGTTTGTTCTGAAAATCAAATGACTAGCTTAGATGTAAGTAATAATATAGAATTAATAACACTAACTTGTAATAATAATCAAATAACTAGATTAGATCTTATAAATAATATAAATTTAAAGGGATTAGTTTGTTCTGAAAACCAACTGAGTAGCTTAGATATAAGTAATAATATAGGATTAGGAACACTAAATTGTGATAATAATCAACTAATTAGTTTAGATGTAAGTAAAAACATAGAACTAATTAGATTATATTGCAACAACAATCAAATAAGTAACTTGGATGTAAGTAACAACACAAAACTGATGTGGTTAGAGTGTTGTACTAATCAACTAACTAACTTGGATATTAGTAAAAACAGACAATTAGGAGAATTACATTGTTATAACAATCAACTAGCTAGCTTAGATATTAGCAGCCAATCAGATTTATGGGTTTTAAGATGTTGTATGCAAGCCGAAGGTTTTATTCTGTATTTAACTAATGAACAAATGAAAGAATTTACTGAAGAAAACTATTGCGATGCTATACTTGAAGAAAAAGACGGAAGTATTTGTGAAATAGAATGGTTAGGTATTTATCCTAATCCTACTGCGGGTAAGTTTTTTATTGAAAGTAAACTCTTTACTGATGAAATAAAGATATTAAACTTAGTAGGCAAGGTTTTGTATAAAAAAGCACTTAACGCAGAAAAAACAGAAATTGATATTTCAAATCTACCCGCAGGAGTGTATTTAGTAATAACAAAAGGAAAAATAGGAAAAGTTGTTAAAAATTAGTAGAGAATATTTTCACTTTCTATAAACTGCTTATTGATTTTTTCAGTAAGCAGTTTTTTTAATAGACTACCCCGTCCGGCTTCGTAGGGCGTATGCAATACGCCCCGACAAGTCAAGGAAGGGGAATTTAAAAACTCCTCAAAATTATGCTAATCACATAAATCACAATGCAGACAATTATATATAGAATTAGGCAAAGTTAGGGATTGAAAAAGAATTCAATTTCTTTTGTTGTCTCATATTAT
>JAAYTD010000092.1 GCA_012518115.1 Ignavibacteria bacterium | reverse complement strand
TTAGATTCAACTAAAATATAGTAAGTTCCATTAGATAAATTACTCATATCTAAACTAACTTCGTTCAATCCTTGATAGCCTGACTTACTAGATAATTCAGATACAAGACGACCTGAAATATCTAATACACTAATTGTTACTAGTCCTGATTTATCTAAATTGTAACGTAAGATACTCTTATGGGTTGTCGGATTTGGTAAAATAGATAATATGGTTAAACCTGACACATCTTTAGAATCTTCGATGCCACTATCTGTTACTTCTACTTTTACTTCTACTGATTTAGTCTCACCACAATCACGCAAACTGCTTAAAACAACATGGTAAATACCTGTATCATCTATACTTGCGGGATCTACTAACAAGTAACTGTCTGTAGCTCCTGTGATGGCAACACCATCTTTATACCATTGATAATTACAAATGTAACCAGGATATTGTTCCTTATGTACTACTGTAAGTGTAAAATCTGTCGTAGTTGCTATATCTATAGAGACTCCTGTTGGTTGGGTCTCTATTATAGGCGCACTCTCTACTAATAAATTAGCTTCTGTACTAAGTATACCCGACGACAAGTTAACATAACTTACATTTACACTATACTTACCTATATCGTCTAAACCTACGGAACTTATTGAAAGTTTGCTCGTTTGACTTCCTGTGATACTTGCATTGTCTGATAATGCAACACCGTCCTTATACCATTGATAAGATATCGGCTCTCCTGGTTCTGTTGCATGTGCTGAAACTTCAAAATCTACTGCATCACCTTCGCATTTCTCCGCTGAGTAAGGATGCTCGTATATTACGATGGCTGGTACTACACGCATATACGCTGGATTAGTTATTAGAGAATTACATACACCTATTACTTCACAATAATAATAATCCTCAGGATTGTTGCCGTCATTGAGATCCGAATCTTCTAGTGAATTGAAGACTAAACGGGAAGATGTGGCACCCTTGATACGACTACTATTAACAACCTTCTCTGAATATCCTAAACTATAATTACGATACCACTGATACTTCTCTGGACTTAAATCACTACCTAAAGTTTTTACCTCTACTTCTAAAACTGCATAACCTCCCTTAAAACCATAGACTAACTCTGTCGATTTGTAAACTTCAGTTGGACCATAAACATAAACTTGAACTTCATCTGTAAACATTATTGATGGATTACCTGAACAATCTGTATAGGAAATCTCTAATTTATATAATCCTGCATCTTCAAATAAAACTCCTGTCGTATCATAAACTGTTACTACTGTATCAATACCACCAATGGTTGTGTCTACTTCTTCGGAACTAATCTCATTATAAAAACTTAACTTAGCATCGGTTGCTCCTTCTAACTTGATGCCATCCTTATACCATTGATAAGTTACTTCACCACTTACTGCTGCTTCCAACTCGACCTTCTTATTACCAAAACATACTATTTGCTCCTTAGGTTGTTGCAAAATACGTGCGGTGGGTTTAACTACAAGCTCTAACTCTGATGAATACATCTCATAACCTGTGGTACAAAGTTGAGGACCTATTACCAAACATCTGTAAAAACCACCGTCGGATTCTACAGCTGAAACAATCCTATATTCATTCTCTACCGCAGTTGGATTAACTACATCTGAAATATCTACAAATTCATCTAATATTTCATTATACTTTTGCCATATATAACCTGTGGCTGAACCTTCTACTTCAACATATAACTTAATCTCATCGCCCTCACAAAGTGATTTAAGAGACTCAGCTTCGTAATTTGATTTGATATCAACAAAAGTTAAAGGATAGCCTTCTGATACTGTAAATATATCACTATATACAACAGGATCTGTATCACAAATACCTTTTGTGTTTATACGCAAACGATAGTCGCCTTTAATTCTATCCAAATCGATATCTGACTCTGTATATAATTGTAATATAAGATCGTTTTCACCTGGTACCGATTGCCAACTGCCATCTGACAATCTTCGTTCCCATTGCAAACCTGTATAACTGCCAATCAATTGAATTGGTACTTCTATAAGACCTGCATTACTACACGCCAAAATATCTTGGGATGGTTGTTCCGTTATACTGATGGTACGGGTGATATCTACATTAATGTCTTTAGAAACATAATTAAACTGACCTAAACGTGAATAAACCCTATATATACCTGAATGAGTATATGACAAATTGTTGGAATAGATTGATGGAGCTACTACATGAAAATCTACATTAAAGTTTAGTGTATCATATGCTGTATTGTTATCATAAGGAATTCTTACCCAAGTGTTTTCTACTATAGGCACGTATGTTCTTTGAACGTTGTCTCCCCATGATTGAAACTCCTTCTCCATGCGCAAATAAATTTCACTTTCACCATCTTCACAAAAACTTAAACTGGAAACAGGGCCTAAAGTACCATCTTCCGATAAATCATAGGGATATTCTTTATCTACTTCATATATTACCATATGAATGTGATCGGCTCCCGCATTCGTTATACCTGTTGCACCTCGCTCTTCACCATCCATATCCCTAGGAACCATAGGATCAAATGGAACTAAAAATTCTCTCTCTACTAATGCTATACCATCTAAATGTGGATCTGTTCGGGATAATAAATGAAAACACATCTTTGTAGTACTATCAGATTTATCATACCAGGATGAATGAATCTCTTGACCTGAACCTGATATAAACTGCTTCCATTCATCAAAGGTTTGAAGTGTGCCTGTTCTCATATCAATATGAAAACCACTAGTTGCAAAATAGATATTACCATCTACATTAATTAATGGATTATACCTAAAATCTTCTGTTAAAAATACAGTATTTAGATCTCCTGCATTTAATTCATTATGAAGAATGTTGTTACGCAAAGTTATTTCTCCACTCCTTCCTTTATCATATAATAAAGCTGAAAATTTATGTCCTGAAGTTATATCATAAACATAAAATGTATTATGAAGGATATCTACACCTAATATGTCGGAAAACACTATACCATATACACCTTTACCTGATGATTCATCCCTATTAGAATTAGAAAGACTATTAAAAGTGTTATTGATAATTTTTATATTTGATTCCCCTCCGTTACCTATTATAGAAATACCTTCCGTTGTATTCTTAGAACTATACAAGTTGGTAAATCTATTGCACTCTATTACTGCATTTTTGACTTCTAAAAGACGTAAGCCAGAAGATGTTGTTATACCTTTGTTTGCATCTCCTATATCATTATTGCGAATAGCAAGGTTTTCACTACCTATAACTGTAATTCCTTCATATGCATTACTAAAAGAGTTGTTAGTACAATTAAAATCATTTGAATTCTTAAGAATCATAGATGAGTTCTCAGCTAAACTATCTAGACTTCCACCTTTTAAGATAGTATTCCTAACTGTACAATTGTTGGAATTCTCAAAATAAAAAGTACCTATGGTAGATCTTGAAGGACTAATAAATGTTAAACTCCTATCATTATCACTAATACCTAATGAGCCATCTATTACAAAATTATCACAATAACTAAACTGTACAAAACCTTTTACTCTCTCATTTGCATCTTCCTTAAAATTTGAGGATATTACAACTGGAGCATTAGATACAGGATGCATATAAACCTTAAAATTACCTAATGGACCTTTCTTGAAAACAACAGGACCAGTTTCAAAAGTGCTTGAAATAATTTGGACTTCAAGATCTCTTGTAGCACCAACATATGAAAAATCAAAAGCAAAATCTCCTAATGATGCATAATCACCATCTATACCTACTGTATATACAGACTTAGTTAGCGGTAAGAAAACAATAAATATTTCACCAGGATCATAATTCCTTATACTCCGCTGTTGAACTCTCTCAGGTATACCATCTAATACTGTATTAGCTGAAAGCATACAAGCATCAACCATAGCACCGCGAGTTGCATTCTCAGAGACATCATAAACTAACCAAAAATAACACTCAGTCCTAATATTTAAATCTTGGCTAAATGTCATATTATT
>JAAYTD010000023.1 GCA_012518115.1 Ignavibacteria bacterium | reverse complement strand
CAGAGTAATCTACCCAAAGAATTGTGAGAACTCGCATGTTGTGGGTTGAAAGATACGGATTTTTGACTACAAATAATTGCTTCTTCATATCTTTCAATATTTGATAATGTTATAGCTTTGTTGAAATTTGCTGTCTTAAAGGCTTTAATAGTGCTACTACTAAGATTAAAACACCATAGAAAAAATAGAAAAAATGTAGCCAGTGAAAACCTTGTAAAAAATAGACTTGCATATAAATCCAAATAATAAGAGCAAAGCCTGTGTAAACTGCCCAAGACCAAGACCAATGCATGTCGGGATATATATTTACCAATTGTGCTATTTTGCATTTTTTACGTTTTATTAATCCCCATACAACAAAAATTGGCATCAAACCAAGTACTGTAAACAAAATCAATCCGGGTATTAGAAAGTTTTTAAAAGGCGAATGTTGTAGCATTAATTCAGGTGTCATTTCGATCCATCCTTCGGGGAAAATTAAAAAAGCACCTCCGCCAAATAAAGCTCCTACAGAAAGAAAGAGCAAAAGAAAAATTAATAGATTGCGAGTTCTCATAATTATAAATAGTTTATTTAATTTCGTTATTACACTTGGTCAGCACCAATATTTTTTTCTAAAATATTAGGATTGATATATCTGTCTTTTTTACGTTTATTTTTATAAACAATAGCTTTTTCGGGACAACGATGATAACAACTCAAACAAGCAACACATTTATCGTCAAAAACTATGCTTCCATTTTCATTTCTGATATTGCCAACAGGACAGATTCTAACACATTTCTGACAATTAGTACAGTTTTCTGTTATTTTGAAATCTTTGACTAAGAGATGAAATTTTTTAATGTTTTCAAGATGTTTAGGTGTCCATTTATCTTTCTTAGGTTTTTGAATTACAATCTCTTTGTCGTCTCTGATGACTTCAACGACAGATTTCATGCGTTTTGGTGCTTTGCGTAAAACTAGATTTATAGCAAACTTAGGCTGAGAAAAGGTTAATGTGTAAATTTCAGGCATCATAACAGCTTGAACTGAACGAATATTAAGTTCACTTTTTTTGCACAGTTGATAAGCATAATATGGAGCAAAAGCTTCCATTCCACCGTGATTAAGCACAATGTACAAAGGCTTAGAAGATTTCATATTAATAATAAAATTATACACAAGCGTAGGCAAGCCAAAACTATGTATAGGCGATACAATTATAATCTTATCATATGTATTTACATCTCCTGCGAACTTTGGAATATAGCGAATTTCTCCACCTAATTCGTTCTTAATTTGCTCAGCGATATATAGACTATTTCCTGTTGATGAAAAATAAAATATTCCGTTCATATTACATTTATTCTAAATTATTATTTTCTTTTTTTTCTTTTGCTATGTGCATAAAGACAAGCACAATTCCGACTGCATTTATAGCAACTCCTATTCCTAAAAATAAACCTTGAATGAAATCACCAAAATCACTTGGCAAAATATTACAAAAAAAATCTTTTGAGACATACAACACATTACCTAATATTACAAGCGTAATTCCTGTTTTTAATTTGTTCATTTTCACTTTTCTTTATTTAGCTTTTAAATTATTTTTTCAAAATTAAGTTCTTGTTAGCAAGCGATTTGTTTTACACTTTTACTCCCTCTAACAATCAACCAAATTGCAAAAACTATTTCCCACAATCCGCCTAAACCAAGAAGATACATGCTCCACTCCTTTCCAAACAATTCCATTAGAAAGCCAAATGCAAAAACAGCATAGCCTACAACTCCCCAAATCGCTAACCAAGATGGTGAGATTTTATGTTTATACAAAGTTAAACACATTGGAATACTGCCAATTCCTAAAACCAACATGCCTAGAATATAACCCAAGTCGTTTGGGACATTTCCATTTATGAGTATTGTTGAAAGTGCTAAGGCTTCAAATATTCTTGCAAAAAGATAAATATTTCCCACTAAAGCATTGTGCAATTTTAATGTTTTTCTCAATAAAATTCCTATAAACAAAACCATTACAGAATTGGCTATGACAAGGAATGCTCCTAAATATTTTTCAAAGTCATCTGTGCTTTCAAACAATTGACTTCCAATACCATAGGCTAAAAATGCCAATAAGAAAAATGCTCCGATAATTCGGGCATTATAAATGGTAACAGATTTATTGCTACTTTTCATTTTTCAACATTCGTTGAGTCAATGAAATCATTGTTTTAAAAGACATATCTGGGTGAGCTGTTTGGTTTACTGTTCCTGCGATATAAAGATTTTCTTTTGGGCTATAAAATGCTAAAGCACCCGAAAGTCCTGAATGTCCAATAAAAGAAGGCATTGCTCCTGTAGGGTCAAAAACTTTAGGTATCTTAAACAAATGAATGCCGATACCTGAACGCATTGGTGGGAAAATTTTGTTCCATTTTTGCATTTTTTCGATATAATCAATTGGGAACAATTTGCCTGTGAAAAACGCTTCTATAAAAGTTAACATGTCTGCCGAAGTTGAAACTATGCCTCCATCTGCTCCAAAAGATGTCATTGCTTTAGGAATTCTCAACTCCTTTTTTTTGTGATACAACATTTTTGGTGTTTCATCTGTAGCATCTTGATATAGATAAGTTTTTGACAAGCCAAGTGGTTGAATTATATATTCTTGGCAATTTTCGGCATATGATTTATTTGTGATTTTTTCGATAATTTTCCCTAAAAGTTGAAAATTTGCATCTGAATATTTTGCTTTTCCTTTTTCGCCTGGAACAAAAAGAGGCTCAAACTTTTTTGACATTTCAATAGCTTCTTCAAAAGTCCAAGACTGATCATGACCTTTCATTAAGTCTTTTTCCAAACTTTTTTTGCTTGTTCCTTTGTCTTGAAAATAGTCGGGAAGTCCCGATGTGTGAGAAAGCAAATGCTTAATACTTATTTCTTGGGAATAATCTTTCTTTTGGTAAAGATGAAGTCTAAACAAAACTGAAATATCAACATATTGGTGTATTTTATCGTCAAGACTTAACTTAGCTTCTTCTTTAAGTTTTAGAATAATTGCAGTAGTAAATAATTTTGTTGTACTCGCAATAAAATAAGGCTGGTCTATACTTAAATTACCTGATGCTCCTTGCCAAACTGTATTATCTTTTTTTAAAGCGAAAGATGTTCCAAATATTTTTTTGCCATCAACCTTTTTATCTAAGATAGCTTGCAATGATTTTGCTTTTTCAGT
>JAAYTD010000022.1 GCA_012518115.1 Ignavibacteria bacterium | reverse complement strand
TCTATAACAACTTTTTCTTTATTATAAGCAAAAGCTAAATTTACAAAGAACAAAGAATCTGCCGGTATAATAGTTGTTCCTAAATCAATGGTAAGAACAAATTCATTATAAGAATTACTCTGACTACAATAATCTATTTCTGTTTTATTCAGACTTAATTTTGGAATTAATATACCGTTAGCGACTATTTGTTGGTTGCTACATAGAAGTAGCAACCAACTTATTATAATAGTCAAACTTACATATCTCATAAAAAGATAAATTATTATTTAGCAATAACTAAACTTTTTGTTAGAGTATGTCCATTTCCAATCAAACGATAAATATAAGTTCCATTAGCAACTTTTTCACCGTTCTCATTTTTACAATCCCAAGTATAAGAGAAAGTACCTGGATTCATATTTGCATCAACAATAGTTTTAACAATATTTCCGAAAACATCAACTACTACGAGCGAATAATTTCCTTCTTCAAGGATATTAAGTGTAAAGTTAGTAGAATTAACAACTGGATTTGGTGTGTTTTGAGCTAACACATCAAAATCAGCAACTGCTAAGTTAGTTTTCAATTGTTTTTTCACATTAGAAACATTGTTTCCATCAAATCTAACTTCATTTGCTAAAATTTGATCATTATCGGTAGAAATTGTCAAATAAGCTATTGGAGAATTTTCATCAAAAGAACCACTAGCTGCAATAACAGCGATTCTAGTATCATTTGAGAAATCTACAAAAACATCGGGATCAGCAGATTCAAAATTAATGATATCGCTATTCAATTTAAATTTCGCTGACATAGGTCCATCAGCAACTCCATTTATATAAACAGGAACTTTATAAGTATTAACTCCCGTTACAACGATATTATCAAATTTGATATTAGTTGCTGCTTTTGCTACATCAGCACCAATCTTTCCTTTTATATGAAATACATTATCATATATCCAAGGTAATTGAGGAATTTTAGCACCTAAATAGCTAATAATAAGTGCAGCATCTTGTTCATCAGCTTCCCATAGTAATTCTTTGCGATAATTTGTTAATAATACAGGCAATTCTTCTGTAATATTCTGATTGCGCCAATTAACTCTTTTTTTCAAAGAAATTTCCATATTAAGTCTATTAGAAACAGTATCTACTTCTACATATTGTATGTCTGTATCTTTTATTCTTGCTACTAAGAATTTATAATCACTTTCAGGTTTGTCAGCATCAAGAATAGTAATAGTACCTCCTTGTATATTTTCACCTGGGAAAGTAATTGTCATAGTATTATCATTTTGTCCATAGTAAGGCAAAAAGCCGAAACCGCCGATTTCTTTTGCAGCTTTAATAAAGAAAGTATCCTTACTCATAACAGGATGGCCATTATCATCAAAGATAGGACCATTAATATCACTTGCTTGATATCCTTCAGTAACAATGGTCATAGCATTGTTCATATTCCTTTTAACTAAATAATAATATCTTCCATCATGATGAACATCAGCATGATAAGCAGCATTTCCATATGCTGAATCTAATTTGTTTCCAGTAACCAAGGACTTCATTATTATTCTTGCATCATTGATATTAACATACATGTTTTGTAGGTTTTTCACTTTAAAGTGTCTTCCACCCGGAGCTTTTGACATGTCAGCATCTCCATCACCCCAACGTTCAGCTTCGTTCATTGAAAATATAGCGTATGCTCTTACTGACAATTTAGGATCTCCTGAAGTCGGTTTCATTGTAGACAATTTTGTTGAAACCATTTGTGAGTTTCTATCAATAGGTTCTTCACCACCATTATAAATAGCATTAAAGAAGTCAGCTTTATTACCTAACCCAAATCCTGCTCCTTTAAAACCAATAGCAGCTGGAGCATTACCTGCTTTCAAACCAGGATCAACTGCTATTTGCTCTTGCAATGGTCCGAACTCACCATATCTAAATTCTATATCGCCTTGTTTAGAATCGATATCATTTGCACCTTGGTATATAATAACCTGGAAAGAATACACATTGCCTTTTAAAGGTATAAGTTCATTAGTTACAGGATCTACCTCTGTAGTATTGTTATAACAAACGTTCAAATTTTTCCATTCAATCAACATTGTTTTGCGAGTAATGATAGTTTGTCCACTTGGATCTAGTGGGTCTTCTATCTCATAAGTACCAGGTTTATAACTAATAGTAGTTTCAGCAAATCCATTTTTTATAGCACCTTTTTCGCGATATTTATGGTCACCCCAGAAAGGCGCTACTACATTGTTTGGTGTAGAGTTATCTATGCGAAACAATCCAGTTGGATCCCTAGATATTTCAACAAGTGAAGGCGGTTGATCAAAAGTCAGAAAACCATTAATGGATATCCAAACTTTATCATAGTCTGCCCCATTATATCTATAAGTAAATCCAAGTGGTAACTCATAATAACCGTCATTTAATTCTATATCAGGCTGATTATTTGGTGGCAAAACAAATTTATCTTCGGGGATAGCTGTTTTTTCCGAAGCAGGGATATTAAATGTCCCCGGATAGTTGTATCTATCTATTGTTTCAAATTGTCCATATATCTGGGCGTTAATATGTTGTCCTGTAAAAAGCGAACAAACAAGTACAGCAACACCTAGTATAGGAAAGAATTTTTTCTTCATTACGAATTTCTCCATTTTTATAATAAAATATTTTTCTCATTATTAACCGGCACCTTTTTATCAGTGCCGGTTATCAAAATTAAAATTAGTTTAACACTCTTAGTTGTGCTGGGCTTGTAGTCATACCTGATGTTAATCTTACACTATATGCACCACTTGAAAGTTTCGAACCTTTTAAGTCTCTCAATGTAAATGTAACATCGTAACGTCCTGCGTTAAAGTATTCATCAACAACTGTAGCTACTTTTTCACCTAATTCATTAAACACTTCAATATATACATTTCCTGCTTTTTCAACTTCAAATGATATATTTACTTTGTCTTGGTTTAATCCCACCGGATTAGGTGAAATTGATGTAATAGAAGTAGATTCAATACCATTATCAATGTTGATACCTGAATACCAATCGTGTGTGATATGGAATGAAGTAATTCTAGTATCAGTAATGATAATTTCAACTGTTCCATCGGCATTTTCTTGGAATTTAGCAACTGAACTTACATTACGTTTTGTAACATCGTTCATATTAACTGTAAAGTAATTACCGTTAGTACCACCGTCAATAATCTTCCAAGTTGAACCTTGAGGATTACCTTGGGTACCTATTGCCGGAACAGTTTTTGGATCCCATCTCAATTTAACAGGATAGAACGCTGAAGTTTGTCCTGTAACACCACCTGGTTGGAACGTTCCTTTATATCTATGTAGAACGGCTTCTGTACCTGCTTTAGCTGTTGGGAAAATATTTCTATAAGTACCATTAGTATAAGTTATAGACCAACGAGCGTCAAAAACATCTTTTGGTGGAATATGAGGAATTTCTATCTCACAGTAGTTCTCATCTAAAATACCAACATTTTGTCCGTCAAGTCCGTCACCTGTAGTTGCATTTCTACCTGTACCCCAAGATAATACTTTTTGAGAATTTCTTGAGTTTATAACTGTAACATCTGATAAGAAATCAACTTCGTCGGAAACTCTAATCTTAAATACTAAAGTTTCACTAAGACCTGCTCTGTCAACAACTTTTATAGCAACATCAATTCTACCATCAATAACATCTGCAGGATCAAAAACAAATGGACCGTTGCTTACTAATTTTACAACAACAGAATCTTCTGTCAAAGGTCCGTTTATTTCAGCAGGTTCTATTGATAATGCTGACGGATATTCTACTGTCAATGTTAATTTTTCTAATTTATTTGCATCTGCATCTCTTAGTAAGTCTCTGTCATAAACAACTACATCTTCACTAATTTCTTGTCCTGAAACAAGACAATCAAGTATAGGTGATATAGCAATTTTCGGAGGATTATTTACAGGATTAACTGTTATTTCAAAAGTTTTAATTGCAAACAATCCGTCTTCATCTTTTACTAAAACAGTAGCATTAACTTTGTTGTTCTTCAAATCTTTCAATAAATCTGGAGTACCGTATAAGATACCACTTTCTTTATTAATTTTCAACCAAGTCGGTGTTGTTTTCAAAGGCGTTAAATCTATTTCTGTCATTTCATCTTTAAAGAATGGATCGATATATAATATATCAGAACCTTCATTTAATGCAACAGGAACACCTTCATAAAGCAATTCAAACTCATGTTTTTGATTAGGATTTGCATCATACACAGTTATTCTTGCATTTACAGTATCTAATAGACTTGGATTATATTCTATGTTTTCTGTAGCATCTGGTAATGTTTCAGTTATAATTGTCGGTTGGAAGTTGATATACAAGTCATATATTTTTGTAGAAACACCTCCATGTCCGTCATTTGCAACTAAAGCAAATACAGTGTCTGTATTATAAACTTCTCTATCAGGACTATTAAGAACAGGATATCTCAACAGATCAAGAGCTTCTTGTCTATCAATTCTTATGTTTATTTGTCCTCTTGATTGGAAGTCTACTAAATCATCATCTGCAACTGTTGGATCATCATAGCTCATAAAGTATTCTGGATCCATCCAAATTGGTTTTAATTGCGAGATAATATCTACACCTGTTTTATTATACAAGGTATCAACAATAACTATTTCGCCACCATTATTAGCTATATTAGCAAATGAGTAAGCAGTACGTCCATAGCGGAAGTCCCAGCCTTTTTCTTCAGCTGTTGCATCTTGTAATTCGTCATCTGTATTAACATCAATTCTCATTCTAAGTTTATCAGTCAAGTTTACTCTGATTTTACCTTCTCTGTTAATACCAGCTTGGAAGTGTGTCCAAGTATAAGGTACATCCACAGTTGTATTTTTGTGGAAGTCTTCTTTAATATAGAACGTACTTGGAGTTGCTCCACCTGTTTCATCATAAGCTATAAAATGAGGAACGCTATCCATTACAAAGATATAAATATCATCTGCAACACTTCTGAAAGTATTTATTCCAAATCCAAGAGTATCTTGTTGCAAGAATCTTGCTAACACTTCACCTGTTGGATTATCAGTATTATTTCCAAAATATAACGGAGTATTGAAATATTTAGGGAATGTCTGATAATATCTTGAAATTACATCTTCAGTAAATCCAGCAGCTTTCAATGAATCTATCATTAAAACACCTGGAGGATAGTTGAAAGCGGAAACTTTTACAGATTCGCCACCAGGAACTATATAAGGATTTAATGGTTGTCCTTTCAAAACAACATAACCTCTTGCAAGATCTCTCACAGGTTGATCTGCTTTTATAGTATCTGCCATTAACCAATATTTCAATCCTGAATTATCTCCAACATGCCAAGTATAAGTAAGATCTGTATATTTGTCTTTATAGAACTCAACTCTAGGATCATAGAAATAGTTTCTATCTATAGCTGTTATTGTTAAGATACTGTCTGTACCACGAACATTATCAGGTAATCTTGAGTCAGAATAAGTACCTGTTGCTACAGGATAAGTTCTGTTAGTTTGAACAAAAACTTTGTTCAATAGTTCAGGTTTATAAACTGCAGTATCATGGATTGCACCTGTCAAATCAGGTCTAATTTTATTATAGATAGGTGGGAACGAGCCATCACGTCCTTTCATATAAGGATTTAATGAATCTGTTCTTAAAGTAACTATATCTCCTGTAAATACTGGAGGTTCTGGACCGTCTGTAATAATAAATACTAAACCGCCGTCGTAAGCTTTTTCAACACCTTCTTTCCATAATACATTTCTAGATACAACACGAATAACATCACCTTTATTCACAGGTAAAGTACCAAATCTTTCACCTGCAAAGTATGTGTTTTCGCTATTGTCTTTTACGTCGTCAAAGATATTATCTTCTGGCATTCCAGGTCTATTAGAATAAATATTAGCTATTCCACCTAATCTATAATCTCGCGGATTATTAGTTGAGTGAGCAAAATATTTTCTACCTGTTAAAGCAGCAAAGTCTTCATTACGTGCTGCGCTATCGAGACCAGAAACTCTTGGACTTAGTTTATTTAACAACGAAGCTGAAGCCGAACCACCTGCTCCTGCATCAGGATCAGAGTTGAATGGGAAAGTACCGTTTGAACCTAAGTTAAGTAAGTTTTCTCTATTTCTTCTTGCAAGTCCGTCTCCACGGTTTGTTGAATCAGGAACAAAGAATACAGTAGCTCTAAATAGGTCATTATCCCATACTTCAGAATTACTCTTATTAGGTACTTGCTTCATTGTTACTCTAATATAATCAGTTGTAGTTTCATTGATAATAAAGAAAACTGTTTCTGTTTGATGTTTCAAATCCCAGTTCGATTTAACATAATCGCCACTTAGATCCGCTTGTGTTTCTAAATACAATGGCATAGCCAATGGATGATAGTATCTTGGGATATTATCTTTTTCTGTTTCTTTAGAATACATTGGTTTCCATAAGCCTTGTAAAGCGAATAGTTCAGGGAATTCAGGATTGCCATTTGGCAATATAGAATTAGCAAACTCAGGATTTCTCTTCCAGCGTTTAACATATTTTGTTTTCTTTTCAATCGCTGTACGATTGTCATTTTCATCAATATAAGTTTTAAGTACCACAGGATTTGCTACTGCAAAATCTTCGATAGGTACCATTCTGCGTTTTGTATAATCTGCAGTTTTAATATCTGTACCTTTATCATACAAGTCATATATTCTACCTGAGAACAAATATTTTTCAGGAATTGTTAGATCAGCTGCTTTTGTTACATCATTAGGTTGATTATCTAAGTCAATAGCAGTGTAGTTATATTGAGTTCCACGAACTCCAGCATAATCACTTGTATTCCATTCAAATGGACCTTGTTTACGGTAGTCTATAGGAGCAGTTGCATCTTGAACATGATAATATGGTAAGTAGTTATTATCGCCATATTCAACAAAGAAAGTTTCGAATTGAGAATTTACCAATCCACTTCCACTATGATTAGAAATATTATGTAATACGTTTAATATTACATTAGCTTCTGTTTTACCCCAATAGTTACCTCTTAAAGTATCTGTACCACCTGAACCAACAAAGTTTTGACCTGCCATAATACCTTTTGTATTAGGAGCATCAGGTAATCTGATTAAGAATCTCGCACTATTATTATAGATTGAGTTAGCAGCAGTTGAGAATATTGAGTTAGGAAGAGGTCCTTGCAATTCTCCATAAATAGTAGCAGCAACTAAATCGCTTGAAGCTAAGTTTTGCTCATTATAAGCTAGATCTCTATTAAATGGACCATTGATTGCATTTTGTTCTCTACCTATATCATTTCTATCATCTGTTTTATTTCCAACAATAAGTGAACGATTTATAACAAGCTTAAGGTCGTAATTATCTGAATAGATAGCTGAGCCTGTAAAAGCAAAGTTATCTGTAATTCTAACACGGTTAAACTTCAAACTATCTGTTCTATAGATTCTATCTAATTTTTGTTCATCAATAATAAATAAAGCACCGCCAAGTCCTACACCATTTTCAGGCATTGTATAAATATTTGCATGTAAGCGTGGGCTTCCACTTGTAGTAGCAGCATCAGCAGGTATTACACTTTCCCAAGTTTCACCTGCATCTGTTGTCTTTTTAACTGATGCATTATAACCTGTTGAAAAACCTGTATTCATATTTACAAAGTAAGTAGAAAGTATTCTTCTGCCATTAGCAACACCCATTGATTGCCAATTTGCACCACCGTCTTCTGTTTTATATATTTCGCCTGTCGAGCTTGCGATATAGCCGTATTGTTGTCCATAGAAATGGATAGCTGTCAACTCTTCGCTTGCAGGAATTTGACCTGTTAAAATATCCCAACTTGCACCACCGTCATTTGTAACAGCCAATATACCATCTTTTCCAATAGCATAGCCGTCATTAGCACTCTTAAATATAACTCTATTTAAGTCAGTAGTAAGTCCAGGTATTATTTGTAAATTCCAAGTTGTACCACCATCAGTTGTCTTTAACACTAGACCTTTATCACCAACGACATAACCAACACTACTACTTGCCCAAGCTGCACCACGTAAATTATTGCCTACTTGTGTGCTAGCATATTTAACCCAATCAGTTCCGTTATCAGTTGTAATAATGTTGCCGTTTTTAGTAACTGCTATACCTTTGTTAGAACCGATAAAGTTAATATCATTAATACTTTCTACAGCATCATTTGTAGTGTATACTTCTGTCCAAGTTGCGCCACCATCATCTGTTTTCTTTATATTTCCATAATTATCTGCTAAATATCCAGTTAAAGGTGAAGTAAAGTGCATTGCTGTGTAGCTATGATCGTCACCAGCATTAATATTTTCCCATTTCCATTCGCCGTTTTCTTTAGTTACTTTCACTAAATAACCACTAGTTCCAGCTAAAAGTCCATTTTCTGCATCAAACCAATGTTGGTCATTAAAGTCAGACACAGGCATAACGTAACCTTTGCTAACTTGTGTAGCACCGAAGTTAGCTAATTGATAGCTAGCTATACTGTCATTAATTGTAGCAGTATTACTAGTAAATCTTGTAAGCATTCTTGTTGAAGCAATGATACCTTCTTTAATACCTTCTTCGTTTGCTACTTCTTCTGGATAGTTAGAACCATAAACAAAAGGAGCGTTTACGGAAACGTATCCAACAGCTACAGGTTTAACACCTAAAGGAAGTCTTTTGCCATCTGCGTCAACAGCTGGAGCATAGATAACTCTATCGAGGTCTGTCAAGAACATTCTCTTATTAGGAGAGAATGGATTTGCACAAACAACACCGCCACCATTACCATTATATACTTTGTTTTCATTTATTTGAACAGCTTTAACAACGTTCAAATCAGCCCAAAGAGTATAGATAGCACCACCGCCACGTATTTCGCCTGTTAATTTTTCATCTACGTTTTTACCTACTATATTATTATTAAAGTCAGCTCTAATGATATTAACTACTCTTGTGTGTGGTCTAGCTAAATTATGTTGTGCATTAGGAACTTCTACATGCAAAGCACCGCCTGCAAAAGAAGCAGTATTATTTTCAAATTGCACTGCATAAATAGGATTATAGATATAATCTTTATGAATACCACCTGAACCTTGGATTCTCATATTACGTTTTGTATAGATTGCACCACCTGCAGCAACAGCATGGTTGTCTTCAAATCTAATACGGTATCCAAAATCATTATGATAAGCCTTATAATCATCTCCACCAATTACAGGTGACATAATTTCATCGGCACTATTATCAACATAGATCGCACCACCTGCACCTGCTCTATTGTTTTTAAATACTGTATAATTTGTTACCTTATCACGATTTACACCACCTCTTACTTGGAGACGACCTGCGGAATAATTATTCGCATAAATCGCACCGCCTAATGAGTAGTTAGTTCCGTTTTCATAAGAAGATTCTTTGTGTACTAAGAATTTTGCATCTGTGCTATTATTTTCAAAGTTACCTGCAACTATTAATGAAGTATTTGAACCTACATAAATTGCACCACCTTTAGCACCATTTGTACTTTTGCTATCTTGTAAGTTTACTGCTTGGTTATTAATAAAGTTAATTTTATCAACACCACCTGAACCGTTAGGATTAACATAGTAGCCATCAATATTAATAGAGTCATTAATACCAAATCCAAACTCAACTTGTCTAAATTCTTCATGTGGAAGACCAGCTACATAAACTGCTCCACCATAAGCATTATTACCCCAAGGCAATGGGAATTTAGGTGATTTGTCTAAGTTGTCTTGTACAATTGTTTTACCATTTACTTGCATAGGTTCTACAACTGCAACACGTACCATGTTTTTGTCAAAAGTTAAATTACGAAAACGTCCTAAAAAACCTGCTATACGTGCATCATCCCATGCTACTCTATCAACATCACTTCCGAACCACTCTGCGTTTCTGCTATCAATATTATCAATAGCTGGATAAGCTCTATGGCGAGCCATTACAGAAGTAGAGTCACTATCTGGATCCACAACTTTCAAGTTTTTATTGTTAGTGTAACGAGGCATACCTAAAGTATCTGTTACATCAATTCTCATGTTTGCATAGTAGTGATCTGTTGGAGATTGTAAAATTTGAAGAGCTCCACCGCGATTACGCGCAAAATTATTTTTGAACTCGCAATCAAGTAACCATGTTCTTGATGAGAAAGTAGTTATTGCACCACCACCACCGTTTGACATTTCCAAAAATACTTTATTTAACGCTTTTAATTCATCTGCGTTTAAAGCATTAGGAAGTTCATTTAAGTTTTCATCCTTATAATATACAACTCTGTCAACCGTAGTATCTTTTTTGAAGTTTTCAAAAGCACAATTACGGAAAAAAGCTGCTCTTGCGCCTGGCATAACAACGATATGTCCCCATTCACGTGAAAAGTTAGTTTGCGGTTGTCCTTTGAATGTAATTTTTTCAGGTAATACATCTACGGATTGTCCGTTTCCTCTTGTCCAAGGACTAGTCTTTAAAATAGGGTTAAGTGCTGGGTCTAAATCTAACCTTGCAGCTAAAAACATAATTGCCGTTTCAAACGGAACAATTACTAGGTTTTCATCACCTATTTTAGATACATAAGAATAACTAATAAATTCTCCTGATGCACTTGCATTGATATTGTCAGTAGGCCAATTCGCATCGTAAGGATCAGCAATATTGACAATTCTTCTATTAGCTACATCAAGAACCACATTAAATATGTGATTATTTTTTAGCGGATGTACCGTTCTTTCTCTGCTCTTTACATTGGAAATTCCAGCTGTCTTAGGAGCTGTAGGTGAATTTCCTAAATAGTAAGGATAGAGGAAATAACGTAAATCTGCATATTCTAATCCGCCTGCTGAAGCTGGATATAGAATTTTAGGATTTGCAGGCTCTGCTTTTTTTGCATGAGCAAAACCATCCGCAATTAATCTACCGCCAGCTGCTACGATAATACGACCATTATCATACAGCTGGATCAAAGTACCAGGCTCAATAATCAAAGTTCCCTTAATATTAAGTTCCTGGTCTATGACATATATGTTATCTTTAAGGAATACCATAACCTCTTCGGCACCGATAATTCCCGAAACATATTTCTGAGGTTTTTGTGCTTGCCCAATATTCAGTGCAAACACACCCAAAACCACAGTCAATAAACACAAACGAATAAATCGTTTCATGTTACCTCCAAAAAATATTAATAAATTGTTAATAATTATTTCTATCTAAAAAAATTTATTCTATTTCACCACCAAGTCTAACAATTCCTGCTTTTGCTAAATTGTTAAACTCTCCGTATTTATTTAAGTTTAGAATGTCTTTGTAACTTTCTAAAGCTTTATCTTTATTGCCTGCTTTTTCATTACAAAGCCCAGCAAAATACATATATCTTAAACGTTGTTCTTCTTCAGGAATTAATTTTGCTGCTTTCGAGTAAGATTCAGCTGCTTCTTTATATCTTGAAGATAGTTCCTCGCAAGCCGCTACTCCTGCTAATCCACCAACACGCACAACATCAATATTTGATTTAACTGCTTTTTCATAATAAATTTTAGCATCATCATATTTCTCTAAATTAAAATATGCGTCTGCAGCATAGAGTGCCGCTCTTTCGCCAGCAGAAGTTGAACCGTATTCACTAACAATTTGAAGTAGTCCTATTACTTTCTCACCTCTAACTGTTGGCAAAGTATCATTGCCATTAAGTGCATTTTCATACTCTCCTTTCGTATAATACTGTTCTATTCTAGCTAAAGCTTTTGAAGCATTTACTTCATTTTTTGCATTATTTGACATTATCAAAAATATCAATCCTACCGCTACAATTACAGCTATTGCTACAATGATGATAACTTTACTATTCTTTTGAACAAAGTTATTTATTATTCCTGCAAACCCTTTTGCAGGAACTTTGCCCACTGGTGTTGTTTTATTTCCTAATTCTTCCTGTAAATTACTCATGTTTTTATATGTTATAAAATTTAATTGTTTAATTAATTATGTTTGTTAGTAAGCTATTACTTGCTATTACTTGCACGCCCGAAGGGAGTTGAACCCCTAACCTTTGGAACCGGAATCCAACGCTCTATCCTATTGAGCTACGGGCGCTCTTTTATTCGTTTGAAGAATAAAACAACCTACCCACAAGTACAAAAATAAAAATTTATATGCAATTTGACAACTATTTTTTTCCTTAAACAAGGAAAAAAGTCAAAATAAAAATACAAAACGGCATTTTTATGGTAATCTGTAAAACTATTTACACACATTCTCAGTAGATTTCATCGATTATCTATATTGTTTTTTACAAAAATTATTTTAAAACTACTCGTGCCGATAAAGCTCTCGCTAGAGTAGCTTCATCTGTGTATTCTATGGAAGCGCCAACTGGAATTCCATTTGCTATTCTACTAACATTTACATCTAATTGTTTCATTATTTTTGCTAAATATTGTATCGTAACTTCACCTTCAATGCTAGGATTAATAGCTAATATAACTTCTTTAACATTATTGTTTAACCTTGCTATTAGCTCTTTGATTTTCAAATCATTCGCATCTATTCCTTCTAAAGGATTTAAAACACCGTGTAAAACATGATATTTCCCATGAAAATCATTTGTTTTTTCGATTGCAACAACATCATTAGGATCAGAAACAACACAAATAATTGAAGAATCCCTTTTCGAAGAGCTGCAAATTACACAAGGTGTAACATCAGTATAATTAAAGCATTCAGGACAATAGCTTACTTTTTGTTTTAAGTCTAATAGTGCTTCTGCAAATTGTTTTACGAAACTTTCATCTTGCTTTAAGATATAATAAACCAAACGTCTTGCCGTCTTCCTGCCAATAGTAGGCAGAGTAGCAAAAATACTAACAAGTCGTTCAATAAATTCAGCTTGCATAATACATTTCTTTAGTTATATATTCATATTTGGAAAATTAGGAAAAACACTTGTTACTTTTTTCATCTCATTCATAGTAATCTCACTTATATTTTTTATAGCATTGTTTACTGCTGCTACAATTAAATCTTCCAACATCTTTTTTTCAGATACATTTATAAGCTCGTCTGCTATTTTTACAGATAAAATACGGTTAGCGCCATTTATGGAAACTTCAACCATTCCGGCACCAGCTTCTCCTGTTGTAGTCAATTGTTCCGTTTTCTTTCGTGAAGTCTCTAGCTCATTTTGCAAGTTTTTAGCTTGCTCTATTAAACTTGTTATATCTATATTCATTAAATATTCTACCTAAAAAACTATTAAAATTCAAAACTTAAACCAACTCTAAATTCATCACTTATAAAAGCAGGTGCTGTTGCAAATGGCCAATTCATTTTATTTCTCTGCAATTCCGAAAAACCATAATCAAGTGCTGTCTTAAGTAAGAAGTTAACAACGGGATAAGCATAAGGACTTGCATCTTTTATTTCTTCTATAAACATATCTAAGCTTAAATCCGCCAAAGATTTTAATAGCGAACTTCCCGTATGTTTCCAAAACAAGTATCTTTCATATACAACATATCTTGAAGCACCTATATTCAAACTAACCATATCACCTAATTTCAATAACATAATATCGCTTGCATATTTAGTGCCAATTCTAACACCGTCCGCAAAACGTGACGTTACTGACGTTGGATTTTCAAAATTTAAATCTGTCCAAAAAGTACCACTACCATTAAGTAAAGCAATATTGCCTGTCTTATAACTTCCACCTTCAAGAGAAGAACCTCCTAAAAGATAAGCAGCTTTTAAATAATGTGCATCACAATTGCTTTGATTGCCAAATTGATAATTAAAAAATAAATTATAAAAACTTACTTCTTCTACATTTACATTCTTCAATTTAGTTTGAAATTCATTATGTTTTTCGCTTCTGGTAAAAAAAGAACAAGTAAGAGGCAACCTTTTGAGATATCCCATTTCTAGTGTCACGCTAGTTAGCATTCCACTATCCAAATTAACATCCTTAATGTTAGCACTACTTTGACCAGCAAGTAAACGAATAGCAGGATTTGACGTCTTACTAGCTACTATCTCATTTTTTGCTTCTTTTCTTTTGATATTATCTATATCTATTTTTTTAGCTTTAGGCGAAATTGTATCTTCATCTATAGCTTTTACATTTATTTTTTCTTCTTTAGATGTAGTTTGTATACTTCTTGATTTCGGTTCTTGTGCATTTAAACAGTTTGCAAACAAAAAAAATAATATTAAAATATTAACTATATTTCTCACAACTCAAGTTCCTTTTTTTTAATTTTATAAAATATATACTAATATAACATTTTTTCTACAAATTTACTGCCAAAATGGAAAAAAAATGGAAAAAGAAAAAAAATTTTGTTTCTTACAAAAAAAAAAGCAATATTTGTATTTAAAGTGTCATGAAAATTTAATAAATTACTTTTATGCAAGCACCACAAGCTACTTTTATAAAAGGAGCAGTAGCTCCTGACCAATTTCCTGAACTAAATCTACCTGAAGTAGGTTTTATCGGACGCTCTAATGTAGGTAAATCTTCGCTAATAAATAGTATCGTTATGCGAAAGAATTTAGCACGCATCAGTTCGACTCCGGGCAAAACTCGCGAAATAAACTTCTTTTTAGTACAAGAAAAATGGGTTTTAGTTGATATGCCAGGATATGGTTATGCTGCTGTAGGAAAATCACACCGCAAAAAATGGGCCATTCTGAACAATATATATATTCAAGAACGCAAACCTTTGAAATTTGTATGCATATTAATTGACGGAAGACATGACCCTATGCCAATAGATTTAGAGCTTATCGAAAACTTAGAAAATATCGGAAGAAAATATCTGATAATTTTAACAAAATGCGATAAGATCTCTAAAAAAAATATAGTAGCACGAAAAGAACAAATAGAAAATATTGTATCACTTTGCAATCATTGCATAGAAGTCCTACCTTACTCTACTGTTTCAAATTTAGGCAGAAACGAACTTATAGGAATAATCAAAAAAAATATATAACAAATTATGAAAAAAAATAATATGAAAAACTCAGACAGTTCTAATACTTTAGCTAATATTAAAAGTTTCAATTTACCTTTTTGGATAATAGGACTGTTTTTTGCAGCTATTACTCTTGTCTTTTTCTGGGAGATCATTTCCGGCAATTCTTTCTTCTGGGAAGATTTTGTCGAACACGTATATCCCACGCAAAGTTTTGCAGCGAAAGCAGACGAACTTCCATTTTGGAATCCTTTCGCTTTCGGAGGAATGCCTTTTTTAGCCGATATTCAAGTTGGTTTCTTTTATCCACTTAATAGAATATTTTCTATTTTTGTAGGAGCTGATAACTTAGTTCCTATTTCCGTTATGCAAAATGTAAATATACTACATTTCTTTATAGCTTTATGCTCAATGTATGCTTTAATGCGTGCATTTAAAGTTTCACAAATAGGAAGTATTATTTCGGCAGTATCTTACGCATTTTCCTTTAATTTAGTCTTACATATTATTCACCCTATGGTTTTAGCTCATCTGTCTTGGTTTCCTTTAGTTGTAATGTTGCTTTACAGAGGAATAACAGAAGCTAGCTTGCGCTACGGCATAATAGGTGGATTGATATTTGGAATGTCTATACTTTCAGGACATCCGCAAATTCTGCTATACGAAGGATTATTTTTATTTGTTTTTGCTATATGGCATATTATAGTAAAGATAAAAAGTAGCGAAAAGCAAAACATAGTTAAAGTATTGTTGCCTACAATACTTGTTTTCGTTATAGCAATTGGTATTTTCCAAATTCAATATATGCACACAATGGAATTAACGGAAAATACTTTAAGAAGTGAGATGACTTACGAACAAGCTTCGGAAGGTTCTTTAGAAATAAAACAGTTGTTTACTGCTCTAGTGCCGAAAATGTTCGGATACGAGAAAGGCGACAGAAATTCTAAATTATCTTTCCAAATGCCTACAACTGAT
This sequence comes from Ignavibacteria bacterium, assembly GCA_012518115.1. Classification (GTDB taxonomy): domain Bacteria; phylum Bacteroidota; class Ignavibacteria; order Kapaibacteriales; family UBA2268; genus JAAYTD01. Next base: position 35,502 of record JAAYTD010000022.1, on the reverse strand, counting down.
GCAAGTGAAAAAGCTATAAGAGCTCCTTATTACTATTATTGGGAAACAAGTTTCTATTTTGGATTGGTTGCTATTATGCTTGGATTATATGCTTTTATAGCTATGCCGAAGAAAAATCCGCATAAACTATTTTTCTTAACAATTGCTATTTTCGGTTTCTTATTTGCGTTAGGAAAGAATGGTTTCTTGCTCCCTATTTTTCATAACCTTCCACTTTTTAGCAACTTTCGATTTCCTTCACGAATGACTTTTTTCGTTACTTTTGCTTTTACTGCTATGGCGGGCTTCGGTTTCGACAGATTATCTGAAGCTAGTACAGAAAAAAACAGCAAAGAAATGACGAAGTTAATTGCTACTATAGCCACTGTTCTTTTAGGCGTTATTATAGTTCTAAGCGGAGCATTTGCTCCTACAAATGTTGTAGGAGACGCAAGCCTAATATCTGAATTTGCTACAACAGCTTTAATTTTAACTTTAATTATAGCTGCTTTAATGTTGTTGCAACACAAGAAAAAAATGACAAATATAACAGGAACTATCCTAATCATAATAGCTTTCATTGATCTATATATTGCAGGCGGAGATTTCAACTTAGCATCAGAAAATCCGGCTGAAAAATATAAAATAAATCAAGAACAACTAGCGCTATTTACTCCTAAATATCCTAACAACTTGTTCCGTGTCAGTATGAGACATAAAGACTATGGAATTATCGCTATGCAGAGAAACATAGGATTGGTAAACGGAATTATGCTTGTTGAAGGATATAACCCACTTGTTATGAAAAGATACGAACTACCTTTCAAAACAAGAGAAGAAAGAAATAAACTATGGAACACTAAATATGAAATAACAGTTGATAAACAAAGACAACAAGTATATTATAGAGACAGAGAATTAGAAAACGACTTCTTACCGCGCGCTTGGTTTGCTCACGAAATAAAGACAATTGATAGTAATAACATTGAAAACTATATGATGAACAATGATATTGATTTCAAAAAAACTGTCATATTAGAAGATCAAGTAAATTATAATATGCCGACAGATTGCGATACTAATGCTCAAGTTGTATTTACGGAATATAAAAACAATGAACTTAAACTAAAAACGAAGTCAAATACACCAGTTATGCTCGTATTAAGCGAAATTTACTATCCTGCTTGGAGGGCTAAAATAAACGGGCAAGAAGCTAAAATACATAGAGCTAATTATAATTTCAGAGCGATATATGTGCCCGCAGGCGAAAACAACATAGAAATGAAATACTATTCCGAAGCTTTTGCTACAGGAAAGACTATTACTATTATTACTCTTATTTGTTCTGTTTTAGGATTAATTGCAACTTTTTTGAAAAAAGATAAAATAACAAAAAAGACTGAAGAATAAAAATGTAGCTAGGAGCTAGCTCCTAGCTATCAATATTTAATTATCTTATAAAAAAGTTTTATCTAGCAGCGATATTTTTTTAATTACATTATTTTTATTATATTTGCATAAAAAAACAAATTGAAATGAATAAGCAAAGTTTAACCATAATTTATTTTTTCTGTTTATTTTTATTTTTTCTTCCAATAAACTCTTTTACGCAAAATAAAAAACCCTCTAATACTATGAATCGTAAAGCTGTTGTTGCCGGTCAATTTTATGCCGGTACTAAAGAAAATTTAACAAAAGATTTGCAAACTCTTTTTGCAAGTGCAAAAAAAAGGCAACAAGATGCCCGAGCTATTATATCGCCACATGCAGGCTATGTTTTTAGCGGTGAAGTTGCAGCTTCGGCAATAAATCAAATTAATCCAAACAAAAAATATAAGAACATTTTCATAATTGCCTCAAGTCATACTACATACTTTCAAGGTGCATCTATATATAATGCAGGCAATTACGAAACACCTCTTGGAGAAGTAAAGGTAAATCTTGAAATTTGCAACGAGCTAATAAAAAGCAACAAAATTTTCTCTTTCGTTCCCGATGCTCACAAAACCGAACACAGTATAGAAGTACAATTGCCATTTTTACAATATCATTTAAAAAACGACTTCCAAATCGTTCCTATTGTTATCGGTTTTGATGGTGCAAAAAATGCAGAGCTCGTAGCAGAAGCACTTAAGCCATATTGGACGGAAGAAAATATTTTTATAGTCTCTACAGATTTTTCTCATTATCCAAACTATAATGACGCTGTAAATGTTGATTTATCAACTGCAAACGCTATTGTTACAGGCAAGCCCGAAGAATTAATAAAAGTTAAAAATTCGCAAACAGGAATTAAAAATCTTTCAACAAGTTGTTGTGCTGTGAATTCTGTTTTAGTTTTGATGTATTTAACAGAGCAAAAGTATTCTTTTAATAAAATTCAATACAAAAATTCCGGAGATTCGCCTTATGGCAGCGATGATAAAGTAGTTGGCTATTGGGCAATTTCAATTACAGAAAAAAATGATTCAAGTTTTTTATTAAGCGATGAAGATAAAATTGAGCTGCTACGCCTTGCTCGGTTGAGTGCTGAAACCAAAATTAAAGAAAACAAGAAATTAGATGTTTCTAACAAAAAATTTTCAGAAACTTTGAATGAAAAATGTGGTGCTTTTGTAACTTTCAATAAAAAATCAAACTTACGTGGTTGCATAGGACGATTTGAACCTAATATTCCGCTTTATCAAGTTGTAATAGAAATGGCTGTAGCTGCTGCAACAGAAGATTATCGTTTTTCGCCAATTTCAGAAAAAGAATTAGACGAAGTTGAAATAGAAATTTCTGTTTTAACACCATTTAAAAAAATCAAATCTATTGACGAAATTGAACTTGGCAAACATGGCATTTACATTATAAAAAATGGTCGTGGTGGCACGTTTTTACCGCAAGTTGCAACATCTACTGGCTGGAGCTTAGAAGAATTTTTAGGACATTGCGCTCGCGACAAAGCCGGAATAGGATATACAGGCTGGAAAGATGCCGATATTTATACTTACGAAGCCATAGTTTTTGAGGAAAAAGATTTTATAAAAAAAAAGAGTAAAAAACGGGCTAAGTACTACGAAAAATTAGAAGACGGTAGAATTAACTGTACTTTGTGTCCACACGAATGTATAATTAGTGAAGGTAATGTTGGAACTTGTAAAACCAGACAAAACATTAATGGTGAATTAATTAGCTTAAGCTATGGACACTTAGTTGCTATAAATATTGATCCAATTGAGAAAAAACCTTTATATCATTTCTTGCCGGGTTCTTCAAGTTTTTCTGTGGGAACAGCAGGCTGTAATTTACATTGTAAAAATTGCCAAAATTCAGAAATTTCTCAAAGTAGTCCTTTACAATTAAAATACATAGAAGCTACTCCTGAACAAGTTGTTGCTACTGCAAAACAGCATAAATGCGAATCAATTTCTTACACTTATACTGAACCTACAATTTTTTACGAATTTGTACTTGAAACTGCCAAACTTGCCAAAGAAGCTGGAATAAAAAACATAATTATTTCAAACGGACATATTAATCCCGAACCTTTGAAAGAGCTCATTCCCTATTTAGATGCTGCTAATATTGACTTAAAAGCTTTTAATGATTCAATATACAAAGATATTACAACTGCGAGTTTAAAGCCGATTTTAAATAATTTGAAAATTTTACGTGATAGCAAAATTTGGTTAGAAATAACAAATTTAATTATTCCAAAACATACCGACGATATGAAAATGATAAGTGAAATGTGCCAATGGTTGGTTGAAAATGGGTTTTCTGAAACTCCATTGCATTTCAGTCGTTTTTTCCCTGCCTACAAAATGCAAAATGTACCTCCTACACCAGTTGAAACAGTAGTACAAGCTGCTGAAATTGCCAAATCAAAAGGGATTAAATATGTTTATCTTGGAAACGTTCATAATGAAGAAGGCAATACAGTTTGTCCAAAGTGTGGGAAAACCTTAATTACAAGAAAATCTTACAAAATAGAAGCTAAAGACTTTACTGGAAAATGTGAAAACTGTAAGGAAACAATTAACGGAGTTTGGTAAGAAATAGTATCCATTTTTTAGGACGAAACAAATGTTGCTATAATTTACTTTTCCTTCAAATTGCATAAACTTAACAAAATTATAAACGTAGAATAAAACATTTAAATGTCTTTTTATTTGACATAAGTTTGTTGTATATTTGCAAAATTTTAAACAGCAAAATGAACTCAAGACGCAATAATAAAAAAGACTTACAAACAATAAATTTATAAAAATATGTTTGAAATATTATTTGAAATACCATTATTAGATTATATTAGAAATAATTTTGTTGAATTGTTAGACCATGCAGGAACTTTTGCATTTGCTTTAAGCGGAATAAGACTAGCTGCCGAAAAAGAATTCGATTGGTTTGGAGCTTATGTTGTCGGGCTTGTTACTGCTATTGGTGGTGGAACAACTCGCGATTTATTATTAGGTGTAACACCATTTTGGATGTTAAATAGTTCCTATTTAATAGTTACGGCTGTAGCTTTGCTATCATTTCTTTTTCTCAAAAAATTCATTTTCAGACTGAATAAGACTTTGTTTTTATTCGACGCTATCGGTCTCGGATTATTTGTAGTGGTTGGAATAGAAAAAACTTTAGTTGCAAACTATCCGTTTTGGGTTGCCATAATTATGGGAACGATTACAGGCTCGGTTGGAGGTTTAATTAGAGATGTTTTAATTAACGAAACGCCACTTATATTACGTAGAGATATATATGCAGTAGCTTGTATTATCGGCGGGCTTGTATTTGCATTATGCGATTGGCTCGATATTGACCATGCTGTAATAAGTATTATTTCAGCTTCAACTGTAATACTTATAAGACTTGTTGTTACTAAGTATAAAATTCAATTGCCAACAGTAAAACACGGTGATGTAGGCAATTAATAAGTAAACTGAAGGGACAAAAGGCAGTCGGCAATTGTTGAACTAAGTTGAACTAATACATAATACCAAGGAACGTAGGGATGACATTATTATAGCATTATGAAAAGCCAAATTTTGATAAAACCCCGTAGGGGTGACATTTTTAATTAGCCGTAACGAAAGCGCTAGTGTCACCCCTACGGGGTTTGTTTTCTTTGTGCATTATTTTTCTATAATAATTTCACCCCTACGGGGTTTGTAGTTAATTTTTTTAATAGACTACCCCGTCAAGCTAGCGCTTGACACCCCTTCGTCCCGAGGGGGAATTTGCAGCCTAACATTCAGGCAAGTGGAATTTAAAAAATCATAATAATCATACAAATCACATAAATCACAGTGCAGACAAAATTATCTTACTATAATTAAATGTTCAACAACTGCAGAACCGAAAAATTTTACACGAAGTATATATTTACCTGAAGCAAGGTTCACTAAGCTAATAGTTTTCTGTGTAGTAAAAGGAAAGTTTTCTACTCTAAGTATTTTCCCGTCAACAGATATAATTTCAAATGCAAAAAATTTATGCTTGCTTTCGACAAGAATTTCATTTGTTGCTGGATTAGGATAAATAGTAATACTAGGATTTTGTTCTAAAAGATGAATTTCAATCGTAGTATCTTTTATAGCTTCTTCAATTGAGAAAAAGTCCGCGCTCATAAGGCTAAAATCAGGTTTGTAATTGTCCGAATACATTACTTTAACCCTAAAATGATTGCCTATGGCGTGCTCACTCGGTATTGTCCAAAAATAATAACCACCAGATGCAGGAACATGCGTAGCTATTGTGCTAAAACTTGATGAATCTGCATTCCAAAGTAAAATATCTATGTTTCTAGTCGTGTCTATAAAATATGTTGTCCAAGAAATATATTGCTCGCTTCCACGATACCATGCCTTGCCGTCAAAACCTCCCGACGGAATAATATAACTGCTAACAGCTATACCGCTTATTGATAAAAACATCAATATGATTATAATTTGCTTTTTCATTGTTTAGCCTCCTATTCCTAATGTTATTTCTATTGCTGTGAAAAAATTCGGTGATTGAGGAATTAATATAATTCTCTTTGTTGCATCTCTGTATACTTCAAATTTTGAACTGTAAGATTTGCGTTCAACACTTTTGTATAAAACACCAGCTCCCCACAATTCCCAGTTCTGTTTTTCCAATTCACCATTATACCAAGAATACGAAAACATACTATTAAGATTTTTTATATCAGGATATTTTGTAAGATACATAGTATTAAAACCCATTAGATCATTACTAGCACAACTGCTACCTTCAAATTCTTTTTTTACTTCACTAGTAATTATATCCTGCATCGTATCTTTAAATGCAAAAGCACTAGTTTTCTCGGCTTTTTGATTTAACGAATAAGCTTTCGTTGATAATTTTTTAGCAATTGCACCACTATTAATTTCGCAATCATTATCAAGGTCATCTTTATCTATCCAATGATAAGTATGTAAAATCCGTTGATTATTAAAAAGTCGTCTACTTGAACGATAACCGAAAAATTTGTTTTTATAAGGTGTGTGTAATTTATTCGGATCTATTGGCATAGCTATATAACCTACTATTGGATAAAAATCTGTTAAAACAGAATATTGTTTATTTGTTATTTCATTTATTATATCTGCTATAGTAAAATTATACACATAAACTTTAGGCTCATCGTTATGATCACCTTTGTCCTTATAGTCTATATTAGCGAAATAATACGTTAATATTGATATAGACGGTGAAACTGTGCTAATAGTAAAAACCTTTTCTTTCGTTTTATCTATATTAGATAAAGTTTTTGTACTATCATTAGCAGATCGTATACCTCCGGTAGCCGTATTGTCAATTATAATATCAAATAATTGCAAGTTACACATTTGATGAAAACCTCTAGGATTATTATAAGAAGGCTTAGTATTGAATAATTCTACATCTATGGTATTGTTATGTCGCGATATAACATTATAATTACTAGAATATGAATACGTAGGATCATAAACTAAAGGATATCTATCAAGTTGACAGCTATCAGCTCGTACATTTCTGCTAGTTGATTTTTTATCAGCTATTCTAACGTTTTTTACAAAACTATTTATATCATAATCTTCAGAAAATACAAAGCTAAGGCTTGTTGTGTGATTATGTATTGGATCAGCACCACACAAAGTAAGTAATCCTGCACCATTATCTGGATTTGATAAGAACTCGCTATTCCATACTTCATATTCTTTGTTATTAGTGGTTTCAGATACTCTAAAATAATTTGTCATTTTGTTTGCATCTTCTGTATAATTATCAACTCCTATAAAATCTAATTTGAAGCTTTTTCCAACACCAATAATATTTTTATCCGCAGCACGTAGATTAGTTATATAAATAGTATCGCCAACACGATTGCTCTTATGAATAGGTTCTTGAGCATAGTAATACAAACTATAACCTGAATTTTCCATAAAATATGGATAAAATTTAAAACTTTCGCCCGAAAAATAATAAACTGCACTCTTTTCTCTGCATGGAATTTCAACCGTTTTATGTTCAGGACCATAATCCCATACTTTCATATAATCAGGTTCATAACGTCTGTAAATATCATAAAGTACTGTAGGATTCTCTTTACTAAATTTGTAATTATGCAAATTTAGTGGTGATAAATCAAAAAATTTCAAATGAGCAACATCAAAAGCAGGAACTTCTCTTGCTTTACTTGGGGAATTATCAATATAAAATTCAAAATCAAATTTTACTATCTTACGTCTAACATAAACATATAAAGTGTTCTGACAAGCATCATGGCTAACTTTTAGTTTGCCTGCAACAGATGAAAAGCCCGATAAATTATAATCTCTATACATATCATTTCCATCGTAATGTTTGCAAACAGCCTTGTTATCTAACTTGCAATAATCATTGCCAAGTTTTGTGCCTATAGAATAAATCTCATAATCAGTATTATTTAAAGATACAGAGAATAGTACTTCGCGATCACTAGCGCTTACTGTGTTAGTAAGCTTGTTAGAAGGATCTAGTTTTAAACTCTTGCCATTTATTGTAATATTATCAACAAGTAAATCACAAGGATTTGCTTTTACTGTAGCTTCAAATTCTCTTTCCTTGTTACCGCTTAAAACAAAACAAGCATTATAGCTATAAGAATTACAAGCAACAGGCTCTTCTATCTTCGTTTTACAAGCTATCTTGGCAGTACCGCCATTTTTTATGTTGCTACCAGACACGTTAATAGCTATAGAACCTGTTGAAGTAGAAGCTAGTAAGTTATAACTGACGCCACTATTGTCTGTTGGTGGTAAATTTCTATGTAAGACTACTGCACCACTCGTATCGCCAAGAGATGAACCACTAATATCATAAAAATTAGTAGCTAAAGCTTTTGACTGTGAAGAAAATGAAGAAAAATCATATTCAACAATAAGAGGTGCATACGAATATCTAAAATAAGTAAAAACGCTGTCTGATAATTTCTCTGTACAATTTTTTACTATAAATCTACTTTTGTATGCAGAATCTATAGAAGCTAATGCAGAATTTTCCGCAATGCTAATAACTAAAGTATCTATAGGATTGAGCTCGTAGCGCGCTTTTATAGTCAAACCAACAGCATTCTTCATTGCAGGATTAGCTTTAGCATTACTAAAAAAATTATTCTCATCAAAAATTAATCGTAACTCTTTGCCCGAGTGAAGAACATCACCTGACAAACCTTCCGGCAATTCCCAAGCAGCTAAATAATAAGTGTATGCTATGTTAGGCAAAGCTAATCTCGCCGTATCTCCCATATTATACTTGCGATAACCACCAAAACCTGCATTAATACAATAAGAAGGTAAAGTTCCATTAGGAGTGTAAGGATCTACATCAACTACTACGCCCTCTGCAACACGGAAAGGATAGCTACGATTGAAAGAAGTTTCGCCTAAATAATGCTCTAAATGAGTATCTAAATAATAGTTTTTGCCATACTCATAAAAAACATCACGCAAAGATATTCTTACAGTTCTATTGTCATCTACTAAAGCTATATCCGTTGGAACTTCTTCAACGTCAAAAACTAAGCTATCTTTTTTGTAGGAAGAACCATTAATTTTATATAGCTTGAACATATCAGCTAGCTTATCTAAACGAGGATGAATAGCTTTGTTAAAATAAACATCTATACTCTCATTTTTAGTCCAAACAATATCTTGTGTTTTTTGAAAAGAAGTGTTTACAACGTGTGTTGGATAATCAATAGTAGTAAAAAGATCAATAAATTCTGTGGTAATAGTTGTGTCGCTAAAGCCATTCGGAGCATTAACGTCAGGTTTTAGAAGTGGAAATTCATAAAAACAAACGCTGTAGCTTCTGTTGTGTTTCAAAGGCTCTAACGGAACTATCGTTATCAAGTTAGAATCGCCTACAAAAAGTCGGCACGGAACTACGTAATTAGTAAAATAAACATCAGAAGGAAGAGGTAAATTATCTGTCAGTAGCAAATAAAAGCGTGGACGGATTAACTCGCCATCTGAATTTTTGCAATGTGGAGATGTCTGCATACTTTCAGGTAAATTTAGAGGATAAAGAGAACGGAACCGCAATTGAACTGCAGTACTAACGTCTTTCCTACCAGAAACACCTAAAGGCTTAAAGACTTCTTCAGCTTCTACCTCAAAAGATAAGAAAAAAGTGCATAGAAAAAATAAATACAGCACCTTTTTCATTGAATAAAAAGTCTCTCTCATAAGGTTCCCTTTTTTAGTTGTAAAAAATTTATATTGTTGGAACTATTTTATGTTCGCATTACCACTATATAACAAAACTACAAAATAAAAATACAAATTCCAAAGAATTTTTTGTATGGAATAAGATTTATGGGATGTTTTTAAAATTCCCCTTTGAACGAATGTCGGGGCGTGTCGCGGACACGCCCTACGAAGCTTGACGGGATAGTCGTTTCGGCTCCGCTCAACGACCAAATAACCACACCTCCCCTGCTTCGCAGGTACTCCGCTCAAGAGGAGAATTTTCCGTTCAGCGAAGTTAGTAAATTCCCCTTCTCAGAAGGGGTGGACGGCGAAGCCGGACGGGGTAGTCTATTACCACACCTCCCCTGCTTCGCAGGTACTCCTCTCAAGAGGAGAATTTTTCCGTTCAGTGAAGTTAGCAAATTCCCCTTAATTTTAAAAAATACTATTTTTTTACCAAACTTACATTCTAACCCATTCAACAATATCTTTGAATGTTGGTTTCTTTCCATATTTCAGCATAGCTATTTTATAAATTTTTGCAGCAAATTTCAAACATAAGAAGAAAGTTAGAATCATCAGCACATACGATAAAATAACTTGCCAAAGAGGAACAGCTATAGAAGCTAATCTTGCTATCATCAATATAGGCGTGAAGAACGGAATTAGCGACAAAACTACTGCTAATATCCCTTCAGGATTGACCATAATATTAGGAATAAACAAAATCGGAATTATTATCAGCAAAGAAACTGGACCAGATATACTGTTTGCATCTTGCATTTGATCAACAGTAGCGCCTATTGCCGCAAAAAGAGTTGCATAGAGAAAGTAGCCGAGCAAAAAATATACAACAAAAGAAACAATTAACCAAGGCGATATACTTGGTAAACTGAAACTACTTTGCGAGGCTAGCTCCATCATATTAGAATCAACCATTTGATTTGAAGCAACACTTTCTGACAGTACAGCAGAACCTGCAAAATATCCTATTCCTGTCATTAAAAGACCTGCTAAAATTATCCAAAATAGAACTTGCGTTAATCCGACAGCACCAATTCCTATAACTTTGCCGAACATAATTTCAAAAGGTTTAGCAGAGGAAGCTAGTATTTCTATAACGCGATTTGTTTTTTCTTCTACAACTCCTTGCATAACTTGCGAGCCATATAGAAACATAAGACCATACATTGCTAAAGCTAAAATATAGCTTAAGAAAGACATTATTTCAGAATTATCTTCTTCTACTCCTTCTTTTGTTACTTTTACCGTTTCAAATTTAACGGAAGAATCAACTAAGTCTATAGTTTCTTGAGAAATACCTGCATCTTTCAATCTTCTATCTTTTATTAAGCTATTGACTTTATTTTTAATGTCGTCAACAAATTTAAGTCCTGTTTCTTCACTTGTAAAAATTTTAGCGCTACCTTCAGAAAGCGAATTTTCAGAAAGAAGTAGAGCTCCACCAATTTCTTTTGCAAGAATTTTTTCCTGTATCACATCTTCACTTTCACTTAATTCTATATATCGTTTAGAATTTTCTTCTATTAGTTTTTTTGCTATTTCTGCACCCGTTTTATCAACTATAGCTATTTTTTCATCAGATGACTCAGCTTCCATAGAGAAATATGTTACTGCCGCCGGAATAGCTATAAGTAGTGCAAGAGCTATAGGAGCAATTATTGTTCCTATAATAAAACCTTTTGTTTTTATTTTACTAATATATTCATGCTCTATAATTATCAATATTTTTGATCTTGGTTTTTTATTTTTCATAAATCTTTTATAATTACTTTAATTAAATAAGAAATCAGCTACAAAAATAACAAGAATTTTCATTAAAATACACATATTTTCATTTTTTTTCATTATTTTATAGGTTTATAATTATAAAATAACATAACTTATATTCCAAGAATTGACGAAAATTTTGCCGATAATTTCTTGCGGACACAAAATAGAGCTCCTAATAGTGCAGTAATGAAACTATTAGAAATAAATAAACTCAATATTTCCGAAATAATGACGAAAATAAAAGCAATATTAATACAAGCTTTATATTTACTCGACGACGAAAATTTTGAAAAACATAATTTAACTAATTTAAGATGATTAGATAAATTTGGCTCTCGCAAAGATAAATGGAAGAGAAAAAGAAATATATCCAATTTTGGAAATTTTACAAAAACTAGTTAGTACTTTTTCTGCAAAATTTAACTTCAAAAAAACTGAAGATGTATTTGATGAGATTAGCAAGAGTATAAATCTATGCTCTGAAATAAATTATAAACTTTTAATTAAAAAAAACGGTATTACACTAAACAATACAAAAAATAATGAGGAAGAACCGCAAGTTGTTTATCATTCAAATAGAATGCTTTCGTAATTTATAAGCTATTGTTTAGCTTTAACAAACTATTGAAAAAATATATTAAACAATAAATTAGGAACAAGCTATGACAGATATTGAAAATCTAGAAGAAATTAAAAGCAAAGCTGAAGCAATGACCGATGAAAACTCATTTCAAGTCGTTAGCTTTCAACTTGGAGAAGAAGAGTTTGGTATTAATATCTTCAATGTTAAAGAAATTATTAATACTATACAAATGACTCGTGTCCCGAATGCTCCACCATTTGTTGTTGGTGTAGTAAACATGCGTGGTAGAGTTATACCAATAGTTGATTTATATATACGTTTCGGATTGTCAGAAAAAACACAAAATAAAAACAATAACGGAAAAGTTATTATATTTATTGAATATGGAAATCTATCTGTAGGATTACTTGTCGATGGAGTTCGTGAAGTAATACGCATAAGTAACTCTATAACCGAACCGCCACCAGCTATGGTAAGCGGAATACATGCGGATTATATCACTTCAATAGCAAAATTAGAATCAAGATTACTTATCTTATTAGATATTGCAAAAATTTTAGAAGTTAAATCTGAAGTTGAAGTTTAGTTAAGATACAAAAAAATAAGTGTAAAGTTATATATTCTCCTTTCAGAAAAATGATAGGAGATTTTTTTGTAATTTGCATCAGTAGATAAGGGTTTTCTGCCCTCATCTACAACTTTACAAGAAGAGAACTTTCCCCCTCAGCGAAGTTAGCAAATTCCCCTTTGGGACAAAGGGGTGGCAAGCGCTAGCTTGACGGGATAGTCTATTAAAAAATGTCACCCCTACGGGTTTTATCAAAACTTGTATTACATAATGCTATAATAATGTCATCCCTACGGGATTAATTAGGATAACTACGTTTTGAGCAAATTATTATTCAATTTTGTCTTATTGTCCATACATTAAATCAATCAATTCGCTATATTTTTTCTCAACTACGTGCCTTTTTACACTTAACTTAGGACTTAATTCACCTGCTTCTATGCTAAAGACTTTACTTAGAAATTGGAATTTTCTTATTCGTTCAAACTTAGAAAAATCTTTTTGCAAATAATCTATATCATTTTTTATATGAGCGATAATTTTTTTATTATTTAGCAATTCTTCTTCTTCGTTATATTCTATTCCGAAGCCTTCTGCAAGTTTTCTAATAGCTTCATAATTTGGAGTTAGAAGAGCTGTACAGTATTCGCGGTTATCTCCTATCAGTACACAATGTTCTATATATTTACTTTGCGAGATAACATTTTCTATAACTTGTGGAGCTATATTTTTCCCGCCGCTATTGACGAGTATATATTTTTTCCTATCAGTAATTTTCAAATTTCCCCTTTCAGTCATAGTTGCAATATCGCCACTATAGAGCCAGCCATCTTTATCTATTACATCGTTTGTAGCTTCTTCATTGTTCCAATATCCTTTCATTATGCTATCGCCTTTTATTAATAGCTCGCCATCTTCAGCGATTTTTATTTCAAGGTTAGGCAAAGGTTTTCCTATTGTTCCGATTTCATTTTCTCCCAACCTACAAACTGAAACTACAGGCGAAGCTTCTGTCAGTCCGTATCCTTGCAGACATTGAATTCCTATCATTTCAAAAAATTCGGTAGTTTCAGCAGACAATGCAGCACCGCCTGAAATAAATTGAACTAAATTTTTCCCTACTTTTTCGCGTAATTTACTAAGTACTAATTTATATGCTAAATTATATTGTGTATTTACCAATGGATTTGATTTCCCTGCTAATTTATTTCTCACATATTTTGAACCAACATTTATTGCCCAATTAAAAATCTTTTGTTTAGCAATTGATTCTTTTTCCATAGCACTCATTATTTTTTTCTTAACAGTATCAAGGAATTTAGGCACAACGGTCATAAAAGTCGGCTGAAATTTTTGCATTATAGGCACTAAAGTTTCAACAGAAGGCGCTAGCGTAATCGTTGCACCAGCAGCAAAGACAACATAAGCAGAAACCATACGCTCAAAGCAATGACACAAAGGCAAGAATGAAACAACTTCGTCCTTATCGCTCAAAATTATTGACGCTTTTGAACCTATTCCATTAGCTATTAAATTTTTATGAGTAAGCATAACGCCTTTAGGTTCGCCCGTTGTACCACTAGTATAAATCAAAGTAACGATATCTTCTTTATTTAATTTTACACGAATATTTTGTAATAAACTGCGACGTTCCTCAGGAGTTTTAATAGTTGAACCGCGTTGTAAAATTTCGGACATCCGATGTACATATACATTACTATCATCAATTTTTTCGTTCATTACGATTATGTGACGCAAAGACGAAATATCATCTTTAAAATCTAAGACCTTATTCAATTGGTAGCTATTCGAAACAATTATAGCTGTAGCTTGGCAATCAGCAAAAATATCCGCCTCTTGTTTTGAAGTTAAATTAGGAAAAAGCGGAACATCAATTGCCCCTATCAGTGATATAGCTGCAACACTTACAAGCCATTCCAAACGATTTTCAGAAATTACACCAATTCTGTCGCCTTTATGAATACCTAGTTCCATTAAACCTAAAGCAAAACATTCAACTTGAATTAAAAAATCAGTATAAGTAATTTCTTCCCAATTTTCTCCAACTAAATAATTATAAGCAATTTTATTACTCCATTTCTTACAAACAGAATAATACAATTCAGGAATAGTAGAAAAGTTCATATTTACACTTTAATAATTTTAACATAAGAAAAAAAACAAAATAAGATTTTTTTTTGAATATACATATATCATTAACGATAAAAATTTACAAAAAATATGTTTTATTTGATTTATTTTATCTATATACTTATAAGTTGAAGGAAAATAGAAACTTTATATTTTAATTTTACGTAATTTCTATTTAATAGAGAAAATTATGATATGAAAAGAACATTTTTTGTAGGAATATTTTTTACTTTATTTTTCTTGTTAAGTACTTTGGTTTTCGCTTGTAGTTTCACATTTACTATAGTAGATTCTAAAGGTAATAAAGTTGAAAACAAGAAGTATAAGAAAGGTGATGTGATTATTTTACAAATCGATTACCAAAATACACATAGAAGATGTGATTTACCAATAGAAAAAACGCAGTTTAATGGTAATGGTTTAAAAATTCTATCTGCAACAAAATGGACAACAAGCAACAATAAAAGCACTAAAAAATTAAAACTAAAAATTACAGATAACAAAAAAACTGCATCGCTTGTAGCAACACGTACTTGTGATCGTGGGAAGCAAATGCAGACCTACACTCTCAAAAAATAACCACAAGAAACATTTTACTTGCATTTAAACAAAAAATATCGTAGTTTTGTATTCACAAATTCACTTTGTAAAATTTATTTCTTATTATTTTTATTAATGTTTTTGATTAAAAATATATATAAGAATTTGGAAAATTAAGAAAAAAGTTGTATTTTTGTGATGTAGAAGATATAAAAATTGAAAAATGATATAAAGCGAAAATAGCTCAGCTGGTAGAGCACAACCTTGCCAAGGTTGGGGTCGCGGGTTCGAGTCCCGTTTTTCGCTCGACGAGATGAAATATCTCGTTTCTTCCTCTTTATGCTGCATGCCTTGCTGTCTATTTCCCCCGATAGTAAGGCATTTTTTTATATACTAATCGTATTTTCACCTATTTTTTCAGCCATTCCTTTAAGTGAAATTTTTTTGATATGATCATTTTCCTTGAAAATTTCTACTTCTAAGATAGAGGAAGATTTTGGGATTAATTTTATTTTTGATTTGTTGCTAATCGTGTGATACGTTAAAGCAGTAGCTATAGCGCCTGTTCCGCAGGCTGCGGTTTCAGCTTCAACGCCGCGTTCGTAAGTCCTTATTTGCAATGTGCTTTCGTCGATTAATGAATAAAAGTTTGCATTTACTCCAAATGGTACAAATTTTTGATGAAAGCGTATTTTTTTCCCTATATCAATTATATCTATTTCGTTTATTTCATTAGTCTTAACAACAAAATGATCTGTTCCCACATCTATATATCGTCCTTCGATTTCTTTGTCATTAATAGTAATTTTAATCAAGTTAGATATTTTTGTAGGGGCTTGAAAAAAAATAGTAATATCATTTTCATTTAGAGTTCCGCTATAAAGCTTATCGTTCATAGAGAATGAAACTTGTTTTGTGTCTTCTGCCAAATATTTTTGTAACAAAGCAAATTTTATAGCACATCGTCCTCCGTTTCCACACATCATTCCAGAAGTTCCATCAGGATTAAAGAACCATACATCAAAATCAGCATTTTCAGCGGGATTTAACACAACAATCCCCTCTGTTTTCACTTTAGTTACACTATTTTCAGATGACAAAATTTCTGCAAATTTAGCAAAATCATCTTTCTTTAATCTATAATTTTTATTATCTACAGCAGTAAATAAATTTCCTGCACCAGAAAAATAATCGATATTTAATTTCATTTTTTTATACTATTTATAATTTGTTCAATTTCGTTTTTATGTGTATATTTTCAGCCGATTTTTTTCTGTCTTTTGTGCTTGCAGAAAACATATTTACTCTAACTAGCTGTTTTGTTTCGCTGTTTTATAATTTTGACAGAAAGTTGTAAAGATCTATCTTGTAGTTCTTTTTTACGCTCTTTTATCCACTCTTTATTTTCTATTTTTTCTGCAAAACAGAAAGGTTCTTCTTCTTTTAAGTTCTTTAAATCATTTTGCTGTATTTCTATATATTTTTCTAACTTAGCTAAAAATGCACTTGCTTTTTTATTATCTTGCAAATCATTATCTACTTCATAGCAAGTAAGTAAAAAAAGCATTTTTAACCGCACTATATCATAAACTTTATAACTGTTTTGCATCTTGTCCCATAAATTCCTATTTTCATCTGTATTATCTGCCATATCAGGATGAAGACGCTTTACAAGTTGTTTATATAAATAATTAATATCTTCTTCTCCTTTTGAAGTATCAATTATATTTTCTTTATAGTTACGTCGTAAAATATATAGTCTATCGGGCAAAATGCGTTTAGCAAATTCTTGATTTCGTTTTTTTGCACGGTTATTTAAATCATTTAAAAAACTCTCAAGTCCCTCTTTCGGCATATTCAATTGCCTTGAATAGACTTTGTTTTTTATCTCTAAAATACTTTTCTCAATGTATTTATTTTCTACTTCATCTTCTAAATCACCAAATAAAAAATCGTATCTAAACATTAGTTGTCGCTTAACATCAAACTGTAAATTATACCATTTTTCAAGTAATTCTTGAAGTAAGCGTTTTTTTACTTTAATTGTGGTTTGTATATTGTCTCTAAACATAACTAAATAAATTCTATATATGTTAAAATTTCTAAAAAGCAAAAAGAATTAACATCGGTATTCATTTACTAAATATATGTTTTTTCTAATTGCAAAATACTTGTTTTATTATTATAGTCGTTTTTGTCGAATTCTTTATTTACAAACCACTAATTTTTACAACTTATTAAGATAAAAAAGTGAAGTTAAAATATCCACAACACTTAATTTTCTTAGTACTTATAAAAAAAAGAACTATCCAAAAAAGACAGCTCTTTTTTATAAAAAATTTTAGTATTATTTCGTAATAGTTTTATTCTTCAAATTTTTTGAAACAAATTGAAGCATTATGTCCTCCAAATCCAAAATTATTACTTAACACCGTCTTTATCTCACGTTTTACAGGTTTTAGCGGCGTATAGTTCAAATCGCATTCAGGATCGGGATTTATCAAATTAATTGTAGGCGGCACAGTTTGATGTTCAATAGCCAAAACAGAAGCTATAGCTTCTACTCCACCTGCTGCACCAAGTAAGTGTCCTGTCATAGATTTTGTTGAACTTATAGCAATTTTTCTTGCTCTTTCTTCTCCGAACAAATTTTTAATAGCTATCGTTTCGTTCTTATCATTAAAATAAGTAGAAGTACCGTGTGCATTAATATAATCAATATCTTCAATTGTCAATCCTGCATCTTTTATAGCTAAAGCCATTGCTCGTTTAGCACCTTCCCCTTCTTCTGCAGGTTGCGTAATATGATAAGCATCGTCTGTTAATCCAAATCCTGCAACTTCAGCATATATTTTTGCTCCTCTGTTTGTAGCATGTTCTAAAGTTTCAAATATTAGAATACCTGCACCTTCACCTATAACAAATCCGTCTCTTTCTTTATCAAAAGGTCTGCTTGCTGTTTCAGGTGAATCGTTTCTTGTGGACAAAGCTTTCATAGCATTAAATCCACCTACTCCCATAGGCGCAACAACAGCTTCAGAGCCTCCAACTACCATAAAATCAGCATCACCTCTTTGCATAAGCATAAGTGCATCTGCAATAGCGTGAGAAGAAGTAGCACATGCTGATACAGTTCCGTAGTTAGGACCTTTCAATCCCCAACGTATAGCTATGTGACCGGGTGTAATATCTGATATTAACATTGGAATGAAAAAAGGCGAAATTCTATCGGGACGTCCTTCACGCTTTACAAGTTCTTCAGTTTGATGATGGAAAGTCATCATCCCACCAATACCACTTCCTACAACAACTCCTGCTCGTTCTTTATCAAGTTTATCTAAATTGATTTCTGAATCATCCATTGCCATTTGAGCAGCTGCAATAGCGATTTGTGTAAATCTATCCATTCTTTGCACTTCTTTTCTGTTCAAAAATTGCAAAAGATCTAGATCTTTAATTTCACAAGCAAATTTTGTAGCAAAATGAGTAGTATCAAAAGTTGTAATAGGTGCTGCTCCGCTTTTCCCAGCTAGCATTCCGTTCCAAAATTCATCTACATTATTTCCTATAGCTGTAATAGCTCCTATGCCAGTTACAACAATTTTAGGATAATTATAGTTAGCCATATTTTTATTTACGAATTATTGAAATAATAAAAATAGTTGGCAAAATCATATTTAACTTTACCAACTATTAAAATAAGTTATCCTTTTTTCTCTTTAATATATTGAACTACTTGTCCTACAGTTTGAACTTTAGTTTGATCTTCTTCTTCAATAGTTATATCAAAAACTTTTTCAAACTCCATTACTAATTCAACTGTGTCAAGAGAATCGGCTCCTAAGTCCTTCGTAAATGAAGCTTCAGGAGTTACTTGAGATTCTTCTACTCCCAATTTTTTCACAACTACATCTGTGACACCTGCCATGATTTCTTTAATATCCATGTTCTATTCCTTTGTTATTTGTTATTAAATTATTTAAAAAATATTTTATTTTATATTACTGTAAAATTACATTTCTATTTTTAATTATTTCTAATTTTACATAACCATTCCGCCGTCGATGTGCAAAACTTGCCCTGTTAAATAGCTAGCATCTTCCGAGCAAAAGAACGCAACTACATTTGCAATATCAGTAGGATCAGCAGCGCGACGTAGCGGTATATTTCTCAAAAATTCTTCTCTTTGCTCATCAGTTAAAACATCTGTCATAGGTGTCTTAACAAATCCCGGAGCTACGTAATTTACGAGGATATTCCTAGATCCGAATTCTTTAGCAACAGATTTTGTAAATCCTATTAACCCGGCTTTTGAAGCTGAGTAATTTGTTTGTCCTGCATTACCCATAACGCCTACAACAGAGCCCATATTAACAATTCTGCCATATCTTTGAGATACCATATATTTTACAGCAGCTTTTGTACAGAGAAAAACGCCTTTTAAGTTTGTATCTAATACAGCATCCCAATTATCTTCGGACATACGCATAAGCAATCCGTCTCGCGTAATTCCTGCATTATTTATAAGAAAATCTATTCTTCCACTTTCTTTTTGAATTTTTTCAAAGACTTCTTCAACTTGGGTTGCATTAGTTACATCTAATTGCATAACTACAACGTTTTTAGCAAGTTCTTTATCTTCTATAAAAACTTCATCTTTTTGTGGTACGCTATAATCTAAAGCATAAACTTTAGCACCTTCTGAAAGCAAACGTAAAACGATAGCTTTTCCTATTCCACGACAGCCGCCTGTTACAACGGCAACTTTATCTAAAAATTTATTCTTCATAAGTGTTAAAATACATAAAAGAAACAAAAAAGTTTCTTTTTTTCTTAATTATACAAAAAAAATATTTACTCTGTTGCTGCTTCTGCCTCTGCAGGAGTTCCTTCAGTAGCTTCAGCAGGAGCTTCAGTTTCAGCAGCTTCAGTAGCTTCAGCGGCAGCTTTTTCAGCAGCTTGAGCTTCTTCCTCAGCTTTTCTCTTAGCTTCTTCTTCAGCTTTTATTTTGTTTTCAGCACGTTTTACACGTAATTTCTTTCTACGAATGTAACGAGCTTTTACTATTTCGCGATGCTTTTCTAATTCAGCCGATATTTCGCTTTCCGACTTACCTTTATAAAGAAGCGCATTGTGTAAAAGTACACCGTCATAGCTAAGCAACCTTCTAACAATATTTGTCGGTTGCGCACCTGTACGTAGCCAATAAATAGCTCTGTCATGTTTAAAATTAAAGGTACTTATTTCTGTATTAGGATTATAAAATCCAACTTTTTCTATAAAAGCACCGTCACGACGAGCTCTAACATCTACCGCAACGATATCATAGACTGGGTAACCTTTTTTACCTTTTCTTCTTAATCTTAATTTTACCATTTCTATTCCTTAATGATAATATCGAGGGTCCTCAAAAAGTGAGGTTTGCCTCAAAAGTGTTAATTTAAATTATTTATGTTTATAAAATTATTAATTATATCTTACTTTTACTTGAACATTCTTTGGAAACTACTTGAAAACGGATGTTTCTTTCCTAATGCTACACTTTTCATAATTTTTTGCATATCTTCAAATTGTTTCAAAAACTTGTTCACTTCTTGGATTGAATTTCCACTTCCTCTTGCTATTCTTTGTCTTCGCGAACCATTGATAATTTTCGGATTAGAACGTTCCGCTTTTGTCATTGATTGAACTATAGCTTCAACTTTCACAAACGCTGAATTATCAATAGGTACTTGACTGTTTTTCAAGTGTTTATCCATTCCGGGCAACATACCTATCAACTCTTTTATAGAGCCCATTTTCTTTATGGTTCTTAGTTGATCTAAAAAATCATCAAAAGTATATTGATTTTTCTTTATTTTTTCTTCTAATTCAATGGCTTTTTTCTCGTCCATTTCACGTTCAGCACGTTCAACAAGCGTAAGAATATCGCCCATTCCAAGAATACGCGAAGCAATACGTTCAGGATGAAACGGCTCAATATCATCAACTTTTTCGCCTGTTCCGACGAATTTAATAGGTTTACCTACTACTTTCAAAACCGACAATGCCGCACCACCGCGCGTATCGCCATCAAGTTTAGTAAGTACTACTCCTGTTAATGATAGTAGTTCGTGAAAAGCTTTTGCAGTATTTACAGAATCTTGTCCTATCATCGCATCGCAAACGAACAATGTTTCTGTTGGCTTAATTGCTTCTGAAATCTCTTTAACTTCGCGCATCATTTCTTCGTCTATAGTCAAACGTCCCGCCGTATCCACTATAACAATATCGCGAGCGAATTTTTTCGCATAAGCTATAGAATTTTCTGCAATTTCAACTGCTGATTTATTTTCTTCTGAAAAAACAGGTATTTTTATTTGGTCGCCAAGCTGTTTAAGTTGCAAAATAGCGGCTGGTCTATGAACATCACAAGCTACTAATAAAGGTTGTCTGCCTTTTTTTCGTAAATTCTTCGCAAGTTTAGCACAAAAAGTAGTTTTACCCGAACCTTGTAAACCTGCAACCAAGATAGTTGTTGGTGGCTGCGGCGAAAACATCAGCTCGCTATTTTTGTTACCCATCGTTTCTTTTAATTCCTCGTGAACTATTTTAACGATGAGCTGTTCGGGAGTTATTTTTCCTTTAACTTCCGTTCCTAACGCTTTTTGTTTTACTGCTTCTACGAAATCCTTAGCTACTTGAAAATTTACGTCAGCATCAAGAAGAGCTCGACGCACTGCTTTCATAGCTTCTTCGGTGTTCTCTTCCGTTATATTTGCTTGACCTCTGAACTTTTTCAGAGCAACTTCTAACTTTTCCTGTAAGTTTTCAAACATAAATCTATTATTATATTACTATTTTGCGAAATATAAAGACTACAAATATACAAAAAAAAAGAATAATAACAAAAAGAATTAAAATATTGATAAAAATTATATTTTTTAAATTAATTCACCTATTGCATATTTCCCGTCATAGCTAGTTAGCTTTACAGTATAAAATATATTATCTAAAGGCTTAGTTACTGGAATACAAACATTGATATAATTTTCCGTATGTCCAAAAACTTTATTTTTAGTTACATCAAATTTTTCAGGCAAAAATGTTAAGCATTTTCCTATGTTATTTTTATAATATTTTTCTGTTTGCCACTTTGATAAATCCGATAATTCTCTTGTTCGTCTCCGTTTTTCTTGTTTCGGAACTTGATTTTCCAACTCAGCCGCCAAAGTATTATCACGTTTAGAATATGAAAAACAATGCAAATAAGAAATATCTAAACTTTGAATAAATTCATAAGTTTCTCTAAATAACGATTCTGTTTCGCCCGGGAAACCTGAAATAACATCAAGTCCAATACAAGATTCAGGAATATATTTTTTTATTAATCCAATATTATTTTGAAATTGTCCAACATTATAGCGTCGCTTCATTTTCTTCAAAATCTCGTTACTTCCGCTTTGCAAAGGAATATGGAAATGCGGACATATTTTTTCGTGATTTGCGATAATTTCTACAAGTTGCTCGTTAATTATTTGTGGCTCAATTGATGAAATTCTAAATCTAACAGGAAAATCACTCGTGGCAAACAACTTAATTAAGTCATAAAAATTTTTATCATCTGACCTGTAATCACTTAAATTAATTCCTGTTAAAACAATTTCCTTATAGCCCGCAGAAACAATTTTTTCAACTTGTGGCAACACTTCCGAAAAAGATAAACTTCGCGAATTTCCCCTAGCTAGTGGTATCGTACAATAAGAACATTTGAAATTACAACCGTCTTGTAGCTTCATAAAAGCACGAGCGCGCGCTTCATTATCAGCAGAAAAAGCAAAATCAAATTTAGTGTTATCTATTTCTTCAACAAGCGACACTCTCCGTTCTTCTTTTACTAATTTTTCAATAATATCAGGTATTTCAAATTTTCTGTTTATTCCGAAAATAGCACTAGCGCCTGTAAGTTCCAATATTTTATCAGCTTCCAACTGAGCATAGCAACCTAAAACGCCGATAAATGCTTGAGGATTTTCACGCCTAACCATCCTAATAATACGTCGCGAGTCTGCATCAGCTAGCTTTGTTACGCTACAAGTATTAATCAAAACAATATCTGCATCTAAAATGCTGCAATCAATACTGTAGCCACGTTTATCAAAAATATCTTTTAAACGCGAAAGCTCCGCAAAATTAACTTTACAACCAAGATTAATAAAGTATATTTTCATTCTTTTTCATTCAATTCCTAAAAATACTAAAATACTATTTTTTTGTAACTTTATAAATAATTATTATATTTTTTTATCTTTTGTTCTTATTGTCTGAACTATGATTTTTCAAATTCCCCTTCGGCACGAAGGGATGGCAAGCGCTAGCTTGGCGGGGTAGTCTATTAAAAATGTCACCCCTACGGGGTTTTCTCACCATTTGGATTTCGCAATGCTATAATAATGTCACCCCTACGGGATTTTTGAGGATATATTAAATTCATAACCTCCTTCGGCTCCTCCAAAAGAGGAGAGTTTTAAAATTCCTCTCCTTTGGAGAGGTTAGGAGAGGTCAAATTCCCCTTCAGCACGAAGGTCTGGCAAACGTCAGCTTTACAGGGTAGTTAATATAATTTTCTACTAATTTTAATCTTCCTAAAATATTATGAATTTTTATTCATAATCCTTGCAATAAATTTTATTTATATACGTTTAAACAAAAAAAAATACAATTTTTCAACTAATTAATTTGATAGTTTAATTTTATATACATAATTTTATGTATATAAAAATATATAATTTTATTTTTCTCTCAATAACAGTTGAGGTGTAATATGGTACAGAGTACGAAATTACGGTTAATGGGGTTTCTTTCCCCTACTTCTGTAGCGGTGTTAGCTACAGGTTTTAGCAAATTTATTAAAAACTTCTTATTCTTGCTTGGAGGTGGCAATAAAACAAGATTTATCTTCTTTTTATTTTTCATACTTAATGTTTCTGTATTTTCAGAGCCTACTATGCTCTGGGAGCACAAAGAAGAAGCACAGATAATTGGTGATGGTAATAGTGATGATATAGCTATAAGCCCCAACGATAAATATGTGGTTGTGTCTTATTCTTATAAGGAACCTAGTGATGGTATAAGATATCGCACTAAGTTACTTGATATAAAGACAGGTGAGGTAATTCATGTTTTTGAAAATGAACTTTTTCAAGAATTTTCCAAAGATGGAAAGAATTTAATAACTTTTAATTTAGCTACAGAAAGCAATGTGTTTTTTTATGACGTTTCAACATTTAAGAAAGTTAATCAGCTTATAGGTGATGCTTGCTTTTCCTCTTCTTATGATATGCAATATACTTGTGCAACAATAGAGGAA
Source organism: Ignavibacteria bacterium (assembly GCA_012518115.1). Taxonomy (GTDB): domain Bacteria; phylum Bacteroidota; class Ignavibacteria; order Kapaibacteriales; family UBA2268; genus JAAYTD01. The sequence continues at coordinate 10,831 of JAAYTD010000022.1, read as the reverse complement.
GCAGGTATTATGATAAAGCGATATGATAATTTATCAAGTTTTACGAAAGTAAGAGACAAGATTTCACAAATAGTTCCTGAAAACATAAAGATGAATGTTATTAGTGCAGTATTTCATCCACGTCGCAATGAGATATTAATGGAAGTACGTTATACGCGTCGTTATAGTATTCCGCCTCTTGAGCGTGGGGATTCATACGTATTAGTTTATGATGTAGAATTAGATAGCATAATCAAAATTTATCCTCATTGTTGTTATCCTGTTTATATAGATGAGCATCGTTTAGCTTTTGCTCGTGATCTTCGTAGTCGTGTTTGTATGATAGATTATGATAGCGGTGAGACTTTATATGTTAATAACTTTAAGCATATGCCTTATAATCATGATGGTCGTTATTTTGAATTTTCTAAAGACGGAAATTACATCTATATCTACGAATACGGCAGTCATTTACTTCGTATATATGATTTTCGCAAACCTGAGTCAGAAGCATTATTAAGTTCGTTTTATATAGGTGGTGTGGGCGTATATCTTAGTCATCATCCTGTAATCAGCAGTGATAGACGTTACATAGCAGTCGGCAGTAATTGGAATACAATTCGTTTATTTGCAGATAATACAACTAATATAGCGGGAGAAGAACACTCTGACTTATTATATCCTAATCCAAGCAACAACAATATCACATTAGATAATTTAGAATGTGGAAATGTAGCAGTAAGCATTTTTAATAGTAGTGGCATAGAAGTATCAAACAGAACTTACCAAGTAATAGAAGGTAAAATTATGCAAGATATAAGCTTCCTATCTTCAGGCACTTATTTCCTTATAGTTTCAACTGCTGATAATCCTTCTAAAACTTATAAGTTTGTGAAAGCAAACTAAATAATTTTTTTATAAGCATTTACCTCGCTGTTAATACCGTTTTCTTATTTGCTAAGGAAACGATATTTTTTTATAGCATTTTGAATAAATTATTATTCAATTTGGTGTTATACTAAATTGAATTATAAAATTCCCCTTCGGGACGAAGGGGTGGCAAACGAAGTTTGACGGGGTAGTTAATAAATTTTTCTTCATCTTTCAAGTCCCTTATTTTCCTACAAATTAAAAACTTTCACGCAATCATTTCGTATAAATTATTTTTTTGGCTCGGTATTTGCAACAAGCATTATTGACATAGAAATTATTTTATTTTTTTAACGAGAATGATTTTATGAATACAATTAGAAACAACGCAACAGATAAATGCTTTGATAAGTTAACTTCAAAAATACATATAAGAGCAGACGAATCTGTTTATCAAGAAGAGCTTTTTCCCGAAACTATTGATTTTAATAAACTTTTACTAAATAATGACTCTAGATTTTTTGTAGCTAAAGTTAATGGTGGAAAATATAGTAATTTTGGGATAAATGATAATGATATTTTAATCTTGAATATGGATGGCGAGCTAAAAAATGACTCTTTAGTATTAGTACAAATACAAAGTTTATTGCTCATTAAAAAATGTAAATTTATAGATGATGAAATGTATTTGTATGATAGCCATAATGTCTTTATGCCTATGCAAATAGAAGAGTTAAACTATAAAATTATTGGCACAGTTTCTCACGTAATACACAATCTTTAAAAGTATGAAACACATTATTCCTATTTTTATTGCAATACTTTTAAGCGCTTGTTCTGCTAAACCGCAAAAATATTATTATGATTGTCGAGAGCAACAGAAAGAAATTTGGAGCAAAGCTATAAGTTCGCTTACTTTTCAAATGGGCTATGCTGTAGAAAATTTAGATAGCATCAATAATACTATCGTTGCTACAAAATTATTACAAAATACAGGTACAACAAGTGGTTTGTTTTTAGAATTTCTTCAGCTACATATTTCTTATAAATCCGATTCTCTTTCGGAAATTACTCCTTATTATGTTACAGAACAAAATGCTAATCGCAAAGTTTATGCGCTTTCTAAAGAACAGCAAAAAATATACGAACCTGAGATATTACAATTTATAGAACGAATGAAATACTACTGTAATCCGCGATTTAAGTAAAAAGCGATAACTATCAAAAACAAAAAATGCAAGAAAACATAGATTTTTATTCAACTATCGCAGAGGAAAAACGAGCAGAAATTAAAATTAAAGCATCAAAATTTATTGCAAGTGCCGCTTCAGTAAAAAGTATAGAAGAAGCACAAGAATTTTTAGCTAAAATCCGCACAGAATTTTTTGATGCCACTCATAACTGCTTTGCATATCAAATCGGTTGGGATCGCAATACCTTCCGTGCTGCCGATGACGGCGAACCAAACGGTTCAGCGGGGAAACCTATCTTATTCGCTATACAAAAATTTGATTTTTCTGATATAATTGTCGTTGTTACACGATATTTCGGAGGAACAAAACTCGGCGTTGGCGGACTTGTGCGCGCTTATTCCGATGCTACTGAAGAAGTACTAAATATCTGTGAAAGAAAAATTATAAATCGCACATTACCTGTAAAAATTGATTGCAAATATGAAGAAATTTCAATAGTAAAAAGAATGGTTGACGAATGGGCTATCTCTTTTGAAGAAAATTACTCCGATGTAATAGAAATTATTGCTAATATTCCAATCTCTAAAGCAAATGAATTCGCTAATCTTATATTCTCCGCTACTAATGCACGCGCTAAAGCAACTATATTAGAAAATTAATTTTATTTAGCTTGTTCGGTTATATTGTCTGAACTATGATTTAAAATTCCCTTTCGGAAAGAAGGGATGGCAAGCGCTAGTCTGACGGGGTAGTCATTTCCGATGCTTACTGAGCCTGTCGAAGTACAAACTCAATGAACAAAATAAAAAAACTCCGCAAAAATACATTTGCGGAGCTAGCTAGAGAAACTACTCTATTTCATACCAATAACAAGAAACATTCTTGTCATTCCACCATAAATTAGTTAATAATATCTTGTTGTCTTTTATACTCTTGACCATACAAGGCAAATCTATTTTAATTTCTTTAACTCTATTGCCTTGCATATCAAGAACATCTATGCAATGATCAGACACACCCTTGCAATACCATACATAAATTAAACCATTATCTATAAATAAACCCATTGTCCTATAATAATTCGTATTATATTCTAAAAACTCACGTTTATCTAATTCCTCAGAAAAACTTTTCTTGAAAATTTTATAATGTGCTTGTAAATCTAGATGTATAGTTTCACGATAATCGCCATTCTTATCATATTTTTGTAAAGAAAATGAATTGTTTTGCAAAAAATAAATATCAGAATTATATTCAGCAACAAAAGGTAGACTCATTATATTACCAAGTCTATAATGCTTAGCTAAAGTATCAGAAATGCCAAAGTACTTAACTATATTATAATTTGTATCAGTAAGAGCTAACAATTTAAAAGTACTATCTAAATAAATATCATCAAAATGATATATCTTAAATATTAAACGACCATCTTTTAACATTGTAAAATCACCATATAATGCTGTTCTATCTGCTAAATCAGCAGTAATATTTTTAGTGTGTTTCACAAATTTATCCTGTAATATATTTTTTCTTACAACATCCATTTCAGCGTTTTGATTTCCATCAGTCATAAACATAAATACTGTTGACCAAACTAAGGTATTCTCATCTATAAAACATAAATAGTCTCTATTCATAATTCTATCTTTTCTGCCATAAGATATATCTTCATAATCATTAATTATTTTTTGTGATAACTTTCCTGTACTATCAAAAATATAAAATTCTTCTAAGCTTTTAGTTTGAATTAAATATTTATTGTTAGTTTCACTAAAAAAGAAGTTAAAAAAAGTGGATAGTTCAAAAGTATTATTTTCTTTATCTTTTAAGACTATTTTTTCTAAGAATTTCAAGCCCTTAACCTTACTAGCATAAAATTTTTGCAAATCTATTTTTGAATCTAAATCTTTTATAAAATTAATATATTTATTTATATCAATAATTTCTTCTTTCAAAAGAACTTCATCTTCGGCATTTGTAATAATTATACTCGCAAAATAATCTACATTATAGTGCTTAGCATAAAAGCCTTTAGGATCATAAATAAAAGTTGATGTATTCAGACCATAGTTCTTCTTTAGCTCATCTAAATAATCTTTAGAATTAACATTACCCGAATAAAATACTTGCAAATCAAGAACCGAGTTAGAAAGTTCTAAACTCTGTAGCTTCTTCATCTTAGTAGGCTCCACACAACCTATACAAGTCATATAGTTATCTATAAATATCCTGCATTTTATAACAGGCTTAGCAGTGCCATCAACATTAGAAGCGGAAATTAAAGGAAAAAAACAAAGAAAAAAGATTAACAGACTGAATTTAAGTAAGTTTTTCATATTATTTAATTTTAATAGTGTGAAAAAAACTCTGCTTTTCTGGTTGGAGCAGAAGTACATCAAGTTATATTACAATTGTTGAAAACTTGACATTACAAAAATATAATAATAACTTTTTTATCAAAAAGCCATTAAAAAAGTTTCCCAAATAGTTTTAAGTAAATTGTTCATTTCAACAAGTTCAATGAGCGAAAAATATAGCTCCGCTCGTTGTTAGTCGTTGAGCGGAGCAAAAACAAACGAAAAATTACTTAACTACAAAACCAAGACCTGTCATAGTCTCAATTATAATAAAAGCTTGTTTATTATTTCCAATATCTACTATTTTACTTGAATCTTGTATTAGAGACAACTTTAGCCATACTTTGCTTTTATTGCCAACTAATTTCTTAAGCATATCGGGTGTGAACTCTATAGAACCATTAGCAACTAGCTCTTTATTTACAGGCTGCTGTCCTTCTAAATATATACATAAGTTTATCGGAATATCAGGATTATAACCTGAATAATTTAACGTAAAACCATTTGTTAAAGAAACAGTGTCCCCATTAGTGTACTGTAAAACTTTAAGCGTAGGAACATCTGTTTCATTAATAACAATAAGTTTCTGTCCTAAATAATTAGGAATTACAAACTCATAATTATTAACATGTTTTCGCGAAAAGAATTCATATTGTCCACCTGAAGTATCCGGCGACATATCTCGCATTAGTTCACCATTACATTTGATATTAGCTGGAACAAGATCCACACCATCTGTTAAATATGCCCACGCAAATGAACCTTCACTAAATACAGAATAATAACCTGTGTACATTGAAGATAACTTGAAAAGCGCCATAATATTATCGGCATTAATTGTATCCGACAACAAAGAATTAAATAATAGCTGCTTGCCATTATTTGATGGCGACGTTATATTATCGTCCTCACAAGAAATAAATAAGAAAGGAAGGAGAAAACATAAAGTTAAGAAAGAAATTTGTTTTTTGCTTTTTAGCGTTTTCATTGTAGGATATCTCCTATATTAGATTAACAAAAAATTATAAACAGATAAATTCTGTTATATTTAAGCATTATTAAAACAAATCATATATTCCTATCAATTAAAAAAAACTATTATAAAAAACAAATTTTTCTTTCCAATTTTAAACAGAAGTGCATCAAGTTATATTATAGCAAACTTGACATTACAAAAATAATAATAGCAAAAGTAAAAACAAAAAGTATTTTTTCTAAAAAACAAGAAAAAAGTAAAAAAGTAAAGAAATTATGCAAACGTGTTGAGATTTTTGCATAAATTGAAGATAAAAAAAACTCCGCAAAAATACATTTGCGGAGCTAGTTAGAAAAACTATTTCTTAAACTTTTTAAATTCCCTGTTAAATATTTCTTCAGGAACTTCTATAGGCTTAGTTAATCCAGGCCACTCAGTTTTTGTAAAATTACTTCCTACAGGTGCTTGCATTACAAAACTTGTTTCACAGCTATAATATTTTTTATCTGCTATAAAATAAATCATAACACGACATTTTTTGTTGTGTCCTGTTACCCGTTGCCCACTACGTTCTTCATTTGTAAACCAACCATGTTTAAAGTTAGAATGTATAATTTTTGTTGCCTTATATTTTTTAGTTACAGCATTTGCAGCTAATTTTTTCAGTTCATCACCATCAGCTCCAGTGTAATTATCTTCAAAAAACAAATTATATTGTTTTGCCTCTTCTTTTTCAAATGTATCTTTCCATTCAGCTTTAGACTCTGCAAAGGTATTAACCTTAATCAAATTATCATATCCATAAGGTTCTAATTTTTTTCTTAAAGCTACTAGTTCATCATATATTTCTTTATACTTAGGATCACTTTCTGAAATTCGATCGTTTTTTATGTAAATTTCGCGGGACATAGCAGCAGTGGTAAAGAATTCTTTCATTTTATCTCGGTCACTAGCTTTTTTAGCTTTCTCTATATTATAAGCCATATAGTTATAAGCATCAGTCTTTTTGTCTCCTGTAGGTTCGGGTGCATCGCCTCTAATCAATTTAGTATAAATCTTTTCCACCCTATTAAATTCATCTTCCCAAACTTTTAATCGTTCTTCATTCAAATCCCTTTTTTTTACAAATCCCATAATTTTTACAACATTATAATTCCATGTAGTTGATGCCAACTCAACTTCACCATCTTTTATATGACCAAGGCACTTTTTTAATCTAAATGCTAATTCAGGATAAAGTACTTCTTCGAGTGGCGAATCAGGACCATAAGCATAGCTAGTTTTTGCTATAGAATAGATTTCTGGAAGATCCTCAGCTGCTTCTGCCGCCGCTGCTGCTTCAGGACTTCCAGTTACTTTTGCTTCTGTTTTTTTAACAGCTTTATCAGCCTGATGTTCAACCTCTTCTTTTGTTTTTTCCTTAACAGTCTCTTTTACTTTTTCCTTTGCTTTATTAAGAAATTTACCAAATTGTGCTTGGCTTGGAGTAGTAAGCAAAAGCATTAGCGTCATGGTTAGAATTGTTTTAATTAAGTTTTTCATACTTGTTTTCTCCTTTATATTTATTTAAAAACAAACTCCGCTTTTTCTGTTTCAAGCAGAATTTATCAAGTTATATTACATTTATTGAAAACTTGATATTACAAAGATAAAGAAAAACAAAAAGAAAAACTAACTTTTGTATGAAAAATATTTTTCTTTTTATATCTTAATCTCTACGAAATACTACTCTCCAATCACTTGTAAATACAAGTAATACAAATAACAAAGTATTTAATAAACTAGATAGCAATAGAATAAAATCCAAAATAGTAACATCGGAAGGAAATATAGTAATTAATATATATTTTAAAGCTACTGTTTGAATTAACAAAGTTACATCAAAGAGTAATAAAGAATAAATAATTTTTGGAATTATTAATTTCCTTTTAGTATCTTTGATATTTAGTAGATTAATAGCGAAACTACTTACTATAAGAGAAACTATACCTATAACAAAAAAGTTTAAATATCCTGTATTAATTAATAGATAGTTATGAGTATCTAAAAACAAAGTATTATAAACAAACATTGCAAATATCAAAAATGTACTTACAAGGTTCGCTACAAATATTATTTCCCATATTTTAGATGTCTGATAAATCATAATAGATTTTTTTAAGAATAAATAATTTCACAAAAATAAATAGAAACCAAAAGAAAAACAACTTTTTTGTAAAAAAGGGAATTTTTTTTGGCTTTATTCATTTCGGTAGGCTCAATGAACGAAAAAAGACAATAAAAAAGGGCGTATTCAATACGCCCCAACATTTATTCTTATCACCCGCTCGTTGAGTATTTGCAACGAAATTACAATTCTTCAATTGTCAAGTTAGTATTTGTAAATATACATATATTACCTGCTATATTAAGCGATTTTTCTACAATCTCTCTTGCTGAAAGACTTGTATTTCTAACTAAAGCTTGTGCGGCTGCTAGTGCATAAGGTCCACCGGAACCAATAGTTATAATTCCTTCTTCAGGTTCAATAACATCACCTGTTCCACTAAGCAAGTACATTTCTTTAGTATTCATTACTGCGAGCATAGCTTCTAATCTTCTTAGATATCTATCTGTTCGCCAATCTTTTGCCATTTCGATAGAAGATTTAGCTAAATTTCCACGATTTGCTTCAACTTTTTCTTCAAATCTTTGTAACAGAGTAAAAGCGTCTGCTGTCGCTCCGGCAAATCCGACTAAAATTTGATTGTTATAAATTTTGCGTATTTTTTTTGCATTCCCTTTCATTACAATAGATTGCCCTAATGTAACTTGTCCATCAGAACCGAGTGCCGCTTTTCCGTCCCGCAAAACTCCTATTACTGTTGTTGCACGTATTTTATTTTTCATATTCTAATTATTATTAGGTGAAGCAGGACATGTGTTTGCCGCTTGACAACAACTACAAGCTGCCTGATGATGTTGATGATTGTTTTCTTTGTTTTCTGAATTTTTATAATCTGTTTGATAGAAACCAGAACCATTAAAAATGAGACCGACATTTTTACTAATAAGTCTATGAACTTTACTTTTTCCATTACAAGCACAATTTTCTAATGTACAGTATTCTAAAGGTTCAGCCTTAATACTTTGCTGCACTTCATATACATTATTAGTTTCTTCGCATTTATATTCGTATATTGGCATTGTTTTATTATATGTTACTTGAATTATAAATAAATGCCAGCGATCCCGAAAGAACGCTGGCCAACTAATTAAAAGAGGTGTATCTTATGAAAAAAATACAAAGTGTCCCTATATTACGCTAAGAAAGGCATCTTTGTTACAGTAGCTGGGAATTTTTTTCCACGTGCTTCAATTTCTATGTCAGTACCGGGCGCTTTAAATTCTGCTGCAACATATCCTATTGCAATAGGTTTATTTAGACTTGGCGATATATTTCCACTAGTTACAACTCCTATTTCTTTTTCGCCGCTAAAAATTTTATAACCATGTCGTGGAATAAATCTTTCAACATTAGTTAAAATTCCAACTAAATTCCTTGATGGTTTGTCCGCTTTAATTTTTGCTAAAACTTCACTTGCTACAAACTCACCTTTATTAAATTTAGTTATCCAACCAAGTCCAGCTTCAATAGGATTTGTTGTTTCATCTATATCATTTCCGTAAAGGCAATAACCTTTTTCCATTCGTAATGTATCACGAGCTCCTAAGCCAGCAGGTTCAATACCAAATTCTTCGCCTGCCTTGAAAAGTTCATTCCAAACTTTTTCTGCATCTGCTTCATTGCCCTTGAAATAAAGTTCAAAACCAAGTTCACCTGTATAGCCTGTACGCGAAATGATTGTTTCAATTCCTGCAACCTTGCCTATTTTGAAGTGATAAGACTCAATTTCACTTAAATTTGTATCTGTTAATTTTTGTATAGTCTTTAATGATTCTGGACCTTGAACAGCTAGTAAATTATATTCATCAGATGTATCTTTTAGCTGAACATCAAACTTCTTAGCTATTTTATTTACCCATTCCCAATCTTTATCGATATTAGCTCCATTAACTACAAGCATATAGTAGTCGCCCATATGATAAACTAAGAAATCATCAACTATACCACCATCTTCAAAGCACATTGCAGAATATTGGATATGCCCTTCAGATAATTTTGAAACATCATTTAAGGTTAAATACTGCAAAAAAGGTAGAGCGTCTGCACCTCTTACCTCAAATTCGCCCATATGAGAAACATCAAAAACGCCGACTTTTTCTCTGACAACATTATGTTCGTGTATTATGCCACCCTTATATTGTATAGGCATTTCAAAACCTGCAAATTCTACTAATTTTGCATTAAGTTTTTTATGAATTGAATTAAAACGAGTTATTTTCATTTTTTGTCCCTATTGTTAAATTGAAAATTTTTAAATAATTTACAAAAATACAATTTTTTTTTCACTATTCAAAGTAAAAACCTTGATTGTGTAGCAGTTTATTTTTTTTGTATTATTATTTATACCAAATTGAATAGTAATTTACCAGCAAATTTTCCTCCTATGAAGGAGTGCCTGCGATAACAGACGAAAGTGGTTTAATAACTACCCCGTCAAACTTTGTTTGCCACCCCTTCGTCCCAAAGGGAAATTTTAAAAAAGGATTTTTCTACTTCACCTTGTTTATCTAAGCTACGAAGTAAAAAAATCCTATACTTTCTAAAAAATAATTTATTTTAATTTCTTAAACATTTCAACTAAATCTAACTTTTCCCAAGAAAATTCAGAACGACCAAAATGGCCATAATTAGAAGTTTGTCTGAAAATTGGTTTTCTAAGTCCTAGATGATCTATTATTCCTCGTGGAGTTAAATCTATATTATCACTGATTAATTTACTTATTTCCCAACTTAAATCTTTATTAGGAATATCTACAAATATAGAAATAGGTTCTGGAATACCAATAGCATAGGAAAGTTGAATAGTACATTCGGGAACTAGCTCCGCCGCTACGATATTTTTTGCTAAATATCTTGCCATATAAGCGCCACTTCTATCTACTTTGGTAGGATCTTTACCTGAAAAAGCACCGCCACCATGTGGAGCTTTCCCGCCATAAGTATCTACAATAATTTTTCTGCCTGTCAAACCTGTATCACCATGAGGACCACCTATAACAAAACGACCTGTTGGATTTACATAAAATTTTGTTTTTTCGTCAATTAGTTCCGATGGAATTACTTTTTTTATAACATAGTTAATACAGTCTTCTTTGATCTTTTCTTGAGAAACTTCAGGATCATGTTGAGTTGAAATTACAACTGTATCTATTCGTATAATTTTATTATCAGGTGAATACTCTATTGTAACTTGCGATTTTGAATCGGGACGTAAATATGGCATATCTTGTGTATTCTTACGAACATCAGCTAGCTTCTTCACAAGTTTATGAGCATAATTAATAGGAGC
>JAAYTD010000021.1 GCA_012518115.1 Ignavibacteria bacterium | reverse complement strand
TTATAGCGGTAAAGTTCAATTTGTTTTAACTAAACGTTTTGCAGATATAGCAGATCAATCAAATAGTGAAGCATTTGAAAGTGATAATGATAGTAAATCAACAGAGAATCAACCATATACACGCGCTATATTTGCTAACGTAACAGCTGTAGGTCCTATAGAAGATACAAGTTGGACAGCAGGTATAGGAGCAGGAAAATATCATCCTAAGTATTTGACAGCAGTCCAGATACGTCGTAATTCACGTTTATCTATAGTCAATTCAGTATTTATGGGTTATCCAGGTGGTGTAGAATTATCTCAAAACAACACAGTTCGCGCTGCAGGCGAAGATAGTATTGTAGTTCGCTATAATGATTTTTATGGCATAAAGGACAACAAATTCTTCTATCTTGGCAAAGGAACAGATGAAACAGATAAAGTTACTTTAGAATGGTTATTACAAGAGAAATTTGATAATAAGTTTAAGAATCAAGCAGGTAGTTTGAACGCATATTGTGGTTTAGAACGTCCATATGTATCAGTATATAAAGACTTTAATCCAGCAATGCGTGCAGATGCAAGTTATGCTAATACTGCTAAATGGGATGTAAAGACTGCTAGTGTAGATTTAAACGATGATTTCTTTGAGAAAACATCTTATCGTGGTGCATTTGGTACAGAACGTTGGGATTTACCTTGGGCTGAATATGATCCAGTAAATGCTATATATGAACCATCAAGCATTCAAGAAGAACCTGTTTTCAGAACTTTACTTAGCGTTTCGCCAAATCCTGCAAATGAAACAGCTATCGTAAGTTATTCATTAGATAATGCTTGCGAAGTAACTATCAAACTTTTTGATATTACAGGTAATTTAGTTGCAACTTTCGTTCAAAATGAAATGCAAGCAGCAGGAACACATAATTTAACTATAAATGTAAATAAAATTGTTGCAGGAAATTATTACTTGCAATTAAAGAGTGGTGAAATTACTAACACTATTTCACTTCCAATAGCTAGATAGATATAAAAAAAAGAAAAATCAAGATTGAACTCCTGTGCTTTAAGTATAGGAGTTTTTTTTTGAATAAAAAATCTTCAGCTTAATTTAGATTATATAACAGAAAAGTGTTTTTTTTTTCGTATCTTTGTAATTCATATCTTTTTAGTATTAAAACTATCGGAAATAAAAGAAATATGTTAGATCTAAAATTCGTTAGAGAAAATATAGATTTAGTTAATCAAAACTCACAAAACAAGAATGAAAGTACTAGCGCTTCTGAAATTACAAGCTTAGACGAAAGTCGTAGACTTATTATTCAAGAAAGTGAGGCGTTAAAAAATCAGAGGAATATAGTTTCAAAAGAAATAGCTAATTTGAAAGCTCAAAAATTAGATGCAGAAGAAAAAATTGTAGCTATGAAGACAGTGTCTGATAAAATCAAATTATTAGATGACGAGCTACGAACAATTGATGAGGCGATTCAAAGCGTTTTAATTAAATTGCCAAATATAGTTCACGAAACTGTACCTGTTGGAAAAAATGAAGAGGCAAATTTAGTTGTACGCTCTTGGGGTGAAGTGCTTGACAAGCCAAATTATAAAACCCATATGGAGATAGCTAAGGAACTCAATATCATTGATTTTGAACGTGCTGCAAAAGTAGCAGGTACTGGATTTGCGTTTTATGTAGGAAAAGGTGCAAAGTTAGAGCGTGCTATTATTAATTTCTTTCTTGAGACACATTTAGAAAAGCATAACTATACGGAGCTTATGCCACCTTTTATTGTAAACAGAAACTCAATGGTGGGAACAGGGCAACTTCCTAAAATGGCTGAAGATATGTATCACTGCACTGAAGATGATATGTTCTTAATTCCTACTGCTGAGGTTCCACTTACAAATTTTCATAATGGCGAAATGTTGAACTTTGATGAATTTCCTATAAAATATTGCGGCTATTCGCCTTGTTTCAGACGCGAAGCAGGTAGCTATGGCAAAGATACAAGAGGTTTTTTGCGTGTCCATCAATTTAACAAAGTGGAACTAGTGAATTTTACTGCTCCTGAAAAATCTTATGAGCAATTAGAAAATTTAGTTGGCGAAGTAGAAAATGTTCTGCAATTATTAAAGTTACCTTATCGTGTACTTTTACTTTGTACAGGTGATACAAGCTTTTCAAGTGCAAAAACTTATGATCTTGAAGTGTGGGCAGAAGGAGAAAAGAAATGGTTAGAAGTTTCTTCTTGTTCAAATTTTGCTGATTTTCAAGCGCGACGTGCAAGTATTCGCTTCAAGAGAAAAGGCGATACAAAACCTGAATTTGTTCATACTTTGAATGGATCTGGACTAGCTACTTCACGAATTATGGTTGCAATAATAGAAAATTATTATAAAGACGGAAAGTTAGAAATTCCGGAAGTTTTGAGACAATACTGTGGTTTTGATTTTATTAAGTCTGAATAAATAAAGCAAAATAAAAATATATTAAATAATCATTTTTTAAATTAAAATAATATAAGGAGCTAAAAATGAGTCTTATACTTGATATCTGGGCGAGAGAAATTCTTGATTCTCGCGGTAATCCAACAATTGAATGTGATGTTATGCTTGAAAGTGGCGCTATGGGTAGAGCTGCTGTACCAAGTGGAGCTAGTACAGGCGAACACGAAGCATGTGAATTACGCGATGGCGTTAAAGAACGTTATCTTGGAAAAGGTGTTGAAAAAGCCGTTGAAAATGTAAACACTAAAATTGCTGATGCATTAGAAGGATTAGATGCAACAGAACAAAAACAAATTGATAACATAATGATTGAACTTGACGGCACAACTAATAAAACTGAATTAGGCGCTAATGCTATTCTTGCTGTTTCGTTAGCTTGCGCAAAAGCTGCTGCTGAATATCATGAAATGCCACTTTATAAATATCTTGGTGGTGTACGTGCTGAAGTGTTGCCAACTCCTATGTTGAATATCCTCAATGGCGGAAAACATGCAGATAATACTGTTGATATACAAGAATTTATGATTATGCCAGTAGGAGCTCCTACTTTTCGCGAAGCATTAAGAATGGGAACAGAAGTATTCCATAGCCTTCGTACTGTTTTGAAAAAGAAAGGGTATAATACTTCTGTAGGCGACGAAGGCGGATTTGCTCCATCTTTGAAATCTAATGAAGAAGCTTTTGATGTAATTCTTCAAGCTGTTGAACTTGCAGGATATAGACCTAAAGATGATATTTTACTAGCTGTTGATGTGGCATCAAGCGAAATGTATGAAAATGGAAAATATAAGCTATTCAAATCAGATCCATCAAATTTACGTTCAAGCGACGAAATGATAGAATGGTATGCAAAAATGTGTAATAATTATCCACTAATATCTATTGAAGATGGACTTGATCAAAATGATTGGGACGGCTGGAAAAAATTAACAGATAAATTAGGAAATAAAGTTCAACTTGTAGGCGACGACTTGTTTGTTACAAATCCGGATTTCTTGTTGCGTGGAATAGGTGAGGGTGTTGCAAATTCAATTTTGATTAAGGTTAATCAAATTGGAACACTTACAGAAACTTTAGAAGCAATTAAAATTGCTCAAGACAATGGATATAATACTGTAATTTCGCACCGTTCAGGCGAAACAGAAGATGCTACAATTGCAGATATCGCAGTAGCTACAAATTCAGGACAAATTAAAACAGGTGCGCCAAGTCGTTCAGACAGAGTAGCTAAGTACAATCAATTGTTACGAATAGAAGAGCTTCTTGACGAAGATGCTATTTATGCAGGAAGACTTCCGTTTAAATTTTTGCTCTAAAATTATTATTCACAGAAGTTGTGCATTGTATATTTCAAAATAATGTGCGATAACAATGCACAACTCTTTTTTTAATAACTATCAAAAACAACAACTATTATGAAGAAAGGACCTATATCACAATTTATAACTCATCACTATAGACATTTTAATGCAGCTTCTTTAGTTGATGCTGCTAAGGCTTATGAAAGCCAATTAGATAATAACGGCAAAATGATGTTAGCTATGGCAGGAGCTATGAGTACTGCTGAATTAGGACTATCGCTTGCCGAAATGATTAGACAAGATAAAATTCATATTGTTTCTTGTTCTGCTAATAATTTAGAAGAAGATATAATGAACTTAGTTGCTCATTCGCATTATAAACGTATTCCAAATTATAGAGATCTAACGCCGGAACAAGAAAAAGAGCTTTTAGATAAACACTTAAACAGGGTTACTGATACTTGTATTCCTGAAGAGGAAGCTTTTAGAAGATTGGAAAAGTATCTAGTTGAAGTATGGCAAGAAGCAACTGATAAAGGCGAGAGATATTTACCTTATGAGTTTATGTATAAGGTATTGAGAAGTAAGAAATTAGAAAAATATTATGAAATAGATCCAAAAGATAGCTGGGTGTTAGCTGCTTGTGAAAAAAACATTCCAATACTTGTACCTGCTTGGGAAGATTCTACAACCGGAAATATATTCGCTGCTCATTGCATTAAAGGTGAATTTAGTCCCAATTTAGTCAAAAACGGTATTGAAACAATGATATTTTTGACAGAATGGTACAGAGAAAATTCTGGCGGAAAAGGAGTTGGATTTTTCCAAATTGGTGGCGGAACTGCGGGCGATTTTCCTATTTGTGTAGTACCTATGATGGCACAAGATTTAGAATGGGAAGATGTACCATTATGGAAATACTTCTGTCAAATATCAGATTCTACTACATCTTACGGCTCATATTCAGGAGCTGTACCTAATGAAAAAATTACTTGGGGTAAATTAGATGTAGATACTCCTAAGTTCGTTATTGAATCTGATGCTACAATTGTTGCTCCGCTTATTTTTGCATATGTATTAGGATGGTAATTTATTAAATTGCTAGAATATACGATAAAACAAAAAGACAGACTATTTTTTTAGTCTGTCTTTTTTTATGTCTGCACTGTGATTTAAAATTTCCCTTTAGCACGAAGGGATGGCAAACGAAGTTTGACGGAGTAGTTGTTTTTATCTTAACTATGATTTTGGAATTAGTTAAAGATAAGAGACGTCATTATTTAATAATTTTGTACAAAATCTTTTAGCCGTTAGTTTCAGGTATAAGAAATTATAATGAAAAACGTTCGTATTGCTAATTTAATCTGCGAACATATCACAGATTTACGGTCAGACAAAAGCAGCATAAAATAAATAAAATGAATAAAAAATGAAATAAAATGTATGACAAAATGTGACAAAATATATCAACTTTTTTAGGATGAGGCAAAATATAAATTATAAACTAATATTTTCATACTAATTGTTTTGGTTATTTAATATTTTTTTTTGTAATTTGCAATTATAAAACTAATTAAATTAATTTTAAAAAATATAGAGTATAGGAATTATGAAGAAAACAACTTCGATTTTATCAAACTTAGCATTAATCATAGTATTAATGGTAAGCCCTGCTTTTACAGGCAAACTTCTGGCGCAGCCCCCAGCGAATACGCCCGTCATAGAGATGACCACAAGCACATCGGGAACTACTGTTCGCATAAGGATGCAGGCATTCAGCAGCAATACGCCTGTATGGATAGAAACAGCACCCAACACCTACACACAAGTAACAGTAAGTACAAGTTGGACAGGTTTTACGAACTACACTCCGACAGGCACGAGTCTAAAGGTGCATGGAGCGTTAAGATACTTTGATTGCTCTGGAACTGGAAGTGCTGCTAGTAGCAGAAATCCCGTATCAGCTCTTAATGCCAGCGGGAATACCGCCTTGCAGCAATTGTATTGCAATTATACAAATCTTACCAGTTTAAATTTGACAGGTTTAACAAACTTGAATTATTTGTCTTGCTATTATGGCAATTTTACCAGTTTAAATTTGACAGGTTTAACAAACTTGCAAACATTGTATTGCTATAATAACCAGCTTACCAGTTTAAATTTGACAGGTTTAACAAACTTGTACAACTTGAATTGTAGTTCTAACCCGCTTGGTAGTTTAAATTTGACAGGTTTAACACGATTGTATCAATTGCAATGCTATTCAAACCAGC
>JAAYTD010000020.1 GCA_012518115.1 Ignavibacteria bacterium | reverse complement strand
TTATCTTTCAATAACAATTTTTTTACTTCTTGTTTTTTCTTTACTTTTCACGATAACAGTATAAACTCCACTAGCTAGCTCTTTTGTATTTAGAAGTAATTCATTACTAGCTAGTTCAAATTCTTTTAATATATTTCCGTTTATATCGCTAATGTATATTTTTAGTTTTTCGTCTTTATTTTCTTGATTTACATATATCTTACAATTAGAATTTGCCGGATTTGGAGTAATGATTATTTCATTATCTTCTTCGTTTTCTGTTGCAATAGATTTTATAGGATTTTTGCTTGACCAAAATTTTACATCATCAATAAAAGCGGCACAGAATTTCTTTTCCGTTATCTTATGCTGTTTAGCAGCTCTTACACGTAGTATTATATTATCAAATTCATCAAAATAATCATTTAGCCAAAAGGTTACCTTAGTCCAATCATAATTTTTATCTATTTTTTCTATTCTTTTCATTTCCTTCCAAGAATTTCCGTTATCGTTACTCGCCATAAAAATTAGTAAATCAGGTGTCTTAATATCATATACAGTACTATTATATAAAGCAAAATATAATTCAATTACGGATGTACTTTTGTTGTTAATTTGAACAGAAGGGAAGTATAAATCAGCTTGTTCTATGCGAACTTTACTATTAGTATCTTTAAAATCATAAATTAACCAGCATAATGGATTTCCTGATTCAGTTTTTTTAGGGGTAAATTTATTAAGAAGAGCTGGATCGCCAACTTGCCAGTTGATAGAATTTGCAGAACTAGTTGAGTGTCCGTTATGTTCATTCTTATCATCATAAGCTAAATTGAAATTAACTAAGAAAAAATGAGTTTTATCATAAGGATCTAACTTAAAATACCTGTTCTTAAAAGGAGAATTAACCTTAAAATAATAAGTTATTATTGTGCTTTTTGTTTGTGCAGGAATAAAGCCAATGTACTCACTTTCATTTCTTTCCATTTTTGTTGAATCAACAAGTCCGTTTGAAGTTGAAAAATGTAGCCAAACTTCAACAGGCTTGAAAGTGTTTACAAACGGAATAACAAGTTTTGTTTCATAAGAATTTATAGTATCTAGTGTGTTTTTTAATGGAGTGTGTACATAATTATACTGCATATATGTATCAAAGTTGATATTATGATTATCAAAAGCTACAACAATTTCATCAAAATGCGGAGTTCCATTTTTCAAGTTTCCGTCATCGTCATCCGTAATCAACATTTCTTTCAACCAGCTTGTTAATGCAGTTCCATCATCTACTCCGTCAGGCAAAGCATATCGCGTGAAGTGCATTAATTCCGCCATTTTATCCATAGATGTAAGTTCGGCAAAATCCCATAGAGCTCCACTTAGGATTTGTCCATTGAAATGAGGGACACCTGTTTTGTTATCAATTCCGAGTTTTAAAGTATTTTTTAAATTGCGTTCGTTATCATATTCTTTATTAGGCGAAGCACCTCTAAAAACATCGGGATAGCCTAACATTATAGCAGAATGAATATCTGCTAAACCTTCTTGTAAAGTTGCGTTTTGCATCCCATTCACAGCACCTGCATCTATGTACATAAAATTATTGATGCTATGTCCTAATTCATGATAAAGTACAGAAGGCATTTGTCCCAAACGTATTTTTTGATGTAGAGGATTGTAAAATAGTATGTTATTCAGTCCTGAAGCTGCATTAACATAATCCGTTCCTAAAGGATGATATTTATCACCATAATAACAAAATAAAGAAATAGTATATTCTTTGTCTAAATAATTAAAATCTTTATCTATAGCACAAAATTTATTTCTAATATTAAAGAAACTATGATAATGTGTTGGTAAAATAACATCTATTAAACTATCATTACTATATTTTATAGTTTGATCTTTTATAATTGCTTTCCTTTTAATAGGTAATTCTTCGTCTATAATATGATAAGTTTTGCCAACTTTTTCAAAATCCATTTTTAAATGTTTTATTTTTAAGTTAATTGAGGGTGAGTAAAAATCAGTAATTGCTTCTTTTTCTTCTAAATTTTCCTGTGAATTAATAATTCCTTTTTCGTCCGATATGTATGGCTTGCCATTAACTTTTACTTCCATAAACGGTAAATCATTTGTAACTTTTAGCGGTTGATTTGGTTCTCCGTCAATGATTTTAGTTTCTAATTGATAGGAAAAATTATGAACTAAATTGTGTCTTATAAATAATGTATAATTTTTCGGACTAACAAAAGCAACTTGCATAATATCACCGATATCATTTCTAAATTCAACTTTTTTAACAAGTTCAAATCTATATTTATCATTTTCTTTATTAGTTGAAATTGGTAGAATATAGCTATCGCTTATCTTAAAATTTAATTTATCTACGCTT
>JAAYTD010000019.1 GCA_012518115.1 Ignavibacteria bacterium | reverse complement strand
TTTACTATAATCTGCTTTGTCGCAAAATATCGTAGTCCAAAAACTTGGTATTCCTACTGAATCTCCTTCCCATCTAATTTCAAAATCTTCAGCCATATTAAAAGGGACATTTTGTGGCGGAAGAATGCCATCCGTCGCAAAGACATACATTAATTTAGGAGTTTCAAATCCCTGTATAGCTTTGAGATATTTAATATTACCATCAAAATCTCTATTCATAAAATATGGTTTTAGAGGCGGCTCAGCACTCAAAAATACTGAATACAAAAATATGAATAAATAAATAATTTTTTTCATTTTAAAATCCTTTAATTAAGTTAAATCAAAAAAGTTGAGACTGCATAAAACAGCCCCCATATAATTAATTTTTTTATTTTATAAAAATACTGTGCTATGTTATTTTATATAGTCAGTCCTTAATTGTTTTTTATTCTTTAAGTCATTATTATATAAATAACAATAACGCTGTTAGTTGTGCAACTCTAATAAAAATAGAAAGAATAAAAAAAACTATTTGGGAAAAGTTGCTCCGTTTTTGATTTTCAGCCGACTCCAACTAAAAAGTCGGCGTTGGCATTATGCCGTTAGTTCGTGATGATGTCATCTAAATTTTCTATTTTATAAAATAAGAAATAATTACATTAGTTTGATAATTGCAATAATTACATTAGTTTTAAATATACAAAAATAATATGAAATAACAAAATAATTATATAGTTTTGAATAATAATTATTAACTACCCCGTCAAGCTTCGCAGGACGTATGCAATACGCCCCGACAGCTGCCAAAGGGGAATTTGACCTCTCCTAACCTCTCCAAAGGAGAGGAATTTTAAAACTCTCCTCCTTTGGAGGAGCCGGAGGAGGTTATGAATTATATATCCTAAAAAATCCCGTAGGGATTAAATATCGGTAAAAACTTATACTTGCTTATGTTTCGTCCCATACGGGACGAGATGAGTAAGATTACATTTCTTTTACCGAAATTTTGTGCCTACGGCACATCTTTAATGTTTACCTTTTTTCTGGTTTGAAAAAGATTAGCAAAATTTCTCAAAACACCACTAATCATAGTTCAGACAATAAATACCTCGTCAAGCTAGCGCTTGACACCCCTTCGTCCCGAAGGGAAATTAATACAATTTGGTATAATTCAATTAAATTATTTTACAACACGTAAAACACATTGTAAATTTATGCGTATTTATATATTTATCAGCTTTAATTATACTATTTTATTTAGTATTTTTTATTATATTTGTAAGGTTATTTTTATTAACAAATTATAATTAAATTTAAAAAATGGGACTCTTAAAAAGAATAATTAATTTATTTAAGGCTAATGCTAATGATGCGTTAGACAAAATGGAAGATGCAGAAAAAATGTTAAAACAAATGGTTCTTGATATGGAAGAATCTATTAACAAAGCAACTGTATCAATAGCTAAAGCTATAGCAAACGAAAAAAATTTAGAAAAAAGAATCAATCAAGCTCGTATAGAAAGCAAAGATTGGGAAGAAAAAGCACGTCAAGCTTTAGGTGCAGGACGTGAAGATTTAGCGCGTCAGGCTTTAGAAAAGAAAGCAATAGCTGATAAAAATCTCGTTGATTTGCAACCACTCCATGCACAAGCAAAAGAAAGTTCAAACAAATTACGTGAGCAATTAAATCAATTGAAGAATAAACTTGCAGAAGCTAAGAGTCGCCAAAGTACTTTAGTTGCTCGTTCACAGGCAGCAAAAGCGACAAAAGAAATAAACAAATCTTTAAGTGGAGTTGGAACAGATGCTTTTGCAGATTTTGATAAATATGAAGAAAAGATTATGAATCTTGAAGCAGAAGCTTCGGCTTACGAACAATTAGCAGGTGAAAATCATGATTTGGAAGCAGAATTCAAAAAATTATCCGCTAATGCTGATGTAGATGCAAATCTATTAGAATTAAAGAAAAGTATGGGAATGTTGCCCGCAAGTAACGAAGAACAAACTAATCAATAAAAACAATTTTATTCACATTTTAAAAACACATTATGAAAATGAAAAAACTATTATTACTCGTTGTAATGTTTATAGTTATTCCTTCTTTAAAAGCTGAAGATTTCAGTATGAAAATAGGTGGCTTTATCCGCACCGATATGTTTTACGACACACGATTAATTAACGGAGCTCGTGATGATTTATTACCATTTTATCCAAAGAATATTGAGCTAAATGCTGATGGAGTAGATATAAATGCTAAATCTAATTTTTATTTTGCCTCTATTGCTACACGAGTAAATGCAAAATTCACTGCTCCAGATTTTCTATCTGCTAAAACTTCTGGTTTAATTGAAGCAGAATTTGTAGGACAATCTGAGGCTCAATTAAATGTGGTTAGAATGCGTCATGCTTATCTTGATTTAGATTGGAAAAATTCTAAATTAACAATAGGACAAACTTGGCATCCTATGTTTGTTACGGAAACGGTCCCACAAGCGCTATCGCTTACTGCAGGAGCTCCTTTAACTCCTTTAGTACGAAACCCGCAAATTCGTTATAGACATAAATTAGATAATTTTTATGTTACATTAGCTGCATTAGTACAAAGAGATTTCACTTCGCCCGGTCCTAACGGCTATTCAACTTCTTATCAAAGATTTGCAAGTATTCCAGCGTTTGATTTAGAATTAAAATATAAATCACAAAACGGAAAATTTGTTGCAGGCGCAGGTGCAGAATATAAAACAATTCGCCCTTATAGTGAATTTGACAAAAGAACAGTAGAAACTAATCTTTCTACTATTACTGCTAATGCTTTTTTAGGATTTAAGGTATCTAACTTTGACTTTAGAACAGGTGCTTGGTATGGTGGAAATATGGCTGATTTCTTGATGGCTGGCGGCTACTCAATAGCTGAATACGATCATAATCATTTGCCTTCAAAATATACACCAATGCAAAATGTTGCTGGTTTTGTTGATCTTTCATTAAAATTAAGCGATAATATCGCTATAGGTGTATTTTCCGCACTCAACAAAAATTTAGGATTTGCCGACGAGATAGCTATAGCTGCTCCTATATGGGGACGCGCTACTGATGTTGATCTACTTTATAAAGTTGCTCCGAGATTCACCTATCAAATGAATAATGTTCAATTTGGATTTGAAGTTGACTACACAGGTGCAAACTATGGAAAAACTCCAGTAATCAACAATACTTCTTGGCAAGGAAAATGGAACGAAACAAATAATGTTAGCAATACAAGAATAATACTAGTTGCAACATATTTTTTATAATTTAATCATATTTTAACTCCTAGAAACGATTAAAGTGTTATCAAACATATTGTTTTGAACATTTCAATCGTTTTTTTAATAATAACTATGCAGAAAAAGAACATTATAAATTGTTACAATTGTAACGCAGAAATTGACATTAATTCAGCAATTTTCACAAAACTTCAAGAACAATTTGCAACAGAAATGCAAGATAAATTGAAAAGAAGTCAAAAAGAAATTGAAGAAAAAGCAGCTTTTGATTTATCCCAACAAGCTAAAAAATTTGAAGAAGAAAAAAAACAATTTGAAATGTTAGGCCTTGAAAAAGAAAAACAAATCAAATTGGAAGCAGAAGCTAATTTAAAAACTGAAAAAGAAAAACTCGAGAAATCTATTTTAGAAAATTATGAATGCCAAATAAAAGCACTTGAATTAGAAAATCAAAAAAGGAAAGAAGAAAATAAATCTCTAAAAGAAAAGGAGCTAGCTATACTTCAACTTGAAATTCAACTTAAAGAGAAAAGCGAAGAATTACAATTAACAGTGGAAAAGAAACTATTAGAAAAGCAAAAAGAAATTGAAGATAAGGCAAGAGAAAAAGAGCGTGCTAATTTTGAATTGGAAAAACTTCAACTTTTAAAACAAATTGAAGACAATAAAAAACTTGCAGAAGAGATGAAACGCAAGGCAGAACAAGGTTCTATGCAACTGCAAGGTGAAGTACAAGAAATAGCGTTAGAAGAATTATTATCCTCATCTTATCCGTTTGATATAATTCAAGAAGTTCCTAAAGGAGTACGTGGTGCAGATAGTATTCAAATTGTAAGAAACGAGTTACAACAAGACTGCGGTTCTATCGTTTATGAAAGTAAGCGAACTAAAAACTTTTCTAATGATTGGATAGACAAATTAAAGCAAGATCAACTATCTTGCAAGGCTGACTTAGCTGTTTTAGTTACGCAGACTTTACCTAATGATGTAGAACGTTTTACTTTTAGAGATGGCATTTGGATCTGTAGTTTTAATGAAGTAAAAAGTTTATCTTTTATATTGCGTGATTCGCTAATTAGAATACATTCTGTTAAAACGGCTGAAACTAACAAAGGCAATAAAATGGAATTATTGTATAACTATTTAACAAGCAATGAGTTTGTTCAAAACATAAAACGTATCGTTGAAAATTACGATGGAATGTTAAATCAATTAAATAGTGAAAAGAAAGCTATGATAAAAATATGGGCACAAAGAGAAAAACAAATTTGGGTTGTCCAAGAAAATTTAGCTGCCCTTTTTGGCTCAATAAAAGGAATTGCTGGAAAAGAATTGGAGAACTCTAAGGTTTTAGAATTACCAGATTTAGTTTTTGATGAAGGAGAAGAATAGAGTTGCTTTTTTGCATAAATAAAAACATATCTATGCTTTTATTATTGTTAAATCTTCTTGGATTAACGGCAAAACTGCACATCTATCCAATGTACTTGCAAATGCAATATCTTTAGCAAATCCTTTACTTCTTAAGTTCTTAGCGTGTTGCGATTGAGAAACCACATTTTTTATATTATCGTGATTTGCTACAAAAAAGTCTATAGCCACTTTTGCTGCATCAGAGAGTTGAGGTGTTGTAAAATGAGCAGATATTTCATCTAAATACATTCCTGCACAAAGTACATCTTCAGCTGCAATTTCCCTATTTGATCCGCCACATATTGTTATAATTTTGTCCACATTAAATTTCATTGAGCTTTCAACAAATTCTAAAACTGTCCTAGCATTTACAAAAGAACCTATAATTTTATGTACTGCTGTTTCTGCTTTTTCAAAAATTTTTGTACCATTAGAAGTAGCTAGTATAATAGTTTTGTTTTTAACTACATCTATTGTATATTCTAACGGCGAGTTTCCAAGAGTAAATCCTTCAGGTGGTACAGAATTTTCTTCGCCGGCAAGAATAAATAACCGCTTATTTTTTTGTTCTCCATAAATATATTTTGCTTGTTCATAAGATCCACAAGGAATAATACTTGTCGCACCATTAAATAAAGCAGAACACACTGTAGTACTAGTGCGTAGAACATCTATCATTATAACAATCGAATTGTCATAAATCCCAGGTTCTTCAAAATCATACGCAGAAAAAAGATTGTGAAATTGCATTTATTCCTCCCTACTAAGTTTTTTATAAACCTCTATATATTCATTAACTGAATTATTCCAAGAATAATCACCTTTCATTCCATTTTGCACTAATTCATTCCATTTATCTTTATCATTAAACATTTTTACTGCATTTCCAATAGTTTCTTTTAATCCTTTAACTGAAAATTCATTCATAGCAAAACAGTTTGCATCTCCAATATTTTGCATATCTACAACTGGAATAGCGTTATCTTTAATTCCACCTACTAAATTTACAATTGGTACAGTACCATAAGCTAGTGAATACAAAAGATTTAGCCCACATGCTTCTTGTCTTGACGGCATCAAATACATATCTGACCCCGCTTCAAGTAAATGAGCTAATTCATCATCAAAAGCAAACATAGCATGAATTTTACCTCTATATTTTTGTTTTAAAGAAATCAACTCTTCCCTCATTTTAGGATCACCTTGCGCAAGGATAATCAGCTGAAGATTTTTTCTCATCAAAGCTGGAATAGTCTCTATAAGCAAGTCACTTCCTTTCTGATGACTAAGATTTGTAATCATTCCTATAACTGGAATTTCAGGCGAATATTTAATAGCACATCTATTGCATAAAGCAGTTTTATTACTTGTTTTATAATGTTCAAAATCTCCTTTATATTTCACAGGAAGTAAATTATCTATTTTTGGATTCCATATATGATTAGCAATACCGTTATTAATTCCAACAATACGGTTAGAGTTTTGTTTAATTAAGGTAGAAAGTCCATTTGTGAGTTTAGTTTCTTCTAAAATTTGTTGAAGATATGATTCACTCACAGTTGTTACAAAATTTGCATAAATCATTCCACCTTTTAAAATATTCAAACGTCTCTTATGCGTAAACGATCCTTTAGCATCTTCAGGCAAACCTAACAAATTAAATTTTGTCATAGGATATTCACCTTGATTAGCAACATTATGTATCGTCAGTACAGTTTTTGTTTTTTTAAATTGTTCGGGATAAAAATAACGAATATAAGCAGGAACTAACGCTGTATGCCAATCGTTACAATGAATAATATCAGGTACCCAACCTAAAGCTGCACATGTTTCCACAACACTTCTACAGAAAAAAACAAAGCGTTCTAAATTATCAGGATACTCTTCCCAATTTACAGTATCGTGATAAATTCCATTTCTACTTTCAAAAAACTCTTCATGGGTTGCCATATAAACTTGTACTTTACTTTTTCCATTAGTCAAAGAGGTAGATTTTATCGTTACAGTTTCGTCTATATCTTTTCCATCAGCATCTTTACAAATAACAGGAATATTCTTTAATCTGTTTATTTCATGAATGCGACTTGCATTAGCCTTAGGAACAACACCATATTTCGGTATCATCACACGAATATCACTACCAGATTCATAAACAGAAATGGGTAGAGAAGATGCCACATCAGCAACACCTGTTTCTTTAGAATAAGGATATGCTTCTGCTGAAACAAATAATACGCTTGGTAGTTTCGCTTTTGCCATAATTTTATAATTTATTTTTATTTATAAATTGCAACTAATATACAAAATTACAATTAAAAATACAAAGGTTTTTATTAAATTTGTTTTTTAATAACACAAAAATTAAAAACACTGTTTGCCTCTAAATATTGAATTATAAAATTCTCCTTTGAATTGAAGGGGTGGTAAGCGCTAGCTTGACAGGGTAGTCATTTGAAGTCGGAAGTCAGAAGACAGAAGACGGAAGCAATTCACATTGGATAATGATTTTTTAACCGCAAAGAACACAAAGATTTACGCAAAGATCGCGAAGAAGACGGAAGTCGGATTTTGTCTGAACTGTGATTTATTGGATTAAAGGATTAGCAGGATTGTGCCGTAGGCACAAAATTTCAGTAAAAGAAATGTAATCTTACTCATCTCGTCCCGTACGGGACGAAACATAAGCAAGTATAAGTTTTTACCGATATTTAATCCCTACAGGATTTTTGAGGATATATAATTTATAACCACACCTCCCCCGCTTCGCGGGTACTCCTCTCAAAGAGGAGAATTTCCGCTCAGCGAAGTTAGCAAATTCCCCTTCTCTGAAGGGGTGTCAAGCGCTAGCTTGACGGGGTAGTCTATAAAAAAATTAACCACAAACTCCTTTGGAGTTTTTATAGGATATATAGTTTAGTGTTTTTCTACAATATTTTTGGAATTGAACAGAAAAAGTATTATCTTTGAACTTGTATATTAGCATTGAAAATATCCATAATTTATTTATTTTTTACTGACTTATGAAGAAGATAATTGAATGCGTTCCTAACTTTTCGGAAGGACGTGACCAAAAAACAATTGATGCGATAGCAGAAGCAATTCGCAATACTCCAGGCGTAACTTTATTAGACGTAGATCCTGGCAAATCTACTAATCGTACTGTTTATACTTTCGTCGGTGATCCTCAAAGTATAGTGGAAGGTGCACTTAATTCGGCACGAGTAGCACGTAAGTTGATTGATATGCGTAAACATAAAGGCGAACATCCACGAATGGGTGCTATGGACGTTTGTCCTTTTGTTCCTGTAGCAAACGTTACAATGGAAGAATGTGTAGAATGTTCTAAAGAGTTTGCAAGACGCGCTGCTGAAGAATTAAAAATTCCATTTTATCTTTACGAAGAAGCATCAACTCAAGATTACAGAAAGCGTTTACCTGATATACGAAAAGGAGAATATGAGGCGCTAGCTAGTCGCATCGTACAACCTGAATGGAAACCTGATTTCGGTCCTGCAGAATTTGTTCCTGAATGGGGAGCAACTGTAACAGGTGCAAGATTTTTCCTAATTGCATATAATATCAACATCTTAGGTACAAGTCAGCAAGCACATCGTATAGCTTTAAATTTGAGAGAAGCCGGACGTGGTGAACACGAACCGGGCAAGTTAAAAGACGTTAAAGGTTTAGGTTGGTTCGTTGATGAATATAATATGGCTCAAATTTCTATGAACTTGAATAATTACAAAGTTACAGCAATTCACACCGCTTTCGAAGAAGCTGTTTCTGAAGCTAGAGCTCTTAAAGTTGCAACTGCTGGTTCGGAGCTAGTTGGACTTGTTCCACTTGAAGCTATGCTTATGGCAGCTGATTATTACATCAAAAAAGAGAACTTGATGATTGTTAACGAAGATCAAAAAATTCGTTTAGTTGTTGAAAGATTAGGACTTAATTCAGTTTCGCAATTTGACCCAAGAAAACGTATTATTGAATATATTGTTGAAGATAAAAAAGAAAACGAACCGCTTGCAAGTATGACTTTACGTGGATTTATAGAAGAAGTAGCAGCTAGAACTTCAGCACCCGGTGGTGGTTCTGCTTCTGCAGCTATTGCGGCTATAGGTGCTGGACTTGCTTGTATGGTGGGACAATTAACTTACGGAATTCGCAAATTTGAAAATGTTGATAAAGAAGTTCGTCAAAATATACCTGCTTTGTATTCGGCAACACAAAACTTAATTCCTATGATTGACGCAGATACAAACGCTTTTAACGATTATATGGAAGCTATGAGAATGCCGAAAAATACTGATGCAGAAAAGGCTGCAAGAGAAGAAGCAATGCAAGCTGGACTTAAAAAAGCTATTGCAGTACCTCTTATGACTATGAAATATGCTGATGCAGCTTGGGATGCTGTAATTGAAGTTGCAAAATATGGAAATATCGCATCAAAATCTGATGTTGAAGTAGGATCTCGCGCTTTAGAAATGGGGATTTGGGGTGCTTATAAAAACGTTTTAATTAATCTTGATGGAATAAAAGATCAAGAATTTATAAAAGCAAAAACTGACGAAGCTACTCAAATAAAAGACAAAGCCGAAGTTAAAATGAAAGAAGTACTAAGCATTTTAGACAAAAGAGCTTAACGAAGTTTAACATAAAACTGAAATAAATACTGTATTATATGGAAGTTAACTTACAATAATTCTAACAACATAATACAGTATTTATTTTCTATTCTTCAAAATAAATAATTTAATAGTTTAGTTTTCAACAAACAGCTGAGAAAGAAATGAAAACAACATCTAAAACTAATTTAAAAAATCAAACAAAAAATTTATTAACTTCAGATCAACTGCGCTGGAAGTGTCCAGAAGATATGTTTGACTTTAATTCTACTGCTGAACTTGAACCACTTGATGAAATAGTTGGACAAGATAGAGCTATTGAATCTATAAAGTTAGGAGCTCAGTTACAAGCTAAAGGATTTAACATTTTCGTTACAGGTCTTTCAGGAACGGGTCGCTTGACAACAGTGCAAAAGATTCTAAATGATATAAAGCTTCCCCCGAAAGAGATATTTGATTATTGTTATGTCAATAATTTTAAGAACTCTAACGAACCTATACTTTTGAAATTCAAACAAGGTTTAGCAGTAAAATTTTCCGAACAAATGCAGGATTTAATATCTTTTCTACGTTCACAGTTGCCTAAACTTTTTGAAAGCGAAGATTTCCAAAAAGGGAAAAGAAAAATCATAGAAGCGTTTCAAGACAAAGAAAAAGATACGTATTCTGAATTTGACGAAAAAACAAGAAATTTAGGTTTTGCACGAGCTCAATATAGCAATGAATATGGTGTAATGCAGATGGATATATTCCCTGTTATTGAAGGTGAACCTATACATATTGATGACTTAGAAACTTTTATAGCTAAGGGTAAAGTTTCACCTGAAAGAGTTAAGGAACTGAAAAGTATATATCCAAAATTACGAAATGAACTATTAGATTTAATCAGAGTAAGTTTTAAAGAAATACAAGAATTTCGTAAATCACTAGCTGAATACGATAAAATATCAGCAGAACAAGAAATAAAAATAGCGATAGATGATTTAAAAAAAGAATATAACAATGAAAAAATCAACAATTATTTAGATGATGTTGCAGAATATGTTAAAAATCATTTATCTATATTTTTAGAAAACCCACAAAATGAAGAACAAATTGAAGCTTTAAACAATGCTTTTCGTGTTTTTGCCGTAAATATAGTTTTAGATAACTCGCAATCAAACGAAGTTCCTGTTGTTGTAGAGACAACAGCTACTTATTCAAACATATTCGGCTCTATTGAACGTGTTTTCGATAGGAAAGGCGGATATTGGCGTACAGATTTTACAAAAATCAATGCTGGTTCACTACTGAAAGCAAATAAAGGTTTTTTAATTGTAAATAGTGAAGATTTATTTAGTGAAGCAGGAACTTGGGCAGCTTTGAAACGCGTCTTACTTTACGACAAATTAGAAATTATGAACTTTGATAATTTCTTTCAATTTTCTCAAGCAACATTAAAACCTGAACCTATTGATATTGATGTCAAAATTGTTATAATAGGTGGCTCATCACTTTATCAAATCTTATATCACTATGAAAAAGGGTTTAAAAAAATCTTCAAAGTTCACGCTCAATTTGATAATCAAACGGTAAAAACAGATGATATTATAATGAGTTATGCAAAATTTTTATGCAAAATTTCTAACGAAGAAAAACTACCGCATTGCGACAAAAGTGGAGTTGCTGCCATTGTTGAATGGGCAGTAGCTAATGCTGGTTCGCAAAATAAAATAACCTTACATTTTACAGATATTGCCGATGTTTTACGCGAATCTTCATTAATTATAGATGACAAAGAAAAGCTAATCACGCGAGAAGTTGTTGAAAGAGCTCTTGAACAGCGTGCTTGGCGAAATAATCTATTAGATGAAAAAATCAAGCAAAATATCGAAGAAGGCTATATGCTCATTGATACACAAGGCGAAAGAATAGGACAGATAAACGCTCTAACAGTTTATAATAATGGAATAAATTCTTTCGGAAAACCAGCAAGAATTACAGCTACTGTTTCGCCCGGAAATAGTGGCATAATCAACATTGAACGTGAAGCTGATTTGAGTGGCGATATTCATAATAAAGGAGTATTAATTATTTCTGCTTTCTTACGCGAAAAATTTTCTTGCGAAAGCCCTATGGCACTTACCGCAACAATAGCTTTTGAACAATCTTATGGTGGAATTGACGGTGATAGTGCATCAGCGGCTGAAATATACGCACTACTCTCGGCTTTAGCCGAAGTTCCAATTAATCAATCTATAGCTATAACAGGCTCAGTCAATCAAAAAGGCGATATTCAACCTATCGGCGGCGTTAATGAAAAAATTACAGGCTTTTTTGAAATATGCAGAGACAGAGGATTAACGGGCGAACAAGGAATTTTAATTCCTCATCAAAATGTAAAAGATTTAATGCTTAACAAAGAAATAATAGATGCAGTTGAAAATAAAAAATTCAAAATCTATGCATTAAAAAACATTGAAGATGGAGCAGAAATTTTAATGAACTTGCCAACAGGCAAAAAGAACAGTAATGGCGAATATCCTAAAGGAAGCTTATATTTTAAAGTAATTGAGCGAATTAAAACTTTAAGTGCTTTGTCTGAAAAACAAAAAGATAAAGAAAAAGTACGAAAAAAATAAACTTCTATTTTTATAAAACTATTAAGGATAATCTTTCTTTAAATAAAAAGATTATCCTTATTTTAAACTATACCCCTACCCTACTAGCTAGTCTATTTTTATTTTCTTTTCTAAAAAAACGAAAAAAACTAACAAAATCAAAAAATTTGTGTCTTATATTTATTGGCTGTATAATTTTTTAAATAATATGGAGAATTTCAAAATGAAAACCCTAAAAAATTACTTATTGATGCCTTTAGCATTATTTATTTTAGTTTCTTATGCTCTATTTTCTAAACCTATCAGTTTGGAAAAAGCAAAACAAATAGCCATACAGCATAATTTACAATTGAATAAATACTCCATTGAGCTACAAAACCCTTCTGACTATAAATTAATAGCTTCATCGCATGATATTTTCAGCAAAACTACTGAAAATCCGACTTTCTATATTTACAATTTACCACAAAAAGGCTGGGTTATAGTTGCAGGTGATGATATAGCGCACCCTGTTTTAGCATATTCAAAAGAAGCTAGCTATAGTTTAGAAAATCTCCCTGACAATGCTAAATACTGGTTAGAACAATATGATATAGCTATTTCAGAAGCTATAAAACAAGAAGTTTTGCAATCGAAAAAAATAGCTAATGAATGGTTAATGGTAAGAAATCCTAAAAAAAGAACTTCTTTACTAGCTGAAGTTGTATCGCCACTAATAAAAACAGAATGGGGACAAAATTCACCTTACAATGATTTATGTCCTTATGACGAAAAGGAAAAAAAACGAACACCTGCAGGCTACGCAGCAACAGCAATGGCACAAATAATGAAGTATTGGAATTTCCCTGCAAACGGAAGAGGAAAAAACATATATACTCATAAAAAATACGGCAAACTGTATGCTGATTTTGAAAATACAATTTATGATTGGGATAATATAACAGATGAATACGATCAAAATTCAACAGAAAAACAAAAAAAAGCAGTAGCTACTTTGGTATATCATTGCGGAGTTGCTTTATCAATGAATTATGGAGCAAAATCTAGTACTACTAAGGAAAGCTATATCGCACCTGCTTTGAAAATGTATTTTATGTATGACACTACTGCTAAAATGATTACCCGTTCTGATTATCATTACAATACTTGGCTAGATATGTTAAAGAAAAACTTAGATAATAGCCAGCCTATATTATATTCAGGAGAAACATATGGAATTAGATATTCTTTTGTTTGTGATGGTTATGATACTGACAACAGATTCCATTTCAATTTATGCTGGGATGGTGGCATACATAATGGATATTATTATGTAGATCATATAACTGGCTACTATCATAATGTAATGCAAACAGCTATTGCCGATATAAAACCTTTTGAAAAATTTAGACCACAAATAACTTTGCTCAAGCCATTAGAACTAAAACAAGCAATTGTTTATCAAAATAGTACTGTAAAAATAAGTGCAAATATAATAAATAAGAAAGCAGAAAGTTTTTCAGGTAGTTTATCATTACGTTTATTTGATGCAGAAGATAATTTTTTAATGCCTATTGCCGAACAAAATATAGATAATTTAGAGCCTAATAAGCCAACAGAAATAATATTTGAAACTAATCCTTTATTTAATACATCTGCCGGTAAGTACTATGTTAAATTATATAATAAGCATAGAATAGTAAAGCAATGGTTACTTTCTTCGGGTGATAATAAATTAGAGATTGAGGTTCAAAAAGATTTAAATTCAGAAAATAAACTTTCTTTATACTCATCACCTACTCTTGCAGAATATCAATTTGATAAATATCAAATTGAAAAAGAAACCGAGCTTAAAGCTACTGCAAGCTTTATAAATACCAGTAAAGAAAATTTTAGAGGTGTTATTTCAGCCTCAATTTATGATGACAAAGGAACTATAATTAAAGAACTAGCTAGTTATAATGTAACGGAAGCTATTGCTCCCAATGATTACATCAAAGACATAGAATTTTCCAACACTATTTCAGATTTAGATTTAGATCTAGATTATGGTGTTTATTTCATTGGATTTAGGAGTAAAGAAGAGAGCGGAGAATTTACTCTTATTAATCCAAATAATTTTATTTCATTTATTAAATTTGAAATAGTTCAATTACCATTAATAACAGATTTAAGATTAAAAGATTGGATAAACTCTAATAGAGACAAATTTCGTAAAGTTATTATCAATGAAGATGGTGGTATAACTTGTACTAAAACAAACTTAGGATCATTAGCAAGAATAAGATATTTAGATTGCGCTGATTCAAAACTTGTTACCATAAATGAATTAATTAGATATATGCCGAATTTGCAAGTATTAGAATGCAATAATAATTCTTTGATTGAATTAGATGTAAGCAAAAATACAAAATTAGATAGACTGAACTGTCATACTAATCAACTAACTAGCTTAGATGTAAGTAATAACCCAGAACTAAAGTATTTAACGTGTCTTTGGAATCAATTGACTAAATTAGACATAAGTAACAATATAAAATTAGAAGAATTGAAGTGTTGGGATAATCAAATAACTAGCTTAGATGCAAGTAAAAACACAAAGTTAAAACTATTGAGTTGTCATAACAATCAACTAGCTAGCTTAGATGTAAGTAAGAGCGCAGAACTAACGTACCTACAATGTAATAATAATCAAATAACTAGCTTAGATGTAAGTAAGAACGTAGATCTAACCTACTTACAATGTGCTGACAATCAAATAACTAACTTAGATATGAGTAACAACCTTGAATTAGAAGAATTACATTGTAATAACAATCAAATAAACAACTTAGATGTTACTAAAAATATAGGATTAAGAGTACTACTTTGTCATAATAATCAAATAAACAATTTAGATGTTACTAAGAATATATATCTAGGAAAACTAGCTTGTTATGATAATAATTTAACCAGCTTAGATGTTACCAAGAATATAGAATTAACATCTTTATATTGTAATAACAATCAATTGACTGACTTAGATGTTACTAAGAATACAAAATTAGTATATCTACATTGTCATAATAATCAAATAAACAACTTAGATGTTATTAATCATATAAAATTAGAAGATTTACATTGTAGTAACAATCAATTAACTAACTTAGATGTTACTAAGAACATAGAATTAAGATACTTACATTGTAACGATAACATGCTTAATAATTTATCTATTAGACCGCTATTAAGATTATGGAACTTTAACTGTTGTAATCAATCAAAAGGTTTTATTTTGTATTTAAATAATGAACAAAAAAATATGTTTACTGAAGAAAACTATTGCAATGCTATATTGCATACTGCATATCCTAACGAATTAATAACAAATCCACGATTAAAAAATTGGATAAAAGCTAATACAAATAAACTGCCTGAAGTTACTATAAATGAAGACGGTGGAATAGATAGCACTACAGCAAATTTAGAAGCATTGGCAAAAATAGAGACATTAGATTGCTCTCGGTACAGGCTTGGCACCATAGATGAATTAATTAAACATATGACGAATTTGAAGACATTAATATGTAGCAATACTTTTTTGACTGAATTAAGTGTAAGTAAAAATATAAACTTAGAAGAATTGTATTGTGTTAATGATAGTTTAACTAGCTTAGATGTAACAAGTAATATAAAATTAAAATCTTTATATTGCAATAACAATCAATTAACTAACTTAGACGTAAGTACAAATATAGAATTAACACTATTAGATTGTTCTTTTAACAGATTAAGTAATTTAGACATAAGCAAGAGCATAAAATTAGAAAAATTTGCTTGTGATAATAATCTCTTGACTAGCTTAGATGTAAGTAAAAACATAGAATTAACATTGTTGTATTGTTACAATAATATAATAACCAACTTAGATTTAACAAATAATGTAAAATTAACAGAACTAATTTGTTCTCAAAATGCACTAAATAAATTAGATCTAAGTAACAATATAGAACTAACATATTTAAAATGTAATTATAATAGAGTAAGCAAATTAGATATGAGTAAAAATATAAAACTAACGTTTTTAGATTGTTCTATAAATGGAATAAGTAATTTAGAGATAAGTAAAAACATAAACTTAGAAAGATTGGATTGTTCTAGCAATCCAATAAGTAACTTAGACATAAGTAAAAATATAAAACTAAAGCTTTTAAGTTGTGCCATAAATGGATTGACTAATTTAGACGTAAGTAAAAACATAGAATTAAGAGACCTGTATTGTTCTTATAATCAACTAAGTGAATTAGATATTAGCCCACTACTAAATTTAGTAAGCCTAAGATGTTGTAATCAAGCAGAAGATTTTACTCTATTTTTAACTAGTGAGCAAAAAAACAAATTTGATAAAGGAGCTTATTGCAACGCTATACTTAAAGAAAAAGACGGCAATATTTGTGAAATAGAATGGTTAGATATTTATCCTAATCCTACTGCAGATAGATTTTTTATTAATAGCAATTTCTTTGCTGATGAAATAAAAATATTAAATTTAGCAGGCGAAGTTTTATATAGCAAAACACTTAATGCAGAAAAAACAGAAATCGATATTTCAAATCTGCCGGTGGGAGTATATTTAGTAATAGCCCAAGGAAAAATAGGAAAAGTTATTAAAAATGAGTAGAAAATAATTTTTAATTCATACTAACTGCTTATTTATTTTTTCAGATATAATAAAAATATTTTTAACAATTTTCTAAAAAACTAACAAAATAGAAAAATTTGTGTCTTATATTTATTGATTGTATAATTTTTTAATTTTTATGGAGAATTCTCTTATGAAAACCCTAATGAAAACACTAATAAATTACTTATTAATGCCCTTAGCATTATTTATCTTAATTTCTAATTCTGCATTTTCTAATGGATTAATAACAGATTCAAGACTAAAAGCATGGATAAAGAAAGTTCAACTACCTGTGCCAGGACTTACTATAAATTCAGATGGAGGAATAGATAGTACTAAAGAAAATTTAGAAGCATTAGCAAAAGTAGATTATTTACATTGCTGTTGGGGCGACCTTATTACCATAAATGAACTAATTAGACATATGCCGAATTTGAAGAAATTAGAATGTTACCGTAATTCTTTGTTTAAATTAGATGTAAGTAAAAATACAAAATTAGAAGAATTGATTTGTTATAGAAATATAATAAGTAACTTAGATTTAAGTAACAATATAGAACTAAAGCACTTAGATTGTTCTTATAATCGTTTGTCTAATTTAGATATGAGCAAAAACATGAAATTAGAAAAATTAGATTGTTGGTGTAATGGACTAAAAAACTTAGATTTAAATAATACCATAGCACTAAAGTCTTTAAATTGTGCCGCTAATCCATTGAGTAATTTAGACATAAGCAAGAGCATAAAATTAAAAGAATTGAGTTGTTATAGTAATAAACTAACTAATTTAGATTTAAGTAAAAATATAGAATTAATGTACTTAAATTGTAATGATAATCTATTGCTTGACTTAGAGATGAGCAAGAATGAGAACACAAAATTAGAAGAATTGCTATGTGCTGATAATTTATTAACTAACTTAGAACTAAGTAAAAACATCAATCTAAAAATATTGAATTGTAGCCACAATCAAATAGATAACTTAGATATAAGTAAAAACATAGAACTAATGTATTTAAACTGTTTTAACAATGAATTGACTAATTTAGAGATGAGCAAGATCGAGAACACAAAATTAGAAGAATTACATTGTAGTAAGAATCAATTAGCCGACTTAGAACTAAGTAAAAACATCAATCTAAAAATATTGAATTGTAGCCACAATCAGTTAACTAGATTAGACTTTAGTAAAAATATAGAACTAACGTATTTAAATAGTTCTTATAATCAATTGACTAATTTAGAAATGAACAAAAACATAAAATTAAAAGAATTATATTGTGGTAACAACCAATTAAATAACTTAAATATAAGTGAAAGCATAGAATTAACGCACTTACATTGTTCTGAGAATCAATTAACTAATTTAGATATAAGTAAAAACATAAAATTAAAAGAATTGCATTGTAAGATCAATCAATTAAATAGCTTAAGTGCAAGTGAGAACATAGAATTAACATACTTAGAGTGTGCTGCTAATCTATTGAATAATTTAGACGTAAGTAAGAATATAAAATTAGAAGCATTATTTTGTAACTATAATATGCTTGATAGCTTAGACATTAGACCACTATTAAATTTATGGCACCTAAAATGTTGTAATCAAGCGGAAGGTTTTATTCTGTACTTAAGTAATAAACACACTGACAGATTTACTGAAAAAAACTATTGTGGCGCTCTATTGTCTACTAATTTTTTAATAACAAATCCACAATTAAAAAAATGGATAAAATCTAATACACATAAATTACCTGAAGTTGTTGTAAATGATGATGGTGGAATAATTGGCACTAAAACAAATTTAGAAGCATTAGCAAAAATAGAGACCTTAGAATGCAGTAATTCCTCCAGCCTTGTTACTATAGATGAATTAATTGGACATATGCCAAGTTTAAAAACATTACTATGTGACAATAATACTTTGATTGAATTAGATATAAGTAAAAATACAAAACTAGAAAGTTTATATTGTAATAATAATCAACTAGCTATCTTAGATGTTATCCCTCTGCCAAATTTAGTGGTACTAAACTGTTGTAATCAAGCAAAAGATTTTATTCTGTATTTAACTAATGAACAAAAAGGCAAATTTACTAAAGCACATTATTGCGATGCTATACTATATACTGAATATACTCAATTAATAACAGATCCAAACTTAAAAAAATGGATAAAATCTAATCAACGACAATTACCTGAAGTCATTATAAATGAAGACGGTGGAATAGATAGTACTAAAGCAAATTTAGTAGCATTAGCAAAAATAGAAAAATTATCTTTCTATCGTGTTGTTAGCATAGATGAATTAATTAGACATATGCCAAATTT
Organism: Ignavibacteria bacterium; assembly: GCA_012518115.1. Lineage (GTDB taxonomy): Bacteria > Bacteroidota > Ignavibacteria > Kapaibacteriales > UBA2268 > JAAYTD01. The sequence goes on along the minus strand of JAAYTD010000019.1, from coordinate 916 downwards.
AAAGAAGCTAGAATGTCAAGGTAATGCTTTGGAATCTTTAGATTTAAGTAAAAATACAGAACTAACAATATTAAACTGTTCTTACAACAAATTGACTAACTTAGACCTTACAAATAATATAAATTTAGAACACCTAGCTTGTTCTGATAATCGATTAACTAATTTAGACATAAGCAATAGCAAAAAATTAGCACTACTAAACTGTTCTAACAATCAACTAGCTAACTTAGAACTTACGAATAATATAAACTTAACTTATTTAGATTGTTCCGTTAATCAACTAATTAAATTAGACATTAGACCGCTGTCAAAATTATCAAAAATAAAATGTTGTAATCAAGCAGAAGGTTTTATTCTGTATTTAACTAATGAACAAAAAAGCAAATTTACCGAAGCAGATTATTGCGATGCTATACTTAAAGAAAATGATAGTATTTGCGAAATAGAATTATTAGATATTTATCCTAATCCTACTACAGGTAGATTTTTTATCGAAAGTAATTCCTTTGCCGACGAAATAAAAATATTAAATTTAGCAGGTGAAGTTTTATATAGCAAAACACTTAATGCAGAAAAAACAGAAATTGACATTTCAAATCTGCCCGCAGGAGTATATTTTGTAATAACACAAAGGAAAATAGGAAAAGTTATTAAAAATTAGTAAAAAATAACTTTACTTGATTTTTAATTTATACGAACTGCTTATTGAGTTTTTCAGCAAGCAGTTTTTTTATTGACTACCCCGTCCGGCTTCGTAGGGCGTATGCAATACGCCCCGACAAGTCAAGAAAGGGGAATTTAAAAACTCCTCAAAATTATGCTAATCACATAAATCACAATGCAGACAATTATATATAGAATTAGGCAAAGTTAGGGATTGAAAAAGAATTCAATTTCTTTTGTTGTCTCATATTAT
>JAAYTD010000018.1 GCA_012518115.1 Ignavibacteria bacterium | reverse complement strand
TATTAGATATTTCAGGTCGTCTTGTATCTGAATTATCTAGTAAGTCAGGCTATCAAGGATTGAACGAAGTTAGTTTAGATATGAGTAATTTATCTAATGGAACTTACTATATTTTAGTTGAATCTAACGGTAAACGTGCTATAAAATCTATAGTAGTAAGTAAATAATAACGTTTCATAAATAAAAAACCTATAAGTCCATCGGGTAAATTCTGGTGGGCTTTTTTTTTACATAAGATTATTAATACCAAATTGAATAATAACTTGCTAAAAACGTAGTAGGCAAATTCTCCTCTTGAGAGGAGTACCTGCGTAGCAAGGGAGGTGTGGCAATAGACTACCCCGTCAAGCTTCGCCTGCCACCCCTTCGTCCCGAAGGGGAATTTTAAAACATCATTGAACTAACATATAATTCAAAATGGTATAAAAAATCAGAAGCAACAGAAATAATAAAAAATAAAATGATATAATGTAACAAATATGTATATTTTGTGTCTATTTAAAAGATACTTATTTTTTGTTAATAAAAAATGACTTTTATTGTAAATATTTTTTTATAGTATTATTGTTTTTTGTATTAAAATTTGTATATTTGTATAATTTTATATAATTATACTTATAAATACTTTTTGTGTAACTCTACAAAAAGTATTGCAATAGCATTAAAAAATAGGTCGTTATAATTTTTTAAATATATTATTGAGGTTTTTTTATTTATGAAACGTTATTTATTTATTGCTTTTTTTATGCTACTTGTTAACATTAGTAGCGCTAAAGCAGAGGAAATTGTTATAGGTGAAGGCAATACTACACTGACAGATAGTTATATGCCATTTTATGGTACATATCACTGTAATTGGACTGAGGTTTTGTTTACACAAGACGAACTATTAAGGTATGGTATGACTGCAGGAACTATTAATTCTCTTGCACTTCAGCTAAAAGTTAATGCTACTTCAGGACGTACAAATTTTGGAAAAGTAGAAATATACTTAGCAAATACCGATCTAAGCGTTTTTTCTTCTAGTAAAACAATGTTAGAAAATGCACAGTATACATTGGTGCATCAGCAAAATAGCTATGAAATTCCTTATTCTTTACCTAATAATAGTTGGTTACGATTTGATTTTCATACTCCGTTTGCATATGAGGGCAAAAATTTATTAGTATATATTTGCCAACTTGATAATAAGTGGAGTTCCAGAAGTATTCAATTTACAGCATCAACTACTGCTTTTTCAGGATCACATTATTTTAGTAAATATTATGATTGTAGTAATAATGTTTCATTCTGTGGGTCAACTCAAGGTTATTTTAGTAGAATCAACAGACGTGTTGATATGAAGTTTGATATAGACATGTCTGACATTAAGCTAGAATGTAGTCAGTCAACTAGCGGAATAATCACAGCTGGTGCGAAAAAGTTTGCAGTTTTGAATATTAAAGCAACATCAAAAGCATCTTCAACACTTATCAAAGACTTATCTTTTGATGCCAAAATGACTTCTTCTTCTAATGTTCATCGAGCATATTGTTTGTATTCAGAAATAGATGATATTTATACGGCTGATTTTTATGGTTCACCTTCTGGATTACCAATATCGAATAATATGACATTTAGCCAAGATTTAAATATTAGGACTGAGTGTTATTTTTGGTTAGTTTATGATGTCTCTGAGAATGCAACTCGCGGTGCTATGGTTGATGCTTGTATGCTTTCAGCTAATACAG
>JAAYTD010000017.1 GCA_012518115.1 Ignavibacteria bacterium | reverse complement strand
TGGTTGGGGACGTATATTAAATAATGATAGACAATTTAAAAACGTTGATAGACATCCTAAATTTGTAACAAGCAATAGATATGAAAAAATACATATAGGAAACAAAGTATGTATAGCTAAAAAAGGTTCGCTGGGACTTCCGTTTCGGTATAACGATTATTCAGATAAAAGTTATGCTTCTCTCTTATTTTATGATATTACAGAATTAGGTGATACATCAATGCAATTTATTGAAGAAATTTTTCAACCTATAGAAGAAGGAGCATCAGCCCCTTCTCATATGAGTATGAGAAATCCAACTTTGCTATGTGATACAAGCCATAATTTATACTTATATTATTCTGATGTTGCTGAACTTCCTGATAATCTAAGAAATTATTTATGGAAATGGGATGCTGAAAATAGAAAATGGATAGATAAAGATATTTATACTAAGCATTTTGGTCCAATACCTGATATAGATGATCATATTATTCCTAAGATGGATAAAAATAACAATATGTGGCTACCCAGTCTTAGGTTACAACCTCGATTTCTTAAATATAATGTAGATACTGAAGAAAGTATAGTAATAGATCTTTGGGATACTTTGCTTGCCAGTAAGAAATATGGAGATTCTGCAGAATTACATAGCAAGTATTTTTATATGTGTCCTTTTGAAATGCAGTGGATGACTTTTGTACGTAATATTTACATTTTAGAAGAAACAGGTGATATATTTTATAGCATATATTTGTCTTCTGACAATGAATTAAATTTAGAAGGTGGTTATGGAGGTGTTTTTAGATTTAATCCTAATGATGTTGCTAATGATAATGATTTATATGATTTCAGAAAAATATTAAATAAAAAAGGAACAAGTGTAGTTATAACACAATATAATGGAAACATATATGTAATAGAATTTGATAATAATAACTACCTCATAAAATTATTAAAATACAATCCCAACACAAAGCAATTTGAAGACACTAAAATATTCAATTCTATCGTAAATAAGAAACAAATTGAAGCATTTGTTGTTGATTCTTCAGGTAATTATATAATATCATTACGAACTCAAGGACCAACTTATTCTGAAGAAGAAGAATGTTATTCTGCAGTAAGAAAATTACGTTACCATGATAAAGACGGTAAATTTATTAAAGAAATAGATGTCCCTTTTAATTTTCAATTTTTCAATATTGAAAATGTTGTAGGAAATAGGATATATTTTAATTCACATAGTTGGAATAACATTGGAAAATATTACGAAGAAGAAGGTGAATGGTCAGGACTTTATTGGTTTGATGGACTTGATGCCATAAAAAGTATTGAAGAAACTGCAGAAGCAGGCTTATTGCCTGATATTTGGATACTTAGTATTTCTCCTAACCCTGCAAGTACGAGAGTAACAGCAAACATTATGTATTATCCGCCCAGTGGCGTTTTTGGTAGCGAGGAATTTGACGTAGGACTTTACAATATTTTAGGACAAAAACTTATAGACTTAACACATTTAGGAAGCTATTCTGATTACAATAAAACTTTTGAAGTAACTTTTGATATTCCTAACTCTATAAATAACGGAGCTTATTTCATAAGCGTAAAAAATGGTAAAAAAATAAAAAGTAAACCGCTGTCTATTGTGCGACAAAGAGAATAAAGAAAATCTTAGAAATTAATTATTTTTTAACATAAAAATCAAGGAGAAATAAAATGAAAAAATTAACTCTATTAATTGCATTATTCATATTAACTACGCTTTTACTTTCAGGAGCTCCTAAGCGACAACATGAAATAAAAGAAGGAAGTGGTTGGGGACGTATATTAAATAACGATAGACAATTTAAAAACGTTAATAGACATCCTAAATTTGTAACAAGCAATAGATATGAAAAAATACATATAGGAAACAAAGTATGTATAGCTAAAAAAGGTGAATGGGGACTTCCGTATCGTTGGTATAACAATCCTTTAGATAAGAGTTATGCTTCTCTATTATTTTATGATATTACAGAATTAGGTGATACATCAATGCAATTTATTGAAGAAATTTATCAACCTATAGAAGAAGGAGAACCAACTCCTTCTCATATGAAAATGATAAATCCAACTTTGTTATATGATACAAACCATAATTTATACTTATATTATTCTGATGTTACTGGACTTCCTGATAACCTAAGAGATTATTTATGGAAATGGGATGCTGAAAACAGAAAATGGACTGCTAAAAAAGAAATTTATACTAAGCATTTTGGACAGATACCTGATGCAAAGGATCATCATCTTATTCCTAAGATGGATAAAAATAACAATATGTGGTTACCCAATCTTAAGATGAAACCTAAGTTTATTAAATATAATGTAGATACTGAAGAAAGTATAGTAATAGATCTTTGGGATACTTTGCTTACTAGTAAGAAATACGGAGATTCTGCAGATTTATTCAATAAATATGCTTATATGACACCTTTTGAAATGCATGGATTTACTTTCATAAATACTCTTTACATTTTAGAAGAAACGGGTGATATATTTTATATCATATATTTATTTCCTGATAATGAATTAAATTTAGAAGGTAGTTATGGAGGTATTTTTAGATTTAATCCTAATGATGTTGCTAATGATAATGATGTATATGATTTCAGAAAGATATTAAATAAAAAAGGAACAAATATAGCAATAGCACAATATAATGGAGAGATATATGTAAAAGAATTCGATAATAGTCGTTGTATAAATTTCTTTAAATACAACCCTGATACAAAGCAATTTGAAGACACTAAAATATTCTACTCAATCATAAATAAGAAACAAATTGAGAATATTGTTGTTGATTCTTCAGGCAATTATATAATACCAATGCTAGCTCAAAAAGCAACTTATTCTGAAGAAGAAAAATGTTCTTCTGCAATAAGAAAATTACGTTACCATGATAAAGACGGCAACTTCATTAAAGAAATAGATATTCCTTTTAATTTTCAATTTTTCAATATTGAAAACGTTGTAGGAAATAGGATATATTTTAATTCACCTAGTCTGAATAACATTGGAAAATATTACGAAGAAGAAGGCGAATGGTCAGGACTTTACTGGTTTGATGGACTTGATGCCATAAAAAGTATTGAAGAACCTACGGAAGCAGGCTTATTGCCTGATATTTGGATACGTAGTATTTCCCCGAATCCTGCAAGTATGAGAGTAACAGCAAACATTATGTATTATCCGCCCGGTGGCGTTTTTGGTAGTGAAGAATTTAACGTAGGACTTTACAATATCTTAGGACAAAAACTTATAGATTTAACACTTTTAGGAAACTATTCTGATTACAATAAAACTTTTGAAGTAACTTTTGATATTCCTAACTCTATAAATAACGGAGCTTATTTCATAAGCGTAAGTAATGGTAAAGAAACAAAAAGTAAACCGCTGTCTATTGTGCGACAAAGAAAATAAAGAAAAACCCTTTAATTATCCACAAATACGATTTTCTATACTTTTTTATGTGGTTTTTCATTAAAATTCAAAATTTATTTTTATTTTGAAACAATAATTTATTACATTTGTATTTGTAACATAATTACAACAAAATAATTATAATATATGATTGAAGATTCTTTCAACTCTAAAGAAGAATTTGAGAAAAAAATAAAAAAGTATAGAAAATCTATTCGTTTACGCTCTAATTACAAGAAATTAAATATCAATTTAGAGCATAATACAGATTTTGAACTCCCACCTTTAGAAATAATAGAAGAGTTAATTGATTATTTTATTGAGAATGAACGTAATGACGAAGCGCTTATTTTTTGTGAGCTTTGGCGAGAATATGAAGCTAATTCTTTAGAAGCAATGACAACTCAATGTTCTATATTAAATTTACTTTCAAGATTTAATGAAGTTCTTATCCTTTCTGACAAAATATTAGAAGAATATCCTACCTGTGTTGAAGCTTTAATAAGTAAAGCTATAGCTACAGAACGACTTGGACAACCTGATGTTGCTGTCGAAATAGCTAGTTACGCTTTAGAATTTGAACCTGACAACGATGATATAATTTATATTTATGCTTTTATGAACAAGATGGCAGGCAATTTTGAAGAAGCTATAAATTACTATAATTTATTTTTAGAAAAGAATGTTTCAGACACGGAAAGCGATATAATTTATAATGTTCAAATAGATATTATAAGCTGCTATACAGAATTGGGCGAATACGACAAAGCTATACAAGAACTTGAAGCTTTAACAAATATTGAACCTTATCACCTAACTTTATGGTACTCTATTGGCGTAATTTATAATTACCAAGAAAAATTATCTGACGCTATTGAAGCATTAGAAATTACATTAGCTATTGACGATACTTTTACTCCTGCACTAACAGAGCTCGCTAACGTTTACTATAAAATAAAAAACTATCAAAAAAGTATAGAGTATTATGAGCTAGCTCAAAAAATCAGCCCACAAAGTATAGAAATAATGAAAGGATTAAGTGAAGCTTATATGTCGTCAGAAAATTATTCTCAAGCGATAACTATTTTAGAAAATATGCTATTGCAAAACAATAATATAAATTATGCTCTTGAAAAAATCTCTATTTGCAAGGAACAATTAAAAAAGACGAAAAAACGTAAAAATAAAAAAATATGATAGAAGTTAACGACATATTAGTTGAAAAAGCAATATTGACAGATTTTTTTCTATGTGATATATCTAAATGTAAAGGTGAATGTTGCACTTTTCCCGGTGAGTTTGGAGCTCCTCTTGAAATATCGGAAGTTCCAATCTTAAACGCACAAGTTAGTATTGTAAAACATAATCTTTCAGAAAAATCTCTCAAATGGATTGAAGAACGAGGAACTTCAGAACTTCGTTTAAAACGCTATACAACGGTATGTATAGAAAAAAGAGATTGTGTTTTTGTCTATTATGAAAAAGATATTGCACTTTGTTCTATAGAAAAGGAATTCTTAGAAGGTAACACTAACTTTCGTAAACCAATTTCTTGTTGGCTTTTCCCTATTCGTGTCGGATATCATCAAAATACAACATATTTATATTATGAAAAAATTCCTGAATGTTCAGATGCAGTAAAAAACGGCAAAAAACAAGGTGTAAAAATCTATCAAGCATTAAAAAATCCTCTTATATCAGCTTTCGGATTAGAATGGTATAGAGAACTTGAAAGACAAGCTGCAACAATTTAATAGGTAATTATAAAATGGTCTATTTAACAAAAAAAATGCACTTTTCTGCATCTCATAGGCTCTATAATCCTCTTCTAAATGAAGAAGAAAATCTTAAGTTATTCAAAAAATGTGCTAACAAAAACGGACATGGACATAATTTCACATTGGAAGTTACTGTCTGTGGCGAAATTAACCCTAAAACGGGCTATTTAATAGATTTGAAAGAACTTAAAGAAATCATTAATATAAATGTTATTGAATTGCTTGATCACTCAAATTTAAATATTGATATTGATTTTTTTAAAAATGTTATTCCAACTTCTGAAAATATAGCTCTTTTCGCTTGGAAAGCATTAGAAAATAAAATTCCAAATGCTAAACTTTATAAAATAAAAATCGCCGAAAGTGAAACTAGCGCTGTCGAGTATTATGGGAATTAATATATTAGATATTTTTACTTCTAAAAAAATTACTCTAAAGTTTCTTGGAGCTCTATCCAACGTTCTAGATAATCATCAATGATTTGTTTTAAGTTGTCAATTTCTATAGATATTCGCTCTATTTCTTTATAATCTGTAACATCAACTTCCATTATTTTTTGTTCTAACAACAATTTCTCTTCTTCCAATTTAGGCAATTCTCTTTCAATTTCATCAAATTCTCTTTGTTCTATATAAGATAATTTTGTTTTTACATTTTGCGTATTTTTCTTTTCGGTTTTCTTTACATTTTCTCTATTATCTTCTTTCGTTTTTAATCGTTTTTCAGCTTCTTTTTTCTCTAAGTAATGCGTATAGTTTCCCGGATATTCCTTTATATTTCCAGCACCATCAAACGCCCATATAAATTGAACAGTTCTATCTAAAAAAGAGCGATCGTGAGAAACTACTAACAAAACTCCCAGAAAATCATCTAAATACTCTTCTAAAGCTGCTAAAGTTTGTAAATCAAAATCATTTGTAGGCTCGTCAAGTAAAAGCACATTTGGATTTGACATCAAAACACGACACAGCGCTAGTCGCCTTTTCTCGCCACCTGAAAGCGTTGAAATCAGTGCAGAATGTTGAGAACGCGGAAAAGCAAACCTATCAAGCAAATCCCGCGTTGTTAAATATCTATCGCGTCCAATTCCAACATCAATATATTCAGCAATCTCTTTAAGACTTCCAATAACAGATTGAGTCGGATTTAAGTCTTTTATTTCTTGATGAAAAAAGCCTATTTCAGCAGAAGCTCCTATCTCTACTCGCCCACTATCAGGTTGCTGTATTCCTGCCAAAACAGAAAGTAAAGTTGATTTTCCACTTCCATTCGGTCCGATAATCCCTATTCTATCTTTCGGCTTAGCTACATAAGTAAAGTTTTGGAATAATAATTTCTTGTCTATCGTTTTTTTTATATTATGCGCCTCAACAATCCTACTTCCTAAAAATTTTGCACCTAATTCAATTTTTATTTTCTTTTCCGTATTCTTTTGAATTGACTTTTCAAGTTCTTGTACCCAATCTATTCTACTTTTTTGCTTTGTACGTCTGGCTTTAGCTCCTTTCTGTAGCCAAGCTAGTTCAACTTTTAAACGTGAAAGAGTATGTACTTTAGTAGATTCTTGTATTCTCAAATAGCTTTCTTTCATCTCTAAGTATTGTTGATAATTACCCGGATAATTGAATACTTTTTTTTCATCTATTTCTAATATACGCGTAGAAACAGCATCAAGGAAATATCTATCGTGAGTAACGAAAAGTAAAGAAGTTGAAGAAGCTTGCAGCTTGTCTTGCAACCATTGAACAGAATCAGCATCAAGATGATTTGTAGGCTCGTCAAGTATAAGTAAATCTGGATTTGAAAGTACTGCTTTAGCTAATGCTACACGTTTTTTCAGTCCGCCACTTAATTCATTTACATTTTTATAGTATTCTGTTATTCCAATTTGAGATAGTACTTTTTTAGCTTCATTTTCAAAATTCCAGCCATGAAGTTCATCTATTCTATGTATAACATCTTGTAATTCTTCATGATTAACATCAGCTTTATGGCAAAGTATCTTATGTTTTTCTAATAACGACATTAGTTCCATATTAGATGCTAACACATAATCTAGAACAGTATCATTTGAAGATAAATCTGGTGCTTGATCTAAATAATCAAATTTCACATCATTGTTAAATACTACTTCCCCTTCATCTTGCGTTTCTAAACCTGCAACTATTTTCATTAAAGTTGTTTTACCTGCACCATTTCTTCCAATTATTCCAACCCTTTCACCTTGCTCTAACCCAAAAGCTATATTGTCAAACAGTATTTTATCATTAAAAGATTTTGATATTCCATTACAAGCAAATATTGTCATAATTTTAAGTGTCTTATTTTTTTATTATATTATACAATTTTGAATATTATTTTTATCCAAAATATAGTCGTCTAATTCTTCTCCTGTGGAGCGTATGTAGAATTGGTGTTCTACCTCATTTTTTGAGAATATCGTGTATTAACTACCCCGTCAGGCTTCGCCTGCCACCCCTTTGTACCAAAGGGGAATTTTAAATTCAATGTTATATTAATTCATTTTTTAAGTATTTTCCCGTTATACTTTTCTTGTTTTTCACTATATCGTAAGGAGCTCCTTCAGCAATGATTTTTCCACCCGCCTCGCCTCCGCCAGGTCCCATATCAATAATCCAATCAGCACATTTTATTACATCTAAATTATGCTCTATTACAATCACTGTATTTCCTTTATCTACTAATTTTTGCAATAAAATAAGTAGCATACGAATATCTTCAAAATGCAGTCCTGTTGTTGGTTCATCAAGTAAAAATAAAGTTTTATTCGTAGCGCGCTTTGAAAGTTCATAAGCTAGCTTTACTCTTTGAGCCTCTCCGCCCGAAAGTGTAGTAGCTTGCTGTCCAAGTTTAATATAGCTAAGTCCAACATCATTTAATACTTGCAATTTCTCTTTAATATTAGGTAAATTTTCAAAGAAAGATAACGCTTCTCTTACAGTCATATCTAAAACGTCAGAAATAGATTTGCCATTATACTTAACCTGTAATGTTTCTTCATTATAGCGTTTTCCATTGCAAATATCACAAGGAACATATAAATCAGGTAAAAAGTTCATCTCCAACTTTTTCATACCCGAACCTTCACAAGCTTCACAACGCCCGCCCGGAACATTAAATGAAAAACGTCCTACTTTATAACCGCGAATAACTGCTTCAGGCAATTGAACAAAACAATTTCTAATACTACTAAATAATTTCGTATAAGTCGCAGGATTAGAACGCGGTGTCCTACCTATAGGTGCTTGATCGACTTCTATAACCTTATTTATATTTTCTACTCCTCTTATTTCTTTATATTTTAATACACTTAAGTTAGAATTATGATAAATTTTATTAGATAAAATTGGATAAAGAGTATCATTAATCAAAGAGGATTTTCCAGAACCACTTATACCTGTAACGCAAATGAACAATCCGAGTGGAATTTTCAAATCAACATCTTTCAAATTATTTCCACTAGCTCCAATGAGCTCTAACATATTATTTTCATTAGGTTTACGTACTTCTTTAGGTAGTTCAATTTGTTTTTCACCTATTAAATATTGAGCCGTCAAAGAAGAAGCAATTTTTTCCTTATCTAACGATTTTAATTTATTTCGACTTACAGCAAAATTTATATCTCCACCATAATTACCTGCTCCAGGACCACAATCTACAATAAAATCAGCCTCTTCTATCATAGCTTTATCATGCTCAACAACTATTACTGAATTTTCTAAATCTCGTAGTTGTTTTAATGATTCTATTAGCTTCTTATTGTCTTGTTGATGTAATCCTATGCTAGGTTCATCTAAAACATAAGTAATTCCAACAAGTTGCGCCCCTATTTGCGAAGCTAGTCGAACTCTTTGTGCTTCACCACCTGATAAAGTACCCATTTTTCTATTCAAGGAAAGATACGATAGACCTACATTTTCTAAAAAAACTAAACGCTCTTTGATTTCTTTCAAAATCATAGCAGCTATCTCTCTTTCTGTATTATTAAGTTTTTTTTCTAACGATTTGAAATAATTTATAGCTAGTTTAATATCTAAGCTTACTATATCGTTAACAGTTGTGTCATATATTTTTACAAAATTACTTTCTGTTGTTAAACGACTTCCATTGCATTGCGGACAAATTTTAACTTCTCTATATTCATCTAATTCTTTTTTTTGAGCAGTTGAAAAAGCGTTGTTATATAAAGAATCTAAAGTAGTGATAAATCCATTAAATAGCTTGTTCTTATCTTTTGTTTTCGCATTGTTGCCGTAAAGAAAAGTTTGTAGTTTTTCTTCCGATAAAGCATTAATTGGAACAGATAAATCTATATTTTCATCAGCAGCATATTTTTCAACTTGTAACCAAAGCCAAGTTTTATTGTATCTTCCTAAAAATGGAACGGCACCATCCAACATTGAAATATTTTTATTAGGAATTAATAAGTCTAAAACAAACTCTTCTATTTCACCAAGCCCATTGCAATATTGACAAGCTCCATAATGAGTATTAAAAGAAAACATATTAGGTGATAGAGATTTATAAGACTTATAGCAAGTAGGACAAACATAATTTATGTTAAAATACTGTAAATTCTCTTCGTTTCCATCTTCTATTATTAAAACACTTCCTTCACCTTTATCTATAGCTAGCTCACAAGCAGTTTTTATACGCAATTCGTTTTCTGACAACACATCACATTTATCAATAACTAATTCAATATCATGTATCTTGTATCTTTCAACGTGCATATCAAATGTAAGCTTTGTTATAACTCCATCTATTCTGACACGCGTAAAACCTTTAGCAATTAAAGAGGCGAATAATTCTTTATAATGCCCTTTGCGACCAACAACTAAAGGTGTAAGAATAATAATTGATTTCTCATAAAATTTTTCAAAAATTTCTTTGATAATTTGATCAATATTTTTTTTGACTACAGGAATATTACAATTTGAACAGTATTGCACTCCGATTCTTGCAAATAATAAACGCAAATAATTATATATTTCGGTAGCTGTTCCAACTGTAGAATTAGGATTGCGGGAAGTTGTTCTCTGTTCAATAGAAATAGAGGGCGATAAACCTTCAATTGTATCAACATCAGGTTTCTTCATAACATCCATAAATTGCTTAGCATAAGAAGATAAACCTTGCATATACCGACGTTGTCCCTCTGCATAGATTGTGTCAAATGCTAAAGAAGATTTACCTGAACCGGAAACGCCTGTAATAACAACTAACTTATTACGTGGGATAGCTATATCTATATTCTTTAAATTGTTTTCCCTAGCACCTTTAATTATAATTTCTAAAAACTCAGAATTTATTTTTTCCATTGCCTGTTCAGATTTTATTCAAAGTTTGTTCCTCCTTCACTCATTTCAGAAGGTAAGACAGTATTTTCATCAAAATTATCAATAAATACAAACCCTTTGTTTCCTTGGTCTACATAATCTATAATAACACCCATAAAATAGAATATGCTTTTTGCATCTATAACAATTGTAACTTTATGTAATTCAAATACCTTATCATTCTCAGTTATCTCATCTTCCACTAATATAGAAAAACGTTTTGAATGATTTTTTGAATGTTTTGCTGTAAGTCTAATAAAATACTTTTCTTCTGTATCTTTTTTCAACTCATCTAAAAAAACGACAATTTTTTCCATTGCCTTTTTAGTAAAAATAATATCATCTTCTAAAGTAGCACCAATAACTTCAGGTGAAATAACCTCAAAATCGTCAAGATTTCTAAAAAATCTATTCATAAAAAAACTCCTTTATTTTTCAAAACTTTTCCAACAATGTAAAGCTTCATAAATCACAATACCGCCCGCAACTGCTACATTTAAGGAATGCTTAGTGCCGTACATAGGAATTTCAAGCGAATCATAACATTCAGCAATAACATCATCATCAATTCCTATTAACTCGTTTCCAAAAACTAAACAAAGCGGATAATCATCTATTGCTAAAGAATTGTATAAACGCTTTCTATCCGTTAATTCAACTGCAAAAACTTTATAGCCCTTCTGTTTCTGTAAATTAATAGCTGCTATAATATCACTTTCATAGCTCCATTTCACTGTTTTTGTTGCACCTAAAGCTGTCTTATCTATCTCTTTTCTTGGTGGATAAGGTGTATAACCTGTTAAAATTAATTCATTTATAGAAGCTGAATCGCAAGTACGAAAAAAAGATCCTACATTGTACATACTACGTACATTATGTAAAATCACATTAATAGGAGCTTTGGCTTTTAAAATAAAATCGGTATCTGATATTCGTTCTGATAAAATCTCTTCGTAAGTTAGTTTCCGCATGTTATTTTTCTTCCGTCAATTCCTCTAATTTTCTTTTAATTAAATAATCAGGAATGGAATATCTTCTATTAGGCTGATCTCTTGTTATATCATTAAGAGTATCTTGTAATACTTTAGCTTGCATAGGTGCAATTTGGAACTTTGGCTTCTGGATATATTGCTTTTCTTTGAATATATTTTTCTTTATACCTATATCTAATTTATCAAGCTCGTTATCCATTTTCATATTTATATTTTTTAATGGTAGTTCTTGATTTAATGGTACTTGAGATAGTTTAGGCAAAGTATCCGTTAAAATAAAAGAAGTTTTTATTGAATTGTTAATATCTTTTTGTATAGTATCTTTTTTGATTGTTTGATTTGCTATTTGCTTATTAGCTAGTTCTTGATTTAGCTCAAAAAAAATCAGATATTTTTCATTCGTTTCTATAAATATGGAATTATCAAGTAAGTCATAATTAATATCTAACTTTGCCGCAAGTCCTTGAATAAATGAATTAATAGGAACATATACTTCTTTTTGTTCACAAATAGTTGGAAGTGTAAGTTGAAGAATACAATCTAAATCTTGCTTTATAAAAGCTATATAAAAATTACTGCAAGCAGAGTATATTTTTAGTCTTTCATTTTCTGTTTTTAGGCAATTATTGTTTTTATCAAATTTTATATCTTTATTGACAATTTGTAACAATTGCTCTATTGGCACATATCTTATGTTATTTATTTCTATATAGCTTATATTTTTTTTTATATTATCAACATAAAAAAACATCGAACGCTTTGTAATAGCGGACTTTCCTGTTACGCTACACAAACTCAATATAAAAATCACAAATATTGTTTTTACAACTCTACTGCTCATATTTTTCATCATCCAATGTTTTGTAATAAAATAATAATCGTCAAAAAACACAAAAAAAATAGAAATACAGAAATTAAAATCTTATTTTTTTCTCATTTCTCTTAATGTTTTATACATTTCAATTTCTTTATCTGTCAAATTTTTCGGCAAGATTACATTTATTATAATGTATAAATCTCCTCTTTGGTTCGTATTATATTTTGGCATTCCTTGACCTGATAATTTAAACGTTTTCCCCGCTTGTGTTTCCGGCGGAACTGTTACGCTAAAAGTTCCGAAGAAAGTTTTTACAGTGATTTTATCACCTAACAAAGCCGTAAACAGATCAATATCGGTATTCATATAGAGATCATTTCCTCGACGTTCATAAGTTTTGTTCTTTTCAATTTTAACAGTTATTAACAAATCACCGTTTTTTCCACCCGTAGTACTTTTATATCCTTTTTCTGGAATTTTTTGGACTTGTCCATCAGCAATGCCGGGCTTAAATTTTACTTCAATTCTTTCTGTATTCGTATTCAGTATTCTTGTTGTTCCCTTAAACGCATCTTCTAAGGAAATTTGGACTTGCGTTTCAAAATCTTTACCTTTTCTAGCGCGCACAGTAGGTCTTTCTTTTGTCTGCTGATAGAAATTTTTACCCTTATTTGATGTTGAACCAAAAATCCTTTCAAAAAAATCGGAAACTCCACCGCCTGAATTAAAAAAATCGTTTACAGTTTGCCTTTTAGAAGAAGTTGTTGCTCTATCATTAAAAGCTTCACTATACCAATCCGACCAACGAAAATCATTTGGACTTCCACCTTTCGTTTTAAAACGTGAATACGAGTTCCCTAATGTATCGTATTTTTTACGTTTTTCGCTATCTTTTAGAACCTCATAGGCTTCTGAAATTTCTTTAAACTTTGTTTCTGCATTGCTATCTTTACTTGTATCAGGATGATACTTCCTTGCTAACTTTCTATATGCTTTTTTAATTTCGTCAGAAGTTGCTGTCTTTTCAACTCCTAATATTTTATAATAATCTTTAAAATCCATTGTTATCTTCAGAAAAATAATACAAATTTATAAATCTATATATTTTAATATGTCATACTATTTCAAATAATAATTTTGACTACCCGTCAAACTTCGTTTGCCACCCCTTCTGAGAAGGGGAATTTTAAAATTCTCCTCTTGAGAGGAGTACCCGCGCTAGCGGGGGAGGTGTGGTTTTTGAATACACGTTGCCACCCCTTTACCAAAAAGAGTAGTATTATTGAAGTACTTAAATCTTTGGCAATTGTTGAACTAATATATATTTCAACATGTTAGCTCTAAACTGTTATTAACATATTATCAATTAAACGTGTTTTTCCTAAAAATGCTGCAATTAAAATAACAATTTCGTCTCCACTAACAAAATTATCTACTTCCGACAAATCTTTTTGTTTCACTACTGCAACATAATCTATTTTTAATTCAGGTACTTCCGCAATCTTTTCAACAATTATTTTTACAATTTTTTCTTTATTCCTCTCACCTAAAGAAATTGCTGATTTTGCTTCTAACATAGATTTATATATAATTGTTGCTTTTTCTTTTTCATCGTCAGTCAAATAGTTGTTACGCGAGCTCATAGCTAGTCCATTTTCTAATCTAACTGTCGGTCTTACAACAACATCTATATCAAAATTAAGATCTTTTACCATTTGCTTTATAACTAAAGTTTGCTGATAATCTTTCTGACCGAAAAAAGCATAATGTGGTTTTATTATGTTAAATAACTTCGCAACAACTAATGCAACACCATCAAAATGCGTAGGACGTCTTTCACCTTCAAAAACTTTTGTAATGCCGTCTAAATGTATATTAGTAAGAAAGTTTTTTGAATACATTTCGTCATTAGAAGGTGCAAAAACATAATCTATTCCATATAATTCCGCCATTTCAACATCTTTTTTCAAATCACGCGGATACTTGTCAAAATCTTCATTTGGCGCAAATTGAGTAGGATTTACAAATATTGAAGCCATCGCAACATCAGCGTATTGTTTCACAGCTTCAAATAAACTTAAATGCCCTAAATGCAATGCTCCCATAGTCGGAACAAAACCAATTGTCTTTCCTGCTTTTATCAATTCGCAAGAAATTTCCGTCATTTCTTTAGCGGTGTATATTATTTTCATATCATCTATCTGAAATAAGACAAAATACCCGACAGTAAGTTTATATAACAAAATTTTACACCGTCGGGTAATTTTATCTTTATATTTAGCAATAAAAATTAGAAGTTAAAGTTTAGCGTCCAGCCTTTCTTATCCTCTAATTTACCATATTGAATACCTGTAATTGTATCATAAAGTTTTTGAGCAACAGGTCCTATTTGATTATTGTTTATAATCATATCTTCACCTTTATAAGTAAGTTGTCCTACAGGTGAAATTACTGCAGCTGTTCCTGTTCCGAAACATTCTGTCAAATGTCCTGATTTATGTGCATCAATAACTTCTTTTAATGAAATTTTACGTTCTGTAGCTTTTATGCCAAGATCACCTGCTAATTCAAGAACTGACATTCTTGTAATTCCGGGTAAAATAGAACCTTGATCTAAGGATGGAGTAATAATTTCATTGTCAATAACAAACATAATGTTCATAGCGCCAACTTCATCAACAAATTCTAAGTTAACACCATCTAACCATAGAACTTGTGAGAATCCCATTTTTCTAGCTTGCATTCCACCGTACAATGAAGCAGCATAATTTGCAGCTGCTTTTGTATTTCCTAAGCCACCACGAACCGCACGAACATATTCATCAGTTACTAATATTTTTACAGGTGCTAAACCGCCCGCATAATAAGAAGCAACTGGTGAAGTTATTATAATATATTTATATTCTTGTGAAGCTTGTACGCCAAGAAAGTTAGAAGAACCGAACACAAATGGACGTATATAAAGCGATTGACCATGCTTTTGAGGAATAAATTTATTGTCAAATTTTACAAGTTCTTTCATTGCTTCAACTTGGAAATTTACATCAATTTGAGGAATACATAAGCGTTCAGATGAAAAATTTAACCGAGCAGCATTTTTTTCAGGACGAAATAGATTTGCACCCCCCTTTTCACTTCTAAAAGCTTTTAAACCTTCAAAGCAAGCTTGTGCATAATGTAAAGTACACATAGCTGGTGAAATTTCGATGTTAGAAAAAGGCATTATTTCACCATCGTCCCATTTACCATTTTTATAATTTGCTACAAACATATGATCGGAAAAATAAACTCCGAATCTTAAGTCGTCCCAATTGATTGAATCAAAATGAGAATTTTGAGTTTTAGTAGTTTTGAATGTCATTTTTTATACTCACTAATTAATTTGGTTAATATAATAATAAATAAGAATTTAATATACAAATTTAACGATATTTTTTATCATAAACAAATATATTTTTATAACATTAACGATAATATATAACATACTTCATTTATTCTGCTTCAAAAGCATTTTTTCTTTTTAAAAAAGCTTGATTTCTTCTTTTTATATTTTTCTTAGCTACTAGCGTTTCTATTGTCCTTTTAACGTCAAAAAACGATTTAAAAGGATGATGAGGTATCTTGTTTTCATTGCAATACTTAGCTAATTGAGATTTTGCAAAAATAATATCACAATGTTCAGCAGCACAAAAATCTGTCATTCCGTCGCCTATATAAACAAGAATATCATCATCAGAAGAATTTGTCAAAACAACATTACGCTTACACGAAGCCGTTAAACATTTACAGTTTTCATCAGCTCCGAAAAAACTTGGCGTAAATTTCCCATTTTCATAATATAACTTATTACAAAAAATCTTGTCTATACTAGCGTCCAACTTTTTAAGAATTTCATAAATATAAATGTCATATCCGTCGCTAACAACAGTAAAGCTATGCCCTTGCATTTTACAATAATCTATAAAAGGTAAAAAATAGGCATCTACCTCGTGCTGTATTACAAATTCTTTAATATCAGCTAATGTTACTGACGTAGGAATAGATGCATAAAGTCGCTTATTAAGCTCGCGAACATTACATTCACCTTCAATAAATTCTTGCCAATGCTTTTCGAAATTTCCAAACTTACGAAACAAAGCATCGCCGACATCTTTTGTAGTTATTGTTCCATCAAAATCACAAAAAATTGCTAATTTCATTTTGCTTATCTTTTAAGTAAAATTATTTCTTAATAGGATAAGCTGGAACATCAGGAATTTGAGTTTTTTTGTTTGTAGGAATTAGTTCTAAAACTTTTTTAATACCAAAAAGTAATTGTTCGTCAATTCCGCTGTACTCTTTGCCCGGATGATTATCAACTTCTATATCAGGCTCCATTCCTACACCTTCAAGCACCCATTGCCCTGTTTTAGCATCAAAATTAGAAACTTCAGGTTTATGAATAGAACTACCATCAAGTAAAGGTAAAGAACCATAAATTCCAATAACGCCACCCCAACTGCGTTTTCCTATAACCGGACCTAAATTTAACGCCTTAAATTGGAATGGAAATAAATCACCGTCCGACATAGATTGTTCGTTAATTAAACATACCATAGGACCTGTCATAACTGCACTTGGATTTGTACCAACTACTTTGGAATTACGTCCGATTTTTGCGATAACTAGCTCCCGTTTCAATCTCTCTATAATCATAGGAGATACGTTTCCGCCACCATTATATCTATCATCAATTATTAATCCTTCGCGACTAACTTGAGGATAAAATTGTTTAGCAAACCAATTTAAGCCGTTTCCAACTCCCATATCAGGAACATGAATATAAGCAATCCGTCCATTTGTCAAGGAATCTATAATATGACGTTTTTCTTCAATCCAATTAAAATATCGCAATTGTTCTTCTGAAGGAATAGTTTTTACAACTACTTCTCGTGAATCACTTCCTGAGGAGTTCTTAGATATTTTTAATGTAACAAAAGTATTAACTTTATTTACTAAGTATTTATAAGGATTAACACTTGCATCAAGTTTTACTCCATCAATTTCTAATATATAATCGCCAGTTTCAACATTTAGTCCCGGCTCTGTAAGAGGAGAACGCAAAGAAGCGTCCCAGTTTTCACCTTTTAATATTTTCTTGATTTTATAAGCATTTGCAGATTTATCTAATTCTAAATCAATTCCAAGTAACCCAATACCGATTTTTTCTACTTTTGGCATTTCGCCACCTGTAACATAAGCATGTCCAGCATTTAATTCGCCTATCATTTCACCAATTATATAAGTTAAATCTGTACGATGCGAAACATAAGGCAATAATTCAGCATATTTTTGACGCATAGCTTCCCAATCTACACCATGCATATTTGGGTCATAGAAAAAGTATTTGAAATGTCGCCAAGATTCATCAAAAACTTGTGTCCATTCTTCTTTTGGCTCCAAAAACATTGTTAAATCAGTTAAATCTAATTTCCCTGTTTTTGTATTAAATTTCTCCGTTACTTTGTTAATATAATAATCTTTTCCTGAACGGAACATTACATTTTTCCCGTCAGGTGAGAAAGAATATGCAGTATAATCGCCAACTTCATTTTCTTCTAAATCGTTAAAATCAAAATTATATAGCTTCATATTATTATCTTGCATACGAACATAATATAATTTTTCTTCTACAGAAGTTAATCCAAAATATCTTGCAGTAGCAACAGGAAGCACGAAAATTCTGTCTAATATATTCTCTGTATCTATCTGTAAATCCGCATTCTTTAGTGCTTCTTTTTCTTTTTTGGTCAGCTTTGTTTTTTCATCTTTTTCAGCATCATAATTGACAAATTTCAAAAATGGTGATTCTAAAGTATCTTGTAAGCATATTCCGTAAATACGCGACATTTCAAGATAAGCATAATTCCATTCAACACTGCTAACTTTCGGCTTAAAATCTCTATCCGATACGAAAAACAAATACTTACCATTTTTAGAAAATACAGGCGAAGAAGTGTTGTAAAAATCATCAGAAATTTTATAAGTTTTATTTTGATCAATAGAATATAAATTTAATACTCTCATATTAGTTGTATCATTCATATAAGAATATACTAGCCACTTACTATCAGGCGACCAACCAGCTTCTTGTATCGCATAAGTTCTTGAAGTAAAAATCACTTTTTCCGTTTTAGAAACAATATCTATAATAGATATATTCCGCATATTATCGGAATTTAATATTTTTTTACTATCTGGCGACCAAACTATTCCATAGCGATAACATTCTGTATTTTTAGTTAGTTGAGTTTTATTTTCACCATTCGGTTGCATAATATAAACTTCATTAGCTCCTGTATTATCAGCAACATAAGCTATAAAATCACCATTAGGCGACCATACAGCATCACGCTCATGAACTCCTGAAGTTTTAGTTAAGTTGGAAATCACTGCATTTTTTGTAGGTACGACAAAAATTTCGCCACGTGCATTGATTAAGCCTCTTTTACCATTAGGATCTATATCAAATCCAGAAATCCTGTCTTTCACATTTATAAAACGCGGACGCGCTGTTAGAAAATCATCAACAATTTTTATATTAACAATTTGCATTTCTTCAGTAGAAAGTTTTATAATATAAAGCAATCCACCATTTTCAAAAGAAATATGTTCAGCACCTAAAGAAGGAAATTTAACGTCATATTTTGAAAAATTTGTTATTTTACGAGTGTTTCCCGTTGGAATATCATAGCAAAATATATTCATAATATCATCTCTGTCGCTTAAGAAATATATTTTATCTCCCGCCCACATAGGAATAATATCTTGCGCTGGATTGTTGGTGATGTTTTTCAGATCTTGAGTTTTAAAATCATAAATCCAAATATCATCTGCTTGCCCGCCTCGATAGCGTTTCCAAGTCCTATATTCTCTAAATATTCTGTTATAAGCCATTTTATTTCCATCAGGTGAAAGAGAGCAAAAGCCACCCCTTGGAACAGGAATATCTTGTGGTAATCCTCCGCCATTTGCCAATGTTTTATACAGCTTACCAGTTAATACGCTCCAACTCTCCATTCTAGAACGGTAAACTATTTCTTGTCCGTCATTTGTCCACTGCATAATAATCTTATCTGGACCTTGACGATCAGCAACATCAGCCATATCCATAGAATAAGTTACACGAAAAGGAGTACCACCTGTTTTAGGAATTGTATATATTTCAGGATTTCCATCATACTCACCTACAAAAGCAATTGTGCTGCCGTCAGGCGAAAAACGCGGCATCTGCTCAATACCTTCGGAGCTAGTCAAACGCAAAGCGTAACCACCTTGCAATGGTGATACATATATATCGCCTGCATAATTAAATGTAATTTCTGTCTTGGAAGTATTAGGATAACGCATTAATTTGCTCGCTTCACTTGAAGAAAATATTTGAGCATTAGATGATAAGGAAATTAAAAATAATGTACTTATCGCTATAACTATGTGTTTCATAATAATTAAAATGATTTGTTAATAAAAATACTATAATAAATTTTGATTTAATTCTTTCTTTATATCCCGCCAATTAGGTAAATTAAAATCTAAAATCGCCTTAAATTTAGCGTTATGCGACGGTTCTATAAGATGTGCTAATTCATGAACAACTATATATTCTATAGATTTTTCCGACCTTTTGCATAATTCTAAATTAAACGTAACTTGCTTAGAACGAAAATTACAACTTCCCCAAAGAGTTTTCATTTTCCTTATTTTTATACGACTTACTTTAACTTCTAATTTTCGTTCCCAAATTTCAACTAAAGATATTAATTTTTTCTTAAGCTCTGTTGCATACCAAGAATATAATAATTCGGCACGTTTTTCAACTTCCGCCCCAAGTGGTGCATAAATAACAATTTTATCATCTTGCAGTTCCACTTTCCGCAATAAATTATCTTCTATAACAAGTAATTTATAAGGATTACCAAAATAACAATGGAGCTCATCAGAAACATAATTATAATTTATATTTTCTTTCTCTTTGTTACGTTTCAAAACTATTTGAATATGTTTATTTATCCAGTCTAATTTTGAAATTAGAAAATCTTGAATTACAGAATTTGATGTTTTTTTAGGTACTGAAATATGTACTCTTGCATCAGGCGAATAAACCCTAAGGTACATATTCTTAATATTTTTTCTCTTTATTTCAACATTAATGCCATTAATATTTATAACTTCCATTAATATATTTTGTATGTTTTCTTCAACTATTTATAATATTGCCTTAATTTTATATACTTGACAAATGTTGCAAATGCTGAAATAGCACAAATAACAAATCCATAATATCCATCAAGAAAACCAAGTTTAATAATATAATCTCTTAAAAACTTCCAAATAGGACGTAATATAATCCCTAAAATAGATGTTCTTTTTCCTTTATTATAAGCTTCTTTTGCTCCTATTTCTGTAAATTTATCAACTTGTAAGATATGCTGAGAAATAGAGTTATAAGAAAAATGTAATAAATTTCCTTCTAAATGCTGAATTTTTGTATTCTCATCTACAAAAACAAGTTCTTCGTGAAGTTCACCTTTCCAACTTGCATTAGATTTATTAAAAATCCTTATTTTTTTATCAGGATACCAACCACAATGATAAATCCATTTTCCACAATAATTAGTTAATCTGTTTAAAGAATATACTATATTTCGCGAGAGTTCTTCTCCTACTTTAAGACGTAAAATAGATTTCTGTAATTCTTCAGACAAAGCTTCATCTGCATCAATTGATAATATAAATTCATTACTAACTAGTTCATTAGCATAGTTTTTAGTTTTACTGTAACCTTGCCATTTATATTGAACAAACTTAACATTAAATTCTTCACAAATTTCTTGTGTTCTATCTGTAGAAAAACTATCAACAACAATAACTTCATCTACAATATCTTGAATAGACTCAAGACATCTACGTATATTTTTCTCCTCATTAAAAGTAATAATTACAGCAGAAATTCTTGTTTTTATTTCTTTATTATCTTTATTTATTAAGTTGTTCATAAATTTTTACAATATTTTTTATTGCAATTTATTTATAATATCTTTAATTTAACAGCAATAAACTAACTGCCATTATTCCCATACCAACAATTAATCCGTAAATTGCAATATGATGTTCGCCATATTCGCGTGCCGCAGGTAACAATTCATCTAAAGAAATAAACACCATAATTCCCGCTACAATAGCTAATGTATATCCCATAAGTTTTAGTGAAATAAAAGGAGCTAAAAATAAATATGTGAGTAGAGCTCCTATTGGCTCAGCAAGTCCTGACAAAAAGGAAAAACAAAAAGCCTTTTTTCTATCACCTGTCGCATGATATATAGGAACTGATACTGCAATTCCTTCAGGGATATTATGAATAGCTACAGCAACCGCAATGACTAGCCCAACATTTGGATTTTCAATCGCTGCAATAAAAGTTGCAATTCCTTCAGGAAAGTTATGTATGCCGACCGCTAAAGCTGTCATTAGACCTACACGCATCAATTTAGTATTGTTGGAATTAGGTGCTTTTTCCATGTTTTCAACAGAACGTATTTCATGCGGATTTTGAAACGATGGCACTAATTTATCAATAGCGCCAATTAAAAATATACCTCCAAAAAAGCATAGTACGGATATTATTTCACCTTCTTTCCCTCCAAACTCACTTATTAACAAACGTTGCGATTCATTAAATAATTCTACAAAAGAAACATAAATCATAACTCCTGCCGAAAGTCCTAAAGAAAATGACAAAAAACGTTTGTTTGTTTTCGTAGAAAAAAATGCAATTAAGCTACCTATTCCTGTAGATAATCCTGCAAAAGTCGTTAATAATAAAGGGATTAATATATCGTTATTCATTTATTTTATTGGTTTATTATTCGCTCAACTCTATTTTAACGAGTATAAACAAAAATTAAATATACGAACAAAAATAATATTTATTTCATGAAAAGGCAAAATTAAGCTCTTGGATGAAATGATTTATGCACTTCTTTTATATAACTTTTATCAAGATGCGTATAAATTTGTGTTGTTGTAATAGAAGAATGCCCTAACATTTCTTGAACTACACGCAAATCTGCTCCACCTTCCAAAAGATGAGTAGCAAAAGCATGTCTAAAAGAATGTGGATGAACAGAAAAATTAATTGTTGTTTGCTTTACATACTTATTAATAATTTTCCATACTCCCATTCGTGTTATTTTCTTCCCTCGCTGATTTAAAAAAACAATCCCTTCTTCTTTATTATCTTTAAGAAGAAAATTTCTTGCTTTTTTCTCGTAAGTATCTAACCACTTTATAGCTTCCGTTCCGATAGGAATAACACGTTCTTTACTACCTTTTCCAAATATAGTTATAATTTCATCATCAAAAAATATGTCACTAAATCTTAAATTTATTAACTCCGATACACGTAATCCACAAGCATACAATAATTCTATGATAGCTCTATCTCTAATTCCAAGAGGAGTTGAAACATCTATTTGAGAAAGAATCTCTTCTATCATCTCATAAGACAATACTTCAGGTAACTTACGATCAACCTGTGGAGCTTCTATCAACTCCGTTATATCTGCACTTACTTTATTTGTACTAAATAAAAAAGAATGTAAACCACGAATTGAGGCAATATAGCGCGCTATAGTTGCACTAGAATAATATAACTCTGATAATTCTAAAACAAATGCTTCTAAATCGGAAGATTTTATATCTGAAAATCTACTTATTCCTATTGAATTTATAAATGTTACATATATTTTCAAATCATGTTTATATGAATCTAAAGTATTCTTTGCTAATCCTTTTTCAAATTTCAAGAACGAATAGTAATCTTTTAATTCTTTTTCCATTTTTCTTTAAGATATAAAAAAGCCCCAGATTACGCTGAGGCTTATTTTTTTCATTTATCTTTTTTAATCAAAAAGAGTTATACAACTGTTTTTTCATTTTCAATATCTGCGGTAATAGTAACTTCATTATTCACTACTTCAACAATACCTGATTTTAATAAGAAAGTATGTTCTTTGTCTTTCTCATCTGTACAGACAACTTTTCCTGCCGTTAGTGTCGATAATATAGGAGCATGATTATAAAGGACTTGAAAAGGCGATTTCTCACCCGGTACCGTAATTTTTTGTATCTTTCCTTGATATAGAGTTTTTTCAGGCGTTAATATGCTTAAACTCATTAATTTATCGCTACTCATTTTCTCCTCCTATTAATATTTACCTGTTTTATATCGCTCCATAACTTCATCAATATCGCCAGCATAATTAAATGCACTTTCAGGTACTTCATCAAACTCACCCGACAAAATAGCGTTAAACCCAGCAATTGTATTTTTAATCGTACAATATCTTCCCTCACGTCCTGTAAATTGTTCAGCTACGTGGAAAGGTTGGGAGAAGAATTTTTGTATTTTTCTTGCTCGATTAACTACCAATTTATCAGAATCAGAAAGTTCATCAATTCCCAATATATTAATAATATCTTGCAATTGCTTATAATGCTGTAGCGTATTTACACATTCACGTGCTACTCTGTAATGTTCTTCACCAAGTATTGTTGGATCCATAATTCTTGAATTCGATTCTAAAGGATCAACCGCCGGATATATTCCCAACTCAGAAATTTGTCTGGATAATACGGTTCTTGCATCAAGGTGAGTAAAGGTATTTGCTGGTGCTGGGTCAGTTAAATCGTCAGCAGGAACATATACTGCTTGTACAGATGTAATTGAACCTTTATCAGTCGAAGCAATTCTCTCCTCTAACGCTCCTAATTCAGTAGCTAGTGTAGGCTGATAACCTACAGCTGATGGCATACGTCCAAGCAATGCAGAAACTTCAGAACCTGCTTGAATGAAACGGAATATGTTATCAATAAATAAAAGCATATCGCGTCCTTCTTGATCTCTAAAGTATTCAGCAATTGTCAATGCAGTTAAAGCAACACGAGAACGTGCTCCGGGTGGCTCATTCATTTGCCCGAAAATAAGTGCTGTTTTATCAAGAACTCCCGATTCTTGCATCTCAAGATAAAGATCGTTACCTTCACGTGAACGTTCTCCAACACCTGCAAAACAAGAATAACCGCCATGATGTTTAGCTATATTGTGAATTAGCTCCTGTATAATAACAGTTTTTCCTACACCTGCACCACCGAATAAACCTGTTTTTCCACCTTTAGTAAACGGCTGAATTAAATCAATAACTTTTATTCCCGTTTCAAACATTTCTTTTGTTGTACTAAGCGAAGAAAACGGAGGAGCTGGCGCATGAATCTGCGATTCATATTCACTTTGTATTGGAGGTAATCCATCAATAGGATCGCCTGTAATATTCACCATTCTACCTAAAACTTCAGGTCCAACAGGAACAGTAATAGGTTTGCCAGTATCAATAACAGGCATTTTACGAACTAAACCATCTGTTGAATCCATAGCTATTGTTCGTACTCTATCTTCTCCAAGATGCTGTTGAACTTCACATACTAAAGTTGATTCAGTTCCATCATCTTGTTTCATTTTTATATGTAACGCATTCAATACTGCCGGAACAGTGCCATTACTAAATTCTACGTCAACTACCGGTCCAATAACTTGGACAATATGTCCAATATTTTCTTTTTCCATAATAAAATATAAATTTATTTTTAATAATATTTAACTTATTTTTTTAATGATTCAGCACCACTTACTATTTCTAACATTTCATTAGTAATTGCAGCTTGACGTGCATTATTAAATTGCAAATTCAAGTCTTTAAGTAAATCATGTGCATTTTGTGTTGCTTTATCCATTGCAAACAAACGCGATGCTTGTTCTGCTGCATTTGACTCTAATAAAGCTCTCCAAATTTTCAAATCAACATACTGATCTATTAATCTATCTACAAGAATACTAATAGATGGCTCAAAAATATAATCAGGTGAAAGCCCCTTCTGTACCTCTTTCATATTTTCCAAAACATCTGCAGGAATTAGAGGAAATAGTTGAAACGAAGTAGGTTCTTGCTTCAGCATATTAACAAAATGATTATAAAAAACCTCTACACTATCCGCCTCACCAGACAAAAACCGCTCAATAACAGCTTTACTAGATTTTAAAACAAGATTATAATCAAGAGGTTGGAAAGCATTATGTTCACGATAAATAATATCATAAGATTGCTTATTATAGTGATCTATCGCCTTATTTCCAATCAAAACAAGCTGAGGAGTAGCACCTGGATATTTTGTTGATAAATTCTTTAAGTATAGATCTGTTGTTTTAAAAAGTGCTGAATTAAAAGAACCACACAAACCTTTATCACCTGCAATAATAAAAATTATTACGTTCTTTATCTCTTTATCTGTTGGAGTATTTAATAAAGGATTGTCGTAATGCCTATCTGATAGTGCAAGAGAAAATAACATTTTTTCTATTTTGTCAAAAAAAGGTCTTGCACTTTCTGCTTGCCTCTGGGCTTTCCTTAATTTTACAGAAGACACCATCTTCATAGCAGAAGTTATTTTTTCAATACTTTTAATACCTGCAATTCTATTGCGAATATCTCTTAATGTTGCCATAAATGTATAAAGTTTTAATTGATTATTAGTCGTTTTCTAACAAATAATTATTTAGTAATTAATATTAAACGATATTAAAGCAAAAATATTGCCTCAAAAATTCATTTTTTTGAAAAATCTTATATTTTTTGTAAAAATATATTATAAAAAATAAAAAACCTACAAGACATAAATAGACTTATAGGTTTGATATCTATTATTTTTAGCTATTAATTTAATAGCTAATTATTTCAAATTCAACTCGTCTATTCTGAGCTCTACCTTCTTCTGTATCGTTAGTTGCTATTGGACGTTCAAATCCAAATCCTTCATATGATAACCTATTTTTCTTAATTCCTCTTTTTATCATATAATCATAAACAATTTTTGCACGTTTTTCGGTCAACTCCTGATTATATTCTTTGCTACCTCTGTTATCAGCATGTCCATTAATTTTTACTACAAATTCAGGCATATTATTCATTAAAAGGATAATGTCATCAACTTGTCGTTTAGAACTTGCATTGAGCTCTGCTTTGTTTACATCATATTGTATGTCATATATACAAATATTTTTATTATGTATATCAATACCTTGTTTTAAGAATGAAACAATCTCTTTCGCTTCATAACATGGTTTATCTACGTAAGACACTCTTACTAAATCACGATATAAAGTATCAATTCTATTTTTATATCCTTTGTCTGATCTATCGGAATAAACAATTCTATCACTTGATTTTCCTAACGGAACAGATATAGTTACTGCAAGTTCTATTCCTCGATTCTTTCGCTCTCCAACAGTTCCACAAGATGTAGTCCTATTAAAATTATTTCCAGAACCAAAATTATTAGTTAAACCAAAATTATATTGGGCTTCAATACCAAAATAAAATTTTGTGTCGCCAACACGCATAGGAAATTTAACTCCTAAACCTGGCGCTAATCCAATATCATTACTTTTTATATCAGCTTTATTAATATCTGCAGTATATCCTTGATTTTCTATATTACCTCCTACAACAAAACCCAAGTTTGGCGAAACCATAAGATAAGGTATAAAACCCATTGAGCGTCGTAAAGAATTAAATGAATAAATAAAAGGAATGCGAATATCCAAATAATTAGCTTTTAATGTATAAGCAACACCAAGATCTTCAATATCTACTCCACGCTGAATATACAGCAATTCAGGACGAATTGAAAAATCACTTGTAATATTTTTTTCCACAAACAATCCTACCATTAAACGTGGAAATAATTTTGTATCATATGGATATATATCTCCCGTATATTTCATTGTAGCAAAATTTGTTCCAGCCTTACCACCAAAAAACCAACTATTTGTAGAAGATGTTTGCGATAATCCATTAATGGAAAATACTGTAAATAATACTATTGTAAGTACAGTAAAATTTAAAATAGTTTTGTAAGTTTTCATTTTATTTTACCCCCTGAAATTGATTAAAGAGCAAACTATGATTTGCTTTAAGTTTAGGATCTGAAACAGTAGTTTTGAATAATGACCAAGTAGAATTTTCTGCTATTTGATCGTCTTCCACAAATATACGCATTGTTCCTACAGGTATAAGAATATTCTCTGGATCATCTTTTTCAAGCATTAGTATTGCAAGTTGAGCATCCTTAATACCTAATGATGTTTTAGTACCGGAAACAATATAAATTACACGTCCTACCGCTGATTGATTAGTAATAATAGTATTTAGAACTGCAGTAAAATTATTACCGGAACCATATACATAAGCTTCTACAGATTTTGATGTTTCAACTACTACACCTCCTACTTCTTCCTTCTGCTCCCAAGAAATCATATTAAATTCATTTTGATTAAAAAAACGTTGTAATACCATCAAGTTATTATTGACTTGATCATTTGGAATTGTTGATGCAACTAATACCGGCGTGTTGAGAAGATAACACCCACAAATATTAGGTGGCGTCTCACCTTCGTATATACTCATAAACTTTGCTAATTGAGCAAGATACTCAGTAGGAACTACTTGCTCTATAGAGTAACTTTTACATACAGGAGAAAGTGGCAAGGTTTCTACGCCATCCTCTATGCAACTAGTTGCTGACACTATTAAAATCAAGCAACTAAAAATTAATGAAAATTTTCTTTTCATATAAAACTCACTGTTTAAATTAATAAAATTATAATTAATAACAATAAAATAATTAAATTTTATTTTTAATTATTTTAATTTACAAAAATACGATTTTTTTTTATATCTCAAAAGCTTTTTTTTTATATATAAAAAATATTTTATAAATTTAAAATATTAGATTTTAGATTGAGATATTTTCCTATTTTATTAAAAGTTTTTTACAAGCAAAACAAACAAAAGTATATTTTATGAACTTAATTTTTGTTTTGATGGAAATAATATTATATTTTTGTAATTTGTTGTAATATTTATGAACAAACTTCTATTTTTTCATAAAATTATTTAAATTATTTAAAAAATTCTGTTATGACCAGATTTAGCTCGTTTAAGAAAAATATAAATCCTATTGCAAAAATAACAATAAAACTATCGTTGTTAATAGCTACTTTATTTATTTTTGTAGGAATAGTAATTGTTACTAATATATTAGTTAGACAATTAAGTATTCAAGATCAACGCTTAATGCAAACTTATGTTGAAATATATAGATATTATTTATCTCCTGATGCTACTAATTATGAAGAAATGTTTTTCTTTCTTGAATCTATCACACCTTCTGTTACTTTCCCAATTGTTGCAACTGATTTAGATGGAGAACCGCTACAAGACTACTCACTATATACTTTGAATACAGATATTGACAAGTATAAAACAATAGAAGAACAACGCCAATATCTATTAAAATTAATATCTAAAATGGAGGAAAATTATGAACCTATTCTGGTATATGATAGTGAAGGAAATGTAATTAGCAAGTTCTACTATAAGCACTCTAAGTTAGTTGATTTATTGAAGCTTTTTCCAATTGTTTCTCTTATAATTATTTCTATTATAGTTGGTGTAGTATATGTTGCAATTAATTTAATGCGAAATAATGAACAATCAAAAATATGGGTAGGTATAGCACGAGAAACCGCACATCAACTTGGAACACCCTTATCAAGTTTACTTGCATGGCTGGAGATATTACGTTTTAACAAAACCGAACCTGATATGATTGAGAAAACTACCAATGAAATTGAGAACGACTTGCATCGCTTAAATATAATAGCTACTCGTTTTTCAAAAATTGGTTCTAGCCCAGACAAAAAAATTATAGAAATCGATAAAGTTATAAATGAAGTCGCTAACTATTATGAAAAGCGATTGCCAAATCTTGTAGGACAAATCCAAATTAAACGCACATTTGAAGGACGCAAAGAAATACTAGCTAATAGTACTTTAATAAGTTGGGTGTTTGAAAACCTAATCAAAAATGCAGCCGAAGCTATAGAAGAAAAAGGCGGTATTATTGAAATATCAACACAGGAACTCTCGACAAAAAAAATGTTGATTTTAGTTAAAGACAACGGAAAAGGAATGAGTAAAAAAATGAAATTACAGATATTTGAACCCGGATTTACTACTAAAAAACGTGGCTGGGGAATTGGATTAAGTCTTGTAAAACGCATCGTTGAAGAATATCACTCAGGTAAAGTATATGTTAAAGATTCATTTGCTAAAAAAGGAACAACTTTTGCAATAGAGCTACCATACGAATAATTGTCTGCAAATTTAAATTATCATTTTATATTAACTAATGAGTTGAAATATCTTTAAAAGTGTTAAATTTGTATTAGTGTTTTTTTATTTATTACGCCAATGATCATAAAAACTGATTTCTTAGAAAGTTATTTAAAAGATGAGTCAAATTATTTAGGTAAAGCTAATTCAGTCTATATTCCAGAAAATGAAGATGAATTACAAGAAATCATAAGTCATTGTTTTAACAGCGACTTACATTTTACTATGCGAGGCGCTGGAACTGGACTTACAGCTGGTTCTACACCTGATAAAGATGTTCTAATTTCTTTAGAAAAACTCAACAAAATAAAAAAAATTGATACTGAAAATGAACGAATTACTATAGAACCATGCGTAACTTTAGAACAATTAGATACATATCTAAAGGAATATGAGTATTTCTATCCACCTAATCCAACTGAAAGTAAATCTAGCTTAGGTGGAAATGTCGCAACTAATGCTTCAGGCTCACGCAGTTTCAAATATGGACCAACTCGCAATTTTGTTACGAAATTAAAAGTTATTTTGCCAAATGGCGAAGTCTTAAAGTTAGAAAGAGGAAAAAATATCGCAAAAAATGGAAAACTTACTTTTAACACTGAAAATAACACACAAATTTCAATAGATGTTAAAAATATTTTTAACACAAATGTAAAAAATGCTTCTGGTTACTATTTAACAGAAAATATGGACGCTATAGATTTATTTATCGGAAGCGAAGGAACCTTAGGAGTTTTCTCAGAAATAGAATTGAAGATATTAAAACGACCTCAACATATTATAGGACTAATAGTTTGGTTTAATAACTTTGATAAACTTTATGATTTTTTTTCTATAATAAATAGTAAAATCAACAAATACAGTGAAGTTCAACCCAGAATTATTGAATTTTACAACACTACTTCATTAAATTTTTTGCGAGCTACTTTTCCACAAATTCCAGAAACAGCAAACTATGCTATTTGGATAGAGGAAGAATATAACAAAGAAGATGAAGATAAATTGTTAGAAAACTATTTCAACATAATTTCTGAATTTTCAAATATACCTGATGAAACTTGGACTGCTATGTCTGAAGAAGAGCATAAAAAATTTGCGACATTTAGGCATTCATTACCAGAAAAAACAACAGAATTAGTAAGACAATTAGGACACACTAAGCTAAGTATTGATGTTGCAGTCCCTATGCCTCTATTGAAAGAGTATTATCTAAAAGTTGAAGAAGTGTTCAAAGGTTTAGAAATGCCTTCTTGCATATATGGACATATTTCTTCCGCACATCTACATTGTGATATGTTTTACTCTAATGCGCAAGAAAAGGTACTAGCTGATAAAATTTATTCTAAAGTTATAAGTATAGGGTTAGATTTAGGTGGAGTTGTTTCCGCTGAACATGGTATCGGAAAAATTAAACGACAATTTTTCTATCAAATGTATGACGAAGAAACAATAAATTATATGAAAAGCATAAAAAGTACTTTTGATACAAAGAACTTATTAGGAAATAATAATTTATTTTATTAAAAAATCTGTGTAAATGAATATATTTGGAAATAGTTACAGAGTATTATTGTTCGGTGAATCGCATAATTCTGCTGTTGGAGTTACTATAGATGGTTGTCCGCCCGGTATAGAAATAACGCAAGATTTATTTCGTGATGATTTAATAAGACGACAACAACATTATCAAGGAATAACAGCTCGTAAAGAAGAAGATTTACCTAAAATTATTTCAGGCGTATTTAATGGCTATACGACAGGAATGCCTATAACAATTTTGTTTGATAATAAAGATGTAATTTCCAAAGACTATGATGATATTAGGTATTTTCCACGTCCAAGCCATAGTGATTTTGTAGCTTATAAAAAATATAAAGGATTTAACGATTATCGCGGTGGCGGTGCGTTCTCTGGCAGACTAACACTAGGAATAGTTGCTGCAGGAGCTCTTGCAAAGAAAATAATTTCTCCTATAGAGGTTAATAGTAAAGTACTCAAAGTACACAATAACACTAATATCGAACAAGAATTAAGCGATGCACTTTCAAAAAATGATTCCGTTGGCGGTATAATTGAAACTACAATAAAAAATGTACCTGTAGGACTTGGCTCCCCTTTTTTTGATAGTATAGAAAGCAAAATTAGTCATATAATTTTTAGTATTCCCGGAGTGAAAGGAATAGAGTTCGGAAGCGGATTTGACATTACAAAACTATATGGAAGTGAAGCCAATGATGAAATAATTAATGAACTTGGCACTACTAAAACAAACCATTCTGGCGGAATTAACGGAGGTATAAGCAACGGCAATGAAATTATATTTCGTGTAGCTATTAAACCTACGCCGAGTATTCAACAAGTACAAAATACAATTGATATTAGAAATGGGAAAAGTTCTAAAATAAAAATCGCAGGACGACATGATGTATGTTTTGCTATGCGGACACCTGTAATAATAGAAGCAGCTAGTTCAATAGTCTTAGCGGATTTTATATTATCTTAAAAACATCTTATTATGAAAAAAAAATATGATATTTGTATTATATCATTCTCGGATTTAAGATTTGATGCACGTACACTAAATCTATATAATATGTGCAAAAAGATGAATTTGAAAGTACTAATTATATATGCTAGCTATGATCAAAAATATATATTAAAGCATTCCGATGAAGATAATCATATATACTTTATGAAAGAAAATAAGAGAATGATTTACAACTGGTTTTTTTTCATAAAATATATAAAGAAAATAATAAAACATTTATCATTTAAAACATTATGGGCTGCTGATTTATATTCACTTGTAAGTTTAAAATTCATAAAAAATAAAAGTAATAAAAATATTATTTACGACTCAAGAGAAATATATTCGGCACTTTCAACATTATCTAATTATCAGATAAAACAAACGATTATCACAAGAATTGAAAGAAAGTATATCAAGTTTGTTTTACAACTTGTTGTATCTGGCGAATTAGATGCAGATTATATGCGAAAGTTTTATAAATTAAACATTCCAATTCACATAATCTATAATTATCCATTATATAAAGAAAAAATAAATAGTTCTTTAATTAGAGATAAATTTAACATTCCAACTGATAAAATTATATTAGTATATCAAGGTGTAATCTTAAAAGGACGTGGAATTTTACCAGTAATAAAAGCTATAGCTTCTAATACAAAATATGTGTTAGTGGTTTTAGGTGATGGGAATTACAAAAAAGAATTAATAAACTATTGTAATGAAAATCAATTAAATGGTAAAGTTTATTTTTGTGGTAACATTCCATATCAAGACTTGCATGATTGGACTTGTTCGGGCGATATAGGTTTATGTAACATAGAGCCTATTTCTCAATCATATTATTTTGCCTTACCGAACAAATTATTTGAGTATTTTCAAGCTGGTTTACCGGTGTTAGTAACGGATTTGCCTGCATTAAGCAAGTTAGTAAAACTACATAATGTAGGTGAGATTATTTCTAAAGATAATAATGCTGATGAAATAATATCAGCTTTAACACAACTAACTGATAATTATCAATATTACAAGAAAAATATAGATAAAATATCTAATTGTTACCATTACGAAAGTCAATTTAATTTAATAAAAGATATTATTAATATTTCATAACTATATATATAATTAAAGATATGCAAAACACTAGTAATTTGTTAATGATAAGACCAGTAAATTTTGGTTTTAATGCTGAAACTGCAACAAACAATGCCTTTCAAATCAATGAACAGAGTGATGATGTACAAAAAAAAGCATTATTAGAATTTGATAACTTCGTAAAAAAACTATCTGCAAACAAAATAGATGTTACAGTAGTTGAAGATACGCCTGTTCCATATACGCCTGATTCAATATTTCCTAATAATTGGATCTCTTTTCATAATGACAAAATTTGTCTATACCCTATGTATGCACCTAATCGCCGTTTAGAACGCAAGGATACTATTTTAGATGTACTAAAACGTAAATTTATTATAAATAAAACAATTGACCTAGCTCATTATGAAAAAGAAAATATATTTTTAGAAGGAACGGGTTCAATGGTTCTTGATAGAAAAAATAAATTAGCTTATGCTTGTTTGTCAGAGCGTACAAATACTAAAGTTTTAGATGATTTCTGTAAAAATTTTGATTATTCACCTGTTGTCTTTAACTCTTATGATCTTAAAGGATTGCCAATTTATCATACTAATGTCGTTATGAATGTTGGTGAACAGTTTGTTATCATTTGTTTAGATACAGTAAAAAATAGTGCAGAAAGAGATATGTTAAAAGCAAAATTTGAACAAACAGGAAAACAGCTTATAGAGATTTCATATGATCAAATGAATAATTTTGCTGGAAATATGTTACAAGTAAAAAATATTGATGACAAGCAATTTTTAGTTATGTCTCAATCTGCTTTTAACTCATTAAATAAAGAACAGTTAGATATAATAAACTCTTATAACAAAATTATTTATACAGATTTATCAACTATAGAAAAAAACGGTGGTGGAAGCGCTCGTTGTATGTTAGCTGAGATTTTTCTTTCACCTAATAAATAGATAAAAACTGCTAATTTATCTTATTTAATATGTATTTCAATTGCTTATTTATAATTTTATATAAAAAAGTCTTGTTTTTTTGAAATAAAAATGTTATTTTTGTGTGAAGATAATTTTTGAAAATTAGGCTTAAAGTAAAATAAATGTCTGTACCTTTAACGATATTAATTGGAAATAAGGAATACAATGTTATCGGGGAAAGTGAAGATTTAATTCGTGAAGCATCATATATATTAAATCAAAAAATATTAGAATTTTCAGATAAAAATTCTGATTATGACAAGATTCCGCTTTTAACTAAAACTACGCTTGCAGCATTAAACATTGCAGAAAGTAAATTAAAAGCAAACAAAAATTTCATTAAAAAACATACTGAAATTATAGATGAAATAAATAAAATTACTGATTTTATCGAATTAAATATAAACAACCCTCATTATAGTTAAGTCTAGCAAATAAAATGCCGTGTCTTACTATAGCTCCACAAACTAAAGAACTATAAATTTATCACTAGGGAGTTAATCCGTTGTTCTTCAAAAACAGGCCTCAACCTTTTAGGTGAACGTAAGTTCCAGTGGACGTTTGCGATTAGCAGGAAATTCCCGCACTGTCTGGAGGTTCTTTTAGAATTTGAGAGTTATGCCTTAATAAGCATGATTCCAGCTTTATATAGTAAGATGCGGTTCTTTTTTATCATTAACTAAATTTATATTTTAATAATATATTTTTCTTTACTTTCTTTACTTTTCTAATTTTCATTTCATTGTCTAATTTTTATTATTTTAATAGGTATTATTACAGATTATGACTATAATTGTTATTGCAACGATTGCCGGTCTTATTCTTGGCTTTATTTTGTCATACTTTATTGGAACAAAAACGGCACAAGAAAAAATTAAAGAAGCTGAAGAGCAATCAAAAAATCTTATTGCAAATGCTGAAGATAAAGCAAAGTCAATGCACAAAGAAAAAATGCTTGAAATTAAAGAAGAAATCTCTCAAAAGAAAATCGAATTTGAGACAGACATTCAAAACAAAAAAAACAAATTACAACAAGCTGATAATCAGTTGAAGCAAAAAACTGAATCTTTCAATAAAAAAGAAAAATCATTAATTGAATTAGAAAATGAATTAAAAAAACAAGAAGGAAAAATCAAGGAAAAAAATGAAGAAATCTCTCAATTAGTAAAAGGACAACGCGCAAAACTTGAAAAAATTGCACAAATGTCAAAAGAAGAAGCAAAAAAACAACTAATTGAATCGCTGAAAAACGAAGCAAAAGTTGAAGCAGCAAAAATTATAAATTTGATTCGTGATGAAGCAAAATTAACAGCTAATAAAGAAGCTCAATCTATTATTCTAACTGCTATCCAACGTTCAGCTACAGATTATTGTGTAGAAAATACAGTATCTGTTGTAAATCTTGAAAACGAAGATATGAAAGGACGTATTATTGGACGTGAAGGACGTAATATTAGAGCCTTTGAAGCAGCAACAGGAGTTGATTTGATCATTGATGACACACCTGAAGCAGTAGTAATTTCCGCTTACGATCCTTTAAGACGTGAAATAGCTCGTAGAGCCTTAGAAAAATTAATGCTTGACGGCAGAATTCACCCGACACGCATAGAAGAGCTAGTAAATAAAACTAAAAAAGAATTAGAAGATACGATATTAAAAGAAGGTGAAAACGCTATTGTGGAGCTCGGCTTACATAATATGCACACCGAATTAATAAAATATATAGGCAGAATGAAATTCCGAGCAAGCTATGGACAGAATTTATTAAATCACTCTGTAGAAGTAGCTTATCTTGCTGGAATTATCGCTAATGAATTAAATCTTGACCCTAAAATAGCAAAACGTGCTGCAATTCTTCACGACATAGGAAAATGCGTTGATAAAGAAGTAGAAGGACCTCATGCACTTTTAGGAGCTGATTTAGCTAAAAAATTCAAAGAAAATAATATCATTGTCAATGCTATAGCTTCGCACCATGAAGATAAAGAACCTGAAACGCCTTATGCAATAATCGTTCAAGCAGCCGATAGCATAAGCGGAGCAAGACCCGGTGCAAGACGTGAATCAGTAGAAAATTATATTAAACGCTTAGAAAAATTAGAAAACATTGGCAATAGCTTTGAGGGAGTTGGAAAAACATTTGCAATTCAGGCAGGACGTGAAATACGTGTAATTGTTGAACCAGACAAACTTGATGATGTACAGACAGATATTCTAGCTAATGATATTGCTAAACAAATTGAAACCGAAATGGAATATCCCGGACAAATTAAAGTTACTGTTATTCGCGAACGTCGTAGCGTCTCAATAGCTAAATAATTTTAATAAGTTTATTTTTATTACTTAAATACAAGCAAGAAAAAAAGGCTGACTTAAAGAAAATAAGTCGCCTTTTTAATTTTGTATATTTTCAATTAATTTATTATGCTTACACTTTCTAATATATCTATTCAATTTAATGGTACTTATCTTTTTGATAATGTTTCTTTTGCGATAAGACCTAATGATAAAATTGGATTAATTGGAAGAAATGGTGCAGGTAAATCTACATTATTAAAAATAATTACAGGGGAACTATCACCTGAAAACGGTGCTGTACATTTATCTAATAGCTATAAAATTGGATACTTACCTCAAGAATTTACTACTCATTCTAAAAGAACTGTTTTTGATGAAGCTGCTACTGCATTAATTGAAATACAAAATTTAGAGAAAAAACGACAAGAAATTACAGAAGAAATTAATAGACGAACTGACTATAATTCTGATGATTATCTAAAGCTTGTAGGATTTTTAAGTGATACCGAAGAACGCTACAGAATTATTGGTGGACATACTTCCGATGCGGATATTGAACAAATTTTGACTGGACTTGGTTTTTTACGCGAGGAATTTGATAAACCTGTTTCTGAATTTAGCGGTGGCTGGCAAATGCGAATTGAATTAGCTAAAATACTACTTACGCGTCCCGACTGCATTTTGCTTGATGAGCCGACGAACCATCTTGATATTGATTCAATCCGCTGGCTTGAGCAATTTCTAAGAAGTTATAATGGTGCTGTAGTCTTAGTTTCTCACGATAGAACTTTTTTAGACTTCATTACAAATCGCACTATAGAAATATCCTTAGGAAATGTATATGACCTTGAGTTGCCCTATTCTAAGTTTGTAGAAACGCGTAAGTTACAAAAAGAACAACAACTAGCTGCTTACAAAAATCAACAAAAACAAATTGCTGAAACAGAAAAATATATTGAAAGATTTCGCTATAAAGCTACACTTGCCTCTCGTGTCCAATCACGCGTTAAAGCTCTTGAAAAAATCGAAAGAATTGAACTTACCGAAGAAGATGTAAAACAACTTAACATAAAGTTTCCTGAACCTGAACGTATGCCCCGCTTGCTTGTTGAAACAAAATCTTTAGTGAAATGTTATGGCGACAAATTAGTTTTAGACAAAATAGATATCGCTGTTGAACGTGGAGAAAAAATAGCATTTGTTGGCAAAAACGGCGAAGGAAAAACGACTTTAGCTAAAATATTTGCAAAACTTGAAGATCTTACTGACGGCACTATTCATTATGCAAATAATATTGCTATTAGCTATTTTGCTCAACATCAAGCCGATATGTTAGACGAGGAACTTACTGTTTTAGAAACGATTGACAAAGTTGCAACTGGCGAAATAAGAACAAAAATACGAACGCTATTAGGAGCGTTTCTGTTCAGCGGAGATGCTGTAGATAAAAAAGTTAAAGTTCTTTCGGGTGGTGAAAAAGCGCGCCTTGCTATTTGTAAAATGCTTTTACAACCTGCGAATTTATTAATACTTGATGAACCTACTAACCATCTTGATGTTTTAGCAAAAGATGTTCTTAAAAACGCTTTACAAGATTTTACAGGCTCTATAATTATAGTTTCACATGACCGTGATTTTCTGCAAAATTTAACCAATAAAACCTTTGAATTTAAAAATAAAAAAGTTAAAGAATTTATTGGAGATATAAATTATTATCTTGAAAAAAACGAGCTCCAATTTTTAATGGAGCTTGAAGAAAATGAAAAAAAGACAAACGTAACTCAAAGTAATCAAAAAACAAAAAGTCAAATAGATAGAGAAAATCAAAAAGAACGGCAACGTGAAGAAAACAGAATTAAAAAATCTATAGAAAGTATTGAAAATGAAATTGATAGGATTGAACAAGAAGTGGCACAATTTGAAGAACTTTTTTTAGATGCAGATTTCTTTTCAGATGTTGAACAAGCTAAAATTAAGCAAGAAGAATATAATAAGTTAAAAACAACATTAACTCAAAAAATGCAAGAATGGGAAACTTTGTCGGAAAAATTAATGTCTTTGGAGAGTAATTAAACTTATGAACACAATTTTTATTGTATTGCCTATCTTAACTATCTTAATGTTTACCTTAGGGTTGGAACTAAATACTAAAGAATTTGTATCATTTTTAAAACGTCCTAAGCCTGTAATTATCGGACTGATAGGACAAATTATTGTTTTACCTGTTTTAGCTATATATCTTGGGCTTTTCTTTAAGCTATCTCCCTTATTTTTCATAGGTTTTGTACTTATAGCTTGTTCACCGGGCGGAAGTTCATCTAACGTTTTCTCTATGCTTGCTAAAGGTGATGTAGCACTTTCTGTTACTTTAACTACGTTAAGTAGCCTAATTACACTTTTTACCATTCCAATTATTATGAGTATAACTTTAACATTTATTGATTACAATAACTTAACTATAAAATTGCCTGTAGGAAAACTAATAATACAGAATATAGTTCTTATGCTAGTTCCAATTTTATTGGGTATTATTTTCAAAAAGAAAGCGAGAGAAAAGGCAGAGCGAGTAGAACAATTTTTGAAAAAAATTTCTTTCCCTGCCCTATTATTACTAGTATCTATATTTTTTATTCAACATCATGAAACTATTGTAGAACAAATTGGAGTACTTGCACCTGCAACAATTTCTCTTATTTTACTTGCCATTTTTTCAGGTTTTTTGCTGGCAAAATTAGCAAAATTATTAGAGAAAGAAAGACGTACTATTATAATTGAAATTGGTATGCAAAATGCTGCACAAAGCATTGCTATAGCTAGTAGCCCTTTTATTTTTAATAACGATATAATAGCTATTCCTTCTATAATTTATGCTCTCATTATGAACATAGTACTATTAACTTATATAGGGAGATTTTTAATTCCTAACACTAAAAAAATTACATAGTTATATGAAAATACTTAAAGACTTTTCCTTAAAAAAATTAAATTCTTTTTCTGTTGAAGCAAAAGCTAGCTATTTCCTTAAAACCAACAGTATTGAAGAAATACAAGAGTTAATTCGCACAGATTTTTTGACGAAAAACAAATTCTTTATATTAGGTGGTGGCTATAACGTTCTATTTACTAAAAATTTTGATGGTATTATTCTTAAATTTATAGATAATACGATTAAAATAAAACAAACAGATAAGGAAACAATTTTTCTTGTATCCGCAGGAGTAATTTGGGATGATTTTGTCAAAAAAACTGTTGAAAATCAAGTTGTAGGTTTTGGAAATTTAGCTAAAATTCCCGGCAATGTCGGCTCTGCTGCTGTCCAAAACATAGGTGCTTACGGCGTAGAACAATGCGACTTTTTTAAGTACTTAGAAGCTATTGACTTGACTAACGGAAAGAAAGAAATATTTGATAAAAAAGCTTGTAAATTTGAATACAGAAACTCATTCTTCAAAAATATTAACAATAAATTCTTAATTACTAAAGTTTGCTATGCTTTTCCAAAAGAAAATAAATTTTGCTTAAACTATCCTGACCTAAAGAAAAAATTAGAAAACAAAACTATAACTACTAAACTTGTTTATCAGACTGTTTCAGAAATCAGAAGTGAGAAGCTACCAGATCCTGAACATACTCCTAACGTTGGCAGTTTTTTCAAAAATCCTGTGATAGATGTTAACTTATTCAACGACTTACGAAAAAAATATCCCGAGATAAAATACTTTAATACTGATAGTAATGATAAAATCAAAATTCCAGCTGCTTGGCTTATAGAAAAATGCAATTGGAAAGGTAAACGTATTGGAAATGTTGGCGTTTACGAAAAACATTCATTAATTATAATTAGTAACGGTAAGGCAACAGGCAAAGAAATTTACGATTTTGCTCAAAAAATCATTTCTTCTGTTTTTGAAAATTTTGGAATAAATTTAGAACCTGAAGTTGTAATAATTTAACCCCACTCCGCTCCATTAGCTAATCTATTTTTATTTTCTTTATTAAAAACATAAAAATAATTTTACTTTGTTTTTTTATTTCATATTATTTTTGTATTTTTAACACAATTAAAAATTAATTAATAAAAAACTAAAAAATGTAACAAAATCAAAAGAATAGTGTCTTATATTTATGAATTGTACGTTTTTTTAAAATTAACGAATTGTTTAATAATTGTAGGAATTTCCTTATGAATGCACTAACCAATCGTGTACTAATGCCATTAGCATTATTTATTTTAGTTTCTTATGCTGTATTTGCCAAACCTATCAGTTTGGAAGAAGCAAAAGAGATAGCTATACAGCATAATTTGCAGATGAACAAATACTCTATTGAACTGCAAGATCCTTCAGCATATAAATTAATAGCTTCATCGCATGATGTTTTCAGCAAAGCTACTCAAAATCCTACTTTTTATATTTATAATTTCCCACAAGAAGGCTGGGTAATTGTTGCAGGTGATGATATAGCGCGCCCTATTTTAGCATATTCAAAAGAAGATAGCTACAGTTTAGAAAATCTTCACGATAACGCTAAATACTGGTTAGAAGTATATGATAGTGCTATTTTAGAAGCTATAAAACAAGGAGCTCCACAATCGGAGAAAATAGCTAATGAATGGCTGTTGGCAAGAAATCCTAAAAAAAGAACTTATTTATTAGATGAAGTTGTACCGCCACTAATAAAAACAAATTGGGGACAAGAAGCACCTTACAATAATTTATGTCCTTATGATGAAAATGAGAAAAAACGAACACTTACAGGCTGTGTAGCAACAACAGTAGCACAAATAATGAAGTACTGGAATTTTCCTGTAAGTGGAATAAGGAAAAAAACATATACTCATCACAAATACGGTACTCTATATGCTGATCTTGAAAATACAACTTATGATTGGGAGAATATGGCAAATGAATATAATCAAAATTCAACCGAAGAACAAAAAAGAGCAGTAGCTATTCTTATGTATCATTGTGGTGTTGCTTTAGAAATGAATTATGGAGTAAAAATTAGTAGTGCTTATGAAAAAAATATCGTAAATTCTTTAACAAGTTATTTTATGTATGATGCTAATGCTAGAATGATTAGCCGTTCTGATTATGATGACAGTACTTGGACAGATATGTTAAAGAAAAATTTAGATAATAATCAACCTATAGCCTATTCAGGATCATTTTGTTCAGGATGTTCAGGTGCTCATTCTTTTGTTTGTGATGGTTATGACACTGACGGCAGATTTCACTTCAATTTAGGCTGGGAGGGCATAGAAAATGGATATTATTCCATAGATGCTCTAACTAATTTAAATTTAAATTTTAGACAAAATGCTATTATTGACATAAAACCTATTAAAGAATTAAACTCACAAGTATCTTTGCTCAAACCATTAGAACTTAAACAAGAAATTGTTTATCAAAATAGTAGTATAAAAATAAATGCAAATATAGTAAACAATAAATCAGAAAGTTTTTCAGGCAGCATATCATTACGCTTATTTGATGCAGAAGATAATTTTTTAA
Source organism: Ignavibacteria bacterium (assembly GCA_012518115.1). GTDB lineage: Bacteria > Bacteroidota > Ignavibacteria > Kapaibacteriales > UBA2268 > JAAYTD01. The sequence goes on along the minus strand of JAAYTD010000017.1, from coordinate 901 downwards.
TTAATATCGCCGAGCAAAAAATAGATAATTTAGAAGTTAATAATCCAACAGAAGTAACCTTTGAAACTAATCCTTTGTTTAATACATCTGTCGGCAAGTACTATGTTAAATTATATTACAAGCATGATATATCATACAAATGGTTACTTTCTTCGGGTAATAATAAATTAGAGATTGATGTTCAAAAAGCTTTAAGTTCAGAAAGTAAACTTTCTTTATACTCATCGCCTATTCTTTCAGCATATCAAATTGATAAAGAAAAAGAAAGTAACATTAAAGCTACTGCAAGTTTTATAAATACAAGTGAAGAGGATTTTACAGGTATTATTTCAGCCTCAATTTATGATGAAAAAGGAACTATAATTAAAGAACTAGCTAGTTATAGTGTAACGAAAGCTATTGCTCCTAATGGTCATATTAAAGATATAGAGTTTTCCAATAATATTTTAGATTTAGAACAAGGTGTTTATTTTATTGGATTTATGAGCAAAGACAAGAGCGGAGAATTTGTTCTTGTTAATACAAATAATTTTATTTCATTTGTTAAATTTGAAATAGTTCCACCTGAGTTAATAACAGATGCAAAATTAAAAGAATGGATAAAACTTTATGCAGAGTACACTTTACCTGGAGTTGTTGTAAACGAAGATGGTGGAATAACTGCCACTAAAACAAATTTAGAAGCATTAGTGAAAATAGAGAATTTTTATTGCGCTAGGAGCAACCTTATTACCATAAATGAATTAATTAGACATATGCCAAATTTGAAGAAGTTAGATTGTAGTAATAATTCTTTGATTGAATTAGATTTAAGTAACAACATCAAATTAGAAACATTACATTGTTATAACAATCAATTAACTAACCTAGATTTAAGTGGTAGCATAGAACTAAAAACGTT
>JAAYTD010000016.1 GCA_012518115.1 Ignavibacteria bacterium | reverse complement strand
CTGTATTAGCTGAAAGCATACAAGCATCAACCATAGCACCGCGAGTTGCATTCTCAGAGACATCATAAACTAACCAAAAATAACACTCAGTCCTAATATTTAAATCTTGGCTAAATGTCATATTATTTGATATTGGTAATCCAGAAGGTGAACCATAAAAATCAGCTGTATAAATATCATCTATTTCTGAATACAAACAATATGCTCGATGAATATCGGAAGAAGAAGTCATTTTGGCATCAAAAGACAAGTCTTTGATAAGTGTTGAAGATGCTTTTGATGTTGCTTTAATATTCAAAACTGCAAACTTTTTCGCACCAGCTGTGATTATTCCGCTAGTTGACTGACTACATTCTAGCTTAATGTCAGACATATCTATATCAAACTTCATATCAACACGTCTGTTGATTCTACTACCATAACCTTGACTTGTCCCACAGTATGAAGTATTATTACTACAATCATAATACTTATGAAAATAATGTGATCCTGAAAAAGCAGTAGTTGATGCTGTAAATTGAATACTTCTGGAACTCCAAGTATTATGAATATGGCAAATGTATACTAATAAATTTTTACCCTCATATGTAAATGGAGTGTGAAAATCAAATCGTAGCCAACTTTTATTAGGTAAAGAATAAGGAATAGTATAGTTATTTTGCTGATGCACTTCAATATAATCTGCGTTTTCCTTTACTGTCTTACTAGTAGAAAAAACGCTTAGATCGGTATTTGCTAAGTATATTTTTACATTCCCAAAATTTTCACGACAACAACTATAATTAACAGCTAGTTGAAGTGAAAGAGAATTAATAGTTCCTGCAGTCATACCATACCTTAATAATTCGTCTTGTGTAAACAAAACCTCAGTCCATCCGCAGTGATATACAGCATAGAATGGCACGTAACTACCTGTCAATGTAGTGTTGCCTTGACCTATAATAATCTCCTCTGCTTTAGCACTACTAAAATTAATAAGTAGCATTAAAAAAGCAAGCAGCAATAAAGAACGTTTCATAAAGAAACCTCAATAATATATTTAAAATTAAAATTATCCATATAATTATACAAATTTTTACTACAAAAGTAATAATAAAATATTTATAAAGAAAGCAGATTTTGCATATACAAATATACAAAATTTTACTACAAAAAACAATAACAAAATATTTATAATAAAATAAATTTTTACATATACAAATATACGCATTTTACTACAAAAAACAATAACAATATTTATAAAAAGTGTTTTTTTTTACAAAAAAGAAATTATCGTTAAAATCAGTCATTCTTTAAAAATAAGTTAACCTTTTGATTTACAATAAAATAACATGTTTTTTATTATATAAATCTTCAATATTTAAATATGTTTGTAAAGTATAATTTGTAAATAATTATATCAAAAAAAACAGGTTTTGTTGTTTTTTCTTTGGAAAGTGCATTGGACCAAAAATTTATTTTGTCCAATAAAGTAGATTGGAAACGTTTGAAAAAGCATTTTAGCCATTATATTACCACTACAATATCATCTGGCAAAAACGATTCGTCTTATGACAAGCTTTTTGATTTTATAAATAATCGTAATTTGTAAGATAAGAGTTCAGATAAGAGTATTGTTGAACAATGGAGGGAAAGTATTTATTTTCAATATTTTATTGCTCTTTAACGTAAGCAATATATTTTCAATATAGTTAACAAAAACTTTACAAGAAAACAAAGACTATGAAAAGAATAGTATTTTACAAAAAAGATTAAAGAAAGCTTCAGAATATTATTACATGAAAATAATTTCAACATTTTTTTTCAAAAACAAACTAACAAATAAAAACGGACTTTTTAAAACTCGACTAAATAAATAAAAAAATATATTTTTGTTATATTGATTATTTTTTATTTATTTGTTTTCTGTTTCTTCTATTTTTTTAACTTCTTCTTTTGTCTCTTCCAAGTTAAGTAATTTTTTAGCTTCTTCTTCTTGCTTTAATTTTTCTAATCTTTCTTTTTCTGCCTTAGCTTTAGCCTTATTTCGTCTAACTTCATTAAAATCTACAGATGATATTAACTCTACATGATCTCGAATAATTTTTCTCTCTCGTAAAATTTTTTCTGCATCTATGTAGCGTTGTTTATTGGGAAGTATTCCCCTTGAAGATTTAGGAATTTGCTGATAAGGAATAAGTGCTTCTTCAACTTCCATAGGATTTTCAGGTAAATCTACGTAATAACTTTTATTAGAAGTTAGTTCAAGCCATGGTCCGCCTTTCACTCTCGAATAGTCAAACACATTAAGAATAATAAGTGGTGTACCTGTCAGTGGTATAGCTTGTTTATTTGTATCATACTTAGCTCCTTTTCCCCATGAATAAATCCAAGCGGCATCGTCTTCAAACTGTCTTATACAAGAATGAGACACAGGTCTGCCCGGCATTGAGAATTGGTGCATTGCACTTCCTGCGAACTGATGAAAGTTAAAAGTATAAGGCATTTCCCAAGTACTATCAAGGGAAGACTTTCTTAACCTCTGTTTCCATACTAGCGCATAGCGCCCCGGAAAAGTTGGAGTACGCTCTTTCCCTGTATTTGTCGCTGCAAAACGAACTAAATTACCATATTCATAGCAAGCATAACACTGCATTGCATTGCAAATCATAATAAGCTTCTCAATTTTTTTTGCTCCGGGGTAGTCGTCAGGAAAGATGGAATAAGCTCGCATATCATCAATAATTGAATCCGGTATTACAACATCTTGTCCCACAGCAAATGCCCTTAAGTCCTTTCTATTAAGTGTCTTAATTGCCTTAATATAAGCATTCCTAATAGGTGTTTCTTTATATTTATCAAGAATTTCACGCAAAATTTTATTATTACTTATATGGATTTTTTGATATTTTATTTCGGGATAGTTGAGGGAAAAAACAGTATCTTTTTGTTTTTCCTCTTTTATTTTAGTGTGCTGTTCTTGAATAACTTTTTCTTTGTCGCTTGAGCAAGCAAGCAAGCACAGTAAATTTATTATAATATAAATAAGAGCTATAAAGTTCCGCATTATTGTACAGTTTACCAAATTGAATTAAATTCTCTTTCAGCCGAAGAGTATCTGACAAAATTCCCCTTCCTAGAAGGGGTGGCAGGCGAAGCCTGACGGGGTAGTCATTCAACGACCCAATTACCACACCTCCCCCGCTAGCGCGGGTACTCCTCTTAAGAGGAGAATTAATTCAAAATGGTATTAAATATAATTTTTATAAATATACTTAGAATTGATTAATTAAGAAAAATAGTGTAGCATTACTTTTTTTATAAGTAACGCTACACATAGTATTTGTTTTTATTAGTTCATTACAAATTGTTGCAACGTATCGCTAGGATTTCTTATTCCTAATTTCACTTCCAACTGATTAATTTTGCTTTCTACACCACTTGTGAAAAAACGTAGCATCGGTTCAGTAGTATCGTTTTGCATCTCATGCAATATGTTTTTTGCTGTTTCAAGCGCTTCTTCTTTTTTACCTGCCGCTTCTAATTTATCAACTTCCAAAAGTCTTATATCAGTTTTTAGCGATCCATAATTGGAAATAATTCTACGATAATCTTGTGAATTCATTGCCGATTCTCCGCCTGCTTCAAATTGTTGTTTTATAGCTGTAACGGTTTGCAACAATTTTTCTATAGTAGCTTTAGCTGCGTCATATTCACCAAGCATTTTATACATATCCGCTGCATAGTTATGAGGACCATAAGAATGTCCCATTTGTTCATAATATATTGTTTCTGGTCTCAAGTTTTCATTATTAATGACTTCTTCGCAAGATTTAATTCCCATTCTCGCATATTTTTCCATTAGCTCTTTATTTTCAGCTTGTTCAAATAAAAATGCTAAACGATATTCCATTTCAAAATGCATAGGGAATTGATCATCAGATATATTTTGTCGCATGATATCTATTATTTTCATTGCCTTAGCTTTATCTTTTTTCACTTGCACCAAATAGTTTGCATAAGCTATATAAATTTGTCTATAAACTTGCATAGAGCGTCTATGTACATCGTCATAATAAACTCCATTATCGTTCAAGTTACGTAATTTTAGCCCATATTTTTGTGTTTTTGAGTATTCGTTTGAATTATCAACATTCATCAAGACTTCGTCCATAACTTTATCATTATAAACAGTATTTCCCATTTCGCCGTATTGTGGCGTTGGACAAATTCTCATACATAATCCTTCTTGACGGAAATACTTCTCTAATCCACAAAAAGCATCTCCACCCACAGATACCGAATAATATACAGGTCTTTCAAATTTAGTTTGCTTTATAATATCCATAACTAATTTGTCTTGCACACGAAATAAATATATTTGTCTTCCTTGCTCATCTTTTCTATATGGTCTTCCTAAGAAAGTAAATTCTACTTTTCCACTTTCGATAATAGATTTATCATCTGTATATTGCGCTATAATCTCGCTTTTTACAGGTATTGTAACATTTTGAGCTTCGCCGAAGTCATAGCTAAGAGCTCTATCGTCCAATTCGTCAGTGACTTGTAAACTATCATCGCTAAAGCTTAGTGGCACTTTCTTTGCACCCCAAGGTTCCCTGTTTTTCAAAGCATCTACATACCAAAGTGTATTTCCAAGAGAAAGGTTACATATTCTTACGTCACGTCTAACTCCCGCAACATCTTGTACATACCAAACAGGGAAAGTATCATTATCTCCGTTTGTAAATACAATCGCATCTTGTTCAACACTTTGCAAGATATTATAAGCATAATCAAAAGGCAAATAATTGCCAGCACGACTATATATCTTAGCACCTCCTATAGCTAAATTCACAGGTACTAATAATGTAGAAACAGCTAAAACGCTTGCAGTAACAAGCATAGAAGTTTTTTCTTTCTTAGCTAGCGAAACAATTATACTATAGACACCTAAGCCTATCCACATTCCCCATATCATAAATGAAGCTACATAGAAATAATCACGCTCACGCGGCTGTGGCTCTTGTTGATTTTGATACAGAGCTGTCAGAACTCCCATAATTATAAAAGTTCCAAGCCATACAAACGCCATTTTAGGATCTCGCTTAAAATGGAAATAAAGTCCTAACAATCCAAATAAAAGTGGCAATGCGTAGAACTGCACAGGAAAAACATCTTCAACTCCCGTTTTATAATTAAGATTGTCTGTATCTTTTTTGTCAAACCAAGCAACACCTGCATCTTGAACATCACTTTTTCTACCGACAAAATTCCATAAAAAGTAACGGAAATACATATGATTAGCTTGATATTTCCACAAATAAGCCAATTCACCAGCTGTATTTATATTGTTCCAATCTGTTGCTGCTATTGTAGTCCCATCTTTTCTTTGTACAGGCTTACGACCTGGAGGATTCCATATTCCATAAACATAATTTCCGTTGTCATCTTTTTTATTATGATATTGTACATAATAATCTTCTGTTTGATAGCGACGTGGCCACATTGGTGCTTTACCATATTGTTCACGTGCAACATAAGAAGCTAACGCACTAAAGTTTTTAGGCTCATTTTGGTTCATAGGTGGATTAGCATTAGCACGAATCAAAACATGAGCATAAATTGTATATGAAAATATAACTAACAAAAAGCCAAATGTGGAAAGTGCCATCATTGATTTCTTCTTTTTCAAGCTCCACCAAAATAGATAAGCTACTCCTCCTATTCCTAAAACAGTTATGGCACTTAAAGCGGTACTGTTATAAATAGTATATTCAAGTGCTTCATTTCTCGCTGCAGAACGACCTGCTAAAAACGCAGGCAAGGAAATGACAATAACCATAAATATTATATAGAAAAGAACTACTGAAACTACAGACATTATAGTAAATGACTTAAATGTAGTTTCATATTTACGGAAATAAATTAGAAGTATCATTGTAAACATTACAAGCAAAACTGCTTGGTGCAATCCCATAGATATTCCCATTAAATACAAAGAAGTAATTATATAACGCTCATTTCCGGGTTCATCGGCAACTTGCGTCCAACGCATCATAAGCCACATTATAAGAACTGTTAAAAATAGAATTGTAGTATCGGACTCCGCTTCAACAGAAACGAACCAAAATGTTCCACTTAATCCGAAAGCTATAGCGCCTATAAATGCCGAACCATAAACAGTTAACGCATCTGCTAAAGTTTTTATTCCTTCTTTTCTAAAATTATTTATTACCATTACGATAATTAAATAAAAAATAGCAACTGATCCAGCAGAAGCAGTTACAGCAAGCATATTGCCGCGCCAACCTAAATCTCCAAATGGAATAATAAGTTGAAACACCCTGCCTAATATTGAAAATAAAGGAGCTCCGGGTGGATGCTGATTCTGTTGCCACGTTATTGCCGTTAAACGTTCTGCACAATCCCAAAATGGAACAGACGGCGAAACTGTCATAGCATGAGCTATGAAAACAACTAAAAAAGCAAGTAATAGAAAAACGCGATGTAGCGTAATAAATTCCCCTTTGTTATTCATATGAATTAACCTAATTTTATGTGTTATAATTTTTACGTAAACTACAAAAATAATGAATATTTGTTATATTAGCAAAGAATTATTTTTATTTTTTTCTAAAAAACAATTCCAAGTTCGCTTTATTATATACCAAAATGTTAAAATTATACATTTTTTTGTCATCTACAAAAAAAAATTGTATCTTTGTAATTTAAATGTAATTTAGAAATTATATATTATTTTTAATTAATTCAAAAAACGAAAAGGGAAAATTTAATATGGCTGGACACAGTAAATGGGCTAATATAAAGCATAAGAAAGGCAGAGCTGATGCAAAGCGCGGCAAAATTTTTACAAGAATTTCAAAAGAATTAACAATAGCTTCCAGAGAAGGTGGTAGCGACGCAGATTCCAATCCACGCTTGCGATTAGCTATACAAAATGCGCGTTCTGTTAATATGCCAAACGACAATATTATTCGTGCAATTAAAAAAGGTACTGGAGAAATTGAAGGTGTAACCTATGAAGAAATTACTTATGAAGGTTACGCTCCTAATGGTATAGCTATAATACTAGAAACAGTAACTGATAATAAAAATCGTACTGTTTCTGAAATACGCGCGCTAATGTCTCGTAATGGTGGCAACTTAGGCGAAACTAATTCCGTAGCTTGGAATTTTGAACGAAAAGGTGTTGTAACTATCGCAACAAAAGAACTAAGCGAAGAAGAACTTTTCGAAATTGTATTAGAGTCAGGTGCAGAAGACTTAGAATATGACGATGAAAACTCACGTGTTATTTGCCCAATGGAACAATTTTCCGTTGTAAATAAATTTTTTGAAGACAAAAACTTTGAGATTACAGAAGCGAAATTAGAATATATCGCTAAAAATACTGTTGATATTCCTACAGTAGAAGCTGCTCAAAAAATTCTAAAATTTATTGATGTTTTAGAAGAACACGATGACGTTCAAAATGTTTTTTCAAACTTTGAAATAGATGACAGCATAGCTGCTGAATTAGAAGACGAAGAATAACACATAATAGAATGCGAATTATAGGAATTGATCCGGGCTCAGTATTTTGCGGATACGGCGTAATTGATGCTAATTCAAACTCAATAGAAGTAGTTGAATATGGAACTATTGAAGTCAAAAAAAAAGCTGAAGATTTTAATTTGCGATTAAAAGAAATATATGCAAAAATAAGTAGCGTTTTAGAAAGAACTTCGCCTGAACAAGCTGCTATAGAATTAACGTTTTATTCAAAAAATCCGCAATCTTTAATTAAACTTTCGCAAGCACGAGCTGCCGCTATCTTGGCAATTGTCAATAAAAATATACCGATTAGCGAATACTCAGCAAGAGAAATAAAAAAATCCGTTTCAGGCAGAGGAGCTGCTTCAAAAGAACAAGTCAAATTTATGATGCGGGCATTACTCAAAATTCCTAATGAATGCGATTATTTTGATACAACTGATGCGCTAGCTATAGCTGTTTGTCATTCTAATAAATGTAATAATGGAACTCATAACAAACCTAAATCTTGGAAACAATTTATAAAAAATAACCCTGATAAAATTGTAAAGTTATAACTGTCAAGTTAAATATTAAAATCAAAAAGAATGTAAAATTATGACAAAAAAAAATAATATAACTAAAATCTATAAGCAATCTATATTATGTTTATTTATAATCTTGCTTGTAGCTTGTTCAGAAAGCAAACCTGTTGATACAACAGGAGTTACACAAGTCTATCCTTTAGAAAATCCAAACACTTATTATAGCGATACCTTAACAATCTACGGACAATTTCTCGGTAAAGCTGATACCACTAGTTATTTAGTTTTTAATGATACTCTAAAAATTTTATCTTTAGACTGTTTGCATTGGACAGAAAGTAAAATTTCTGTAATTGTGCCAAAATTGCCTAAATCCTCAACTCTTTATATTGTAGTTAATGAAGCTAAAATAAACATAACAAAAGAAACATATTACATAGAATTAAATGTAGAACCTTTACCTGAAATTCAAACAGTAATTGTAAAATCGGGAACTTTTGAAATGGGCGGAACTTTCGGCTTTCAAGACGAGCTCCCTATTCATAAAGTAACTATTTCAAAAGACCTATTAGTTATGGCTACAGAAGTAAATCAACGAATATATAATTTAGTTATATCTGAAGAAGAAAATCCTTCTCTTATAAAATCTAACGAACTACCTGTTTACAATATATCTTGGATTGAGGCGGTAAAATTTTGCAATGAAATTTCAAAGCTACTTTCATTGCAACCAGCTTATGAAATAACACAAGATAACTATGTTTTATGGGATACAACAGCAAATGGTTGGCGTTTGCCTACTGAAGCGGAATGGGAGTTTTTTGCTCAAATTGATACAAATAATTTTGACTTAAAAGAAAACGCATGGTTCTCAACAAATTCAGGTTTACGTCCGCAAGAGTGCGCTATATTAAAACCAAATATAGCAGGACTTTACGATTGTTTAGGTAATGTAAATGAATGGTGCTGGGATTTATATGATGCAAATTACTATAGTGTCTCGCCTCTCGTTAATCCGAAAGGTGCGAAAACAGGAACAAATCGTGTTATGCGTGGCGGCTGTTGCAATGACGGCAAAGCTTTTGTTCGCATCCAAAAAAGAAGTACAACCGAACCTATGCCGTTTGTCGGTATGCGCTTAGTACGAAATGAATAATTATATTAAAGTTAAGAAACCAATAAAAAATGAGTGCGGAAATTTTTAAACTTCACAAAATAAATCCAGAAATTAGAAAAGTAAAAAAAATTGTTGAAGCTTTGAAAGATGGAGCTGTAATTCTGTATCCAACTGATACAGGATTTACTCTCGGTTGCCAGCTAGCTAATAAAAATGCTATAGAACAACTGAGAAGAATTAGAGGTATTACTACAAAAAAAGCATTAACTTTCTTATGCAAAGATTTATCAAATATATCAACTTTTGCTACTGTATCAAATCTCGCTTATAAAACTATAAAAAGCTTGATACCCGGTCCCTATACTTTTATTCTACCAGCTACAAAACAAGTGCCGAAGCTTGCACAACACCCCACAAGAAAAACTGCAGGAATTAGAGTTCCAGATTCTGTTGTTGTCAGCACATTATTAGAAATTATGGAAGAACCTATAATATCTATTACTGCAAAACTTCCATCTTTTGAAGATGATTTCCTTACTCCTGAAGAAACTATAGATCAATTTATTAAATTAGTGGACATCGTAGTCTGTATGGAAGAATACAATTTCTTAGGAGAATCTACTGTTATTGATATGATAACAAATGATTTTACTATTATGAGAAAAGGCGCAGGCTATGAAAATGTAAGCTATTTAGAAGATATTTAACATTATTTTATAAAAAAATGAAAATTTCCCCCTTGAAAAACTTTGCAATACTCACTATCGCATTTATAAGCTTTTGCATTACTACCGCTAAAAGCAATATGCCGGATCAAAGTACATATTATTACTTGAGAAGTAATTTCTATGTTGACATATTTAGCAACTTATCTCCGCAAGGCGATTCTTTAGATTTCATATTTCTATATGACATAGATTACGATAATCTTGTTTTTCAATTAAATGATGAACAAAAGTATTTTGCAGTCGCAAAAATGGAAGTTACTTTCAAAGATGAAAACGCCATTACAAGAAAAAGAATTATTACAAATGACACTGTTTTTGCTGATAATTATGATGAAACTATATCTAAAAAATTGACTTTCAAAAACTTGCAAACATTCACTTTGCAAAATAGCAATTATAATGTACAAGCTAAACTACTAAACGGAAAAAACAAACGTACAACTAATTTTGAAACAAAAATTGAAGCGTTTAGCGAAAAAAACAGAATACTTTATCCTTATTTCCTTAAAAATATAGAGAATGAACAACTTAAATTTATTCCATTTATAAGAAATAATTCAGTCGCATTCTCTTCTTCATATTTTTCAATACTTATTCCTGCTATAATTGATGATAATGAAACTTTCAAATTTGTAATTAAAGCACAAAAGGGTGATAAAACACGCGAAGTATGGGGAAAATTTGATACTATTGCAGGAGAAACTGAAGTATTGAAAAATTATCAATTTACTATTGATATAAATGCTCACAACCCTATTATTTCTTTAGAAAATACTGAGTTTGAAAATAAAAAAGCTTTATTAAAAATAAATTTAGAAAACACTAGCTTCTCGCCCGGAACATATGAATTAATTATAGAAAATACAACTACGCAAGAAAAACATAATTTTACGTTTGAGGTTCGCTGGAACGATATTCCATTATCCTTATCAGAAGTTCAATATGCTGTTAATTCAATGTATTACATATTAACAGATGCGGAATTTAGTGATATAAATTCTGGAAATAATACAAAAAAATATAAAAAAATTATTGATTATTGGAAAAAATTTGATCCCGATCCAAAAACTATATATAATGAAGCTATGGCAACATATTTTAATCGTGTAGATTACGCTTTCTTTAACTATAGAACTCTTGTCGAAAAAGACGGCGCAAAAACTGACAGAGGTAAGATATATATTCTAAATGGAGCTCCTGATAAAATTGAAAACGATATGACAGATAAATCTCATTCTGAAATATGGTATTATTATAACTTAAAGCAAAAATATACTTTCAATATAATTTCTGTCGGGAACTATAAATTAAAAAAAATTGAAGAAATAGAATAATTGTTTCTTTTTTTTCAACATTTTTTAATTTTAGCATTTTTTTCCTTATTTTTATAAAATATTCTGACATAGAAATAAAGTTAAAAAATGAAAATATTAATAGCTAGTAATAATTCACATAAAATCAACGAAATAAAACAAATCGTAGCAGAAAAAATATCAACTCCTATAGAATTTATCTCTCCCAAAAGTTTGAACTTAACAATTGACCCTGAAGAAACAGGAAAAACATTTGCAGAAAATGCAGAAATTAAAGCTATTGCATTTTACAAAGCAGCAAAAATTCCCGTTATTGCTGACGATTCAGGTCTGGAAGTAGGAGCTCTTAACGGATTGCCCGGAGTAAATTCTGCACGATTTGCTGAAGCTCATAATGATGCGGCAAACAGAAAAAAATTACTTGAATTATTAGAAAATTCTGAAAATCGCTCAGCTAGATTTTATACCGTTATCACATTTTATGACGGAGAAAAAGTACTTTTTTTTGACGGAGAATGCAAAGGTGAAATAATACGTGAAGAAAAAGGAAATGCAGGTTTCGGCTATGATCCTATATTTGTTCCACTTGGAGGAACAAAAACTTTTGCTGAATTAAGCGAAAAAGAAAAAAATAAAATAAGCCATCGCTATAATGCTATTGCAAACTTTTGTGATAATTTTTTGAAAAATAATTTGTAAAATAAAAACAATGAAAATAAAAACTTCTATTATTGGAATAGGACATTTAGGAAAGATCCACTGTAATTTGCTAATAAACAATGAGTTAGCGGAATTTGTAGGTGTTTATGATATAGTTCCTTCTAACTCACAAAAAATTGTTGATAAATTCAATATCAAAAATTTCAACAGCATTGATGAATTAATTGAACAATCTGAAGCAGTTATAATTGCAGCACCTACTTCCGCACATTACGAAATAGCTGAAAAATGCTTACTAGCTAGTCGCCATTGCTTTATTGAAAAACCTGTAACCTCAACTGTAGAAGAAGCGAAGAAGCTAGCTAGTGTCGCTGAGAAAAATAAAGAGCTCGTAATACAAGTTGGACATATAGAAAGATTTAATCCTGCGATAAAAGCATTAAGTAAATACCCTATTTCACCTCTATTTATCGAAGCACACCGTTTAAGCCAATTCAAACCGCGTTCTATTGATGTTTCCGTTGTTCACGACCTTATGATCCACGATATTGACATTGTACTTTGGACTGTCAATTCGCCTATCAAATCAATTGATGCCAATGGCGTAAATGTTATAACAGACACAATAGATATTGCTAACGTAAGAATAAATTTTGAAAATGGTGCAGTAGCTAATTTGACTAGCTCACGTATATCGGCAAAGCCTATGCGAAAAATGCGTTTTTTCCAAAAGTTTGGTTATTTTTCCGTTGATTTTGCAAAACCGGACATAGATGTATTCAGACTTACAAATAATATGAACCCAAATGCTATATCTGCAAATATGTTAGGTGATATCGCAGAATTAGATTTGGGTAAACATATTCTATTTGAAAAACCTGAAATTATATTAAGCAACGCTATGGAAGACGAACAAACTGCATTTTTAAATTCTATTATAAAGAAAGAAAAATCTGTTATGTCTTTAGATGCAGCAACAAAAGCTTTAGAAGTTGCCGGAATTATAGTAAAACAAATTGCACAAAAATAGCTAGTTATATATTTTTGACTTTGTTCAAAGAAAACAAATCTTTTCGTCTATCTTTTAAGTTTCTTACACTGCCAAATTGATGGAGTTCTCTTAACAAGTCAAGATCTACATCAGCTATAAGTATCATTTCCGTATTAGGAGTAGCTTCAGCTTTTATTCCATTGGTAGGAAAAGCAAAATCGCAAGGCGTGAAAACTACAGATTGAGCAAATTGTATATCCATATTATGAACATTCGGCAAATTACCAACGCTACCCGCAATAGCAACATAACATTCGTTTTCTACAGCTCTTGCTTGCGCGCAATTTCTAACTCTTGAATATCCGTTCTGCGTATCTGTCAAGAAAGGAACAAATAAAATCTCCATACCTTCATCAGCAAGTAATCTGCTAAGTTCAGGAAATTCAGAATCATAGCATATAAGAATCCCTATTTTACCACAATCTGTATCAAAAATTTTCAATTCATTACCACCTTGCAAACCCCAAACTTTCGCTTCGTCTGGTGTAACATGCAATTTTTCATATCTTTCAACAGTACCATCTCTTTTACAAAGATAACCTACATTATAAAGCTTGCCATCTCTTATTTCAGGCATACTACCTGCAATAATATTTATGTTGTAAGATATAGAAAAATTTGAGAACTCTTGAACTATATCAGCAGTATATTTTGCTAATCCTCTTATAGCTTCTGCTTCGCTTAAATGATTGTCTTTTGCCATTAAAGGAGCGTTGAAAAACTCTGGAAAAAGTGCAAAATCCGAGCGATAACCCGACACAGCATCAATAAAATACTCAGCTTGTTGCAACAAAGAATCAAGATCTTTGTAAGGTCTCATCTGCCATTGTATTAAACCTAATCTTACAACTCTTTTCTTAGTCTCCGCTTTTTTAATAGGTTTTTCATAGTAAATATTTGCCCATTCTAAAAGAACAGCAAATTCATTTGAAGCTTCATCACCCTCTAAATAGTCTTTTAGTATTCGCGTAGGATGGAAATTGTTAGATATTTGAAAATTAAGAACAGGATCATGTATTTCTTTCAGCCTTACTTTTCTTATGTATTCTTTAGGATTTAGCTTATCCGAATATGATTTATAATTAGGAATTCTACCGCCAAAAGCAATTCCTCTTAAATTCATTTTCTCACAAAGCTCTTTTCTATAATCATATAATCTTCTTCCAAGTCTAAGTCCTCTATATTCAGGAGATACAAAAACATCTATACCATATAACACATCTCCATCTGGATTATGAGTTTCAAAAGTATAATTAGCCGTAACTTCTTTATAAGTATGATTGCTATCAAATTTATCGTAATCAACAATAATAGCTAAAGCACAAGCTGCTATATGGCCATTGATTTTTATAACAACTTGCCCTTCTGGAAATTTTTCAAGCAATTTACTTATATGATGCTCTTTCCAATAATATTCTGCCATAGAAGGATAAGCAGCTTGCATCACTTCTTTAAATTCTAAATAATCTTCAATTTGAAGAAACTGTAATTCAATTTTATCTGTTTCAATAAGTTCCATATTTTATTATAAATTATTATGTTATTTTAAAAAATTCTTTCTTTGTTTTTACATTAAAAAATATTTTTAGACCGAGTACAAATATAACAAACTTAACTTTATCTTCAAAAAATATTTTTAAAAGTTAGATATTTATCACAATGTACGTCAAGATGATAAAGCAACTTTAACATATCCTTGCCGAACGCTTTACGTAGTTTATTTAACACTTCAAGGTAAGATTTATTTTCAAGTAGATGATGAAATAGAAAGTTGAACAAACGACTTTAGAAACAATAAAGAATCCAAGTTCTATAGCATCTTCGGGTTCTATTATACAAGTTTCTGATAGTCTATTTATAAAGATTCTGTTTCTTAAACTAACTTTTTGCATAAATCTTTCTTTTTCAGGAAATTGCTCTAAAAATTCACGTAATTTTGCAATAGCCATAAGATATAAGGATATTCTTGTCAATTCGCAGCATAAGGTTCTTATCCATTTAACTCGTTTAGGCGCTTCAACACCTAAGCGTTTTCACAAGTTAAGTCATATTCTATGTTATTCATTATAGGTGAAATATAATCTAATCTATCTGTAAATGGAACAAATAAATTCGTGCGTACTCTTCATTAGTTTCCATTGTTATATCATCTTCCAACAACTTTTTTAAGATTTTTTCTTTTCTAAGTTACATCATTTTTTTTATTTCTTCAATTTCTTCGCTTGTCTATGAGTGCATACCCAATTTGCCCAATAAACTTAATAATTGACTTTTAATTTAATAAAAATTAAACAAATCACAAAACAATATTTATCCTTGATTTATGATTTTGTTTAAAAGAAAATTAGAATTCAATAAAAATCTTGTAATTTTATAAAAATATATTTGTATCTTTGTATTTATTATTACAATTAAAAACAAGAGAATTACTATGGAAAAGAAAAAGTTTATAGACGTAATGGATACCTCTTTTAGAGATGGTTTCCAATCTGTTTTTGGTGGTCGCGTTTTATTAGGCGATTTCCTTCCTGCTTTAGAGGCAGCTGTTCATGTTGGGATACGTCACTTTGAATTTGGTGGCGGCGCAAGATTTCAAGCACCTTTATTTTATTTAAATGAAAATCCATTTGATATGATGGATAAATTTCGTGAAGTAGTTGGTCCTGACATTGTTACACAAACACTTTCACGTGGTATAAATACAGTAGCTCTTGATTCCGCTCCTCGTGAAGTTATAGAACTTCATGCTAAGATGTTCAAAAAACATGGAACTACTGTAATTCGTAATTTTGACGCTTTAAATGACGTTCAAAACTTAATTTACAGTGGTCAAATGATAGCAAAACACGGATTAAAGCATGAAGTAGTTGTTACGATGATGGATTTACCTCCCGGTTGTAGCGGTGCTCATGATGTCCCATTCTATGAAAAAACCTTGCGTGGTATTCTTGATGCTGATATTCCATATCATTCTGTTTGTTTTAAAGATGCAAGTGGCACTTCAAGTCCTCAAAAAGTTTACGAAACTATTAAAATGGCACGTAAGCTTCTTCCAGAAGGCACTCATATACGCTTGCATACTCACGAAACAGCTGGCGTTTCTGTAGCTTGTTATTTAGCAGCTTTAGAAGCAGGTGCTGATGGTATTGATTTAGCAGCTGCACCTGTTTCGGGTGGCACAAGTCAACCTGATATTATCGTTATGCTCCACGCCTTAAAAGGTAAACCTTATGATTTAGGTTTAGATATTGAAAAAGTAAGAGAATATGAAGATGTATTTAAAGATGCACTAAAAGATTATTTCTTCCCGCCAGAAGCTACTATGGTTTCACCTGAAATTCCATTTTCACCTATGCCGGGCGGTGCTTTAACTTCAAATACTCAAATGATGCGTGATTTTAAGATATTAGATAAATTCCCACAAACTATAAAAGAAATGCGTGAGGTTGTTGAACGCGGTGGATTTGCAACTTCTGTAACTCCTGTTTCTCAATTCTATTTCCAACAAGCTTTTAATAATACGATGAAAGGAAAATGGGATACTATTGCAGAAGGTTACGGTAAAATGGTACTTGGATATTTCGGAAAAACACCTGTTCCGCCTGATCCTGAATTAGTGAAAATATGTTCTGAGAAACTTGGATTACCGACAACGACAGAAAATCCTGTTGATATTGCAGAAAGAGACCCTAAAAAAGGAATAAAACACTGGACAGAAGTATTAGAAAAAGAAGGACTGCCAACAACTGAAGAAAATATCTTTATTGCAGTTTCAGGACAAGAAAAAGGCATTGCATTCTTACAAGGCAAAGGAAAAGCTAATGTTCGGAAAATATCACAGGAAACTAAAAAAGAAACAGATGCTACCCCAAAAGAAGCAACAAGTAACGCTATAGATTCAGATGATCTTGCACAACTTATCAGTATAAGCAGCGTTGAAGTAGGAAAACCTGCTGTTTATAGAATGAATATAAATAATCAAATTTATTTTGTTGAAGTAGAACAAATAGAATAATTATTTTTCATTACATAATAATTTTCAAAAAAGAGAGAAAAGTGTTATTTACTGTTCTCTCTTTTTTGATAAAAATAATATTATCTAAACAATGTGTTTTTCTTTCAATATAATATTTTATTTTATGAAGAAGTTCAAAAGTATATTTTTGGTTCTATTGTTATTTAATGCTTGTGAATGTGTTCCAACCATAGAAACTCCTAAAAGTATAAAGCCCGTACAATTTGGCAACGTACTTTTTATTAATCTTATAGACAGTACGGATTTTATATCTATCTATCAAAATAATATTAGCGTAATAGATAGTTTGAAAAATCTATCTTTATTAAAAAACATAGAAGAAGAAAACAATATAAGCAAAATAGGAGTAAGTTTAACAAATATATCTATTTACAACAATAAGTCTACATCTTTATCTAAATTATCTACACCACTGTTTTCATTTATTGCACAAATAGAATTAGATCAATATTATACTGCAATTTTCTATGGGAACAATAATGCTGTAAATTGCATTTTTAATCAAGATGTATTGGCATCATCACTTCGTCTTGAAAAAATAAAGCTACGTTTTATAAATTTAAGCGATAATGATATATATTTTGAAGTAGAAAACTCATCTCATTTTGTGGAAAAATATAACAATACTACACTTTTATATTGCAACAACATTAGTTTTATAACTATTAAAGACAACGAACAAAATATTTTAGAAAAAATAGAATGTAATTTTTCGGGCAAATATATGTACAATATTATTTACAAAAACAAAACATATATTTCAAAATACTCGCTTGAAGTCTAACTTATGCTTTAATTTTTCCTAAAAAATACAAATAATAGTAATATTTTTTGTTTGTTTGATAAAAAAAACTTATTTTTGCGAATTAATATATTGAATAAAAAAAATAGAAGGAAATAATTATGGGAAGTCTTGGACCTATGGAAATAATTCTGATAATATTAGCTATAGTACTACTTTTTGGTGCTAAGAAAATCCCTGAACTTATGCGAGGCTTAGGTACTGGAATAAAAGAATTCAAAAAGTCTATGAATGACGACGAAGCTAACAATATTAAAAAAAATGAAGAGACAGATACAAAATAAAGTAATTATTTAATTTATTCTATTATATCACTTAATTTTAATTATAATTCATAAACACGGAGTTTTAATTATGTTTTGGACACCTGAATTAGCACAAACATTAGAAGAGGCACCTTGGCCTGCAACTAAAGATGAATTATTTGATTATGCAAATCGTGTTGGCTGCCCTCAACAAGTATTAGACAATATTTTATCTATAGAAGATAGTGAAGAACTTGTAGAAGGCATAGAAGATTTATGGCCTGAATATGAAGATATAATCAACGAAGAATATTTCTATAATGATAATGAAGAAGAGCTATATGATTAGTTTTAAATAATAAAATAGTTATGTATCGTATTTTGATACATAACTATCAACTTATAAACTAATTCCATTGTTCTATTTTCTCTTATTTCTATTTGTTTTTTTAGGAGCAAAAGCTATTAAACCACTATTTAAGGTATTTGTAATATGCGTTCTATTTATCTACAACTCACTTACCACTTTTGGAGTTGATAAAAACATAATATCGAACAATATTATTCCTTCTGAAAGGCAAATAGGCAATTATGAAATATGGGCAATAAATTTTATTGGCAACACTTACTTTTCCGACAGCGAACTATTAGAATACACTACCTTAGAAGCAACTTCTTTAAGTTTTCCTCATAAGATATTGTTAAACCTATATGAAAATGCGAAACGCAATCCCTTTTATTCAAACTATTTAGCTAAACAACTCAAATCAGCATTATCTATATTTGAGAAAGAATATAGATATTTCAATAAAGAGTTAGCAGAAATAGATGTAAGTATTTTATATAACTTATATAATACGAATGGATTTCATTTTGCAGAAATTTATTTTGAATTTACTTCTGATACTATAAAACATACCAATTTATTAAATTTTTATATAACAGAAAACGAGCAATATAAAATATCTTCTATACAATACAAAGGCTTAGAAGATCTACCCGCTGATGATAAAGAACGTGTTAATCAAAATTCTAATTTATTACCAGGCGATTATTTTAATGAATACAAAATAGAGACTGAAATGCAAGCAATTAATTTGTCGCTACTCAATCGCGGTTATCTATTTTCAAAATGGTCGTATCCTAACGTTATAATGGATACTACAAATTGTACCGATAGTATAATTGGATATTTTGACACAGGGAAAAAAATCAGATTTGGTGATATAATTTTTGCTGACAGTACAAACAATCAGAAAAATGTAGCAAATAGCACCAAACGTAATATCATTACTTTTAGAGAAGGTAGTCTCTATTCAAAATGGCGTATAGATCGTTCTATAGAAAATCTACTTTCGTTAGGAACTTTTGAATCTGTATCTATAGACACATTAAAACGAAATTATGCTCCTGATGAAAATATTCGCGACGTTGTTGTTACCTGCAATTACAGAAAATTAAAAGAATGGGACGTTGGTTTGTTTTTAAATCAAACTCAAGTTGATAATTTAGTCAATGCAGGTGCTAGCTTTTCTATTAAGCATTTAAATTTGTTTGGTTCAGCTCAATTAGCACAATTCTTTACAGATTTTTCATTTAAAGATGTCAATTATTTTTTATCGAAATGGAAATTTCCTGATTATAGATTTAAAATAGGTGCTAGCTATGGACAACCTTTATTATGGAAATTAAATACTTCACGTATATCAGCATCAGCAAGTTTAATTTATTCTTTAGAGACAATAAACGATTTATTCAAAATCTCTAAAATTTCTTTACCTATTAAATTCCCTATTAAATTACCACGATTTACATATTTTAATTCAATGCAAGTCGATTTGACATTTGAAAGGGAGAATCCGTTAAACTTCGATGAAGTATTAGGTTATGCTTTAGATAGTGCAAAAACAAGACAAGACACAAACAGTATATTACGCGCTTTTACACTGTATGGCAATATAAATAATTATCTATCAGAAGCGGAAGTACATGTTTTTACATCAAACTTACTTTCTATTTCTATAACTGGAGACAAAAGAAACCACCCCTTTTCACCAACAAACGGACATCTATCATTTATAGGTTTCGACGGTCTTAATATTTTCTTTTCACATACTGCAATAGCAGGAAGTGCTAAATACTTTAGAGGTCAAATTTTACATAATCATTATTGGAAGCTATCACCTTCTTTAGTATTAGCTGCTAAAGGCAAACTCGGACTAACTCATTTGATGAACGAAGCAAATGCTTTTGTACCGTTTGAACGACAATTTTTTGCAGGTGGTGCAAATAGTGTAAGAGGCTGGCCAGCTCGTGAGCTAAGATACTATACTTCAAATATATTAAATAATTTTGAAGATATGAACACTAAGGATTATGCTATTAATTACATAGGAAGTAGAACTCTTATCGAAGGAAGTTGTGAATTTAGAAAATCACTAGCTAATTTGCCTGGAATTAATGAAAATCTAAACTGGTTATTTAATGATATATGGGCAACTTTCTTTGTGGATATAGGAAATACTTTTGGCTGGTATCTAGAAGATGAAATAGCAGATTTGAAAAAAAATAAACTTACTGACTATATTACAAAATTAGCGGTAGCCACAGGAGTAGGACTAAGATACGAAACACCTGTAGGACCAATAAGAATTGATATAGGTTTCCCTATATACGATCCAATGAAAATAAAAAATGCATTGTCTGATTATGTTATACATTTTGGTATTGGACATGCTTTCTAATAATTTAAATTAAATTACTTTATTTTTAACTTTTAACTTTTTAAAAAAATGGAAAATCTTCAAGCAAAAAAAAACTATTACGAACCTATGCACACTGCCGAACATATATTAAATCAAACAATGGTAAGAATGTTCGGCTGTAGTCGTTCAAGAAATACACATATTGAACGAAAAAAGTCAAAATGTGACTATATGCTCACAACAGCACCAACAGATGAACAAGTTATTGAAATTGAAAACAAAGTTAATGAAATAATAGAGCAAAATTTAGATGTTACTATAGAAATAGTTTCGCTTGAAACAGCAAAACAAATTGTAGATTTAAGCAAACTGCCAGAAGAAGCTGGCGAAACTATACGGATAGTAAAAGTAGGCGATTATGATGCTTGTGCTTGCATAGGTGACCATGTACAAAATACTTCTGAAATTGGAAAATTTAAAATACTTACTCATAATTTTGAAAATGGTTGTTGGCGAATGCGTTATAAGCTACTTTAATAATTATAGATTATTGAAAATCTTCTTTTGTTGGAAGCTTACGTAAATTTTCACGCAACAAGAAAAATGATCCGACAGCAACTTGAATTATTAAGTTTACGCCATGTGTAAGAGTGGCATAAGCTAAAGCTTCTTCTTGTGTAATTGCAGGATAAAGATGAATAAGTGCGCTGACAATTAACCAATGATAAACCCCTATAGCTCCTGGTGTTGGTGCAATACTTGTTCCAACACCAGATACAACAATTAATAAACCGGCATCTGCTAAACCTAAATGTAAATAATTTTGAAAATCAAACGCAAAAAACATTAGATACATAGGTAAGGCATAAAGAATCCAAATAGCTGCAGAATATAAAAAAGTAGAAAAATACTGTGAAGGTGTTTTTAATATTTCAAAGCCTTTTCGAAATGATGCCCAAATTGAATGTATTCTGTCATATTTCTTAGGAAATATCGGTTTTAAAATTTTTTCAATAAGAAACTCAAATAAATTTGTCGCTAGTAATAAAAATAGCAATACTATACAAACTACTAAAGCTATTAAAAGATATGTTATATTAGCAGAAGTAAGCCAAGGAAAAGCACGTGAAATAGTATCTCGACTCAAAAAAAATGCGAAAGCAAACATCAATAATAAAAATATTACATCTATTATTCTTTCTGTAACAATAGTTGCAAAGACGGCTGTTTTCGATACTTTTTCTCGCCTTGCATAAACAAATGGACGAACAAATTCACCACCTCGTGGAATTACATTATTTACAACATAGCCAATCATAACCGCAGAAAACAAATTTAAAGTTGATTGAGCATTATGTATAGGTTTTAGAAAAATTCGCCAACGAATAGCACGAACTAAATGAGATAAAATTGCTACCGGTACAGACAATAGACACCATTCCCAACGAGCTTGTATAAATGTATTAATAAAAACTTGCATATCTATGTCTTTAAAAACAAAATAGATACTAGCTACAAGAAGAAGAATAACGACAATATATCTTATTATTTCTTTGAGTATTTTAGGCATATTTTATAGAGTTATTTTCTATTTGACTACAAATTTAAGTAATTATAAGGAAAAATAAAAGAATAGTTTGAATTTATTTCACAATACATATATGTTTTTTTTATTTTTCAAAATAACTTATATATAATTCTAACAGATAGATTTAATAAATTATTGTTAAATTGGGTATAATTTTTACGATATTAATCATAAAATAAAGTATAATTTAACAAAATTTACATTTTTTTGAAAAAATACAAAAAAAATTTGGTAATAACAGAAAAAACACGTATTTTTGTATTCTAACTTCATTTGCATTTAGATAGACAATAAAAGAAGGGCGCTTAGCTCAGTTGGTCTAGAGCATCTGCCTTACAAGCAGAGGGTCGGGGGTTCAACTCCCTCAGCGCCCACACAACACAAAAACCAAGCAAGCGTTGCTTGGTTTTTATTTATAAAAAGTTCTTTATAAAGCAGCAGGAGTGGCGGAACTGGTAGACGCGCTGGACTCAAAATCCAGTGGCCCTTAAAGCCGTGAGGGTTCAAGTCCCTCCTCTTGTACTCAATACCTTGATAAGCAATTTTCTTATCAAGGTATTTTTTTAGATACTATAAAAAAAAATGAGACTTTTGTAAAAAAAAACGTATTGATTGATTATTTAGAAACTATAAATTGAATAATATAAAATGGACGAAACTATTTTACTTGTTGTTTTTGCTGTTGTTGTGATATTTATGTTAATGCTTGATTTAGGTGTATTTAACAAAAAACAACATGTTATTTCAACAAAAGAAGCAGCTATTTGGACAGTTGTATGGATAGCATTATCGTTATTATTCAGTGGGTTTATTTACTATGAATTTGGCTCTGAAAAAACGATAGAATATCTGTCGGCTTATTTAATAGAAAAATCGCTATCATTAGATAATATCTTTGTTTTTGTCTTAATTTTTAGTTTTTTTAATATCCATGAAGAACATAAACACAAAATATTGTTTTGGGGAATTGTAGGTGCTGTTGTTTTTAGAGCTATTTTTATCTTTTCTGGATTATGGCTCATAGAATTAACTTACTTACCTGAAATAGTAATTTTCGGCGCCCCTGTGCGACTAAATATATTACTAATAGTCTTTGCTATTATTCTTATTGTTGCAGGAATAAAATCTTTTCATCCTGCTGATGATAGTAGTAAAGATTATGGAAATAATCTTGGAATTAGAATTCTTAAGAAATTTTTACCTGTTACTAATAATATGGAAAGTGGGAAATTTATCGTAAAAGAAAATGGTGTAAAGCATATGACCCCATTGTTTCTTGCTATGATAACAATTGAAGCTTCTGATATAATTTTTGCCGTAGATTCAATTCCTGCAATTTTTGCAATTTCCAAAGACCCTATAATTCTTTATACTTCTAATATATTTGCAATACTTGGCTTAAGAAGTATGTATTTTCTATTAGCAAATATTATTAATTATTTTAGCAAACTAAAACAAGGTATAGCTATGATACTAATATTTATTGGTGTTAAAATGTTGATAGCAGATTTTTATCATATACCTGCTTTAGTTTCTCTTATTGTTATAGCGGTGCTAATAACCGGTTCAATATTAGCTTCTATTATTGAAAACAGAAAAAAAATTAAAGAAGTTCTATAATTTTGCATAATTTTTAATTTTGAAATATTTATTTTGTTAAGATATATAATTTAATAGATTTAAGAAAATGTCATTAAAAAAACAATTAGAAAACTATTTTACATTTACTGAAAAAACAAGCGGCTCTATATTATATTTTGATACATTACCTGAAGCTATTAATGTAAATAAAAAAAACAAAGCTATACTTAAACCTGCTAATAATTCTAATATATCAATAAAACAATCTGTTGGTACTAATATATTTGAGTTAAAACAACCCCAAAAAATAGCATCAGTTAAAGCTCCAAAATTAGATATTGAAGCTATAGATTTATCTGAAATCAAAACATTAGAAGAACTTGAAGAAGCAGTAGCAAATTGCAAAAAATGCCCTCTTAATACTGCAAGAAAAAATACAGTTTTCGGTACAGGCAACCCTGATGCTAATCTAATGATTATAG
The DNA here is from genome assembly GCA_012518115.1 of Ignavibacteria bacterium. Lineage (GTDB taxonomy): Bacteria > Bacteroidota > Ignavibacteria > Kapaibacteriales > UBA2268 > JAAYTD01. The sequence continues at coordinate 7,599 of JAAYTD010000016.1, read as the reverse complement.
GTGAAGCTCCGGGTGCAGATGAGGACGAACAAGGAAAACCATTTGTTGGACGTGCAGGAAAATTACTTACAGATATTTTAAAAGCGATAAACTTCTCTCGAGAAGAAGTATTTATCGCTAATATTTGTAAATGCAGACCACCCGGTAACAGACGACCTAATACAGAAGAAGTGTATTTTTGCGAACAATATTTACATAAACAAATAGAACTAATCAAACCTAAGTTTATTTTAGCGCTTGGACTTACAGCTGCTGACACTTTATTTAAAAGTAGCCATAAAATGGCTGACATTCGCGGTAAGATATTTGATTATCAAGGAATTAAAACAATGGTAACATATCACCCAGCTGCTTTACTACGTAATCCTAACTGGAAACGTCCTGTTTGGGAAGATGTTAAAATCTTAAGAAAGCTTTACGACGAAGAAGTACACGATTGATAAAACAATACAATACTTTTGCACGTATTACGTTAATATAGCAATCAATATTAAAGCAATTTACTTATGAACAATAATAATGATATAATTACACAATTAGTTTCTGACGACACATATAAATATGGTTTTGTTTCTGACATTGAACACAATTATGCCCCGAAAGGGTTAAACGAAGATGTAATTCGCTTTATTTCATCTAAAAAAAATGAACCTGATTTTATGCTGAAATGGCGATTAGAAGCTTATTCAAAATGGTTGAAAATGCGAGAACCTAAATGGGCAAAACTTAAATATCCACCTATAGAATATAACGATTTATATTATTATGCTGAACCTAAAGATTATAAAGTAGATGCGGACAATAACACAATAAGTCCGGAAATAATAAAAACTTATGATAAATTAGGAATATCGTTAGAGACAAATGAAAACCTTCCGACTTCTCAATCTTGTATAGCAGTTGATGCTGTCTTAGATAGTGTGTCTGTCGCAACAACTTATAAAAAACAATTAGAAGATGTTGGAATAATTTTTTGTCCTATTAGCGAAGCTATACAAAAATACCCAGAGCTCGTAAAGAAATACTTAGGAAGTGTTGTTCCTGTAACAGATAATTTTTTCGCTGCTCTAAATTCTGCTGTTTTTAGCGATGGTTCTTTTGTATATATTCCAAAAGGAGTGCGCGCTCCTATGGAGCTCTCAACATATTTCAGAATAAATGCGTCGGCAACTGGACAATTTGAACGTACTCTTATCATTGCTGATGAAGATAGCTATGTAAGTTACTTAGAAGGCTGTACTGCACCTATACGTGATGAAAATCAGCTACATGCTGCTGTTGTTGAGATTTATGCACATAGAAATGCAGAAGTTAAATACTCTACTGTTCAAAATTGGTATCCTGGTGATAAAGAAGGACGTGGCGGTATCTATAATTTCGTTACAAAACGTGGATTATGTGCAGGAAATAACTCTAAAATATCTTGGACACAAGTAGAAACTGGCTCATCAATTACTTGGAAATATCCAAGTTGCATTCTTAAAGGAAATAATTCAACAGGCGAGTTCTATTCAGTAGCTATTACTAATAATTATCAACAAGCAGACACGGGAACAAAAATGATACACATTGGAGAGAATACACGAAGCAAAATTATCTCTAAAGGAATAAGTGCAGGAAAAAGCTCTAATACATTCCGCTCTATTGTAGCTCAGAATAAAAATGCTGTTAAATCGCAAAATTTCTCTCAATGCGATTCGCTTCTTATAGGAAATCAATGTGCTGCTCATACTTTTCCTACAATAAAAGTAAAAAACGAAAAAAGCACTGTTGAACATGAAGCAACGACATCAAAAATATCTGACGATGCTATATTTTATATAAATCAACGTGGTATAAAAACTGAAGACGCAATGTCTCTTATTGTAAATGGTTACGCAAAAGAAGTTTTGCAGAATTTACCATTAGAGTTTGCGGTAGAAGCGAAGAAATTATTAGCAGTTAGTTTAGAAGGAAGTATCGGATAGATATTTTTATCTAAAATTATGTATTAATATAAAACAAAGTAAAGATAAAATGAATATATTAAGTATAAAAAATCTCAAAGCAGAAATTAATAATACTGAAATTCTTCACGGAATAAATTTGGAAATAAATTCAGGTGAAGTTCATGCAATAATGGGACCTAACGGTTCAGGAAAAAGTACACTAGCTTCTGTATTAGCAGGAAAGCCCGGCTATAAAGTTACAGAAGGAAGCGTAACTTTTTGTGGTGAGAACTTATTAGATATGCCTGTAGATATGCGCGCTAAGTTAGGACTTTTCTTAGCGTTTCAATATCCGATAGAAATTCCGGGCGTTTCAAATATGAATTTTATAAAAACTGCTTTAAACGAAATAAGAAAATATCATAATCAAGAACCTATAGATGCATTTGATTTTTATGAACTTGTAAAAGCTAAAGCCGATCTTGTTAAAATTGATCAAAAGTTTTTAGAACGTTCTGTCAATGACGGTTTTTCTGGTGGTGAAAAAAAACGCAATGAAGTTTTTCAAATGGCAATGTTAGAACCTAAACTAGCTATTCTTGACGAAACAGATTCAGGATTAGATATTGATGCTTTACGTATAGTTTCTGAAGGAGTTAATCAGTTAAAAAATGCTAATAATGCATATATTATTATAACACATTATCAAAGACTATTGGAATATATTATACCTGATTTTGTTCATATTCTTTATAAAGGACGCATTGTAAAATCAGGCGATAAATCTTTAGCATTACAATTAGAAGAACAAGGTTATAAAGATATATATAACGATTAACTTACACAAGCATAGTTTTTTTAGAAACTAATTTCTTTTTAACTCTTATAAAACAAAAAAACCGACGTTTTTCGCCGGTTTTTTTATTATATTCAAAATCAAAAGATTTTTATTGCTTTTTATGATCACCTATATCTTTTAATCCAATAAGGACCTTATCTGCAATAGCTTCTCCGACTTTTCTTTCAATTTCATTCTCACTTAACATATATTCTTCGATAGCTTTTTCCACTCTGTTTTTAATAATTTCAGAAGTTTGTCCAACAAGAGCATTTGTAAGCATATGTATATCAGCTTGCTGTCCTCGTTGCGCTTCTAATGAACTACGATTTGCATCTTCCATTTTCTTCATAATCTTATCCATACGTTCTTCGCCTTCAGTATAAATAAGAGTAATAGCCATAAGCATAAGCATAGAAAACTCAAGTACAATTGCAAGTAAGATAAAAGATGGTTTGTCTCCCGGGATAAATTTCAAACCACGAATACCAACAGCAACGATCAAGAAACCAGCACCACCATAAGCCAAACCTGTAACAAGATTCTGATATTTTTCAGAAAAGTGGTGAGTCATATATAATCTTGCACCCTTTAATATACGTAAGTGATTCTGAGACCACAGAATTCCACCCTTTGTATCTTCTATTTCTGTTAAAACAAATTCAGAATAAAATTCTTTTATACGTTTATATAAAATAACATTTCTGAAATGAACAATATCTGATTCAGGTTCAAAAACATCTTCAAATTTAATTGCAGTAAATGTTTCGCTCAAATCTTCAGTAGTTGTTTTTTCCCAAACTATTCGAAACATAGAACGTACATCTGCAATATCGCGAGAGCGTAATTGTTCGTCTGGCATTACTAACAGTTCTATTATTTCATCTGTTAGTCCGGTTTGTAAGCGTAGCTTAATTTTCGTACCTTCAATTTGGTTATAAAATAATGCTGCACAATAGCCTATATTTGTAGGCATAATAATTGAAACAAGCAAGGTAACCGCTACCGAGAACACTAAAGCAAGTAGCCATAATGCTACCCAAGGCTCAATAATAATTGCCATATCACCTAATTTTGGACATCTAGCATAAAATTCATTTGCTCCTTTAGCATAGCCATGTTTCGCACTAACACGTTCATTAAATGTAAAATCGAATATATATTCTTTATTTATAATTTCATTAGAAATCTCTGTACCTTTATAAGATTGATTTTCTCTGTCTTTAGGAATTGACGCATAAACTCCATCTTTGAATTCAACATATCCTATTTTTTCTAATTGTTCGCCATAAGGTGCAAAAAGCGACCTAACAAACGCAGACATTCCTGCTGGAATCACGACAAACTGAAACAATAAAAAGAACGATACGATCATTATCAGCAAAACTATGAAATGCTGTGAACCAATTTTTACTTCTTTTGCAGCTTTTTTATATTTAGCTACCATTATAACATCTCCTCTATAAGTATTTGATTAATTAATAAATTTCTATGAAACAAAGTTACGTTAAATTATGTGAAATTAAAATATGATAAGTATTCAAACTTCTTTGTTAAAGACAAATTTAATAAAAAAATAATTAATAACAAACAATATTTTATTATTTTTTCAGTTTTTACAAATTTTTATAAATTTAAATTTAACCTTAATTCATTAAATAATAAAGAAAAAATTATGCAAAATGTATGTTTTTTAAAATATAATTAAAATATGTAGTACTTAATCTACAATTTTAATTCATTTATTTATACTTTGAAACACTTTATGCAATATATCCCTCAAAAAAACACTTTATGAATTTATATTTTTATTTAAATTTAATACTTTATTATTTGTGTTTTATATAAAAAATTCGTAAATTAGAAGATTGTTTTTGTTTGTTTTTTTTACAATTATATTTATATTTTTTTAGTGAGGTATTCTCTTGTTTAACTACCTAAAAACTACAATTATTGCTAAAGTTGTAATGGCAATAACAGGATTAATACTTATAGCATTTTTATTTGGACATGCTTTGGGTAATTTACAGTATTTTATAGGCTCTGATACTTATAATTCATACGCAGCATTTCTACAAGGTAATAAATTATTACTTTGGGGAATGAGAGTTGTATTGATTATAAGTATTATTTTACATATAATATCGGCAGTTTATCTTCGTTTATATAACAACGAAGCTAAACCTATTAAATATCAAGTTCAAAATTATGTAAAATCTAAATTAACGGCACGTACTATGCTTTGGACAGGATTAATATTAACTTTCGGTCTTGTATATCATTTATTGCATTTTACAACAGGCGATATTAATTTTGAAGGAGGTTATGATAATTATGAAGTTGTGCCTACAGGTGAGTTTACCATTCCCTTATCTCATATTGCAGAAGACTGTAGTAGCAGTTGTGATGGCACGCGTGAGAATTGTGCTACTCCCGAAGAATGTGAGGCGAAAGGATGTTTTGACCCAAAAATTTCACCGATTTTAGAAGAACGCCACGATGTTTATAGAATGCTTGAAATGGAATTCAGCAATCCTTTAGTTGCAATTTCATACATTATTTTTGTAATAATTGTAGGCTTCCATTTAAATCACGCTATTCAAAGTGCACTACATACGATAGGAATACAAGGTCCAAAATTAACTCCTATTTTACTTAAATTAAGTGTAGTACTTTCAGTAGTCCTAGTACTTTTATTCATTATATTGCCAATTTCAGTCATGCTTGGATTGGCGGGAGGATGTTGCTAAATGATGAAATTAGATAGTAAAATTCCAACAGGTCCTTTGAAAGACAAATGGGACAAACATAAATTTGATATGAAACTTGTAAATCCTGCAAACAAAAGGAAGTTTAAAATTCTTGTTGTTGGAACTGGACTTGCAGGAGCTGCTGCCGCAGCTTCATTTGCTGAACTTGGCTATCAAGTTGAAGCATTTACATTCAACGATTCAGCACGTCGCGCGCATAGTATTGCAGCACAAGGTGGTATAAATGCTGCTAAGAGTTATCAAAATGATGGTGATAGTGTTTGGCGTCTTTTTTACGACACTATAAAAGGCGGTGATTTTAGAGCAAGAGAAGCCAATGTGTATCGTTTAGCACAGGTAAGTTTAAATATTATTGATCAATGTGTTGCTCAGGGCATTCCTTTTGCACGCGAATATGGTGGAATGTTAGCTAACCGCTCATTTGGTGGTGCACAAGTATCAAGAACATTCTATGCAAGAGGACAAACAGGACAACAACTCTTGTTGGGTGCTTATCAAGCCCTTATGCGTCAAGTTCATCTAGGTAAAGTTAACTTGTATACAAGAATTGAAGTTCAAGATATTGTTGTTATTGATGGATATTGTCGTGGCGTAGTTACTCGTAATTTAGTTACAGGAGAAATAAAGTCTCATTGGGGCGATGCAGTTTGTTTAGCTACAGGCGGCTATGGAAATGTGTTCTATCTATCTACAAATGCTATAGCTTGTAATGTTACAGCAGCTTATAGAGCTCATAAAAAAGGTGCATATTTTGCAAATCCTTGCTTTACACAAATTCACCCAACTGCTATTCCTCAAAGTGGCGATCATCAATCAAAACTTACTCTTATGTCAGAATCTTTGCGTAACGACGGTAGAATTTGGGTACCTAAAAAAGCTGACGATAAACGTAACCCAACAGATATACCGGAAGATGAAAGAGATTATTACTTAGAAAGAAAATATCCAAGTTATGGAAACCTTTCTCCAAGAGATATTTCTTCTCGTGCCGCTAAAGAAGTATGCGATGAAGGACGTGGCGTAAGCGCTACTGGACGTGGCGTATATCTTGATTTTGCTGATGCTATAGAAAGATTAGGACGCGATGTTGTTACTGATAGATATGGAAACTTATTTGAAATGTACGAAAGAATTACTGGCGACAATCCATATGAAACTCCAATGAAAATATATCCTGCTTCGCACTATACAATGGGCGGTCTTTGGGTTGATTATAATTTAATGAGTACAATACCAGGTCTTCATGTGCTTGGCGAAGCTAACTTCTCTGATCATGGTGCTAACCGCTTAGGAGCTAGTGCATTAATGCAAGGATTAGCGGACGGATATTTTATTATTCCTTATACTATCGGTGATTTCTTTGCTACACATAAACTTGAAAAAGTTACAACAGATCATCCTGAGTTCAAAAAAGCTGAACAAGACGTTAAGGATAAGATAAACAAACTAATGAACATAAAAGGAAAGAAAACTCCAACGCAATTCCATAAAGAACTTGGAACTCTTATGTGGAACAATTGTGGTATGGGACGTAATGAAAAAGGCTTAAAAGAAGCATTGGATAAAATCCCTCAAATTCGTGAAGAATTCTGGAGAAATCTAAACGTAACCGGCGAAGCTAATAATATTAACGTTGCTCTTGAAAGAGCTTGTAGAGTAGTTGATTACTTAGAATTTGCAGAAACTATAGTGTGGGACGCTTTAGAAAGAGAAGAATCTTGTGGCGCTCATTTCCGCGAAGAATACCAAACAGAAGATCATGAAGCAAAACGTAATGATGAAAAATTTGCACATGTAGCGCTCTGGGAATATAAAGGTGTAGGCAAGAAGCCTGAACGCGGAATAGAACCATTAGAATTTGAAAATGTTGAATTAACAGAGAGAAGCTACAAATAAAATAAAAGAACATTTAGTTTTTTTAATTTAATTAATTACAAACAGGCGTAATAGTCAAAATTAATGGTTTTTTACCTTCAAAAAACGAGTAATAGTCAAAATTAATGGTGATATCCTCTGAAAAGCCTTTGTCCAAAGGCTTTTCAGAGATGTGTTGCCTTAAAAT
>JAAYTD010000015.1 GCA_012518115.1 Ignavibacteria bacterium | reverse complement strand
TTATTTTTATCAAGTTAATGCTATTGCATAAAATATATTATGCAATTTTTTAATTTTTCTTTGATTACTTAATGTTTATTTCATCAGATTATAAATATATTCGCAGAAAATTATTGCGGGCAATGCTGTTTTCTGTTTTTATTTTGCTAATAGAATTGATTTTTGCAAGCAACACTATTAATGCTCAAAATAATATTACAAATGAATATATATTTTCTATTCCACCTGTTTATGAAGATGAAGTAAAAGAGAATTTTATAACTTTATATGTTATTGCTTTAAAAGAAACAAATGTAACTGTTGAAGTTCCATCTCAATATATGAATAAACAAAAAGCAACGGCAAATGAAACATTAGTTTTTCAAATAGATGCATCTTTCGGGCAAGTTGCAAAATGGGATAGGGAAACTAAAGTCAATCCTCCAAACTTATCAAATATATATAAAAATCAAGCAATACGCGTTACCGCAGATAATCCGATATTATGCTACGTTATTTGTCAATACTATTGGACAAGTGATGGTTTTTTAGCATTTCCTATTCATCAATTGAATAATGAATATATAATTTCTTCTTACCCCGATATGGGAAGCTTGTATGGTCACTATTTTCCTTCGGAATTTACAGTAGTTGGAACAGAAGACAATACAGATGTAGAGATAACTATAGGAAACAATATAGCTACACTTGTAAATTTCCAAGATTCCATTTATTATGCAGATGATAAGATTAAGATAAAGTTAGATAAGGGAGACGTCTGTTTGATTATGTCGGGCGGAAAATTAAATGAATATCCTGACTTATCAGGAAGTAAAGTGAAAGCAAACAAACCTATATCTGTAGTTTCAGGAAATGTTTGTGCTAATATTCCGTTAGAAAAGCCAACTTGTGATTATATTGTAACAATGGAATTGCCTGTTTCTGTGTGGCAAAAAGAATATCTTGTTCCTCCTATAACATTTAGAAAATTAAGCCAATTAGTCAGAGTTTATGCAAAAGAAGACTCAACGATAATTTATAAAAACTTCAAGCCTGTTGATACTATTTATGCAAATGAGAATAGAAATTTTATAGAAATGAGATTGAACGGATTGAGCTCTCCTATACCTGCTGTTATTTCAAGTAATAATCCGATTTATGTAAATTTTCTTTACTCAAGCTGGACAGACGATTCTTCTTCTTATGGAGATCCGTTCACTATGCCCATTTTGCCTTACAGTATGTTTAATAAAAGTGTTACATTTTCAACGCCGCAGAAAATAAGTATAAATTCTTTCGATTCAAACTATGTTAATATAGTTTATAAATCAAAAAATGAGAATTTATTAGAAAATTTTGAAGTAAAATTTATCAATGAGCGCCGTGAAGAAATAATTTTTGAAAAAACAGAATTGCAAATTATCTCGTCAGGTGAGTTCTTAAGCTCTAATGATTCTGAAAAATATTTCTATTTTACAATGAAGTTGCCAAAATTAGGGCAATATACAATTTCTTCTGATGAAATTTTTGCTTGTTATTTATTCGGTTTTTCTGATTTTGCTTCTTATGGAATTCCAACATTTCCATTATATGCTTTTGCATCAAAAACAGATATTTTGCCACCCATTATGACGGCAGATTTTGAATGTGATGGAAGTGTAATAAATGGTAAAATTAAGGACTTACCTGAGTATGGAAACGAGCGTTCAAATTTGCACTCTGTTGTTTTTTTTGAAAATGAAAGTAAAAATGTAAATTTTTCATATTCACCTTTCCAGCCGGGACTTTCTTCTGAAACATATTGGAAATTAAATGTTGAAAATATTCTTGATGATGCTAATGCACTAATTAAAGTTACTGATTGTGCAGGAAATTATGAAGTGTTTAATTTCAAATATTATGGAATAAATGGATTAGAATTAACACCGCTTCGTAATAATATATGTGTTGCTTATGAAGGTGTTGACACTTTAATTTTTGAATTATATAATCCTAAAGATACAACTTTTCCTCTTAAATTGTCAGTCTTTCCAAATGATGGGATGCTAAAAATAATATCAGACAATGAAATAGAGCTAGCTCCAAAATCTAAGACAAAAATTTTATTTGAAACAAAATATGTAGAAAAAAAAGACTTCTATTTGATTGTTGAAAAATGTTCACTTCAAGATACGATTTGGCTACCAGTTAATTATCAAACAAACCATTATCCAATAGATGTTTTGTTGAAGAGTAACAAAGCTGAATATTCTATTGGCGACACATTGAATTTGGCTTTAGCTCTAAGTCCATTAACTGAAACAGATAATTTTAAAAATATTACACAATTAAATCTAAAATTTGATTTATATAGTATTTTTTTAGATTTTAATAAAGAGAATTTTATCACTGTACCTAGCAATGATATTGTTATTAAGGATAAGAATTTTCATTATAATAGTGATAGTAGTAAATTATTTTTTGATATAACTCTTTCTATTAATGTTGGGTTAGATGCTTTAAATTATTTTGATGAATTAACTATTTGTAACTTGCAGTTTCTTTTAATCTTGCCATCTGTAAATAAACTTGACAATAATTTAGAAATAAATCCTAAATATAGAGAAATAGTTTTAACACCTGAAATAACTACAAATTATTCGCCTTGTGCTGGTTTTTATCCGAAAACTAATCAAATAAAAGTTTTGCCTTTGTGTGCTGAACATTTAAGATTTATAAATATTTCTGCTTTTCCGTTTGAATTAAATATGGAAAATATGCAGGTCAATTATTCTTTAGGAATAGATTGTTTTGCAGAAGTTAAGATTTATAATTATATAGGTGAAGTAGTTCATAATTTGCTTGCTAATTATTCGAAAGCAGGGGAGTATACTGTAGATATAGAAAAAAAACAGTTAGCTAGTGGTATATATTTTTGTGAATTAAGTGTTCCCGGTTTATTTAGAAAAGTAATTGCTTTTCATATAATTTAATTAAAAATAATTATGTCTAAATCTAAATTTTCATATAAAATTTTCTTTTCTGTTCTGTTATCTATTGGTTTGTTGTATTATATTTATATGTTTTTAAGTGATATAATGAGCCGTTCAATACAGCAAGAAACGAGAACTATTTCTACGAAAGATATAGAAGCTGAAACGGATATTTATAAAAATATGCAAGGAGTATTACACATTGTATCAGCTAGTGATTCAGATATATTTTTTGCTTTAGGTTATGCACATGCTGAAAATCATTTGTGGCAAATGTTTCTGAATAAAAAAATATTACAAGGTGAGATTTCTGAAATTTTTGGTAAACAATACTTAGAAACCGATTATTTTATGCGAGCAATTGGAATAAAAGATATTGCCAAGAAACTGTTTGAAGCTGCTGATGAAGAAACCAAGAATATTCTTAGAAAATATTCTGATGGTGTAAATACATATATTGAAAATAACTTAGCTAAGTATTCTTTTGAATTTGATGCAACAGACTGTGAGCCTGATGAATGGTTGCCGCAAGATTGTTTTGCTATCCAAAGATATTGGGCATTCTTAACAAGCTACGGATTTTCTTACGATATTTTACTTTCCGAAATTGAAATGAAAGTAGGATATAAGAATCTTGTTGAGTTAATTCCAACTTATCCAAGCGATGCTCCTCATATACTTGATGATACTACAAGGATATTTTTTAAGGCAGATACTAAAATTGGCGAGAAAAAAAGTAAAAAAAGGGGAAATTTTTCTGAAGTTTTTGGTAAGCTTAATGAAATATATAAGTTAATCAATAAAAATGACAATCTATTTGGTAGTAATTCGTGGGTTGTAAATAAAAAGAAGAACAATAAAATAGCAAACAATTCGGTTCTTGCAAACGATTTGCATTCTTCTGTTAATGTACCTACTTTATTTATGCAAGTCCATATTTCCTCGCCAAATTATAATGTTGTAGGATTAACTCTGCCGGGGATGCCGATATTTCTGTGTGGTAGAAATGATGATATTGCGTGGGGATTTACTAATATGCGTCTTGATGATGTTGATTTTTTTGTTGAAAAAATAACAGATGATAATAAGCGGTATTTTGTAGATGAAGTAAAAACGAAAGTTATAGATGAGTGCTTAGATACTATTAAAATTAAAAATGCAGAAGAAAAAGTATTTTATATGCGAAATACTGAGAGATCGCGTATTATATCGGATTTCCAAGTGATTACAGGGAAAAAGCAAAAGGAAATATTTAATAAGGTTTTAACTTTCAAATGGACAGGCAGTGAAATATCTAATGAAATTTCAGCAGGCTTAAAAATTATGCAAGCAAAAAGTTGGAATAATTTCAAACAAGCAATCAATAAATGGTCAGTACCGGGAGTAAATTTTTCGTTTACGGATAGAAAGGGAAATTTAGGAGTAGCTCCGCGTGGATTAATACCTAAGCGTGGAATTGCAGTTAAGCCTTTTGTTATTTCGGAAGCTTGGACACAAAATTCTAGTTGGGAAGGATTTTATCCGCCTGATGATTTAGGTGATAGCTATAATCCTAAAAAGAAATTTATAATAAGTGCGAATAATGCAGTAAAAAGAAATATTGAAAATTATGTATCTGTATATTTTGCTTCACCTGTGCGTGCTGAAAGAATAGAAGAATTTTTGAATAGAGGAAAATTCTATACTGTAAAAGATGCTCAATATATGCAAAATGATGTACTTTCTCTATATGCAAATAAACAGTTAGATATAATATTGCCTATCTTACATAAATATCTGCACTTACTAAACGAAAAAGAAAAAAAAGCATACTATAAATTGAAACAATGGGATTGCGTAATGAATCCATCTTCAACGGCAAGTGCTATATATAATGTCTTCTTAACTTATTTATGTAAGAATACTTTGCAAGATGAGCTCGAAGAATATCACTATCAATTATATTCAAAAATCTCCGATTTTCTGCTGCAAAAGATAGATGAATTGTTAAAAAATCCTCATCATATTTACTTTGACAATATAAAGACGAAAGAATTTGAAAATATGGATTATATTATAGTAACTAGCTTTCAAGATGCTATGAAATACTTAACTAAGCTATTTAAAAATGATAACTCAGATACTTGGAAATATGGAAAAATGAATGTTCTTGAAATAAAGCCATTGTTTTTTAATCAGACTGAAATAGATAAGCAAATCAATGAGATACTAACAATAGGGGAGTTTGAAATCGGTGGAGATCCGACTACTATAAATACTGTCATAAAAGATGAAAAAACAAATTATGTGAAAAATGCAGCAGTTGCTAGATTTATTGCAGATATGAGCGATTCCGTAGTATATTCTATTTTGCCCGGCGGAAATTCGGGTGATGCTATGAGCTCTAATTATTCCGACCAAATAAGATTTTGGAAAATAGGAGCTTATTTGCAAATACCTGTTAGCTCACAAATTAATGATGATTTTACATTACATATGAAATTTGTAAGAAATAATTGAAACGAATAATTTATAAAAAACATAAAGGATTTTTTCTAACTATTATTTGAACTTAAAGCTTGTAAAACAAATATGAAGATATTACAATTAGCTCCGCGTTTTCCTTTTCCATTAGATGATGGTGGGAAAATAGTTGTTGCAAATACATTTCGTGAGTTTGTACAACAAGGTGTAAGTACTATACTTTTTTCGCTTAACTCTGAAACTGAATTGCCAAAAACAGCAATTCAAGAAGCAGAAAAAATAGGAAAAAATGTAATTTTTAACTATAATACAAAAAATACAATAGGGAAAATAGCTAGATCTGTATTTACTAATAAAGCTATATACTTGCAAAAGTATTGGAATAAAAATATCTTGGAAGCAGTTGATACGCTTATTTTGAATGATAAACCTGATATATTGCAAGCCGAACATACATGTATGACACCTATTTGTCTATACTTCCGAGAAAAATATAATATTCCTTTCGGCATACGTTTACATAATATCGAGCATAAAATATGGGAAAAATATGCAGAAGAAATGAAAAATCCTTTTGCTAAAATTTATCTGAAACAACAAACTAAGTTACTTAAAAAACGTGAAATAGAGCTCATTGAACAAGCAAATATAAGTTTTGCAATTACACAAGAAGAAAAAAAAGAAATAGATAGATTAACAAATAATGTAAATGTTCACGTAGCTAGTGTAGGCGTAGAACTTGATAAATGGACACCTTCCGATTTTTCTTACAGAAATAAAAATCAATTAGTATTTGCGACAACATTTCATTGGATACATAACACGAATGCTTTATTATGGTTTCTAAAAAATGTTTTGCCGATTGTTTACGAAAAAAACAATCAAGTAAAAATGATGATTATAGGAAAAAATGCACCGAAATGGATAGAAAATTATGCTAATATCGGCGCTAATTCTTTAGGCTATCTAAGTGATATTAGAGGAGTTGTGCGACAATCTGCAATTTATGTAGCACCTTTATTTGTCGGTGCAGGTATAAGAATAAAAATTTTAGAAGCTATGGCTATGGGAATGCCTGTTGTTGCTACATCAGTATCGGCTGCAGGAATTAATGCAACTGAAAATGATGGACTTTTTATTACTGATGATAAAGAAAAATATGCTGAAATTATTTTAGAACTAATGAATAACGCTGAAAAATGTGAAAATGCAGGCATAAGAGCTCGACAATTTGTTGAAAAAAAATTTAGTTGGAAAGAAAATGTCAAAAAAATGATTCTTCAATATGAAGAAATATTGAAAAATAAGTAAATTTTTTAGTAGTAATAATATCTTGTTTTTTGGCAAAGAAATTGCATGTTTATTTATAAATTTTCATAACTATTATAGTATTAATTAATATGTTTTCATATATAAAAAGAGTACATTTTGTTGGCATTGGTGGTATAGGAATGAGCGGAATAGCGGAAGTTCTTATAAACAGAGGCTTTGAAGTTAGTGGTTCTGATTTGCAAGAATCGGAAAACACTCGTTATCTTGAAAAATTAGGTGCAAAAATTTTCATCGGTCATGCAGCTGAAAACATAGAAGGTGCTGAAGTTGTAACATATTCGAGTGCTGTTACCATCGATAAAAATCCTGAAACATTAGAAGCTATAAGTAGGAAAATTCCGATTATCCGTCGTGCTGAAATGTTAACAGAAGTATCTAGATTGAACTATTGTTTAGCTATTGCAGGTACGCATGGTAAGACAACAACAACCTCAATGTTATCTTTGATATTACTTCGTGCAGGATTTGATCCGACTGTTATTGTGGGAGGGCGTTTGAAAGATTTAGGAGGAACGAATGCAAGGCTTGGCAATGGTGAATGGACAGTTGTTGAAGCTGATGAATATGACCGTTCTTTTTTGCAGCTTTTACCTGCGGTAGCTGTTTTAACTAATATCGAAACTGATCATCTTGATGTTTATGGTAGTTTTAGTGATTTAAAGGACGCTTTTCAGCAATTTGCAAACAAAGTACCATTTTATGGTTTTGTTTGTGCTGGTATTGACTGCAAAAGTATTCGTGAAATTTTACCGCAAATTAATAAAAAGATAGTAACTTTTGCCTTAACTCGAAAAGAAGCAGACTATTATGCAAACAATATAAGATATAAGAATTTTTCATCAACTTGTAATGTATATGAGCGTGGGGAATTATTAGGTGAGATAACTATCAATGTGCCGGGCGAATATAATGTTAAAAATGCTTTAGCAGCGATTGCCGTAGCACGTCAGTTTGGTATTGATTTCGAAACAATTCAAAAAGTAATTTTAGATTTTCACGGTGTTTTTCGTAGATTTGAAATTAAAGGAAATAAAAATGGCGCTATAATAGTTGATGATTATGCCCACCACCCAACAGAAGTTAATGCTACTTTAAAAGGAGCTCGTAATTATGCAAACAAGAGAATTATTGCTATTTTCCAGCCGCATACTTACACGCGAACAGCTGATTTATACAAAGAATTTGCAGAATCTTTTAAATATGCAGATATAGTTTTTGTTACAGATGTTTATCCTGCGAGGGAACTTCCTATTCCCGGAGTAACAGGTGAGTTAATAGTTGAAGAAGCATGTAAAAGAGGATATGAAAACATCTATTATGTAGAAAAGAAAGAAGATATACCTGAAAAAATCTCTAAAATTATTGAATCTGATGATATAATAATTACAATAGGAGCGGGTGATATTTGGAAAATTGCTGACAAAATATTAGAAAATTAAGCACGCAAATGGCTGATTTCACTATTGAACAAGAGATAGAAAACAAAGGATACAAGTTAATTGCAGGTATTGATGAAGCAGGACGTGGACCACTTGCAGGTCCAGTTGTTGCAGCAGCAGTAATTTTAGATAATAAAAGTGAACTTTTTGATGAAATATGTGATTCAAAAAAAATATCAGAAAGTAAACGCGAAAAGCTATTTGATTTTATAGTGGAAAATGCTGTTGATTACAGCATACAATTTGTCGATGAAAAAATTATTGATGAAATAAATATACTACAAGCTACTATGAAGGCAATGCAACTAGCGGTCTTTGCTTTAGAGAGAAAACCAGATTTTTTACTTATTGATGGTAACTATCTAAAATGTAAAGAAATAGAAGAAAAATTTCCATTCAAAACTATTGTTAAAGGTGATAATCTTTCAACTTCTATTGCAGCAGCTTCAATTTTAGCTAAGGTAAGCAGAGATAATTGGATGAAAAATGTTGCAGATAAAGAATTTCCTATATATAATTTTTCAAAAAATAAAGGATATCCTACAAAAAAACATATAGAGATAATAAAATCGCACGGAATTTGCAAATATCATCGTAAAAGTTTTCTAAAATCAATTTTAGGTAGTGAAGAAAATACACTTTTTTAGGACGCGACAGAAGAATGGTAGAACACGGGCTTCCTGAACCTGAATTTATTCAGGAACAGGATTTTAGAATTGTTATTTATCGCTACACCCCGCAAGCTGCCGTGCAAGTTACCCCGCAAGTTACCGAACAAGATAAAGTCCCGGAAAGCACGGCTGTAAAAAACTTAATTAAAGTTTTGGAAGGTGAAATGTCAAGGGATGAGTTGCAAGAAACTTTGCAATTAAAGGACAGAGAGTATTTTAGAACAGCTTACATCAATGAAGCTTTAAACGGCGGATGGATTGAAATGACGGAAGTAGAGCCCAATCATCCCAACCAAAAATATCGCCTAACCGAAAAAGGAATAAATGCAAAACAAGAATGAAAAAATAAAAAAATACAATTCCTATAAAGATAGTGACATTAAGTGGTCATACCATTTTGAATAACAATTTGCCCCAAATGTAGTGACAAATCCTATAAACCACAGTTCAGACAAAAGAAACGAATTGATATAATAAAAAAAATGCTAACTTTTTATTGTTAGCATTTTTTATTTTTGATTAGCGTGCTACTTTATAGCATCATATCTAATTTTTCAGAAATTTCTTGTTTTGAAACTACTCCGATAATTCTTTCAACTTCTTCGCCATTTTTGAAAAACATCAAAGTTGGTACAGAGCGAATCCCATAATTTGCAGCTACTTCGGGAGAGTTATCAACATCAAGTTTTCCTACTTTTACTTTACCTTCATACTCGTTAGTGAGTTCTTCTATTATAGGTAAAAGAGCACGACAAGGCTTGCACCATAATGCCCATATGTCTAATAAAACAGGAACGTTAGATTTTAACACTTCTGTTTCAAAATTATTGTCTGTAATTTCCATTGGTTCAATCATTTAACTTCTCCAATTAATAAATAAATATAAATAAAATTAGTATTAGTTTTCTTTAAGTGTCAAAGAATTTAATCTTCTAGTAATTTCTTTATGTTCTCTTTCTTTCGATGAGCCGTAATATCCATCATATATTTTATAAATTTTGTTTTGCCAAATAATACCTAAGCTATCTTTATCAGTGAAATAATTTTCATTTTCATATGAGCCGGAAGCTAAAAGTTTATTATGTAAAGGTTGTAATTCTGGCAAAGTAGTTGTAAGCGTGTCGTTAACTCTTACTGTAAAAGTATGTTTACTTGTATAAGATAGCACGGAAATATCATTTCCATTTAATTTTACTGTTTTTATACCGTTAGCTTTAAGTTCAGATTTATGGTTCACATCTAAATTAATTTTAGCAGATATTCTCATAGGTGCTAAATCAACTTTCGTTTTTACAATTGTATCTTTATACACTTGTATGCCTGTTAAATTTAGGTCTAATATAGGTAGCAGATATTCAAGTTCCATGTTTTCTAAAGTATAATAAAAATACTGAAATATCCTTTTATCTTCTACTAAAAAATGTTCGTTTTGGATGTTGTTTCCTTTTATCTCGTAGGTATATTTATTTCCATCTATAGAAATTAAAGTACGTTCTAATTCCATAGTTGAATCGGGAATAGCTACCTCTTTTCCACCTGTTTTATCAGTTCCTTTTTGTGTAAATTTTGCTACATCTTTTGCCATAAATTTGTAAGCTTCTGTTACTCCAAGCGTAGGTGATTGTGGATTATCGTCACCACATGCTGCAAAAAATATAAGCATTAACGAAAGAATTAAAGTAGCGTTTAATTTTATGTTTGTTCTCATAGTTTTTAGTTTTCTTTAAGTGTTAAAGAATTTAATCTTCTAGTAATTTCTTGATAAAGTTGCTCTTTTGACGAGCCGGGTTCAGAAATTTCATCGTATATTTTATAAATTTTGTTTTGCCAAATAATCCCTAAGTTATCTTTAGCAGTGAAATAATTTTCATTTTCATATGAGCCGGAGCTTATAAGTTTATTATTATATTCTGGAAAAGTAATAGCAATAAGAGGGTCGTTAATTTTTATTGTAAAAGTATTTTTACTTGTATAAGATACTACGGAAGCATCATTTCCATTTAATTTTACTGTTTTTGTGCCGTTAGCTGTGAGTTCAGATTTAAAATTCACATCTAAATTAATTTTAGCAGGTATTTCCATATCTTTTAAATCAACTTTCACTTTTATAATTGTGTCTTTATATGTTCGTGTACCTGTCAAATTTAGGTCTAATATAGGTACAAGATATTCAACGGTTTCATTTTCATTTATTAAAGGAAGATAAAAATACTGGAAGATTCTTTTTTCTTCTACTAAGAAATGTTCGTTTTGGACCTTGTTTCCTTTTATCTCGTAGCTATATTTATTTCCCTCTATAGAAATTAAGGTACGTTCTAATTCCATAGTTGAATCAGGAATAGCGACCTCTTTTCCGCCTGTTTTATCAGTTCCTTTTTGCGTAAATTTTGCTACATCTTTTGCCATATATTTTTGAGCTTCTGTTACTTCAGGCGTAGGTGATTGCGGATTATCGTCACCACATGCTGCAAAAAATATAAGCATTAGCGAAAGAATTAAAGTAGCATTTAATTTAATGTTTGTTTTCATATTTTTTTTACTTCCTATTATTATTTATAAAAAAATTATTTATGTTGACATTGTATTTAAAAATTCTTGATTGTCTTTTTTCCCGCGCATTCTATTAATTAAAAATTCCATAGCTTCTAAAGTAGTAAATTCGCCTAGTACTTTTCGTAATATCCAAAGTTTATTCATTTCATCTGGAGAAAGTAATAGATCTTCGCGTCTTGTACCTGATTTATTAAGATCGATAGCGGGGAATATTCTTCTTTCAGCGAGATTTCTATCAAGCACAAGTTCCATATTTCCTGTACCTTTAAATTCTTCAAAGATTACTTCATCCATTTTGCTTCCCGTTTCTATAAGTGCAGATGCAATAATTGTCAGCGAGCCGCCTTCTTCTATATTTCTTGCAGCTCCAAGAAAACGTTTAGGTCTATGTAGTGCGTTAGCATCAACACCACCTGATAGAATTTTTCCTGAATGTGGCGTAACTGTATTATGTGCGCGCGCTAATCTTGTTATAGAGTCTAATAGTATTACGACATCAAGCTTAGCTTCAACTAATCTTTTTGCTTTTTCGATTACCATTTCAGCTACTTGTACGTGTCTTTCGGGCGGTTCGTCGAAAGTAGAAGCTATGACCTCAGCTTTAACGTTACGTGCCATATCCGTAACTTCTTCAGGTCTTTCATCTATTAACAAAATAATAAGCGTAACTTCAGGATGGTTCGCAGATATAGCATTTGCAATTTGTTGTAAGAGAACTGTTTTTCCTGATTTAGGCGGGGAAACAATTAGTCCACGTTGTCCTTTTCCTATTGGACTTAACATATTTACTATGCGAGTAGAGTATTCGTTAGGATTACTTTCTAAATTTAAGCGTTCATTTGGAAAAATAGGTGTGAGATTATCAAAAAGAACGCGGTCGCGGATAGTATTAGGGTCGCAATGGTTGACGGAATCAACTTTTAACAATGCGTAAAACCTTTCGCCTTCTTTAGGTTGTCTGACTTGTCCGCTTACAGTATCACCTGTGCGTAGTAGAAATTTTTTTATTTGTGAGGGTGAAACGTAAATATCATCGGGCGAAGGTAAATAATTATAGTCTGTAGAGCGTAAAAATCCGTATCCGTCTGGAAGAACTTCTAATACGCCGTTATTTGTGATTATTCCTTCTAAATCATTTACTGCTGCTTTCGATTGAACTTCTACTATTTTTAATATAAGCTCTTGTTTTCTTAAGTCAGAGTAATTATGTATATTTAACGCTTTAGCTATAGCAGTTAAATCACTTATTGTCTTTCCTTTCAGAGCATTAAAGTCTATAATTTCAGTTTTTTTTGAGTTGTTATTTTGAGTTTCAACTGAATTTGTATCTAAAGTTTGTGCGGGTACACGAGTATTGCGGGAACGCAAAGTACGAGTGGGTTCTCTTTCAATAGCCATATAATTTTTAAAAAAGTTTTAATATTTTTAGTATAATATTTTTTTTGATAGGTTTAGAGTAATAAAATAATATATATATAATTTTATTGTTAAATTTAAATGTTAAAGAAATATAAAATTAAATATTTAAATCTATTGCATTATTTTTTAATTCTGACATAGTAAATAATGAAATTAGTTCAATACCTTGTTCTTTTAGAGCCTCTTTTCCGCCTTGTTCTCTATCAATAACACAAACCGCTGTGTTTATGGTAGCTCCTAAGTTTCTTAGCTCATTGGCAGATAAAATTATTTGTCCGCCTGATGTTACAACATCTTCTACTATTAATAGGTTTTTGTCCTTAATATCCGTACCTTCAACTAGCTTAGCTGTTCCGTATTCTTTTGCTTTTTTGCGGACAAAGACCATAGGTATATTTCTCATTAAGCCCATAGTAGTAGCTATAGGAATACCGCCTATTTCTAAGCCAGCTAAAACTTCTGTTTCTTTAGGTATTTTTCTTGAAAGCAATTCGCCTATGTTGATTAGTAGCTGTGGATCCGATTCAAATTGATATTTGTCAAAATACTCATCACTCATTGCTCCCGAACGTAATTTAAAACTTCCGGTAATGTGAGAGACTTCCATTATTTTTTTTAATAATTCTAGATATGTCATAATTTATGAATATAATATGATTGTTACTTTATTCATTTTATAAAAATACATAAAAAAAATGTAAGTTTTATAATATTTTGTAAAATAAATTAATATTTTTCCAAAAATGTAATAACTATTGTCTGATAATTTTATGATATAGACGAAACTATATGATCAATTATGTTTGCAGTTGATATATTTTCTGCTTCAGCGTTGAAGTTAGCTACAATTCTGTGTCTTAACACGGGCAGAGCTACTTCTTTTACATCATTAATATCAGGTGTAAAGCGTCCTGCAATAGCAGCGCGTGATTTAGCACCTAATATAAGATATTGTGATGCTCTTGGACCAGCTCCATAGCTAATGTATTTTTTTACAAAATCAGAAGAAGTATTTTCAGGACGCGTATAGCGTACTAATTTAACAGCAAATTCTAATACGTTGTCTGCAACAGGTATTCTTCTTACAAGTTTTTGAAAATCAATGATTTTTTCATAAGTTAATACGCTTTTTATTTCGGGATAATATTCTGCTGTAGTTGATTTTACTATTGTAATTTCTTCTTCAAGAGAAGGATAATCAAGCCAAATATTAAACATAAACCTATCTAATTGTGCCTCAGGTAAAGGATAAGTTCCTTCTTGTTCTATAGGGTTTTGCGTAGCTAACACGAAAAAAGGTTCTTCTAATTTATATGTAGTTCCTGCAGCTGTAACTTCGTGTTCTTCCATAGCTTGCAATAAAGCCGATTGAGTTTTAGGTGGCGTACGGTTTATTTCATCTGCAAGTATAATATTAGCAAATATAGGTCCGGGAACAAATCGGAATACTTTTTGTCCCGTCGTTAAATTTTCTTCAATTACTTCAGTACCACTAATGTCGCCCGGCATTAAGTCGGGAGTAAATTGAATACGGTTGAATTTCAAGTCAAGTGATTGAGATAATGTCCTTACAAGTAAAGTCTTAGCTAGTCCCGGCACACCAATTAACAAGCAGTGTCCGCCCGCAAAAAGAGTAACTAATAATTGATCTATAGTTTCTACTTGTCCGACAATTACTTTTGCCAGTTCACTCTTAATTTCTTTTATTGCTAAATTAAGTTCTTCTATTTTTTCTTTATCTGTTCCCATTTAGGTTGTAATCTATCTACAATAAATTTTAAGTATAGAATGCAAATATACGAAAATAATTAAAACAAATCATAAAAATAATGCAATTATTTTAATTCACAGGTTAAATTGTCATACTATTCTGAAATAATTTTTATTAAAAATCATCTTCTAATACAATATCGCCGTCTATAGTTTTAATAGTTTTTTCTTCGCTAATATCTGGATAAGTGATTTTTCCGTTTTTAGAATATTTAGTTAGTTCTGCTTGAGTCATTGTCTTTGTTTTCTTTTCAACTGAGTTATACAAAGTTACAGTATGTGTGAATATGTCGATTTTATTTAAGATAGCTTTGCCGTCTTCTAATTCAACAATAGAATTAATAGGCGGATAATTTGCTAATTCACTTGCATAATGTTCGTATTCAAAAAGCAAGCAACATTTTAAGCGTCCACAATTTCCGCTTAATTTTGTAACATTGCTGGAAAGCTGCTGTAGCTTAGCGTGTTCAATAGTAACTTGATTAAAGTCAAATAAAAAGGAAGTGCAACAAATCGGCTGCCCGCAACAACCTATGCCAGAACCTAAGCGTCGTGTTTCTTCTCGTGAATTAATTTGTCGTAGTTCAATTCGTGTTTTAAATAGGCGCGCTAGTTCTTTGACAAGTTCGCGAAAGTCAATTCTATCCGGAGCAGTAAAGAAAATAGTCAATTTCTGTCTGTCAAACTGCCATTCAGCATCAACAACTTTCATCTCAATTTCAAAGTCTTGTGCTAATTCGTTAGATTTATAAACAATATCAGGTTCATCATATCTATTTAAAAAATCTTTATCTAAATCAAGATTGTCCGCAATTTTTATGACGATATTAGCATCATTTTCTAATGTTTTGTTACATATTTCAGACGAATCGCTATTTTTAGTAAAAACTACAACACCTAAATCAATACCAGATTCAATTTGCAGTAGAACTTTATTGCCCTTTACTAAATTTAACTTGTTGCTATTTAAAAACACTTGTCGTCGGTGCCCTTTAAACTCTACCATAACAAATTTTGGCGGATAGTTTTTCTTTTTATCAGTATTTTTGTTTTTTTCTGTGTTTGTTTCAGATTCTATATATTTTTTATTCATAAATTCGATTTTTTAATAAGTTAATCCTGTAAAAATTTTACGTAATTCTATAAAAAGAGATAGATATGCTAAAGTAGGATCTACATTTTGGTTTAATCGTGCAATTGTTTTTTCAATCAAATTAAAAGCTTCTAAATAGTTTGCTTCTTGAAATCCGTTGGAAAATTTGATTGTGCGATCAAGTAAATCAATATTGACAACATTACTAGTATTTCGCAGAACAAGCACAGAATAAACATCTTTTAACCATATTGCAAATATGTTCAAAAAAAGTACATTTAATTGTTTGTCTTTTTCACCCAATATTTGTTCAATAGCTTCAATGAGCTCCATACGATAATTTTTCCTGCGTAAAGCTATACGCAGAAGATCAACAGAAAAATTACGCAAGCTGTTCATATCATCATCTAAATAGTCTAAAGCGCGAGTTATAGAGCCTTGAGACATAGCTGCAATTAAGCGAGCTTCATTATTATTTTTCTTATATTTTTTTTCTAAATAATTTTGTATATCGTTTAGTTCCAATGAGGAGAAATAAACTTGTTGGCAGCGCGATAAAATTGTTTGTAGTAGTTTTTCGCGATGCGATGAAGTTATAATAATTGTTGTATTTTTACGTGGTTCTTCTAATGTTTTTAAAAAAGCATTTGCGGCTTCGATATTCATATCTTCACCGTTAGAAATAATTATGAACTGCCGCCCACTAGTTTCAGAAAATGCTAATTTTTTCTTTATGTTACGAATTGAATTTATAGAAATATATCTTGCATTTGCAATACTAATTCTATGATATGGATCTTCTATTTTTTGTGCCATTTGATCTCTTATCTCTTCAATTTGTTTCTCTGTTAATTTATCAGCAGCCGGTTGTGCAAAAACAAGTTGTATATTTCTATGAGTCATATTATTTGCCATTTGACAACTTTTACAATTGTCGCAAGCGCTTATTGTTTCGCCTGAAATTATCGGATTATAGCAATTTGCCGTTTTTGCTAGCTCTAAAGCAAAAGCATCTTTTCCAATACCTTCTAATCCTAAAAAACAATAGGCATCAGCAAGTTTTTCTTCTAAGATAACTTTTTGAAAGATCTTTTTTTCTTTTTCTAATCCAATTAAATTATTCCAAGCCATATTTTTTATTAATAAATAAGTTATTTAGAACGAACTGTAAAAAATAAAATAGTTGTAAGTGCTACTGTTGCCACAATTAATGCAGGTTCTATTATTCGAACAAAAAGAGATCGCTTTTTTGTAGGAATAGAGGAGTTTGCAAATTGAAATGACGAGTGATTTAAATTCTGTAGAGCATCAAAATGTAAAGTATCTTTGTGCGTTAGAGCGACATTGAAAGTTTCACTTTGCTTATCAGAATAATTTTTTATAACATTTAATACTAGCGTACAAGTTCTTTTCACAGAATCACTATGATTCTCAATTTGTTCAAATTTTGTGGAAAAATCTTCTATAGCTATTTTAACTCCAAATTTCATTTGCGAATTTTGATTGTCAGATATATTGTTAGCATTTATAAGTACACGATTTCCTTTAAGTTCCAATAATTTTTTTTCAATAAACCAATCATTTTCTTCAGGGATAATTTTATAAAAGATAGTATCGCTGTTGCTACAATTTTTATAAATAGTTTGTATTGCAGAACTTGCGATAGAATCTAAAATAGCAAAATTTGTTTTGGTCGAATTTGCAGCGGAAAACTGCAAGAAAAAAAATATAATTGTAAAAACAAGTAATAAAAGATTTTTTTTCACAAAAGCAACAATTAGCAATTATTAAGAAAAATGCAATATACGAAAAAAAAGGATAATATTCACAGAAGATATTTATAAAAATAATAAAGAAACAATATGTTTTTGCCAACAATTAACGTTTATAATGTATTTTTTTCTAAAAAAATCCTTATTTTTATAAATTAATTTTTATTAAAAAATAAAAAAACAGATAGATATGAATATAGTAGCTATAGTTGGCAGACCAAATGTAGGTAAATCAACTTTATTTAACAGATTGGTAGGTATGAGAGATGCGATAGTTGAAGATGTTCCCGGCGTTACGCGTGACAGAATATACGGCAATGTAGAATGGAACGGCAAAAGATTTTCAATTATTGATACAGGTGGATTTATTCCGGGAAGTGAGGATACAATGGAGCAAGCTATACGCGAACAAGCTATGATAGCTATAGATGAAGCTGATGCGATAGTATTTCTTTGCGACGGGCGAGATGGTGTTACGCCGTTTGATATTGATATAGCTACAATTTTAAGACGCTCAAAGAAACCTATAGTACTAGCTGTGAACAAATGCGATAATACTTTGCAACAAACTTATTCTTTTGAATTTCATTCGCTTGGATTAGGCGAACCTTATCCTATTTCAGCCGCAAATGGCGCTAATACAGGTGATTTTTTAGATGCACTGACCTCACATTTAGAGCATAGTGATGATGATGAAAATGATGAACATTTGAAAATAGCTATTGTTGGACGACCAAATGCAGGTAAGTCAAGTTTATCTAATGCTTTGATAGGTAAAGAACGCAGTATTGTTACAGATATTGCAGGAACAACGCGGGATTCAGTAGATACAACTATAAAATATTATGGCGAAGAAATTATTTTGATAGATACTGCTGGCTTAAGAAGACGTTCCCAAATCAAAGAAAATATTGAAATGTATAGCGTTATGCGAACTTCAAGAGCTATAGAACGATGTGATGTTGCGGTTGTAATGATTGATGCTGAACGTGGATTGGAAGAGCAAGATAAGAGGATAATTAATTTAGTTAATGAAGCTAGAAAAGGAATAATTATTGCCGTAAACAAATGGGATTTAGTTGAAAAAGATATGAATACTGCGGAAAAGTTTTCACAGAAATTCAAAGAAGAAATGCGGACTTTTGATTATTTACCGATAGTATTTATTTCGGCACTAACAAAGCAAAGGATAACAAAAATAATAGACTTAGCTAAAGAAATTAAAGAAGTTAGGAAAATGCGTATTCCAACTCATGTGTTGAATGATACAATGCAAGCAATTTTTGAAAGGACACCGCCACCCGCAGTTCGTGGAATGGATTTAAGAATAAATTATATGACGCAAGTCGGAATTGAACCGCCTGTTTTTGCTTTCTTTTGCAACAATCCAAAGCTTTTGCCTGATTCTTACAAAAGATTTATGGAGCGCGCTATGCGTGAAAATTTTGATTTCAAAGGCACTCCGATTTCTTTTGTTTTTCGTAGAAAAAATACATCTTGGAAAGATAGAAAATAGGGAGAAAATTGAATGCTTAGATTTTTTTCGTTTGTTTTTATTTTTGTTAATATTTGCTATCTTTATGGAGCTCCTATTCACTTTGTGCGGCAGACACTTAAGCAAGCAGATGGAAGCGAGATAGAATGTTTTTCATCGGGCGATGAGTTTTATAATTGGCTACATACAAAAGAAGGTTATACCATAGTAGAAAATGAAGCTGGATATTATGTATTTGCAGACAAAAAAAACAATGAAATTGTGCCGACAAATTTAAGAGTTGATACGAAAATTATTCCGCAAGAGCTTGAAAAATGGCTGATTGACGAAAAAAAATATCAAGAAAATGCAAAAACAAGATATTTAAGCAAAAAACATAATTTAACTCAAAAAAACGCAAATACCAACAAAGGAACGATGAATAATATCGTTGTTTTTGTAGAATTTGCTGATGATAACAATAAAAATTTTAATGGAACATTAAGCGATTATTCTAAAATTTTCAACTCTGAATATACTGAATCAGTAAAAAATTATTACAAAGAGGTTTCATATTCAAATTTTATTATAAAGTCTCATTTCTATCCTAAACAAAGCGGTGATAAAATCATTTCTTATGTTGATAAGAAAAATCGTGCTTCTTATTTGCCGTACTCATCTAATAATCCGAAAGGATACAAGCCTGAACATAGAGAATTGCGAGAGTTGGAGCTTGTAGAAAATGTTCTAGCTAGTATATCAAATCAAATACCGGAAAGTTTAAATATAGATTATGACGAAGATGGTAAAGTTGATAATATTATGCTTATTATCAAAGGTGGAAATGCTGCTTGGGGTGAAATTCTGTGGGCACATCAATTTCATTTTACGCAAAATTTTTATAATAAAAATTGTATTTTGAACGGCAAAACTGTTGATAATTGTATTATTATTCCCGAAAATCAAGCTGTGCTTGGGATAATTTGTCACGAATTGTTTCATTCTTTAGGAGCTCCTGATTTATATCGCTATACAAATCCCGCAAAAATATCGCCCGTTTATGTTTGGGATATTATGGGTAGCACTTTGTCCACGCCGCAATCTATGGGCGCTTATATGAAGTATCGCTATGGTAATTGGATAGATGAAATTCCGCTTATTTTTGAGCCGGGAACTTATTCTTTAGAACCTATAACTTCTGAAAACAATAATTGTTATCAAATTCCTTCTAACAATTCCGATGAATATTTTGTTGTTGAATATAGAAAACCTGCGGGAAAGTATGAGTCGCAACTTGATTCAATTTATGACGGAAAAAATTCAAACTACATTCCTTTTACAGGCGGTTTGTTAGTTTATAAAATCGATAAACGGTCAGATGGAGTTGGAAATAAAGAAACTTTAGGAAATAAAGGCGATGAGGTGTATGTATATAGACCAAATGGAAATACGTATGAAAATGGCGAGCCATGGCTAGCGCCGTTTAATGAAAAATATTCGCGTGATAAAATAAATTCTAAAACAAATCCTGCACCGATATTATTTGATGAAAGTGATGGCGGGCTAAATATTTCAGATATTTATGAGGAAAATGGAAAACTTTATTTCACATTACATTCCAATGTTTCAACTTATATAAAATTTCCAAAAGATGGGGCAATAGGTGTTTCAATAACTCCTAAAATAGTATGGGACTTAATTGCAGAGCCAAGTAAATATGTATTGCAAGTTTCAAACGATAATGGTTTTAGCGTTCTTAGCGTAAACGATACTTTGGATAATGTAGGAAGTTATCAAGTAGAACAAGAGCTAACAGCTAATCAATACTATTACTTGAAAGTTGGAGTGTTGAATAAATTCGGGAATATAAAATGGGCGCCAACAGTTATTTTTAAAACAGCGGAGTTTCTTGCTATAAAAGATATTTCTGGAACTTTTTGTGCAGGTGAAGCTATTCAAGTTGAATATGATTTTTGGGGTGATGTTAGCTCTAATAATACATTTGATTTACTAATTTCCGATAAAAATGGAAAATTTGGTGCTAAAAGAAAGATAGCTTCAATTGTATCAAATCAAAACGGAGTAATTTCTGCAATAATTCCTGATGATATTACTTCGAGCAGACTTTATAGATTTAAGATAGTTTCATCTATTTCTAATCAGTTGGAAAGTACATCAGAGCATTTTAAGATGTTGGCAAAACCTGTTCCAAAAATCAAAGGAATTACAGAAAAAACTTGTCTTGGAACTACCGTTAAGTATCAAGCAACAATAGATGATAGCGTAAATGAAGCTGGATATGCAAAGTTTGAATGGGAAGTTTTAGGTGGAAATATATTAGAGGGAGATTCTTTGCAAAATACAATAAAAATTATGTGGAGAAGTCCAGGACCGGCAAAAATTATGCTTACAGCAACAAACTTTAATGGTTGTCAAAATCAATTAGTGCAAGAGCTATATATTTCCGAATATCCTAATATTGTTTTTGATGGCAAAAAACAAGTTTGTGCAGGCGAAAAAGTAGCGTATTTTTGTCCATTGAAATTAGAGGATTTTGAATTTAACATTTTAGGCGGACAAGTCATTGATAAAACTAAAGATACACTTTTTGTAGTTTGGGGAAATGAAGCTATAGAAGCTAGTATTTCTATAAAAAATATTAATGAAAATTATTGTGATACTACTTTTATTTTTCCTGTGCAAATTAATATAATTCCGCAAGTTGAAATTTTTGGAACAGAGGAATATTGTAAGAAAATGTATTATGAGTATATTTTCAATACAAGTTTAGATACTAATAATTATGAGTACTTATGGGAAATTTCAGGTGGAGTATTCAGTACTTTAGATATTTATTCAAAATGTAGAGTTATGTGGGAAAAAGATGAATGCGAAATTTCCCTTACTGTGATAGATAAAAATACTAAATGTCAAAATAAATCTACTAAAAAAATAATCAAACTTGCACCACCGCAAAAACCATTAATTACTTTAGTAGGTGAGGAGTTACACTCTTCTGAAGCCGATTTTTATCAGTGGATTTTAGATAATGAAGAAATTCCTGAAGCGACAACTCAAAAATTAAAACCAACGGTTAGTGGCGATTATCAAGTAAAAATTAGAAATAATGGAAATAATTGCGAAAGTATTTCAGATGTATTTTCTTATAAATCTTCTATTTATGAAGAAAATGAACTTGATTTGATATGTGAAATATCAGACAATTACATAAAAGTGAAATTAAATGATAATATTGTCAAGGCAAAGATAGAGCTAGTAGATATATTAGGTCGGCTAATACTTTCTGACTATTACAATAGTAGCGAAGTAGAAAATTGGATAAAAATTCCAACTAATCATTTGAAAGACGGCATTTATTTTTTACGTGTTTCTTCAGATAAGATAGTTAAAAACCAAAAAATAATAATTTGCCGGTAAAATCTGGGCAAAGAAAAGAAAAAATGCAATAACTATTTTATAAATTTTAGAGATAGCTTCTATATTTTGAATATAGGAGCTCTTTGTTTTTATAAGAAACTTTTTAACAAAGTTGGCTTTTATGATAGTTGTTTGGAAAAATACAATTAAATTGCATAATTAATAGTATTAATAGTATTTAATTTAATAAAAAATGAGAGATTATAAAACACAAATTGAGGCGGCAAAGCGTGGAATTATTACGCCTGAGATGCAAACAGTTGCGGAAAAAGAAAACATACAAGTAGAAAATCTATTAAAGCTAGTTGCGTGTGGTCAAGTAGCTATTCCTGCAAATATCAATCATACTTCACTTTCACCGGAAGGAATAGGAACTGGTTTGCGGACAAAAATCAATGTAAATCTTGGAATTTCAGGCGATTGTAAAAATTACGCTTTGGAGATGGAAAAGGTTAAACTATCTATTAAATTTGGTTGCGAATCTATAATGGATTTAAGTAACTACGGTAAAACAAATACATTTCGGAAAGAGCTCATAAAAATGTCGCCTGCTATGGTAGGGACAGTGCCGATGTACGATACGATAGGTTATTTGGAGAAAGATTTATTTGAGATTACGGCACAAGATTTTTTAACTGTTATTGAAGCGCATGCCAAAGAGGGTGTAGATTTTCAAACAATTCACGCGGGGATTAATAAGCGCGCTATAGAAGCTTTTAAGCGTCAAAAACGTTTAACAAATATTGTTTCGCGCGGTGGTTCGCTTCTTTTTGCTTGGATGGAAATGACAGGAAATGAAAATCCGTTTTTTGAGTATTATGACGATGTTTTAGATATTTTGAATACTTATGATGTAACTATTAGTATAGGTGATGCCTTACGTCCGGGTTCAATTCACGATAGCTCCGATGCGGGACAAATCAGCGAGCTTATAGAAATCGGATATTTAACGCAGCGTGCTTGGGATCGTAATGTTCAAGTTTTAGTTGAGGGACCAGGGCATATGGCAATGAATGAAATAGCTGCTAATGTGAAAATGCAAAAGCGGCTTTGTCATAATGCACCTTTTTATGTGTTAGGTCCATTAGTTACAGATATTGCACCGGGTTACGATCATATTACTTCTGCAATTGGTGGAGCTATAGCTGCTGCAAATGGTGCAGATTTTCTATGTTATGTAACGCCTGCTGAACATTTACGTTTGCCTGATTTAGATGATGTGCGAGAAGGAATTGTCGCTTCAAAAATAGCTGCTCATGCTGCAGATATAGCTAAAGGATTGCCGGGAGCAAGAGATATTGATAATAAAATGAGTGATGCGCGTCGTCGAGTTGCGTGGGAAGAAATGTTTGAATGTGCGATTGATCCCGAAAAAGCTAGAAGATACTTTGAAAGTGCAGTTCCAAGCGAAACAGAAACCTGCACAATGTGCGGAAAAATGTGTGCTATGCGTACAACAAATACAATTTTAGCAGGTGAAAAAGTAGAACTTAAGCATAAAAATAATAAGTAATAAGTAATAAGTAATAATTTTTTTAACTATTGATATGAAAAATATAATATTTTGTTATTTCATATTATTTTTGTATATTTAAAACAATGTTATTATTGCAATTATTAATAAGCGCAGACGTAATTATTTCTTATTTTATAAAATAGAAGATTTAGATGACATCATCACGAACTCACGGCATAATGCCAACGCCGACTTTTTAGTTGGAGTCGGCTGAAAATCAAAAACGGAGCAACTTTTCCCAAATAGTTTTTTTTATTCTTTCTATTTTATTAGAGTTGTACAACTAATAGCGTTATTGTTATGTAGTTATTTATATAATAATAACTTAAAGAATAAAAACAATTAACAATTAAGGACTGGCTATATAAATATATAGCACAGTATTTTTCACAACTAAAACAAATAGATACTATGAAAATAAAAAAACAATTAATAATGTTAGTTTCTATGTTTATGTTTTGCTCTAATTTATCCTTTGCACTTCCTTTAGAGCATATATATAACTTGGAAACAATAAATTCTGAAGTTCAACGTTTAACTCCTGATTTTGCTATACAAACAGAAAACGGTTCTCGTTTAGTCTTGGGTTATGCCTATAATAAACAATTAGTAGCAGGTGAATCAGGTCCTACCGGTGTATTTATATTAAAACTTAAACCAAGCGAGGAGAATCCGGATTCTCTTGTAATTGATTATTTTAATCAGACCTTCGGATTTGATAATACGCGTGATATATTTTGTCATAAAACTTGTAAATACTATTGGAAACAAAACGGCAATCTCGTTTTAATTACACTATATCCTGTAACACAAGGTAGAACTTATTTTGATTCTCACTTAGGTGAAATTCCTTATATAACAGAATTTGATACAACAAACGGTGAAGTTGTCTATTCTTATGCCGACACTACTTGGTGGGTAGAAAGAGGATTAAAGTCTGGTCATACAGGCACTCCGATGACTACAACAACTCGTCCTCCTATTTATTTCCCTGATAGATCTAAACATAACTTTATAATGTTTAGTGGAACTAGTTTGGGCGATTTACAATCTCCTACCGAATATGAAAAATCACTAAGATATACGATCTTAGCTCGTTTTTATGATTCTTTAGGTAATTTTATAAAATATGAGCCCTTAAAAGATTTTGATACTATAAGAAGTTACTTGCCTGAAAAAGCAGTAGAAGTTGATGATTTAATAAAACGGCCCGATGTTGTAGGAATAGCGACAGATTCCACTCCATTTGCAAGAGATGGCGATTTAAATTATTATTCAACAACAGGCAATATTTATCTTGCAGGTTGGCACGGCACAAGACATATTCCTCCTAGAAATCATATATCCTTTATATTAAAAATAGATTCTGATTTACGAGTATTAAAAGAAATTAGATTTCCTCAATATGAAGAAGTCAAGTTAATTCAAATTAATAATGAAGGTAATTTATTAGTTTTTTTTAGAGTTGCAAGTAATTATACGCAACCATATAATAAGATAGTTGTTTTAGATACTTCGGATTTATCAATTATCAGAACTTATACAGATAATTTACAGGAAACTAAATGTATTCACATGTACACTGTTTATAACCCACCTTTAGAAAATAAAGCTGGAACTTATTATGTATTTGCGAGCCAAGAACTTAATGATCCAGACTCGCCTTATTATAGCAATAGGAATGAAATTAATTATGCAGCAATGCTATGTAGTAGCGATTTTCAAAAGAGGAAATTTTATTTTAATCCTGATAAAACTAAAGATTATGATTTTTTATCAACAGTTTGTGAACGACCTGACGGTAAATATGAATTTTGGGGTTCTTATGGTGCAGGCAAAATTGTAAGATTAGTTTTAGGAGAAGAAGATTTTAAAGAATATGCTGGGGTAAAAGTAGGTATAGAAGATTATCAAAGTAAGTATCCTAATATCCTTTTATCTTCTTCTTTATCTCCCAATCCAAGTACTGAAGGCTATTCCAGATTAAATCTAAATTTAGAGAAATCTTCTTATCTCAATATAGATTTACTTGATTTATTAGGCAACAAACTTTTTTCAATATATGCTGGTTTAGCAAAGGAAGGAGAATTTACAAAATCGTTTTCTACTGAAAAATTAAGCAAAGGAATTTATTTCTTAAGAATTTCTACTGATGGAATAACTAAAACACAAAAACTAATTGTAAACAGATAATTGAGAGGTAAACAATGAAAAAACTAATTTATTTATTCATATTTTTGTATTCAGTATTTTTGAGTGCTGAGCCGCCTCTAATACCATATTTTATGAATAGAGATTTTGATGGTAGTATTAAATATCTCAAAGCTATACAGGGATTTGAAACTCCTAAATTAATGTATGTCTTTGCTACAGATCGCATTCTTCCGCCACAAAATGTCCCTTTTAATACGGCTGAAGATTTTGAATTTAGATGGGAAGGAGATTCAGTAGGAATAGCAAGTTTTTGGACTACGATATTTTGCGACAAAGCAGATTATAGTAAAAAGATAGGTATTTCTGTATATAGAATAAAAGCTATTCAAAAAGCTGAAGCGATGTTGTGGAATGCACAAGCTGCACAAGCATTTTTAAATTATGAAATTAAATGTTCTAAGCCTATAGAAGATATGACTGTTCTAAAGAGTGAAGATTTTGGGAAATTTTTATCTAAGCTTCACAAAACTACTGATATATATGACCAAGTACAAGAAGCATTAGTAAATGAAAAAATTTATATGACAATAGGAGCTTGCTATATAGATAGTGTAGATTTTAGGGGTAATAATGAAAATGTTATTAAGGAAATAGATCCTAATAGACTTGTTTATTTTATTTTTGTATCTGGCAAAAACTATGACAAATCTAAAATTTGTTATGCTTATATAGATGATCCGGAAGAAATTTATTGCCTTGATAATAAAAGCATCGCTGAAGCCCCACTCAAAAGCACTTTACTTTATCCCAATCCTGCAAGTTCTACTTGTACGATAAGTGGTAATTTAAGCGTGCTAGTACAAGACTTTAGCATTACAATTTCTGATATTAATGGCAAGGAATTATTTGAAGTTTGCAAACATCAAAATTTAGAAGGTGAATTTTCATTTTCATTTGATACAAAATCTTTACCAAGTGGCAGCTATAACGTAATTTTGAATGCTGACGGCAAAAAACAAATTGAAAAACTTATAACTGAGAGGTAAAAAAATGAACAAAATTATTTTATTGTTAATTGTAGTTTTTTCGTTGACTTCTATTCAAGAAGTTGATGCGGAGAATATTTATACTTGGTCTAAAGTAGGTAATTCAACTGATATAGTAAAAGCATCTGATTTATATGATGCTGACTTAATACCAGATTCAGATTATGATAAATTTGTGTTTTATCCGGCTTCATATATATATGTCAAAGGTAATACGGTTCTTTTGTTGGGAATTACTCGTGATAGGCATATATTTACAATTTTTATCTCACGAGATGCCGGTGCAACATGGAATTTGCTGTATTCAGAAGCGTTTAGTGAGAAAAAGAATAAAGATTTTAATATACAATTTTTATCTATAACTAATAAAACATATTTGGTTTCTGAAAATAAATTGATTTTGCCTGTTCATGAAGGAGTTTTTATTTCCAATTTAACAGATGAGCATAAATATATACCTTTAGAAAATTGTCCTAAGGTTAATTTTGGGAAATATAGTGTCAATGATCAGTATATTTGTGGCATAACTACTTATAATAATTTGGGTCAAGCGGATCCAGAAAACAAACAGGTAATAATTAAGACAAAAAACTATGGTAAAACTTGGGATACTTTAGATTTAGATTTGAATAATTTTAGTTACATCTCTTCATTATTCCTAAAGAAAAACAATGAAATTGATGCTTTAGTTTTTAAGAGAAACTCACAATACGCATCTCAAGATGATTATTGGGCTTTTTATAAATTTAGTAATAATGAGTGGAATTATATAACATTACCTATAGGCAAAGGTTATGATTTTGACTATGGTATATATCCAACTAACTTTATAAATGTAGATTTTATTGATTCCAATAATGGTTGGCTCGTTGGTGAAGGAAGAGTAAACAATGAAGAGAAGCAAATATATGAAAAGTATCTAACTGTTTTTAGAACAAAAGATGGCGGACAAACTTGGAATATATTAAACGATTCTATTCGCGGTTATGACTCTTGGGGCAAACATATTCTTTCTTTTGCAACTGATAGTTTAACCGGACTTTTAAAACATCATTTATCTTCTACAGAAAATACGTCAAAAAATACACTTCCTATTCATTTTACAACTGATGGAGGCTATACTTGGCAACTTGAGACTTTACCTAATAATTTTTTGAATGAACACGACAGAATAACGAATGCTTGTCAAATTTCACCTACCAGAGTATTACTATATACTGCACATGGTGATATTTTATTAGGCAATAGAAATAGTAGTATATCAGAAATCTCTTTTAAAAATACTTTACTTTACCCCAATCCTGCAAGTTCTACTTGCACGATAAGTGGTAATTTAAGCGCGCTAGTACAAGACTTTAGCATCACAATTTCTGATATTAACGGCAAGGAATTATTTGAAGTTTGCAAACATCAAAATTTAGAAGGTGAATTTTCATTTTCATTTGATACAAAATCTTTACCAAGTGGTAGCTATAACGTAATTTTAAATGCTGACGGCAAAAAACAAATTGAAAAACTTATAATTGAGAGGTAAAAAAT
>JAAYTD010000014.1 GCA_012518115.1 Ignavibacteria bacterium | reverse complement strand
TATTTTATGATAGCAAAAGAACCACAATAAAAGCAATTTTTTTAACCATAAACTTAAAATGTCGCTAAGATAATGATTTTTTATGTAATTACAAGGATTTTACCATTAATTTTGACTATTACACCTACAAACACTTATTAAAAAATAATTTTTTAATAAGTGTTTTTTTATTACTATCCGATAAAACTTTTTTATTTAACAGCAATAATAAAAAAAAATAGATTTCTATACAAATAAAAGTATAGAAACCTATTTATTGTTATTTTAATATATATAATTTATTTTAGCCCTTGAAGTAAAGCTTCCTCTAAAGATAGACTTGAGTATTTTAACAAAGTATCATTGACTGAATAAATAGCGACGCCATTTTTTAGTATCATAAAAGCTGGAATAGCTTTCAAAGTAAAAACATTCTCATATGGATGAGAAAAGTTAATATCTCCCACTGAATAAATCTCATAATTATCTTTGTTTACATTAGAAGAATCTAAGATTTTTACAAATTGAGGGAATTTTCTATACTCTTTACCACAGCTACAAGTAGGAGTGGTAAATATGATAAATTTATAAAGCTCCTGTTGATATTTTTCAGAAATCTGTTTAACTAGCTCACTATTTATGTTATAGTCAGAATACTCAAAACCAAACCAATTAAATCCACTAACTTTGTTATCCATAATATCGGCAACAGTAATTTTTTCAGCCTCGTTACTTATTTCTTGACATGCAGAAATAGCTATAATAGCTAGTATTAATAATATCTTAGTATAAGTTCTCATTTTTTATTCTATAATATAAATTTTCATTTTTGTCATATTGATTGCCCATCTTGATATATCAATATCAGCAGGAAATATCAACATGTTTTTATTAAACACTTTATCTATTTGTTGTTTTATATTTTTTTGTGCTGGCAATTGTGAATATATTTTTACAGTATGTAAATTGCTTATTGCTTGGTCTAATCCGCTAAAATCTACCGAAGTATTATTTGTTGTGTTTTTCTTAGCATGAAAAACTAATGTATCCCCCATTTTATGTTTAATTTTATTATCTATTAAAATATATGGAGTTATTTTATTGTTTTTTGCAGAAAAATCATAGTAAGTATAAGTATATATACTATCTACTGTTTCAATCCGAACAATTACATTGTTAAAATTTGTTATGCTTTTGCTTTTTAGAATACTATCAATTACTTGATGAGGTTCAAAGCCTAATTTTGAGAGGAATTTTTTCCGATTTGAATAATGTAAAACAATATTTTTAGCACTTGAAGATTTTTGTTGAGCTAATTTTAATAAATCAACTTCTTCTATTTCTCTCAATGTTGTTGCATAAGCTTCATTGAATAAAGCTACTATAAAAAAAAGTATCGTTAATAAGTATTTCATTGTAAATATACACAAATAGGCTTAACGTAATTCGGTCAAGGCTATTTTTAATAATGTTTATTATGTTTATTTATTATATCCTAAAAATAAATATTAAATAGGATAAACAGAAACTTGTTTGCGATGTTTATCTTTCTGTTCAAACTTTACAGTTCCTTCAATAAGCGAAAAAATTGTATAGTCTTTACCTAAGCCAACATTTTCTCCCGGATGAAATTTAGTTCCACATTGTCTAACTAGGATATTTCCTGCTTTCACAATTTCGCCACCAAATCTTTTCACCCCACGTCGTTGGGAATTGGAATCGCGACCGTTTTTACTAGAGCCACCGCCTTTTTTATGTGCCATTATTTTTTCCTCTTAAATTTATATTAACTCAATTATACATCAATACTTGTAATTTCAATACGTGTAAATTTTGAACGATAACCATTCAATTTACGGTATCCTTTACGGCGTTTTTTATGAAAAATCAAAACTTTTTCATCTCTTCCATGTTCAACTATCTTAGCTGATACGCTACCTTGTACAAATGGAGAACCTAAAGTTACATTATTTCCGTCGTTTGTCATCAATATATTATCAAATTTCAAACTGTCGCCCGGTTCACCTGCCAAAAGCGGAACATTAAGTTTTTGATCTTTCTCAACTTCAAATTGTTGTCCAGCTATCTCTACTAATGCTAACATTTTAATTCCTTTATGTATTTTATTTTTTATTTATTTCATTTCAAAAAAGAATTACAAATTTAATGATTTTTTAGGATATAACAAAATTTTTTTGTTTTTTTTAGAAAAAATGTTAATAATTTACATCTTTTTTTTATTTTACTTCTTCGTTTACAAGTATTTTTTTCACTCTTCCTGATACATTACTTGTTATTTCATAAGGTATTGAATTTGTTTTATCAGCTATTTCATAAGGTAGAATTTCTTCATTACCTTGCTGTCCTAAAATAACAACTTCATCACATAATTTTACATCTTCCCCACTGCCTAAATCAACCATAAATTCGTCCATACAAATAGAGCCAACATTATTATAGCGTTTTCCATTTATCAAACATTGATAATTATTAGATAGACTTCTTAAAAGTCCGTCGCCATAACCTACAGGAATTATTGCAATTTTTGTGTCTTTTGGAGCTATATATGTCATTCCATAACCGACGGTGCTACCTTTCTTAATGTCCTTAATTAACATTACCTTAGAAGTCCAACGCATTACAGGTTTCAAATCTATTTGTTTCGCCATTTCAGCAGTTGGCATATGCCCATATAATGAAATGCCCGGACGAACCAAATTATAATGTGCCTCAGGATAATTTAATATCCCTGCGCTATTGGCAACATGGCAATACTTAAAGTTAAATCCTTTATCTGCAAGCATCATACGCGTCTTTTCAAAAAGAGAAATTTGCACATTAGCAAAATCTATTTCAGGCATATCAGCAGTTGCAAGATGTGTCATTAAGCCAACTATCTGGATTTGCGGATTCTTGCGTACAAACTCCATAAATTCTAAAGCACGTTCACAAGATATTCCATCACGATGCATACCTGTATCAAGATATAAATGACCTGTTATCGTAGAATTTCTTTCGGCAGCGCGTTTAGCAAAATGTTCCAAAATTTTGAAAGAAGAAAAAGCAGTTTCAACATTATTATCAATAAAAAAATCTGCATCTTTAGGTTCAGGCGATACCATAACTAATATCTTTCCTAAATCTCCATTTTCTCTAAGCTTCCTAGCTTCTTCAACGATAGCAACTCCAAGATATTCAACTTTTTCTTTACGAAAAACTCTTGCAACATCAAGCATAGAATGTCCGTAACCATTAGCTTTGACCATCGCAAGTATTGATGACTTACCGTTTGTTAATTCCCTTATTATTTTTAAGTTATGTCTAATACAATTTGCATCTATTTCAGCCACAGTAATAGCCATTTATTTCTTCCCCCTTTTTATGGTTAAAATTGATAGGTGTTAAATACAAGACGTATTATTTTTTTTCCCTCAAACTACTAGCTAGCTAGTTAGTTTTTATTAATAACTTCCCTATTTTTTCACTTACTCCGCCAACATTTATTTGATAAATATAAATACCGTCTTCTAAATCAGCAGGTTGATACACAACTACTCTGTTTTTACTTTCTAAAGTAACTTGTAATTCTTGCGAAACAACTTCTTTTAATTCCATATTCAAAATTGTTAACAATACTTTATTTCCAAGTTTTAGATAGTCTGGAACAGGAAAACATAATTCTTTATCTCTATTTTTATCAAACGGTTGCGGATAAGCATTTTCTATTTGGTATGTTTCACTACCTCTATATATAAAACTTAAATGCTCTAAAAAACTACTTGGTGAATATAAATTATACCAACACTTATCCTCTATAATTTCTGTATAGTTGCTTTCATAAACATCAGATAGTAAGAAAGAATATGTAATATATTCTGGCATTTGTTTAATAGTAGCTTCCGTATTCAAATTTGTTATTATATAATCTGCTGTATCTGCCGTTTTAAATACTCCATTGGTAGGCAACAATATAACGCGAATATACCTTAATTCATACGGTAGAATTTCTTCTGTTTGCAACCAACTTCCATCATTAAATTCCACTGTTTTTGTAGGTTTTATGTCTTTACATTTATTAGCAAATGAGAAGTATTTATCAGGTATTGCACGACTTCCTGTATAGTAAATCCATTTACAAAAATCCATCCACTCATCAGCTAACGAACTTCCCGAAGAAACCAATAAATCCTCTAAAGCTTCAAAGCACGTATTACCTTTTTCTACATTTTGCCAAAATTTAAGTAAAAAGTTTTCGCCATATTTTTGACATAACATATAAAAGAAAATTCCATAACGATACCCATTTTTAGGATCAGTATTGCTGAAAACATATTCAGATAAATCTTTAAATAGACTATTGACATAAACTAAATAATCTTCTACCTCAGGATAAACAAGAATTTCCATACAAACGCTATTCATTTCGTAAACAGACCAAGTATTTATCCCGTTTTTTATATCATCACCATAAGCAAATTGAATAGCATGAAAAAATTCATGAGCTGCAGTAGCTTTCAATCCGTCTAAACCTGTAGTTGCAAAAAGCGGATATTTTTTAGAGTTAAAAACAACTGAATCTAGCTCAGAATAATTATTATCAATTGTGATATTAGAAAACCATTTTTTGAAGACATTCCCATCACCATACATTTTCAGCGGTGTTGTATAGCCATAAGCTTCTTCGTCAAAAACTTGATCCTTAACGTAGATATCATAAAGCGTGCAATCACTTTCATATAGATCTGTACGTGGCGGATTAAAGCCCATTTTTTCTACTTGGACTTCGTAAACATAGTCAAAAACCTCGCAAACAGTATCAATATAATCAGGAATTCCATTTTGATTAAGATCTACATTAGCAACAGCATGCTTGCCGACTGTATCAAAATGAATACGAAAATGCTTGTTTGGCGAAACAGCGCTTGTTTGCATTAATTTACGTTCTTCTAAAAGTTGATTTTGATGCTTTTGCAAATAATTTCTATATTCTTGTGAGAAAAAAAAGGAAGTTGCCGACTTAGTTTTGTCTCTTACTGCATCATATTCTTCAGCTATTAAAAACGATATGTTCATTAAAGAAAACAAGCATACAAAAAATACGATTTTCTTCATAACAACTATATTTTAACAGCAATTAGTTGCTAATAATCTCAACTTCAACTTCATCAACTCCGTCTTTTATAAGATCTATTGCCTCAGCAGCAGAAGACGAAAGATCAATAATTCGTCCTGATATAAAAGGTCCTCTGTCATTAATTTTTACAACAACACTTTTGCCGTTGCTTATACGCGTAACTCTAACAACAGTACCAAAAGGAAGCTCACGATGAGCAGCAGTTAGATTAGATTGCTTAAATATTTCACCGCTTGCTGTTGCTCTACCTTCAAACTTATCATCATAATAGGAAGCCATTCCTCGAAATTTAGTTCCGGGAGGTAACATCTCGTTTTTTAAGTCAGTTGTAGTAGCTGCTGTCGCAACTTTTTCTTCTTGCGGATAATCATGCGCTGAATTAGAAAATCTTATAGTTGAAGTACAAGAAGTCATAAAAATTAAAAATAATAAAACTAAGTATTTCATAATTTAATAAATTAATTTGATTAATAATATCTATTGCAAATATAATAAAAAATCAACGATATTTTACATAAAAAACAAAGAAAATGGAATTCAATTTATTTTCTTATAAGAAACAATAACTATTGCAAGACCTAATATCACTAAAATTAATGATGTTAGGAAACTATAACTATCTGGTTGCCCTTGCATATTTCCACCATAACGAGCGACGCAAACAACCAAAGCATTATTAAGCAGATGAAAAATTATTCCCGGAACTATGCTTCCCGTAGCAATAAATAATCCCGCTAAATAAAGCCCGATAATAAAAATTTCTACCATTCCTATAGGATTTAAATGTATCAAAGAAAATAATAGCGCCGATAATACAGCAGCTACTAATTTAGATTGATACTTACGTAATAAATTTTGCAGTAAATAAGCACGGAACAAAAATTCTTCACAAACTGCAGGAATTATAGCTATAAAAAATAAAGTACTAAAAAAACTAAACAAGTTCGTACTTTTAACTAATTCATTTTGCTGCTGAATGGTTTCTGAAACTATTTTTTGATAAGCACCTGATAGAAAATCGGGAATAATTGCCTTTTGAAGTGATTGCCAACCTAATGAAAAAACAGATAAACCTGCTAAACCCCAAAGTAAAAAAACTATGACTTTCGGCGAAAAATCTACATTTATTCGCAAAACTTGAAGTATATCACCTTCCAACGAAGCTAAGTATAGAACAGGAATTAGGAAAAATATAACCTGAAATAAAACTGTATATTTAAGTGGAATTGCATTAGGCAATATCACCATCATTAAAGTTGGAACAGCAATATAAGCTGCAACCATTGCTATAAAAATTAAAAAGAAATTCTTCTGCATAGCTAGAACTCTTAAAACTTACTTTGCTAAAACAACAAATTGAGTACGTCTGTTTTTTGCTCGTCCTTCGTCTGTAGCATTAGAAGCTACAGGACGACTAAACCCAAAACCCGCGTATCGTAAACGATTAGCATCTATATTAGCGCGCTTAAGAATTGCATCATAAACCGCTTTCGCTCTATTTTCAGAAAGAGTTTGATTGTATTCTTCTGTTCCCCGTCCATCCGTATGTCCTTGAATTTCTAATCTTAATTTAGGACGACTAAGCATTGCATCAACTATCTCATCAATAATATAATCGGATTCTGGTTTTATTTCATATTTATCAAAATCAAAAAGTATAGGACGCACAAACTCATCGCCAACATCAGCCCATAAATCAGAAGTATCATACTCACCTTCAGCAACTAAAACCGCATCACGAGTAGGTAAAGATAAATCAGCAAATATCCTATGATAACCCCAGTATTTTGGCGGCTTATAAGTAAACAAGTAATAATAACGTAAACTTAAATAAATATCGCGGAAAACTTTAACCATTTCCTCTTTTGTGTAAATATTATAATATTTTCCACCCGTATATTGCGTTATCTCTTTTAATCCTGTATCCTTAGGATAACCAAAAGCTACACAAAATATATTAACATTTTCACGTTTTGCTCGCTGAATGATTTCACCAACTTTCGTTTTAGAATAATTATCATCACCATCAGAAAAAACAACTAAAATACGCGGATCATCAATAGGAGATTTAGAGAAAATTTTGATAGCATTATATAAAGCGCTATATACACCTGAAAATATACCTTTGCCTTGCAAACGTCGCTCACGATAAAGTTCTAATATCTTGTTTTTATCTCTATTCAAAGGTACTTGCAGTTCTAAGTTCTTATTAAAAGAAGCAATAGCTATATTATCATAAGGAAATTTCATATCGACAAATATTTCCGTTCCTTCAAAAATAGCACCCATAACCGGCTCCATAGAACCACTATAATCAACAGTTAGAGCGATATTAAAAGGTATTGAATCACCTGCTCCGAACTCTCGCACCTCAAAAATCGGAATTTCCTCTTCACGAATATTATAATGCTTGCCAAGTTGCTCTTTCAAACCAGTAAAATAATTTATTTCGTCATTTCGTTTATACGGTTTCGCCATATTTGTTATAAAATTTCCCGACGAATCATACACGCGCGCGTGGAAACTTACAGTTTCAGGATACTTGTCGATATTGATGCGGAATATATCAAAAATTAATTTATCCTCATCAGCTTTATCTATAGGCAAAGTACCTGTAATATAAATAGGTTTAGCTTGCGTGGTATCAACTCCAGTAATCTCGTCTTGAAGTACTTTTTGTTCTTCCATAAACTCAAAATTTTTCTTACGTGGCGGCGCACTACACGAAATACCTATAGCTACAAATATTATAACAATTATAGAAAGAAATTTGTTTTGCATAATTTTATTAACTCTTGTATTATTTATATCTTACAACTAAATTGTAATAAAAAATGACATATTCTACTTTAATAAATTTATCTTTTAAAATAATATACTTACCATTTCATAACACGTATTATTTCATTAGCTATGTCCTGACTAGCCATAGGCTTAGCCAAACTTAAAGCTGCTTTTGACATTTCAGCTAATTTGTTTTCATTAGTTATTAGCTGACGGATTAATGGCAATAATTTTTCTCCAATTTCAGAATTATCCACTACTATAGCTGCTCCTTTTTTCTCCATTTCTTTTGCATTCAAAAGTTGTTCATTATTAGAAGCAGACGGAAGTGGTACTAATATCGATGGCTTACCCAAAACAGAGAGCTCTGCCGTCGTTGTTGCACCCGAACGCGAAACCACTAAATCTGCCGCCGCATAAGCTCCTGCCATATCATCAATAAATTCTAAAAGTTTCACATTTTCTGGCAAATCTATATTAAATTTATGGACATTACCCGATTGCCAAATTATTTGATATTCTGCTTTTGCAAACTCATCTATATTATTTATAATGGCTTCATTTATCGCTTGAGCTCCTAAACTTCCACCAAAAATTAGTATTGTTTTTTTCTCTGCCGATAAACCGATGCTTTTTATAGCTTCAACTCTATCCTTTTTAACTAACATAGAGCTTCTAACAGGATTACCAAAACATCTAAGTTTTTTCCCATCTTTTTCATT
Source organism: Ignavibacteria bacterium (assembly GCA_012518115.1). Taxonomy (GTDB): domain Bacteria; phylum Bacteroidota; class Ignavibacteria; order Kapaibacteriales; family UBA2268; genus JAAYTD01. The sequence continues at coordinate 106,853 of JAAYTD010000014.1, read as the reverse complement.
AAAATACTTCTTTGTCTCATCAAAAGAAGTAAAAATAATATCAGCTCGATCAGCTAAAAATTTATTTGCCTTACCAAGATTTATATTCGCTTCCATAAGAAACAGTTTCTTCCCAAGTAGTTTAGCAGCGATGCCCGGCGGAATACTTAAATACGCTCCTGCACACAATACTGCATCAATATCATCACGTTTAATTATTCTTTTGACTTGTTGAACTGCACTCAACATTTTAAATGGTAACTTCAATGTATCAAAAGAAATAGCAGAAGATATTCCGCGTAAATTCGTTTCATTTAGCTTGTAACCTAGCTCCGGCAAAATTCTACCCTCAATTTTATCTTTTCGCCCAAAAAATTGGAACTCTATTTCGCCTTTCAAACTCTCTGTTAGCTTATCAACAACAGATAATGCAGGAAAAAAATGTCCACCTGTGCCACCTGCTGCAACTAATATTTTCTTCATAACTATATACTTTATTTTCAAAAATTATACTATTCTTACACCTGTTTCATCAAAAATAAGAATGTCATCTATAACAAAAAAAATATCTATCTCTTCATCTATATGCAAATTTTCGTTAAAATCATTGACTTTTATTCGCTTTGTATTATCTGGATTAGTTTGAAAATATACAATAACTTCATTACCAAGATATTCTGTATTCCTTAACTTAACATTCAACTTACATATATTTTGCTTTAGTTTTATATTATCTTTATCAACAAAAATTTTTTCAGGTCGCAAACCAATTGTATATTTTCCGTCGCTAATATTTAATGAAGTTGGAATATCAAATTTTACATCAGAATTATATTCTGAAAAACAAGATGATGTTATTTCACCTTCAAAAAAATTAATTTGCGGTAAACCTATAAAATCAGCAACAAATTTATTAGACGGCTTGTTATAAATCGTAGTTGGCGGAGCAAATTGCTGCAATACACCTTCATTAAGAATTGCTATTTTCGTTCCCATTGTCATAGCTTCCGTCTGATCATGAGTAACATAAATTGTTGTAATACCAAGTTTTTTTTGCAAATTAACTATATCACATCGCATTTGCACTCGCAATTTCGCATCTAAATTAGAAAGTGGCTCATCAAATAAAAAAAAACGTGGCTCCCTTACTAATGCTCTAGCTAGTGCTACACGCTGTCTTTGTCCGCCGGATAATTCAGCAGGCTTTCTGTGCAACAATTCTGTAAGTCCTGTAATTTCTGCAACTTCTTTTACTTTTAACTTAATTTCTTCTTTCCTTATTTTTTTTATCTTCAACGGAAAAGCAATATTGTCAAAAACTGTAAAATGTGGATAAAGAGCATATTCCTGAAAAACCATTCCAATATCACGGTCTTTCGGTTCAAGATCATTTATTACTTTGCCATCAAAAAGCAATTCTCCCTCTGTAATCTCTTCCAATCCAGCAATCATACGCAAAATTGTAGTCTTACCACAACCTGACGGTCCAACAAGAACAATAAAATCACCGTCTTCAGCAGTAAAAGAAATATTTGAAACTGCTTCAACACCATTCTTGTATTCTTTTGATATATTTCTTAACTCTATCTTCGCCATTTAATTAAAACTTATAACTAGCTTTTAATCTTATTAAATAAATTCTATGAATTATAACATTCAACAGAAATTTATTTACTTCTTTCTACAAATATACTAAAAAAAAAAAATCAATATCAAATTATAATAATTTAATTTTAACTATTTTGAAAAAAATTCAACAAATGAAATAATTCCCTTTCGCTGAAGGTAGCAGACAAAACCTAACGAGATAGTCAATAAAAAATGTCACCCCTACGGGGTTTTATCAACATTAGGATTTCATAACGCTATAATAATTTCACCCCTACGGGGTTAATTAGGATATATAATTAATAGCCACACCTCCCCTGCTTCGCAGGTACTCCTCTCAAAGAGGAGAATTTTAAAATTCCCTTTCGCTGAAGGTAGCAGACAAAACCTAACGAGATAGTCAATAAATAATGTCACCCCTACGGGATTAATTAGGATATATAATTTATAACCACACCTCCACTAGCGCGAGTACTCCTCTCAAAGAGGAAAATTTTCCAACTTCGCTAAGCGGACAAATTCCCCTTCGGGACGAAGGGTGGCAAGCAAAGCCGGACGGGGTAGTCAACAATTTATCTATATTTTATTTTCCCTTTTTTAGCACGTAAATCTTCAAAAAAATCTGTGATAATCTTTGAACATTCATCTTTTAAAATCCCTGTGTATAGCTCCGTTTGATGATTTAAACGATAATTTTGCACTATGTTATACACGCTTCCACAAGCACCTGTTTTTTCATCTTCCGCTCCAATATAAAGTCGCCTAATTTTAGATAAAACAATTGCTCCTGCACACATAGAACAAGGTTCTAAGGTAACATACATATCACAATCTAATAAAAACTTACTAGATAGAAACTGACTAGCTAGATTAATTGCCGTAATTTCCGCGTGCGCCAACGGATTTTTTAATTCCTCTACTTGGTTATGCGCCTTAGCTATAATTTCGCCCTGATGAACAATAAGAGCTCCTATCGGCACATCGCCCGAAATTAAAGATAGTTTTGCCTCTTCTATCGCTAATTTCATATAATCTCTAATTAACATAATGTCCGTTTAAGATATTTTCAATCTTTTTGATTACTTAAAAAATTTAGAAAAACAGCACTACTTGCAGCAACATTTATAGAAGGAACAGACGAATTTATCGGAATATGAACAATTGCATCAGAAGCATCTAAAATCCTTTGACTTACGCCATTAGCTTCGTTACCAAAAACTATTACTTTCTTTTCTGAAAATTTATACGTATTAAGCGCCAAAGAACCCTTAGCTATCTCCGCAGAAATTATAGAATAACCCATATTTTTTAAATTCAATAAAGTTTCTAACAAGTCATCAGAATAGGAAACTTTTACGTTAAAAACTGTCCCCATAGAGACACGAACAGCGCGCCTTAAATAAGGACTTGTCGAGCTTTTATCATAAATAAAAGAATCAAAATTAAAAGCAGCAACATTTCTAATTATAGCGCCTATATTTTCAGAATCTACCACGCCATCAACAGCAATTATAGTATTAGATAAATCGTTAATTGCAACATTAGAAGCTTGTCTAGCTATAGCCATAATTCCTGTATGTATGCGAAATCCAACAACTTCTTGCATCAATGATTTTGACGCAAAAAATTTCTTATCTTCCGATATATTGTGGCTTTCAATCAATAGCTTATAATGATCATAAAATTCTTTCGTCGCAAAAAAAGAGATAATCTCTAAATTACTTTTCAACAACTTTTCAACAACACGGCGCCCCTCAGCTATAAAAATTTTCTCATCAATATGTTGTTTTGGCGTAAACTTCAAACTACGATAATGCGAAACCCGCTCATCATCTATGTCCGTAATCTCAACCATTACTATTTCATATCATTTACAACTTGCCTTAAAGAATCTATTTTTTTCGCAAAAGCATTCGGTTCTTGCGATAATCTTATAAATTCGTCTTTGAAACTTTGCTCGGAATATCCACGATCCTTAATTAATTGACGAACCGCCTTGTTAGCAGTTGAAGTATCAGCATCTTGCTCCCTTATTATAAGAATTTCTTTGTAAGTATCATAAAACAAATCATCATTTCCTTTGTTAGAACTACAAGAAATTAATGTAATTACAGAAACAGAAAGCAATAAAATTGTTAAAATCGTTTTTTTCATAATAATTTACTTTGTTAAATGTTCAATATTTTATAGCAATTTAACAATAAACTTACAATATTTTATTAATTTTATATTAAATTTGTAACATTTTTGAGTAATTTATTAAACAAACAAATAATATGGTATGTGTTTTATGACAAAAAAATCATTTATTTCAGAAAAAATAGTTTTCCTATTTATTGTATTTTCCTCGTCATTATGTACTTTTGCAGACGACAAGAATACAAATAGCGATTTATTTAAGCCTCTTGATGCTATTCTTTATGCACCTCAAGTAGAGGGTTGTATTCGTTCAAAATATGAATACAGTATAAATGCAAATTCTCACAGATTTCAAGTACGCAATGCAAGATTTAGCGTAAATGGAAAACTTAGTAGCATTATTGATTATAAAGCAGAAATTGACTTGAGCGACGAAGGTTCGCTGAAAATGCTTGATGCTTGGGGTAGAGTTGCTCCCGTTGATTTTTTTTCATTAAAAATCGGACAACAGAAAGTTCCGTTTAGTTCAGATCATTTAAGAGCTCCACACGTTCAAGCCTTTGCTAACCGATCTTTTATTAGCAAACAAGTTTGTAGCGGCTTACGCGATGTCGGCGCTACCGTTTCTTTCAAAAATAAAGATGTTTTACCATTTGAATTTTTGGCAGGTATATATAACGGAATGGGAATTTATTCTCAAAAAAAATGGGTAACAGATTTTAACTATGCTTTACGCGCTGTTATTACTCCAATAAAAAATATAAGCATTTCACTAAATTATAACTCTATAAAACCAGAACTTCTTAAAATAAATTTCTTTGATGTAGGACTTTCTTGCTATTATGAAAACTTATATCTTGAAGCTGAATATGTTCATAAAGTATATGAAAATAATGTACTTGATCCTACTGATGCTTTTCTAGCTTTTGTTTATTACGATATTCCTGTTGAAACTAAAATAATAAAAACAATATCTCCTCGCATACGCTACGATATGATGACAGACAACAATAAAGGCAAAGCCGTTGATGGTGCATATTTAGTTGATGATATAAAACGTTCACGTGTTACTGCGGGAGTTAATTTCAACTTTGATAAATATATTATGATGCGTTTGAATTATGAAAAATATTTTTATGATAAAGATATTGAAAATAAAGATGATAAAGGCGTGATAGAGTTTGTATTTAAATTCTAAACTAGCTAGTTAGAAAATAATAAAAAAACAAGAATTTGTAAGTAAATGCAAATTCTTGTTTTTTTTATGTTGATTTTATTCTATAATCTTGGCACCCCTAATTTTGCTATCAAACTAAAGGAGAATTTTAAAAACATATTGAATAAAATATATAATTCAATTTTCTATTATTTGAGTCGCCCCGCTTTTTTCAATGCTTGGTTAAGTATATATACAATTTGCCCATTTGTGCTGCGAAATTCATCAGCCGCCCACTTCTCTATAGCTTCCATCATTTCGACATCAATTCGCAAGGCAAAACTTTTATTTTTAGATTCTTTCGCCATTCTGTTGTTTTATTTTACTTAATATTTGTTGCATAGCATCTGCTTGCATCGTACCAATTAAAACTTTTTTGCCATTTTTCAACACTAATTGCAAGCCGATATTTCCTCTTACATTGTAAGCAATATTTTTTCTGCCTATTCCTAATCTACCTATTCCTAATCTCAATCCCCAGCCTCCGAACTCTAACATCGGTCTATACTTACGTATATATACTTCTTCAATTTCATCCCATAAAAAACGTTTATACTTCAAATGAAAAGGAAAGTAACGGATATAAACTCCATCTTCATTAATAATAGTTTTTAATCTTACAATAAACATAGCTAGTGCTATAATCATTACTAATATTATCCCTACATAGCTTGTTTTTTCGTTGTCAGAGGAAAATATAATAGCGCTTATCATAATAGCAAAAACTAATATCCAAATCAACCAAAACCACCATTGATTGAATCTTTGTACTTCGTAAAAATATATATTATTTTTCATTTATTGATATAATGTTCCTGTATTTACAATAGGTTTAGCATTTTCTTCGCCACATAGAACAACCATCAAATTACTAATCATAGCAGCTTTTTTATCATCATCTAATTTAATAGACTCATCTTCAGAAAGCTTTTCTAATGCTATTTGCACCATACCTACAGCACCTTCAACAATTTTTTCACGAGCAGCTATAATAGCTTCAGCTTGTTGGCGACGTAGCATTACCGCAGCTATTTCTGGTGCATAAGCTATGTAATTTATACGCGCTTCACTAATTTGTATTCCGGCAATAGCAAGATGTTCATTAATCTTCTGTTCAAGTATTTTATTTATTTCATCACCACCTGAACGCAATGTAAGTTCATTAGTTCCTTGAGATTGCACATCATAAGGATATAGACTTGCAACATAACGTAAAGCTGAATAACTTTGTATTTGCACAAAATTCTCATAAGATTTCATCTTACTATTCATACCGCTACTTCCAGATATAGATGTAATAGAATCTCCGATAGACTCCATAGATTTATTATCTATTTCAAACGATGCTTTGTAAGTATCTAAAACTCTCCATACTACTACCATCCCTATCATAACAGGATTACCAGCTTTGTCGTTTACTTTTATAGGAGTAGCATCAAGGTTTCTAGCTCTAAGAGTAAGTTTTTTCTTGACTAAAAAAGGATTTACCCAAAAGAAGCCATTTTGCTTTATAGTACCTTTGTACTCTCCAAAAAATATAAGAACAACCGCTTCATTCGGTTCTATTAATGCAAAACCAGCCCACATTATAGTATTAACTATAAATAAAATAATAGAACTGACAATTAAAAAAACTTGGGCAGAACTAGTTGTTTCAAGATTTACTGCCCAAATAAAAAGCATAACTATGCCTACTAAAAAAATTAGATTAAAACATATCATAGCGATACCACTGAGTCTTAATCCCGAATAAATTTCTTCTTGTGTTTTCATAATTTCTAAATATTTAAAATGATATTAAAATAATATCACAAATATATCAAAATAATTTTAAATTTCCAAATATTTTTGATGTTTTTTGATTATTTTAAAAATAAAATTATACTCGGAACTATAAACTGTCAAAAATATATCAATACAAAATAGAATTAATTGTATTTATTTTTAACAAAATAAAAAATTAAATTTACAAGGAACTGCAAGTAAAATAAAAAGTTATAAATTTTCAGATTGTTTTCGAACAAAAAAAAGCAAAAAATAATTTGTTGTAATTTAAAAAATTTCCTTATATTTGCATTCGTAAAAAACATTGTTCATTATTGATGAGAGTAAATAAATAATGCTCTCATATATTTTTTCACTAAAAAATAACGATGTTTGTTATTCATCATCAATACTTCAATTCTTATTATGAAAAAGAAAAAAATTATTATAATTGCTGTAACAATTCTCTCTCTTATTTTAATTTTTGTTTACAATAGTTTGTTTAGTGTAACTAATATCGCTTTTGTTAATTATAGAGCAATTGAATTAAGCGCTATTGCAAAAGCTAACAATAATTCTTTTATTAAAATTAGCGATTTATCTCTTGAAAAACTTAGCGATGTAGAAGATTATGATATGGTTTTTGTCAATGGAATGGGGCTAAAAATTGTTGAAGAACAACGTGATATTTTACTTAAAGCTTCAGAAAAAGGTGTTCCTATTTTGACAACTATGGCAACAAATCCTGAAAACAATATTTCTAACCTTGACTCTTCTAATCAAGATATTTTAAAAGCCTATCTTGCAGGCGGTCGGAAAAACTATCAAAATTTACTGAATTTTGTTCGCAATGATATAGATTGTAAAATTATTTTTAACTATGAAGTTTCTCCACCTGAAGAGCGGGCTTTTGATATTTTATATCATATAGATCCTAAAAATGAAAATGAAGAATTAGAATTTCATTCTGTATTGGAATATGAAAATTTTTTGAAAGCAAATAATTTATACAAACAAGACGGAAAACGAATTCTTATTACGGGACAAATGGCAGATGCAACTGATTTGATAACTGCGCTAGAAAAAGAATCTTATAATGTTTATCCTGTTTTGTCTGTAAAAAAATTATTTAATTTTCTTGTTGATATTAGGCCAGATATGGTTATAAATCTTGCTCACGGTCGTTTAGGTGATAAATTTGTAAATTACTTGAAAGAAAACAATATTTTATTACTAGCTCCTCTTACTGTAAATTCTTTAGTTGAGGATTGGGAAGATGATGCTATGGGAATGTCAGGCGGTTTTTTATCTCAAAGTGTAGTAACACCTGAAATTGACGGCGCTATTCGTAGCTATTTGGTATTTGCTCAGTATAATGATGATGATGGCTTGCGTCATTCTTTCGCTGTTCCAGAAAGATTGGAAAAATTTGTGCAAACTGTTAATAATTACTTTGCTTTAGCTAAAAAATCAAATGCTGAAAAACGTGTTGCTGTTTATTATTATAAAGGACCGGGACAAAGTGCTTTAAGTGCTGCAGGTATGGAAGTTGTGCCCTCGCTTTATATGCTTTTAAAACGATTAAAACAAGAAGGATATAAAGTTACTAATCTACCTAACTCTTCTAAAGAATTAGAACAAATGATTATGAAGCAAGGAGTGATTTTTGGCGACTATGCTAGCGGTGCTATAGAAGAATTTATGAAGTCAGGCGCTCCTGAATTGATAAGCAAAGAACAATCTTCTGAATGGATAAAAAAAGCGATTCGTCCTCAAAAATACCAAGAGCTCGTTGCTAAATATGGTGAATTTCCGGGTTCTTATATGGTAAACGATGATAAATTAGGAATAGCTAAATTGCAATTTGGAAATGTTGTTCTACTCCCACAAAGTGCTGCAGGATTTAGCGATAATTCATTTCAAGTTGTGCATGGAACAAATGCAGCGCCGCCACATACTTATGTTGCCTCTTATTTATGGACAAGGTATTTTTTCAAAGCTGATGCATTAATTCATTTCGGAACACACGGAAGTTTAGAATTTACTCCTAAAAAACAAGTTGCATTAAGTAGTAATGATTGGTCTGATGCGCTTGTCGGTGATATGCCACATTTCTATATATATTCAATTGGAAACGTTGGCGAAGCTATGATAGCTAAGCGTCGTTCTTATGCCACATTACAAAGTTATTTAACTCCACCTTTTATGGAAAGCAGTGTTCGCGGAATTTATCGTGAATTAAATGAAGCAATAAAAATTTATAATAATAAATTAGGTGTATATCACGACAAAGAACAATCTTCTGCTTATAAAAATAATATGTCAGAAAATATAAAACGTGCTGCATTAGACGTGAAAAAAGCAACTGTAAAACTTGGTATCCATAGAGAACTTGGATTAGATAGCAATACAAGTGTTGCATATTCGGAAGATGATATTTTGCGAATTGAAAATTTTGCTGAAGAGCTAGCTATGGAAAAAATTACAGGTCAATTATATACAATGGGAGTTCCTTATGAAAATCAAAGAATTATTTCTTCTGTCTATGCAATGACTACAGATCCAATAGCTTATAGTGTACTTGCTTTGGACAAACAAAGAAAAAAAGTGAAAAATCAAATCATAAATCATAAAACTCTTTTCTTGAAATCATACTTAGAACCAGCTAAAAAAACAGTTGAGAAACTTTTGAAAAACCCAAGCTTAGCAAATGATAAACTTATTTGCCAAGTTGCAAAAATTAGCCAAAAAGAACTTGATAAAGCAAGAAAAATCCATAAAGATATAACTGCACCAAAAGGAATGATGGCAATGATGATGGCGATGCAAGAAGATAGTAAGAGTAACGACACAACGAAAAAAGAAATTTCGCACAAAAAAGGAAATTCTTTTCACGATAAAATGGTAAAAAAAATGGGCGGAAATATAGATGCAAAAGATGCTATAAAAATGGCTAAAGCTATGGGAGCAGATGAAAAGGATATAAAAAAAATGGAAGCGAAAATGAAAGGAAATGCAGACGGAAACAAAGCATCTAAAAATATGGCAAAAATGCGAAAAAATAAAGCTACTTACTCTAAAGACGAAAGAAATATGGCACTTGCTATTATTGAAATAGAGCAAGCTATAAAAAATGTAGGAAAATACAAAAACTTATTATTAGGAAGTCCTGAAAATGAACTAGCTAGCTTAATAAATGGCTTAAATGGTGGATATACTGCTCCTTCGCCGGGTGGTGATCCGATTGTAAATCCGAATACTTTGCCAACGGGACGCAATATGTTTGCTATAAATGCAGAGGAAACGCCTACCGAAAGCGCTTGGGAAAAAGGAGTCCAATTAGCAAAAAGTACAATTGAAATGTATAAAAAACGCCATAATGGACAGTTTCCACGTAAAGTAAGCTATACTTTTTGGTCAGGAGAATTTATTGAAACAGGTGGAGCAACAATTGCACAAGCTCTATATATGCTTGGAGTTGAACCTATTCGCGATACATACGGAAGAATAAACGATATAAAATTAATCCCCTCTTCTGAATTAGGACGTCCACGAATTGATGTAGTTGTTCAAACCTCAGGACAATTAAGAGATTTAGCCGCTTCGCGCTTGTTTCTTATAAATCGTGCTGTTGAAATGGCAGCAGCCGCAAAAGATGATGAATATGAAAATATGGTAGCAAAAAGCATCGTAGAAGCTGAAAAAGTTTTAACAGAAAAAGGACTCTCACCTAAAGAAGCTCGAGAAATGTCAACTTTTCGTGTGTTTGGTGGAACAAACGGAAATTATGGAACAGGAATACAAGGAATGGTTGAAGCTGGCGATAAATGGGAAGACGAAAAAGAAATAGCTAGTACTTATTTAAATAATATGGGAGCATTTTACGGAAGTGAAAAAAACTGGGAAATGTTCAAAAAGTTTGCATTTGAAGCTGCACTTACAAGAACTGACGTTGTTGTCCAACCACGACAAAGTAATACTTGGGGAGCGCTAAGTCTTGACCACGTATATGAGTTTATGGGCGGAATGAACTTAGCCGTAAGAAATATAACAGGCAAAGATCCTGACGCTTATTTAAGCGATTACCGCAATAGAAATAATAATCGTATGCAAGAAATCAAAGAAGCTATAGGCATAGAATCAAGAACTACAATATTAAATCCGACTTTTATCAAAGAACAACTAAAAGGAGAAGCTTCATCAGCAGGCAATTTTGTAGAAGTTATAAAGAATACTTACGGTTGGAACGTTATGAAACCTTCCGTGATAGATGATGAGCTATGGAACGATATATATGATGTGTACGTTGAAGATAAATTTAATTTAGATATAAAAAACTATTTTGAAAGTAAAAACCCGACAGCAATTCAGGAAATTACTGCTATTATGTTAGAAACAAACCGTAAAGGTATGTGGAAAGCTAGTGAAGAACAAATCAAAAAAATAATTGATTTGCATACTGAAATGATAAGTAAGTATAAACCTGCTTGCACAGGATTTGTATGTGATAACGCTAAATTAAGTGAATTTATTGCACAAAATATTGGAGATAAACAAACGGCTAATGAATATAAACAAGAAATAAGCAAGGTGCGCGAGGCACAAGTAAGCAATGACAAAGAAATTGTTATGAAAAAAGAACAAATTAATTCGGTAAATCGTCAAAAAAATGAAATTAATAGCTTCGTTATATCTGGCTTAGCTATACTTACAATGATTGCTGTGATTATAGTATTTATTAGAAAAAAGCAAAAACAAAAATAAAAAATGAATACTCTTGTACTTATTGTAATGATGTTAATCGCATTCAATTTTCTGTTAAAACAAACATTCTGGAAAATGCCATTACGTATTGTAACTGCAATTTGTTCTGCTGTTTTTGTTGGATTAATGTGGTCAATTGCTATTGAACAATCTCGCAATCAAATTGATATTTGGCTGAATAATCCTGCTCTTATGCGAGATACTTCTGTTGTTTTGATGATAGAAATTGCTCTGCAAATCGCTTTTTGTATCCTAACAGTCAAAGTTAATGCGTTAAATACACCTATAAAAAAAATAACTTATAGCATTTTATATTACTTTCCGGGAGTACTCTTTTTTATAGTACTTTTCAGCGCTCTTGTTTTCACGCTATATTCTTTTCCGGGTGAATCTTTTCAACTTGTTGCGTGGAGCTTTGCGGGGATAGTTTTAGTTATAATGCTACTAGCTAGCGGGATATTAAAAAAGATTTTGCCCGATGAAGATTTGAGGACTGAACTCTTATTTTTAACCAATTTAATTACTATAATGGCTGGTATTATTGTAACGGTAAATGGTGAAGTACATATAGTTGGAAGTGATGATTTGAACTGGAGTGCATTATTATTTATTATTTTATTGTCAGGAATAGGTGCTACTATAGGATTTGTTTTGAAAAGAAATAAACTTAAAAAAATAGATAAAAATGTTAAAATATAAAAAAAGGTTTTATGAATACAATAACTAATATCTTATACTGGTTATCTACAGGATTGTTAGTTCCTGTGATAATTTTACTTATATTTTTATTTCTAAAATCACTTGTGATGATAGGAAGTTTTTTTGCTCAATATCAAAATATACGAAAAAATAATAGTCAAATTCAAGAAATAATTAACAAGTTAAATGCTAATAATATTTTAGAATTGAAAAACAACTTGCCTGACAAAAATAAATCTCTTGCAATTAATTACATTAAAAATATGTTAGGTGTAAATAAGTCAAAATCGCACATTAATCTTTTATTAGCTAATTTTGAAATAGAGGCAGATAAAGATTTATTTAAGTCAAAAACATTAGCTAAGTTAGGACCAATTTTAGGATTAATGGGAACGCTTATTCCTATGGGACCAGCGCTAGTTGGGTTATCAACAGGCGATATAGCTTCTATGGCTTACAATATGCAAGTAGCATTTTCTACAACTGTTATAGGACTTTTTGCCGGCGCTATTGGATTAATGACACAACAAGTAAAACGACGTTGGTATTTGAAAGATATGGCAAATCTTGAATTTATTGCAAATTTATTAACTGCTGAACAAGGAGAAACAAACAATGAAACGAAAATTGTTGCGTGAAGAAGAAGATAGCGATCCGATGAGCGTCGTAGGAAATTTGTTTGATGTTGCTATGGTTTTTGCAGTAGCGCTTATGGTTGCTTTAGTAACTAGTTTTAATATGACAGAGATGCTTTCGCAAGAAGATTTTACTATTGTAAAAAATCCGGGCAAAGATAATATGGAAATTATAACTAAAGAAGGTGAAAAAATTAATCGTTATACACCTTCAGATAAACAAAATAAATCAGGAAAAAAAGGTAAAAAAATAGGAATTGCATATGAACTTGAAAATGGTGAGATAATTTATGTGCCTGAGTAAAATGCAGTATTTTAAATATGGTAAATTACAAAAAATAAAAAATATTTTGTTGTAATTAAAAAAAATTCCTTATATTTGTATTTATTAAAAAAACGATGTTCACTAATCAAACGAAATTATATATTAGTTCAAACAATTCCACTTCAGATTAAAGGGGTGGCAGGCGATAGCCTGACGGTGTAATTAATAATATTTTTTTTACATATGAAAAAACGTTGTTCATTTTTAAACAAATTGTTTTTTATTATTTAATATTTTTAGGTTAATTTTATGAATAAAATTATTTCAGTAAAATTTAGTTTTGCAAAATTCTTTGCATTAGTTTTAATAGCGGGTTTCTTTATTTCTTGTGGCGATAAAGATAATCCCGTAGATCCATCATCGGACTTATCATCAAAAGTCGTTGGAACTTACAATGGCAGAATAGATTTAAAGGTAGCTAATAAAGAGCAAGGCTCTGTTAGCGATAAATCTATAATAATTACAAAAAAGACGGAGAATACAGTTTCTCTGAAGCTCAGTGCTTTTAATTTTGGTAAATACAGTATTCCTGCTATTGAAGCGGAAAGCAAAGTAACAGCGAATTCCGATGGTAGCTATACTCTTGAAGGTGCAGTAGATATAAAAGGAGAACCGATGAATATCTCTGGTCCCTTTACAGGTAAATTAGTTGGTAAAGATTTAGAAGTTACTTATACTTTTCAATTTGGAGCAATGCCAATGCCTGTTACGGCTATATTTACAACTTACGCTAAAGAAGAACCTGCTAAGAAAGAAGTAACAGAATTAAAAGCTACTGCTTATGATCAGTGGGTTTATTATGATTTTTCTACAGGTAAAAGTGTAGTTCATTCCATTGACGAAAATGTTGATGAGCAATCATTTAACTGGGATATAGCTATTCATCGTTATGATATTCGCACTAATGGTGGTTCTGCGTTAGAAACTGACAAAACAGATTTAGCTGCTCTTACTTCAATTCCTGCTGGTACTTTTACTGCTGACGTACCTGACAGTATTATTGTTGATATGTCCAATATGATGGCAGGCGAGGTTAAATACGCTAAGTCTAGTCTAAATAAAGTACTAAGCAAGTGGCTAAATTTAGATATGAGCTCTATGCCTCCAAACTACACTTTAAGTAATCTTGTTTATGTTTTAAAAACAAAAGATGAGAAATACATCAAAATATTGTTTACAGATTATACTAACAAAGAAGGTTTGAAAGGATATATTTCATTTTCTTATGAATATATGACTAAATAGGAGTTTCAGAGCAATATGTATAAAGCGTTATTTTCATTAATATTTATTCTTATTCCATTCTATTCGGTTTTTGGAATAAATAAAGAAAATAATCAAAGGTCAGTAAGTGGGCTTGTTTTCAATATGGAAGGCAAGCCTCTTGCTGGAGCATCAGTTTTAGTGAAAGGAACAACACTTGGTGTAGGAACAAATTCTAAAGGTGAGTTCAATCTTTTATTGCAAAGCAACAAGGAAACTGTTTTGCGTTTTAGCTTTGTTGGCTATCATCCTAAAGAATACAAGCTAAAGAAAAATGATACAAACATCACAGTAATTTTAGAAGAATCTATAAATTGTTTAGAAGAAGTTGTTGTTACAGGTTCAAGAATTGAGCGTCCATTAAAAGATGTTCCAATAGTAACGCGAATGATAACAGCAGATGAGATTAAGAAAATTAATCCTATGGAAATTACCTCATTGTTACAATACGAGCTCCCGGGCATACAGTTCGGAAGACATCACGGAACAGGTCTGCCCACTATGCAATATCAAGGTACGGCAGGTAATTATATGCTTTTTCTCATAGATGGAGAACGTTTATCAGGTGAAGGTGCAGCTGATAATGTTGATTTTTCGCGATTTAATATTGATGAAATAGAACGCATTGAAGTAGTAAAAGGTGCAATGTCCACTTTATATGGTTCAAATGCTTTAGGCGGGGTGATTAACATTATTACAAAAGAAGCAACACAACCTTTTACGGGCAACATAAGTTCTCGCTATTGTTCAATAGGCGAACAAAAACATTCTATCTCTTTAGGAACAAAGCAAAAACGATTTTCATCGCTAACAAATTTTTCCTTTAGACAAAAAGATCCCTTTACTGTTTCCGACACGAAAGAAGCATATAATATAACAACAAATGCAGATGGCACATTTGATACTACAATATATAAAGTTAGCGAAGTCCCAATTAAAGGCTATAGACTTTGGAACGCAAGTCAAAAATTGAAATATGTTTTTTCAGATAATTTTTCGGCTCAAACAAAAATTTCTTATTATAATAACAGACGGTTAAACACGAATAATTTAGCAAAATTTGAAGATGTATATAATGATTTTACAATTAATACCAAACTAAACTATTTTATGACAGAAAATCAGTTTCTTGATTTTTCTTATACGCTTGATAATTTCACTAAGCATTATGATTTTCTCTTAATAGATAAATATCTTGAAATATACAATGATTTAATAAATATCGCCAGGTTAAACTATACTGCTTCTTATAATGACAATAATATTTTAACGGCAGGAATAGAAGTAAATACAGAAAATCTTAAACATTACATGTTTTTAGATACAGGAAAACATAGCAATCAAAATTATGTTTTTTACATACAAGATGAAAGAAAATTTACAGACAATTTCAGCGTTGTTCCGGGCTTACGTTTTGATTATCATTCTATATACAATTTGCATGTTACGCCTCGCATATCGGCTATGCTGAAGTCGGATATTTTAACGCTAAGAGGTGGATACGCTGCTGGATTTCGCTCCCCTTCTTTAAAAGAATTATATAGCGATTACGATATGGGTGGATTAGGAATATTCCAAATTTGCGGCAATCCGAATTTACAGCCCGAAACAAGTCATCAGTTTTCATTATCAGGTGAGATTAACAAAGGGATATTAAATTTTTCTCTTTCCTCTTACTATAATTCTTTTAATGATAAAATTGGAATGGAGTGGCGTGAAGATTCAACAGGTTACCCTAACTATGTATATATAAACGCTGAAGATGCAAGGACAGCAGGAATAGAAGGAATACTTAGATTGAAGTTTGGTTTCGGGTTAAGCACACAATTTTCTTATTCTTTTACGGAAGATTATCAAGAAGTTAACGGACTTAACACCTCTGCAATGAGACCACATAATGTTACATTTAACTTAGCTTATACAAAAAAAATAAGTTCTGTAACAACAATAACTTCCGTTAATGGATATTGGATGTCAGGAATAAACACTTATGTTTTCAATAGCGAGGAAAAAAGTTATTCGCATAAGTATTACGAACCGCGCTATATTTGTTCCGCCCAAATAGGAGTTAAGTTACCGCGTGGAATAGACTTAAATTTAGGTGTAAACAATTTGCTGAATTTTAAGGATAAAAATATTTCAAGTACACAAACTATTATGCCTGAACAAGGTGTTAGCTTTTTAGCTTCTATGGCAATTAATTTATCTAAATTGTTTAGTATTTAGCAGGTATGTTATCTTGAAAAGAATACAAATATAAAATGATAGAAATTTTATTAGGCTAAAAATAAGTCAAACAATGTGAAAAATACCTAAAAATGGTAGAAAAATAAATTTAAAAACTAATCAATCAAAATTAAAATGAAAATAGGAATTATTTATTGGACAGGTACTGGAAATACCGAAACAATGGCAAACGCTATAGCTGAAGGCGTGAAAAAAGTTGCTGAAGTTGAAGTAAAAACCGTAGGAGCAACTTCACCAGAAAAAGCACTAGAATATGATAAATTATTATTAGGCTGTCCTGCAATGGGCGCTGAAGAATTAGAGGACGCTGAATTTGCTCCATTTTACGAAGCAATTAAAGGAAAACTCAAAGATAAATTAGTTGCTTTATTCGGTCCATACGATTGGGGTAATGGCGAATGGATGGAATTTTGGTGCGCTGATGCAGAAGCAGCCGGAATAAAACTCTATGATAAGGGCTATATAATCCAACAAGATGATCTTGATGATGAAATAGACAACTGCATCAATTATGGAGAAAATTTCGCAAAGGCATAAAGAGTTTACTAGCTAGTAGAACAATAATTGTAAAAAGAACAAACAACAAAACAATATAACAAAAACACATTTTTTAAAATTTTTAGAGGATAATAATATGAACAATCCCAATTTTCAAACTACAAATAAAAAATTTTCAAACATTTTTTATAATCTCCGTTTGTTAACACTGTTATTTACGGTAGGAGCATTATTTGTATCATGTGGCGAAGACAATAATAATGCTGTTAATCCTAATGAAGTTCCAAATGAATTTAAAGCAATAGAAGCTCCCTACTTAATTTGTGCAAATCGCAATCCGAGTGGTGTTGGATTTGACTTTGAGTATAAAGGTCAAAAAGGTGGAGCTAACAATATGGCTGATTTGACTGTTAGCGACTTTGATGCTGATCTTGTAATTCGTGTATTATCAGCACAAAAACCAAACAGTACTTCTTTAGGTGGAGCTCCATTTATAAAATTATCAGATGGCGTTAAAGCCGTAAATTATTCGGAAGTAGATCCTAAATGTACGGGAAAAACAAAATTTGTCAATCTTACCAAAGCAGAAGTAGAAGCTAATAGCTATACTTTAAAAGAAGATGATCCTACTTTTGATTTAACTAATATTCCAAAAGGTAGCACAGGTAAGCCCGAAATGAGCGCATTAAAAAAAGAATATGCAAAGCTAGTTATTGGCGACAAATGGCGTACATCAGCTAACGATACAACTCCTGAAAATGAAATCATTTGGATAATAAAAACTAAAGAAGGAAAACTAGTTAAATTTATAGTTACAGAATTCCCTGCTAAAAATGCTGCAACCGCAACAGGCTATGTTAATATAGAATGGGACTTCCTATAATGATTATGTCAATCCAATCAATTAAATATAATATGCTTAATAAACAAGCCATGCTTGTTGTGGCTTGTTTAGTTTATTTTATGCCTATTCAAAGTTTTAGCAAAACTATTAGCGGATATATCATAGATAAAAATAGCAAGCAAGCAGTACAATTTGCTACTATTTCTATAGTAGATGAAAATATAAGTACAACTTCTAATAGACAAGGTTTTTTTACTTTAGAAACAGAAGCGAAAAAAGTAAAGCTACTAATAAAGCACATAAGTTTTTATCAAAAACTTATAAATTTAGACACATTAGCTAAAGAAGATATTCAAATTTATCTTATTCCCAAATCCATTCAACAAGATGAAGTAATTGTTTCAGCAAGTTTTTATGAACAAACAGCTGAATCTATCACTCAACCTGTATCTGTTATAAGTTATAGCGATATTCAAAACAATATGAATTCAAACTTAATAGATATGGTAGCTAGTCAGCCCGGTTTTTCGCAAGTATGGGAATATCATTCACCTGTTATTTTACGAGGTTTAAACTCTGAACGCCTGCTAATTATGAAAGATGGAAACAGGCGAATAGGTACTTTTCCGGGTGGATATTTTGGACAAGATATGAATATATACGATGTAAAGAAAGTTGAAATAATGAAAGGTCCTGCCTCTGTCATTTATGGTAATGGTGCTATTTCGGGAATTATCAATGTAATTAGCAATGAACCTCTTGGAAACAAAGGATTTGAAGGTGATATATATTCAGGTTACGGCAGTAATAACAATGAATTTGTTGAAGTTGCTAAACTTACTTATAGAGCTCCTAATTTCGGTATTTCTATAAACGGAAAGTTTCGCCATACGGAAGATATGATTTACGGTAATGGAGAAATTGCAAAAAACAGCAATGTTGAAGATAAAGATTTCGCATTAAATTCATGTTATAAATTTTCTGACAAGCATAAAATCAATTTAAATGCAACTTATCATTATGGCGATTGGGGAAAACCACGAGGCTTTAATGGAGCAACTAAATATTTTACAAAAATCCGTAATAAAGAAGAAAATATTCATACAAATTTTACTTATTCTTATACTCCGTACACATTTATAGAGAAAATAGGTTTGAATCTTTATTTTGATCATGGAAAACGTGATTATTACAACTATAAAAATACTATTTATGACGAACTAAATAATCTTGATTTAGTCCATTACAAGAACACTTACGGTGGCGGTCGCGCTTATATAGTTATGAAACTAGATTCTAACAATAGAATGACGCTAGGCAGTGATGCTTATATCTTTTCTTTAGATAATCCAGTAGAATATTTTGATTTTTTAAATAATAGCTATGGACAAGCGCCGGGCTATAAAGGTGCAGGTCAAAGAAATATCGGAGCTTTCGTACATGAAGAATGGAAATATAGTCAAAAGTTCAAAACTGTTGCCGGTATTCGCTATGACTACACCGAAGTAACTGAAGGTAAACATGCAGGAAGCAGTTCAATGCAGACAGCGAAGAGAAACGCACTAAGTGGAAATATTGGATTTGTTTACTCACCTTTACAAAATATGCATCTTACCACAAATATAGGACGTGCTTTTCGTATGCCGACTACTGAAGAACTCTTTACAACAACAATAAGTTGCAAAGGAATTAAACAAGGCAATCCTAACTTAAAACCTGAATATAGTTGGAATTTTGATGTCGGATTTCACGGCTCTTCATTTCAAGAAAAATTTAAATATGATTTAGCACTGTTTTATAATAAGTTAGATAATTTTATTGTAGAATATGCTCCTGATAGAACGCCAGATATTGATTTTACATTTAGCAATACTCAAGCTTGGTTAGCGGGCGGTGAGCTATCTACTTCATATCGCTTTGATAATATATTGAAACCTAGCAATAATCTAATTTTATCATTAGGATTATCTTATGTTTACGGAGTTGATTTATCTCAAAATTATGATAATGCTCCTTTATTTGGAATGCCACCATTGAAAACAAATTTTGACATAATTTACCATAGTTTTCTAAATAATAACTTTTTAACTTCATACAATATAAAATTAGGTACGGAGCTAGCTAATAGTCAAAATAGAGTAGCCAAAATTCCTGAAAACACAGATGGTGGTCCTTGGGGCTATCAGCCGTCAGAAGCATATTATATTTTCAATTTTAGTTTTGGTACCAATTTTGATAAGATAATTTGTAAACCAAAGCTCAGATTTATCGTACAGAATATTTTAGATAATGATTATAAGCCATTTGGTTCTTATATTCCCGCTATGGGACGTAATTTTAAAATTGTTTTAATTGTCAAGATATAATTTTTTTTTATTATTATAAATTATTAAGAGGATTAAAAAAAATGGAATTTTCATTCAAAAACATTAAAAGTAGATTTATAAGTCTATTAGCATTAACTATGTTGTTTACAACAGCTTGCGGAACAAAAGAAGCCGAACAAGCCGAACAAGTTGAAAGCCAAAACTATGAAACTGTTACAATAGAACAACTTGTTAAAACACCTGATAATTTTTTAGAAAAATCAATCGCTTTGAACGGAATATGTTCGCATGTTTGTTCACACGGTGGCAGAAGAATGTTTCTTGAAGATGATGCAGGAAATACTATTAGAATAGAACCTGCAGGAAATATAGAAAAATTTGATGTTGCTTTTGTAGATAACTCTATATCTATAAAAGGAATACTAAAAGAAAAGCGTATTGATGAAGAAGTCTTAAAGGAAATGGAAGAAAAAGAAAAGGCTGAGCATCAACATGAAAGCGAAGAAAAACATTGTGAAAACGATGCTGCTGGAAGTAGTAATTTTGAAAAACGCATAGCTACATTACGTCAAAAAATTGAAGAACGTAAAGCTAAAGAAGGAAAAGCATATGTTTCCGATTATTTCGTTGCTGCTGATAGCTGCATTACAAATGCTCCCGCAAAATAAGAATTTTAGATTAAACGAAAAATAAAAAAACTAGCTCCTAGCTAGTTACTATTTGTATTTGTAGGCTCAAATTTTCAAAAAATGGATATGAGCCTACAAATATTTTTTTATTGAGATTCAATGATTTTTTTAAAATCATCAAATTCAATAAGATTAAGATGTTCTGCCCTATTCTTATCAAAAACGGCAAATTCAAAAAATAGATTTGTAGGCTCTATACTCTCCCCTATCTTGTTTTTTTTCGATAAAATACCAACTCCCCAATCAGAATTAATACAACAAGAATAAACTAAATTGCTAAAACGCCATTTCATAAAAGCTTTCCAAGTTGTGCCATTCCAAAAACCTTTTGCCGGAGTATGAATATAATTATAATTTTCACGAGCATGCCACTCAGACGGCGGATTGCAATCATGCAGAACAATAAATCCATCATCTTTTATATATTTCAAAGAATTAGCTATATCTCTATCTACTTGTTCAGCAAGATGCAAGCCGTCAATAAAGATAACATCAAATCTTATATCTTTATTCAATACTTTGTTTTCATCTAAGCTTTGGAAAAACATATCACTTGTCATTTTAAAATCTACGGGATTAGAATCAAACTCAACTCCGGGATCTACGCTATATTTTTCGTCAGCTTTTATAGAGTTATAATTATCGTCAGGATTACGCACTCCTATTTCTAAATAAATAGTTTTATCTTTTTTTAAAGAAAGCAAATAATTTATTATCTCGGTTCGAGAAGGTTTTTTGTTACTTTCTTCTTTTGATTTCTCCTCTATTTCTATAAAAATAGGATCAGTTAGCATTCTTTGACCATATATATATTTTTTTATAGTCTTATATATAAAGTTGTTTTTCAACATAGTTTTGTTTTTTTATTACAAATTTACAAAATAAAGTAGAAAAAATCATAGAAACACGCTAAAAACTTCTGAATTATAATATAACAAAAAGAGCTCTTAAAAACACACTACTTTTTTTGGTATGGTTTTTGAAAATTTATAAGATAATTCAATGTTTTACTAATAAAATATTGATGTTTTTATCCAAAAATTCAATAAAAAGAAAGAAATTTTTATCATATAATTTAGGAAAAGTCTAAAATGAAAAAGGTACTTTATTTACTTGCTTTTACAGTAGCTTACATACTAAGCACAAATGTAAATATTTTCTCTCAAGTTCCAAGAATAATCAATTATCAAGGTTATATTGTGGACAAAAATAACAATCCTTTAAGAGGTACTGTTGATATTGTTTTCAGCATCTACGATGGCGAATATTCTACATATAGTCTTCATACAGAAATGATAACAGTACAAACAGATGAAGGATTTATAAATGTAAATCTTGGAGCAAACGAGAGTTTGCCATTAAGTTTGCCGTTTGACAAACCTTATTGGCTTGGTTTAACGATTAATAATTCTAATTTGTCCGCAAAACGTATAAAATTAGCAACTGTTCCGTATGCTTTTACTGCAAATCACGCAACAGAAGCAAATTTAGCAAAAACGGCACAAGGAGTTTCAGCGGGAGCAATCACAAGCGCTTCTATTGCAACCGACGCCATTAATGCGACACACATTAGAAACGCTAGCATAACAAACGAAAAAATTGATCAAGCTAGTAATTTTAATTGGAGTGGAAAACATGTATTTGCAAATCCGAAAGCAAATGTAGCTATTAATAATGATAGTGTTGCCGTAGCTATTACAAAAGGAGTTCTTGTTGCCGAAAAAGCATATCTTGATACACTTGTAATAAAAGGGGTGGCAACTTCTAATCTCACGATTGATGAAATTAATGAAGTAGGAGCTCCTGCTTTAGTGAACAAAAATTATATCGATTCATTAACTATTAATTTAACAAATTATTCTGATACTTTATTTGCAAAAGTTTTCCTGAAATTAGATACTTTGCTAACAACTAAAGCTGATTTAGACAGCGTTTATACGCGTGCATATATTGATAGCTTAGAGCTAAAAACAGGTCCAGTTTTAGATTCTCTTTTTGCATTAAAAGCGGATACCGCAAAAGTATATAACCGTACATATATTGACAACTTAGAAAATACAATTATAAATAATACTAAGAATTATACAGATTCTACAAGTAATTTCTTGAAGTATTATTCTGATTCCTTAGTAAGTCAATATGGAAACTACGAAAAAGGTAGCGGTTTACATTTTAAATATAATCCGACAACAAATAAAACAATTCTTGCAACTGATCCACGTGATTTCGTACTAGCTGGTTCAGGAATAAAAATCGATTATGACGTTACGCAGCAAGACTCCGTTAAAGCAATAATTAGCATTGACCATAGCGAAAACCATATTTGGGGCGGAAGACATATTTTCAATGCAGCAACAGAACAAAATTTCGCTAATTTCATATATGCAGCAAAATATATTGACATAGCAGGAAAAAATAATTTAGACTTGGAGCTCAATATGCCTGTTGATGCTGACGATGCTACTCTAACTTCACGTAAATATGTGGATTATAAATCTGCACCTTTAGATTTACTTACAACAATTTCTGATAATCATCTGCCTAAATGGGATGCAACAAACCAAAAATTTGTGCAGAGCAATATAAAAGACGTTGTAGATGAAAATGATCCAAACTCATTTACAATTTATCTCGGAAATATTGCTGTAACTAATTCAGATGCAGGCTCAAACATAAGTGGCGTAAATATGTATCAAGGACAAGTATTTGCTGGCGCTTCTGTTATTGCAAATTCGGCTACTTTTAATCAAGCTTCTTATACTTCCGTAAACGAAGAAAATCATTATTTACCGTCAGGAACAAGTACGAAAAATGTGTTTGCAAGTAAAGGATATGCAGATTATGTAGCTCAACCTGTAATCAAGCTAACTACAGGAAATTACTCAAAAGAAAGATTTTTACCGCTTTGGGACACACTTAGCAAAACTTTCATTGAAAGTCCATTTTATCCAAATACCGGTGCAGGTACAGGATTTACAGTATCAACAAATTTAGTTATGGACGATAATGATATTACAAATGTTAATCAAATCATTGCAAAACGTATTACTTCCGATGCTATTGTTTATAGTTCTAATGCTGTTACGGCAAATAGTAACTATCTACCTGTAAACCCTAACAAATTAACTTTAGCTACAAAAGGATATGTTGATACAAGTATTGTAGATATTAAAATTGACACGGAGAATATAGTTGATAACGCTGTTACTACTGATAAACTTGCTGATAATGCGGTTGTAAGTGAAAAACTCGCTGAAAATGCTGTGCAAACTTCTCATATTGCTGATCTCGGAGTAACTACTGCAAAATTAGCAGATGCTTCTGTTACAGAAATAAAACTTGCCGAAAATGCAGTTACAACATCAAAAATACTTGATAATGCTATTACAACTAATAAAGTTAATGATGGAGCTATTACAAGAGAAAAACTTGCCGAAGGAATTGTTTCCACTTTGCAAATTTCTGATGGAGCTATTACAGAAGAAAAATTAGATAGCGATCTTGCGGACAAAATCAACAATAAAATGGATAAAGTTGAGATGGACCCGTTAGGAAGTGATGAAAACAAACTTATCAAATTAGATGAAAATGGAAATGCAACAAAAACTTCCATTGTAGAAAACGCAAGTTCTGTTAACTTTAATAATAATTTAGTTGCAAATAATATTTCTGTAAATAATGCAACAATAAATGGATTTGCATCATATACAAATGGAATGCCGACTTCTGCAGGAGAAAATGTTTTGACAACTAAAAAATATGTTGATGATGAGATTGTAAACAATGAACACATACAAATGCTTCAAGATATTGGAACTATGGACGAAGGATTTTTACCTCGTTGGGATAGTCTAAGTAAAAAGTTTGTTCAAAGCAAAATTAAAGATACAGTAAATAAAATAATTTTGAATGCAGATACTATTTTATTAGGCAATAATGTAGAAGTTATTAATAACCAATTAGGCTCAGATACAAAAATATCTGGTATTGATCGTTACGAAGGTGGACGTTTCATTGGAAACGCTGTTGAAGTTGCAACAGGTTTGTTTAATAACGCAAAGTATTCATCATCAATTGACGAAACAACGGATTACTTACCAGCAGGCGCTGATGCTTTAACATTATCTACAAAAGGTTATGTCGATAAGTATGTAGATAATAAAGTATTTGGAACAGACAATATCGCTGACGGAGCTATAACAAGAGCAAAATTAGCCAACAGAGCAGTTTCTACAGACAAGCTAGCTGATGCTTCCGTAACTACAATTAAAATTGCTGACGGAGCTATTACAAATGATAAAATTGCTGACGAAGCTATAACAAACGATAAAATTGCCGAAGGAACAATTTCTGAAGACAAACTTAATACAAGTTTCAAATCTCAATTAGTTAGAAAACCAATACCTTTTGTTACAAACAGTATAATGAAGTTTGATGAAAATGGAAATGCTAAAGAAACATCTATTTCAGATAATGAAACTTCAACTATTGTTACAATTAGTAATAATTTAGTAGTTAACAACAATGCAACAATAAATAACAATCTAACTGTTGCTAATAATTTAGAAGTTGAAAATGATTTAACAGTTGGTAGAAATTTAGAAGTTGAAAACAATCTAACTGTTAATAAGAAAATTGTTTTAGAAACAGAGAGCCCAGCTACTTTTCCAACAGTCGCTCCTTATTTTACTCCTACAAAAAGTGTTTTGAAAATAAACAATAGCGATTTACATTTGTCTGTAAATACGGCAAATATAAAAGACGGACAAGTTATATATGTTGCAAATACAGACAACACACTTGTAACAGTTTACAATGAAGACGTTAGCTTTGCAACTATTGCAGGAAATTCAATGAAAGCATTTATTTTCATTACAAATGGTGCAACAGGTCGCTGGTATGCAATGGATTAATTACCGATAAAAAATAAAAGCCTTAACAGTTCATTAATTTGGAAGTTAAGGCTTTTTTTTATACCAAATTGAATTATATAAATTCCCTTTGGAACGAAAGAAATTTGCTAACTTCGCTGAGCGGAAAATTCTCCTCTTTTTGTCTGAACTGGGATTTATGGGATTAATGTGATTTATATGATTTATAAAATTTTCCTTAAAAATCCCGTAGGGATGACATTATTATAACATTGTGAAATACATTTTTTGATAAAACCCCGTAGGGGTGACATTTTTAATGAATAATTATATTATAATCTATTGCCGTCAGTTTTAACTGACAGATAAAAAGAGAAATAAAAAAAGAAAATTGGGTTTTAACCCAATTATAAATTGGGGATAAATCCCTGATTACAATTAGGAGCATTATATCCGTTGCCTAAAGGCAACGGCAATTGATGAATAAACAAAAAAAAGCACCTCTATTAAGAGATGCTTTTTTAGAAAAAATATTTATTCTGATACAATATAACATTCAATACAAGCATAAGATGAAAATCGTTTTAGTATCATTTTGTTTTTATAAGTAGAAAGTTCATCTCTATCTTGCAAAAAAACGATTGCTGCTTCTCTGTAAGGTCTTGCTAATTCTTCTGCTGCAAATGTTACTGTACCTGTAGAAGCAGTAGTGCCTATTCGTTTTAGTACACTACCAAATGGTGAACTAACTATTACACGTAATTCTGTATTAGGATCAACACCTGTATAACTTATCTTAAAATTGTTTTTTCTAATGGTATCGCCAGCAGTGATATTAGTAAATCTAATAATTCTATTATGAGATGCGGTAAAAGCAAGCGTTCCGCCTAAATAACCACCTATTTCAACATTAAAATCAGGTGCATAGTAAGGAGTAGAATATTGATATTGCCCTTTACTACCACCAAACTCAACCATATTTTCACCATTACATTTAGCAAATTCTGGAGCCACAAACTCCCCATTTTCTTTAAGCCATGCCTTTAAGATACTACTTTCTATCGGCTCACTTTGTTCTACAAGAGCAACATAAGACGATTGAATTAGAAATACCGCAGCTGTATCTGTTACCTCAATATTCCCATTTACATCATCTTCCTTAGGTTTAACCGAATTATCATCGGAACAAGAAGCAAGAAATAAAATTCCTGCTAAAATTAGAACACTTAACACTAGCTTTACGTGTTTCATGAAAAACCTCTTTTTTAGTTTTAAAAAATATAATTAAAAATAGGGACATAATTGAAAATGCCCCTACTACTTAATTTCTATTTATATCATAGATAAAATTTTATCATCAACTATATTAGGCAGTGTAACTTTTAAATTAGGATTTGCTTGCATTGCCCGCTTGATGGCAAATATAGCGCCTTCATTCCTTGCCCAACTTCTGCGACTTATGCCGTTATTCACATCCCAGCTTAACATACTTTCTAAACGACGTTGTGAATCTTCTGTTCCGTCTAATACCATTCCAAATCCACCATTAATCACTTCACCCCAGCCAACACCGCCACCATTATGTATGGAAACCCAAGTAGCTCCTCTAAAAGAATCACCAATCACATTTTGTATAGCCATATCAGCAGTAAATTGTGAGCCGTCATATATATTTGATGTTTCGCGATAAGGTGAATCTGTACCTGATACATCGTGATGATCGCGTCCAAGTACAACAGGAGCAGTAAGTTCACCTTTTTTAATAGCATCGTTAAAAGCAGTTGCAATTTTTGTACGTCCTTCGCAGTCCGCATATAAAATTCGTGCTTGTGAACCAACAACTAATTTATTTTTACTAGCTTCTTGTATCCAGTGAATATTGTCTGCCATTTGTTGCTGTATTTCTTCAGGTGCAGTTTTTCTTATTTCCTCTAACACATCACAAGCAATTTTATCTGTCTTTGCTAAATCTACGGGATCATTAGAAGTACATACCCAACGGAAAGGACCAAAACCATAATCAAAACACATAGGTCCCATAATATCTTGCACATAGGAAGGATATTTGAAAGTACCATCTGGCTTGAAAATATCAGCACCAGCGCGCCCTGATTCCAATAAAAATGCGTTCCCATAATCGAAAAAGTAAGTTCCAAACTTCGCAACGCATTGATTTATAGCAGCTACGTGCCGTTTCAAACTATCTTGTACTTTCTGTTTAAAGAGCTCCGGTTGTTTTGCCATCATTTCATTAGCTTCTTCAAAACTTATTCCTACAGGATAATATCCGCCTGACCATGGATTATGTAATGAAGTTTGATCTGAACCTAGTTCAACTTTTATATCTTCTTTTGCAAAACGTTCCCAAACATCAACGATATTACCTTGATATGCTATCGATAAAACTTCTTTATTCTCTTTTGCTTTTTTAGTTCTAACTACTAATTCATCTAAATTATCTATAAGTATATCTACCCAACCTTGATCTAATCTTTTTCGTGCCGCTTTTGGATTGATTTCAGCAGTAATTGATACAACTCCAGCAATATTTGCAGCTTTAGGTTGAGCTCCTGACATTCCGCCTAAGCCTGCAGTAATAAACAACTTACCTCTTAAACTTTCATTTTTAGAGCTGATTTTACGTCCAGCATTCATAACAGTTATAGTTGTTCCATGCACAATTCCTTGAGGACCAATGTACATATAAGAACCAGCTGTCATTTGACCGTATTGCGTAACACCTAATGCGTTAAATCTCTCCCAATCATCAGGTTTGCTGTAATTAGGAATCATCATTCCATTTGTAACAACAACGCGTGGTGCGTCTTTATGCGAAGGATAAAGCCCCATAGGATGACCAGAGTACATTACTAAAGTTTGCTCGTTAGTCATTTCTGCTAAATACTTCATAGCTATACGGTATTGTGCCCAGTTTTGAAATACTGCACCATTTCCACCATAGGTAATTAGCTCGTGAGGATGTTGAGCTACAGCATAATCTAAGTTGTTTTGTATCATCAACATAATAGATGCTGCTTGACGAGATTTGTATGGATATTCATCTAAATGACGTGCTTTCATTTCATAATCAGGACGAAAACGATACATATAAATTCTACCATAATCTTCTAATTCTTTAGCAAATTCAGGCGCTAGCTCAGCGTGATGTTTAGATGAAAAGTAACGTAGTGCATTTTTTAATGCTAATTTCTTTTCATCTTTAGTCAAAATATCTTTGCGACGCGGAGCGTGATTAATATTCGGATCATACGGTTTTAACGGAGGTAATACTTCTGGTATGCCCTCTAAAATAGCCTTTTTAAATTCTGTATTATTCATTGCGTATAAATATAGTTATCAATAATTTATAATAAAGTACAAATTTAAGAATTAATATAAAGAAAAACAAAAAAAAGCACCATATTTTTGTGTATAGTGCTTTAATACTAACTTTTAATGTTGTAAAATAAATTATTTTATTGTTTCTAAAAACTTGTTCCATATAACAAGTTGATCAGCAGTAAGAACAGAAGCTATGTTGTCTATAAATACATTATGGCAATTTTTCATCGCTTCTAATGCTGCTTGCACTTCAGGTGAATTCTTCATATCTTGGCGAACTTGCTCAGCTAATTGTAGAAGTAATTCTCTTGCTTCTGTAGCTGTTATAGTCCCATTCTTCATATCGTCAATAATCTGTTTACGCTCTAAGTTCGCATTTTGCAAAATAGCTCGTTGCGCCTCTCTTAAAGCATCAATAGCTTCTCTACGACAGCTCTTATGTTCTTTAGCAAATGTAGATATAATTTTTGCTTGTTCATCAGTTAAATTTAATTCCTTGAAAATCGCACAAAAACCCGGTTTGTAATTCTTGTAATTTTTGTAATGACCGTTTCCTTTACCGTTATTATGTTTTTTACGTAAAGAATCACATTGGCAAGTATCACATTTATTACCATTCTTATTCTTGCCGTTTTTTATCTGACCATAATTCAACTTGCCATTTTTCCCGAATTTGCAAGAAGAATCACACTCACATGAACCATTCAAAAAATACAAAGAAGAAAACTCGTTTTCGATATCACCTTCTAAATATAAATCATCTAGATTTATCATTAGATTATATGATTCGTCTAATTCACTAGCTAGTTCGTTTACGTAGTCAGTTGAGTTTACTGGAAACTCTACATAGTTGTTGTCGGTAACGTTCTCACCGCAAGCTGCAAATATTAATAATGCGATGATTGTTGAAAATGTAAACATTTTCCTGTTTGAAAAAAATGATTTTCTCATTGATAATATTCCTATTTTAGGTTATTAAAAATTAAATTTTAATTATTTCTGAAACGTTTTGAGCGTCTCATATTATTTTTTCGTTTGTTTTGATAATTTTTTGTATTTTTCTTTGTTAACTTTTGTTTTTGTTCATCGGTCAACAATTTTTCAATATTTGCTTGATGTTCATCTCTCAAAGCATTTCTTTGAGCTCTTAAATTGTTACCTTGCGTTCTTAACTTATCCATCTCTGCCCTATGATTAGAAACAAGAGAATCAATCTGTTTGCTCTGTTCTTGGGTTAGATTAAGAGACTCTACACATCTGAAACAATCTCTATTCATACGATTATTTCGTGCTTTTTGTGCATATATATAATTTGCATTCATTCCTATAACTACAAATAATAGTAGTGTTGCGATTGCTATTTTCTTCATATTTCTACATAAAATAATTGTTGAACTTATATTTTAGAGCATGAAAAAAGCAAAAAGGTTTAATGCAATTTAATATTTTTTTATTAAACATAAAAGTTATAAGCATAAATTTTGTTTTTTTATTCCATTTTTCGTAATTTTGGATTATAACAATTTATTGTCCTACAATATATTTATGGAAATACAGTTTACACAAGAAGAACTTGATCAAATTCAAGAAGTTCAAAAGAAATATCCTAAAAGAACTTTCAACAATAGATAATGATAATCTTAAAACTGCCGAATATAATGATAATATAGCTTAGTAAATTTTTAGAAACATTCAAATTGTTTATTATCGAAATGAATTTGCACAGTTTCTACTAAGTTTATAAATCTAGAAATAGTTAAAAATGATTACAACAAACGAAATACAACAATTTATTTAACATGAAATATACACCATTTAAATTTGAAACATTAAAAAATAAGCCTTTTCCCGTCTCAATAGTTTTAATTTTACTTGTAATTATTGTAAATATATTTAATATTGGATTTAATGGTTTATTATTTAACACGCTTTCGCTCAACCTAACGCAGATTATTTTAAATGCTGAGTATTGGCGTTTGCTGTCTTATCCGTTTGTTTTTAATACTTGGGAAAGTGGTATTTTATTTTCAATTGTTTTTAGCATTTCCTTACCTAATCTTGAAAGATTTTTAGGTCGTTCATTATATGTTATCTTATTATTATTTTCTATTTTATTTGCTTTATCATTAACTATTATTTTTATTTCTAATCCGATTATTTTTGGTGGTTTAGAAGGTATTTCGTTTTTTATTTTAACTCTTTCGTGGTTACTTAAATTTCGCAACAAGCTATTCCCTAACAAACCTATTTATTTTTTTACAGAAGTATTATCTTTATTTGTTTGGTTGTGTTTCAAGTCTTTTGTTTTGCTAAATAGTGGTATTATGGTAGTGTTACCTTCTATAGTTATCAGTATATTAGGAATAGGAAGTGCTTTTTTAGTTTATTTACAAATTAATCACATCATGAAGAAAAACATAAGAAAGAGTAAAGAAATACAAGCAAAAAAGAATAAAATTCAAGCAGATTCGATATTAGAAGAAATTAGTATGGCTATGTATGCAAACGAAAAATTTCGTTCTTTGCTTAGTAATGAACTATCGCCCAAAGGAACTCAAAACACAATTAACCTGAATGATGATTTTCACAACGAAGAAATTTTAAACACTATTTTAGATAAAATAAATACATACGGCAAGGATTCTCTTACAAAAGAAGAAGTATTGTTTTTAGAAGAATACTCCAGAAGTCTATAACCAAATAAATAACAATATGCTTAATTTAGGTTTTTTATCTTCACATAGCGGCTCAAATGTACAAGCTATTATAGATAATGTAGCTAGTGGTAAACTGCGTGCAAATCTATGTGCTTTAGTTTCTAATAATTCACATGCTTTCGTTTTAGAACGAGCTAAAAAAGCAAACATCCCCGCATTTCATATAAGTAGCCACAACTATGCTGATCCTGAAAAAAAAATAATTGAAGTGTTTAATGAA
This sequence comes from Ignavibacteria bacterium, assembly GCA_012518115.1. GTDB lineage: Bacteria > Bacteroidota > Ignavibacteria > Kapaibacteriales > UBA2268 > JAAYTD01. The sequence goes on along the minus strand of JAAYTD010000014.1, from coordinate 74,706 downwards.
CATAATGTAAACACTGTAATTCTGGCAGGTTACATGAAAAAAGTTTCAGCTGATTTAATACATAATTTTTCTAATCGCGTTTTGAACATACATCCGGCACTTCTTCCCAAATTTGGCGGCGAAGGAATGTTTGGCAGCAATGTACATAAAGCTGTTATAGAAGCAGGCGAAAAAACAAGTGGCGCTACTATTCACCTTGTTACTCCTAATTATGACGACGGAAAAATATTAAACCAAATGACCGTTCCAGTGCTAGATAACGACACGCCAGAAACACTAGCTAAACGTGTTTTAGAAATAGAACATATTCTTTACACAGATACGCTAATTAAAATTGCAAATGGCGAGATTTTAATTCCGTAAGCATCTTAAGTAATTTAATAAACGAAAGAATTATTTCTTACTTTTTTTCTACAAAATTATGATTTGTGAAGAAAAAACATTATTTTTGAGATTTAAGATTTATATAACAAAATTATTAGAGTAAATATGAACATATTAGTGTTAAATTGTGGAAGTTCATCATTGAAATTCCAAATAATCGAAACAGATTCTGAAAAAATTAAAACAAATTCTGACCAAGAGCTAGCTAAAGGCGTTATAGAAAAAGTCGGAACTAACGAAGCAATTATCTCAATTAAAGCGCCGGGCAATGAAAATTATAAAGCAGTTATGCCCGTTTTAGATCATAAAATTGCGTTAAATCGTATTATAGATTGGATAAAGCTTCCGACAACTCACATAAACGGTATTAAACGTCTACAAGACTTTCATGCTATAGGACACCGTACTGTTCATGGCACAGAACATTTTAATTCTTCTGTCAAAATTACTAAAGAAGTTATAAAAGAATTAGAAGCTAATATTGAAATAGCTCCTTTACACAATCCTGCAAATTTAAAAGGAATTGAAGCTGCAATTGAAGTTTTTGGCGAAGATATACCACAAGTTGCTATTTTCGATACTGCTTTTCATTTAACATTACCTAAGCATGCTTTTATGTATGCTATTCCACTCAAGTATTATAACGATTATAAGATTAGAAGATACGGTTTTCATGGTACTTCTCATCGTTACATAGCTATTCGTTATAGACAACTTACAAACAAAACAATTGAAGATACTAATATAATTTCTTTACATCTTGGAAATGGTGCATCAACAACTGCTATAAAAAATGGAAAATCTATAGATACAACTATGGGCTTTACACCATTAGAGGGTTTAATGATGGGAACACGTTCAGGCGATTTAGATCCTACAGTTATTGAATTTATTATGAAAAAAGAAAACTTAAATATTAGTGAAGCTATAACTATTTTAAATAAAAAGTCGGGGGTGTTAGGAATTTCAGATATTTCTAACGATATGAGAGACTTATTTAAAGCAGTAAATGAAAATAATGACGAAAAAGCAAAATTAGCTTTAGAAATGTATACCTATCGTAATAAGAAATATATCGGTGCTTACCTAGCTGCTATGAACGGAGCCGACGCTATATGTTTTACTGCTGGAGTAGGTGAAAATGCTGCAAATATTCGTAGAGATATTTGTAGTGGTTTGGAATCATTAGGTATTGAAATTGATGATGAATTAAATAACCAAATGGTAGGTGGAAAAGAAGGTATTATATCTAAACCTACTTCGAAAATTAAAATTTTTGTTATTCCAACAAACGAAGAATTAATGTTAGCTAGAGATACTTATTGTATTGTATCAGGCATTGATATCACTGAATAAAAAATTATCTTAAAATATATGCCACCTATCTTTTATTTGTTTATGATAGGTGGCTTTTTCTTAAATACTTTTTAAAAATGACAACTAAAGAACTAATAAAACTTTGCTACAAATCTATCAAGGAAAAAAATTATATACATTTCCCTACGGAAATATTCATAGAATTAGATGACGAAAAAGTACTATCTATATTGAAAGAGTTTTCTGGCAAATATATGATGATGTTGCCTGATAGTGAGATAGCTTTCTTTGAATGGCTTAAAATACATGATGAAAAAATATGGATTGATTTATGGCATAATACTGCTGCAAATGATGATGAAGAATATATCGTAAGCGTTGATTTATTACCTGTTTTATTAAATAAAGATGGACGTGGCTTCCCTATTTGTGATTTAGTTGCAAACGATAATTATTATTTTACAGAAAAACAAATGGTTGATAAAGAATCAAAAATAATCATCGAAGTAGCAAGAAAATTATTTAAGGAAAAAAAAGAGCTATCACCTGCTCAAATGTTAGCTTTAGAAATTTCGCTTGAGCCAATAGATATTTGGCATTTTGCATATCGCCATAAAATAAATTTAGCTGAAGCTAAGGCAGCGGTACACTCTCTTGTTGCAGATGGAGCTTTAGTTCATCTAAAAGAAGCAGAATATGTAGCTCGCTTTGTTAATTTTTAAGTTTATAAAAACAAGCTAGTTATATTTCTATAAGATGAGGAGCTGTTTTTCCATTTAAAAATTTTCTTTCCAATGCTTTTTGTTCGTCAAAATTTAGTTCACGGATAATTATATTTTTGTCTTTTATAACATCATCTATAGATTTAACAAATTCAGAAGCAAACGCACCATTAATTCCTATAGTTTTTACATTTCTGTCACTTATAAACTCTATTAATGCTCGGTCATAGTAATAATCTTGTTCAGGCTTTCTATCGCAAATCCATAAAAAGATTTCATACTCTTCTTTATTATTTTGCAATGGAATAGACACTAAAGAATAATTATTTTTTGCAAAAACTTCAGTTTTCGGTTCTGCTACTTGCGAATTGTTTATAAACATAATAGCTATAAAAAATACAGCAACTACACAAAATCTAAAAAATAATTGCCTCTTTTTTTCTGACGAAAACAAATATATAGTTGCAATTGATAATAGTAAAATAGGAAAAGTAATTTCGTTGCCAACAAAAGCAGAAAATTCAAATTCGGATACAAATTTTATGATATTAACACATATTTTAAACAAAAACTCTACGCTTCCCGTAAATATTTCAGATAAAAAAGTTGAGAAAACTGAAAAAAACAATGTTATTATTGATAAAATTAACCCTAAAGAAAAAAGTGGTACTAATAATAAATTGACTATCGGCGACACAATAGAAAAAACTCCGAAATAATATGCAACAATTGGTGCAGTTACAATTGAAACAGCAAATGTAACCGCTAAGGAATTAACAATACTGTTGCTAGCGTTAAATTGCTTTTTGAAAAAATTTTGACATAAAGGCAAAAATAAAAATATGCCAAGTACAGAAGTTACTGAAAGTTGGAAAGATATAGAATTCATTAATTCAGGCTTGACTAAAAGGCTCAAAATTACAACTATTGATATTATATTCAGTGGATTTGTATCTCTTTGAAAAGTTTTCCCTCCCATAATAAGAATTGCCATAAAACCAGCACGAACAGCCGATTCAGGTGCATTAACTAAAAAAATAAAACTTATTAATACTATTGAAAATAATAAGAATTTCAGCACAGGTCTATTTTCTAAAAATGACAAAAATAGATATAAAATATAAGCTATGATACCTATATGCAAACCACTTAAGGCAAGAATATGTGCTATTCCTGCCAAAGAGAACGAAACTCTAATTTCAGAACTTAAATTTGATTTGTCCGCTAATAAAATTGCAGATACTAAAGAAGCTGTTATCGGTGAAAAACATTCATTAATTCGTTCATATATCACGTTAAAAGTTTTTGTTCTAAGAGCAATGATTTGCGATGGCTTAGCAGTTACAACTATGTTTTTTTCATTAGTATTTCCAACCCACATTGCTCCCATTCCTTTAGCATATTGTCTTTCATCAAAATCCGTAGGCAAAACTTTTTTACGTGCTATTCTTACATTACATTTACAGATAATTTTTTCGCCAACAGCTATATTTTTTTCACCGTAAACATTCAAAATTATTTTTGTATTTTTTATTTTTTTCAATTCTTTAGTATCAATAAAACCTGACACTAAATAGCGCGCTTTCAACGAATCTTTTTTTATCAATTTTTCAACTTCTCCGCCAACAATAGCTTTTTGTGTCGGAATAATTTTATTCGGTAAGTAAATTGTATTACTACAGATATTGAGATAAAACAACAATCCTATGCTCATTGAAACTATAATATATGCAAGTAATTTTCTCTTCAAATAATATAGCAAAATACCACTAAAAATAAACAATATAGATAATGGCATTATTATATAAATGTAAGCGTCTATATTCAAACTATTAAGTATGATGAACGCAATAGATGCAAAAACAAGCATCATAAAAGCAGGTGCAGTATGTAGTTCCAAATGTCGGAATAATTGTTTCATATTTTTAGAGTTATATTTTATTATGTAATACAAAAAATATTTTTTATAATATAATATTTTTTTTTCACTTGATTACCAATGTAAGTTTAATATAAGTCAGATAGTAGTTCGTAAGTATGATAGTGTTTTCTTGTTTTTAATTTGGAAATGAATAGAAAAAAACTTATTTTTGTGTTTATCTATAAAAAAACAACAAGATTAGGAATTAATTAAAAATTTTCATTTAACAAACAATATAAACTATGACTTACAAATTTATTTCAGCTGAAGAAGCTGCTAGTTTTGTCAAAAATGGCGATGTTGTTGCATTTAGTGGTTTCACTCCCGCTGGTGCAGCAAAAGCTGTTCCTACTGCAATAGCTAATCGTGCTATGCTAGAACATAATGCAGGTAAAGAATTTAAAATAGGAGTTATAACAGGTGCTTCTACAGGTGTATCTTTAGATGGTAGCTTAGCAAAAGCTGATGCTGTACTTTGGCGAACTCCATATCAATCAAATTCTGATTTACGCAAAGGAATAAACAACGGACAAATAAATTTCTTTGACCAACATTTATCTCATACTTCGCAGTATATGCGTTATGGTTTTTTAGGGAAAATAGATTTAGCTGTTGTTGAAGCTTGTGATGTTAGTGATAATGGCGAGATCATTCTTACCTCTTCTTGTGGAACAATATCTACAGGTTGTCTTTTAGCAGATAAAATAATTATTGAATTAAATAAAAGACATCCTAAAAACTTGCGTGGAATCCATGATATATATGTTCCTGACTTACCGCCTTTTAGAAAAGAAATTGCAATTTATACTCCATCTGACAAGATTGGAAAAGAATACGTAAAAGTTGATCCCAAAAAAATTATTGGTATAGTAGAAACAGATTTACCAGACGAAGTAAAACCTTTTGCACCTTCCGACCCGCTAACAGATACCATCGGAAATAATGTAGCAGAATTTCTATTAAACGAATTAAGAACTAATCATATACCAAAAGAATTTTTACCTCTTCAATCCGGAGTTGGAAATATAGCTAACGCTGTATTAGGTGCTTTAGGCAGAAATCCTGAAATACCTGATTTCTCTATGTACACTGAGGTAATTCAAGATTCAGTTATTGATTTAATGAAAGAAGGTAGGATAAAATTTGCAAGTGGATGCTCGCTTACAGTTAGTTCGGAATGTCTAAATTCTATTTATAGCGACCTTTCTTTCTTCCATCCAAAACTTGTTTTAAGACCTCAAGAACTGTCAAATAATCCTGAAGTTGTACGTCGTCTTGGCGTTATAGCAATGAATACAGCTATAGAAGTTGATATCTTTGGGCATGTTAATTCAACTCATATTTTAGGCACAAAAATAATGAATGGCATTGGTGGTAGCGGTGACTTTACTCGTAACGCTTATATTACTATCTATACTTGTCCATCTACAACAAAAGGTGGTGCAATTAGTACAATAGTTCCTATGTGTTCTCACATTGACCATACAGAGCATGATTCAATGATATTCATTACTGAACAAGGTATAGCAGATTTACGAGGTAAATCTCCTGTCCAGCGTGCCAAAGAAATTATAGAAAAATGTGCTCATCCTGATTACAAAGAAATTTTATGGGATTACTTAAAACTCGGTGGAAATGCTCATACTCCGCATACACTAACAAAAGCTTTAAACATGCATGTAGAATTTAATAATTCGGGTGACATGCGAAATACAAAAATGTAATTTTTCATTTTATTAATGACATATATATAATGTATCATTTTAGACGTAAATTTTAACGATTTACGTCTTTTTTTTATATTTTTCATATTTTTTTTCATTTTATTATGTTTTTTTATAAAAATATTGTTATATTACATTTATAAACAAACTTTTTTTACTCGCTTGTTTATGTTTTTTTATATTAGTTCGAAATAGAACTATTTCTTTTATTCATTAATTTAATATTATAGGAAGCATATGGACGAACTCGAAAAATTATTCGAAAATTATGACTTGAGTCGGGACAATTTAATTCCTATCTTGCAAGAAATACAAGAACATGAAGGTTATCTTTCACCTGAATCAATTGCACTTGTAGGAAAGAAATTGAAAATTCCCAACAGCCAAGTTTATGGAGTTGCTACTTTTTACAATCAATTCCGTTTTGTACCTAAAGGAAAATATAACATACAATTATGTCGTGGCACTGCTTGTCACGTTTTAGGTTCGGCAACAGTTTTAGAAGAATTTGAAAAACATCTTGACATTAAGGCAGGGCAAACGACTAAAGACGGTTTGTTCAGTCTTGAAGTAGTAGCATGTATAGGCGCTTGTGGGCTAGCGCCGGCGATTAGCGTAAATGGTGAAGTATTTGCAAAAGTTAATCGAGAAACAGTAAAAGCAATAACTAGTCTTTATAACTAACCTTTATAGAATAATGATGGATACTCAAACACAAAAATTAATAGACTATTGTTTGTTAAAAAAGAACAATGAAGAATTATCTGCTACTGATTTAGAATTGTTAGCAGAATTAAAAGGTGAAAAAACTTCTAAAGTAAAAATATATATTGGTGCAGGAACTTGTGGTTTAGGTGCAGGTGCGGCAAAAATAAAATTAGCTGCTTCAAAATATGTGGCTTATAATCAAATAGATGCTCAATTTATTGATACAGGATGTATTGGACTTTGCGCTTATGAACCTATTGTAGATATTCATTTACCTGGCTTTTCAAGAATATCTTTTGCAAAAGTTACAGAAGAAAACATCCAAACTATTTTTGACGAAGTTTTTGTTAATAAAGCTCCAAGAACAAATGTTTTAGGACAATTCCCTTCAGAAGAAAGACAATGGAAAAATGTAAACAACATTTATGATTTCCCATTTTTAAAACCACAAAAACGAATTGTATTACAAAACTGTGGAAAAATCAATCCTGTTAAGATTGAAGAATATATAGCTAATGGTGGATATACAAGTTATTTAAAAGCAATAAGAGAATATACTCCGGCAGAAGTTTGCGATATTGTTGAAAAAAGCGGTCTTCGTGGTCGTGGTGGTGCTGGATTCCCTACTGGTAAGAAGTGGAAGTTTGCACAAACCCAAGAAGCTAACCAAAAATACATGATTTGCAATGCTGACGAAGGTGACCCCGGCGCTTTTATGGATAGAGCAGTTATAGAAGGCGACCCTCATAGACTTGTTGAAGGTATGGCTATCGCTGCCTATGCTGTAGGTGCAACAAAAGCTTATGTTTATATTCGCGCTGAATATCCACTTGCAATAGAACATTTAAAAGTAGCTATTGATCAAGCTACAAAACACGGAATTATAGGAAAAAATATATTTGATTCTGGTGTTGATTTTGAAATAAAAATAAAAACAGGCGCAGGTGCTTTCGTCTGTGGCGAAGAAACCGCATTACTTAATAGTATTGAAGGCAAAAGAGGAATGCCACGTCCGCGTCCTCCATTTCCTGCTATAAAAGGTCTATTCGGCAAGCCTACTATTATTAACAATGTTGAAACACTTGCTAATGTTCCTGATATTATTCGTAACGGAAGTCAGTGGTTTGCTTCTATAGGAACGGAAAACAGCAAAGGAACAAAAGTTTTTGCACTTTCAGGAAAAATAAGGCATACTGGATTAGTGGAAGTTCCTATGGGTACAACAATTAAAGATGTAATTTTTTCAATAGGTGGTGGCATTAAAGAAAATAAAAAATTTAAAGCTGTGCAAATTGGTGGACCATCAGGCGGTTGTATTACAGAACAAAACCTTGAAATCCCTATTGATTATGATTCTTTAGTTAAAGTTGGTGCAATGATGGGTTCAGGTGGATTAGTTGTAATGGACGAAGATAATTGTATGGTCGATGTAGCTAAGTTTTTTATGGATTTTATTCAACGTGAAAGTTGTGGAAAATGTACTCCATGCCGTGAAGGAACAAAAAGAATGTTAGAAATCCTAGAAAGCATTACGACTAAACCTCGTACCCCTGAAGATTCTATAGAGCGTTTCAATGGGATATTGCAACTTGAAAGAATAGCTAATACCGTTAAGTCTACTTCTTTATGTGGATTAGGACAAACTGCTCCAAATCCTGTTTTAAGTACACTACGCTGGTTCAAAGAAGAATACGAACAACACGTATTTGCAAAAAGATGTCCTGCTAATGTTTGTTCAGAACTTAAAAGATTTATTATTGACAATGATAAATGTACTGGATGTCACGCTTGCGTTAGAAAATGTCCTACTAATGCAATACATGGAACTCCAAAAGGAACACATTATATTTTGGAACACGATTGTATTGGTTGTGGTACTTGTTTCTCTGTTTGTAAATTTGATGCAATTTATATTAAAACTTAATTTTTTTTTAACTCACAAATATAATAATAGAAAAATATGAATATAGAAGTAAATAATATCTCTGTTGAAGCAAATAATGGCGAAACTATTTTAGATGTACTTAAACGGAATAACATTCATGTTCCAACTTTGTGCCATATTAAAGATATGTTGCCAAGCGGTGCCTGTAGAATTTGTATAGTCGAAGATATAAAAACGGGCAAACTCATTCCGTCTTGCTCATTTCCTGCTTATGACGGATTAAAAATAAAAACACATTCATACAAAGTTATAAATGCACGGAAAACAATTGTTGAACTTCTACTTGCAAACCATCCAAACGACTGTTTGTATTGTGATAGAAATCAAAATTGTGATTTGCAAACTCTAGCTAGTGATTTACAAATCAAACAACCAAGAATTAAAGGTCAAAAAGAACATCATAATTTAGATTTTTCTAGCGTTAGTTTGAAACGAGACCCTGATAAATGTATTCTCTGCGGACGTTGCGTGAGAGTATGCGAAACTATTATGGGAGTTTCTGCTATTAGCTTCATCAACCGTGGCAGTAGAACTTTTATTGGAACAGCATTAAATGAAGGACTGAATACTTCAAGTTGTATTAATTGCGGTCGTTGTGTTGTTGTATGTCCAACAGGTGCTCTGTCTGAACAAACACAATATGAAAAAGTTATAGAAGCTATTAATAATTCCGAAAAAACTGTCGTTGTACAATATGCACCAGCTATTTCTGTATCATTAGCAGAATTCTTTGATATTGAAGCTGGTACAGATGTAAATGGAAAAATGAATGCTGCTTTGCGTCGTTTAGGATTTGATAAAGTATTTGATACTACTTTTTCGGCTGACCTTACAATTATGGAAGAAGGAACAGAACTCATAAATAGATTGCAAAATGGTGGCAAACTTCCTATGTTTACTAGCTGTTGTCCAGCTTGGATTAAATATGCAGAAGAATTTTTACCAGATATGTTAGACAACATTTCAACTTGTAAATCTCCACAGCAAATGCTTGGCGCTATAATTAAAACATATTTTGCAGAAAAAATTGGAACTAAACCTGAAAACATATATTCTGTATCTATAATGCCATGTGTTGCTAAAAAATTTGAAGAACAAAGAGTAGAAATGGGTAGCGAAAGTATTAGTGATATAGATGCTGTTCTTACTACACGCGAACTAGCTGAACTAATAAAAACTTATGGTATTGATTTCAAAAATCTAGAACCTGAAAGTGCTGACTCACCACACGGTGAAAGAAGTACAGCAGGAAAATTGTTCGGCGTATCGGGTGGAGTCATGGAAGCTGCTATCCGTACCGCTTATGCTAAACTTACAGGTAACGAATTAGAAGACTTGAAAGTTGAAGCTGTAAGAGGACTTGAAGGTCGCAAAGAAGCAAAGCTTAATATCAATGGATTTGAACTTGGTGTAGCAGTAGTTAGTGGACTAGCTAATGCAATACAACTAATTGATGAAATTAAAAAAGGTCGCTCAGATATTCATTTCGTAGAGATTATGGCTTGCCCAGGCGGTTGTATAAACGGCGGAGGACAAAAATTACATAGCGATATCGAAGATATTAAAAAGCGAATGCAATCTTTGTATATTATAGATATAGATGAAAATGAACCTTTGAAAGTTTCACATAAAAACAAAGAAGTTCTTGACTTATATGAAAAATTCTTAGGCGAACCTAATAGTCATAAGGCACATGAATTGTTACATACTAAGTATCATAAACGAGATGTACTGTTGTAAATAAAATTATTTTAAAAATATAATACTTGAAAAACAATGGAAGAAAATAAAAATATTATTATCGTAGATAAAGATCAAACTCATAGAGAATTACTTGAAAGTTATGTAAAAACGATGGGATTTAACTCTATATTATTCGAAACAAGTAGCGAAACATTAGAATATATAGAAGAAAATAAACCTATGCTCGTTATTTCAGAAATAATGCTTGAAAGAAAAGATAGCGGGTTTTATTTATGCTATAGTATAAAGGAAAAATATCCCGATGTTCCCATAATTATAGTAAGTTCTATATCTAATGAAACTGGAATACGTTTTGGATTAAATACAAAAGAAGAAAAAGAATGGATAAAAGCTGATGTATTTCTTGATAAAAATATTAGATTTGAGCAATTACAAAGATCTATAAATCAAGTTTTTAAAAACAGAAGCTAATACAAAAAATATCCTATAAAACTTTTTCAGACATACAAAAAGGGCTGATTCCATTTTAAGGATTCAGCCTTTTTTTGTTTATTTTGTTGTTACTAAACAAATTAGAACTTATATAATTTCTCTATTTTTTCCTTGCAATAAGAAAAATTGGATGATAAGTTAAATAAACTTTGTTATTAATTTGAAATTTTTCTTTATAAGTTTTGCAAAAATTTATTAAAGTTTGTTTTGTCCATGCTTTAGTATTTGAAGCAGATACACCTGTTTTTTTGCAATGTAATAATATATCATTAGGAGAATCAAATGAAACAACATGTTCTTTTTCTATAAGCAGCAATATATCAAAATACTTAGATATTTTTTCTTCCAAATTGTTTTTACTAAAATAATTTAAACCTGTTTGTGTAATTTCTTTAATTTCTTTGAAGTTTTTTTCTCCGAAGCTTGTTAAAATTAGTATCCCATTAGAATTAAGACTTCCATAGCATTTTTGTAAAAAAAAGTCTAAATTTTCAAACCATTGAACTGTAGAAGATGAAATAATTAAATCAATATTGTTGGGAAATACAATTTCTTCTGCATCACCTATTAAAAAATTTATATTAGTTCCTGCAGTATTTTCAATATTTTTATAGAACGGAATTATATCTTTACAAATATCATTGATAAAAAAATCTTTTGAAGAAAAAATCTCTAACAATTTATTTGTAAGCATTCCTGTACCTGCACCTATTTCTAGAATTCTTTCATAGTTATATATCTTTATATCTTTTATATATTCAACAAGTTGTTCTATTATTTTAGGCTGTATAATTACAGTTTCATCATACGTTGGCAAGGCTTTAGTAAACCTTTGTATAACTAATTGCTTATCTAACATAAATTTTGTATAATATATTTTAACAGCTGTAAATCATAATGTTGAACTTCAAGTAAAATTTGCCTTGTACCTCCCCAAGCTTTTTGTTGATTTTCAGGAAGAAAAATTTTATCTGATTTCCCTATATAAGCTGTATCCCAACGAAAGCTATTTTGTGGAGCTCTTTCATAAGCTTCAATTATAGCAAAAAGTTCCGCTTTTAATTCATCTATGTTCATTTTACCATTCCGTTCATTAAACTCATCAAAAGCTCTACGGTTTCCACACATACGGAGTTGAAACTTCATTAAAACTTTTTCATCCAAATTATGTGCTGTTCCGAGAAATATTGCCTTTGCTATACCTTTTTCATCATCTATAGGATAAGGTGTTCCAGCAAAAGCAATAGCATTTGAAACTTTTATTTCTTCATGTAATGTAAAAAAATAACTAGCTACCCATACCCCAAGAGACCAAGCAAAAACATTAATTGTATCGTATAAAGAAAAAATTTTTATATATTCATCATGCGTTTCAAGTTCTATAAAATCTTTGTAATTATTTATAAGTAGAACATCAGCATCAGGTATAATAAAATCTTTATAAAATTGCGGAGAAGTTGCCCAACCCGCAAAAATAACAACTAATTTCTTGTTTTTATTATAAACAATGAATTTTTTTTCCATTATTTTAATCCTAAATATATTTTTATTTTCAGTACTTTATATAAAGGCAAAAAATAAGCCAAAACAAAATTATTATCTTTTTTAATTGTTTTGTTTTATATTTTCATTAAAAAAAGTTGGAAAATATAATTTCACTGTCTCAAATGCTTTTTTTTGCAATACTAACAAATCTTTTTTCTCAAGTCCAGCCGGATTATATAAAATACCCTCAGGCGTTTTTTTTGTTAGATAGGAATAAAACATACAAGCATTCAGATATGAACCTACTATATTAGGATGTTTTAAATCTTCATCAAATAAATTTATATAGTGTTCTTCTTGGAAATACTTCCAAGCAATTCCACACGGAATAACCGCCGCCGCTAACTTACTTCCAAGCAACCAATAACGTTCCGCTAATTTATCTTGCATTCCCGAATAGCTACTGCAATATGGAAATTTCTTGTAAAGTTCCCTATCGCCAAACTTCCGCCCCCAAGTCATAAAAAGTAAAGTTTGTGCATTTGGATTATGAAAATGAATTATACTATCTAATTTATTAGCAAAACATAAAGTTTTTTCTTGGAACGTTATCTCATCCATTACAGGTCTTTGGCTCTGCTCTTGCAACACAACATAATCCCAACAACTAAGTGCAATTTTTTGTAAAGTTTCTTCTGTAGTGCTATGTTTTTCTAATGTATGGCTATCAAAAGCAGATTGCTCCGTAACAATTGTATCATTTGAAAAACTTGCAAGTTCAGATACCATTGTAGTAAAATTATGCATATGCGTGAAGCTATTGCCTATAAACAAAATTCGCGTTGTATGAGCATTAGAGGATTGTACCATATAGAAAAACAAACAAATACATAAATATATTCGTGTCATTAACTTATTCATTAATTCTTTATTATAATATTCTTACGAATTTACGAAATTATTAAACAAAAATTTAAGAAAAAAACACAAAAATACATATTTTATAGTAATATTGTCTAAAAAAAATGGTATTTTTGAGTTTTTATAAATTAACGGCGTGTAGCGCAGCCCGGTTTAGCGCACCACTTTGGGGTAGTGGGGGTCGCTGGTTCGAATCCAGTCACGCCGACTTTTACAAATAAGACAATTTTAATGTATGTGTGGAATTATTGGATACATAGGCAAAAGAAAAGCTACTGAAGTTATAATGAATGGCTTAAAACGTGTAGAATATCGTGGCTATGATTCTGCCGGAATTAGCATTATTGAAAACGGCAAGTTGGTAACTATCAAGAAAAGTGGTCGCTTAAACGAACTTAATAAACTGATAGATCATAATAAATATAGCTCAAATATAGGTTTTGGACATACACGTTGGGCAACTCATGGCGAACCAAACGATATTAACGCACATCCTCATCTCGATAATTCAGGCAAAGTTTCTATCATTCATAATGGAATTATTGAAAATTATAGCGCTTTAAAAAGTCTTTTAACAAAACAAGGTTATCATTTCAAAACAGAAACAGACACTGAAGTTTTAGCAGTATATATAGGTTCTATTTATGAAAAAAACAAAAATATTGCTGAAGCTGTTAGATTAGCGCTAGCTGATGTTACAGGAACATTTGGTCTGCTTGTCATTGCAGAAGATGAACCAGACAAAATTATAGGCGCTAGACGCGGAAGTCCTTTAGTTATTGGAATTGGAAAAAATGAGTTTATCTTAGCATCTGACCAAACCGCAATTGTTGATTACACAAAACATGTTATCTATCCTGATGACAATGAAATGGTTATTTTAACAAAAGATAGCTATGTAATTAAAAATTTAGATAACATCAATATAAACAAGGAAATTACAACTATAGAGTTTGAATTAAATCAACTTGAAAAAGGTGGCTTTCCTCATTTTATGTTGAAAGAAATTTTTGAACAAGGAAAAACTATAGAAAATGCTACTCGCGGGCGAATAATCCTTGCAACAGGTGATGTAAGACTTGGCGGGCTTACTGAAGTTGCCGATAGACTACGCACCGCTAAACGAATAATTTTAACGGCTTGCGGAACTTCTTGGCACTCTGCACTTATCGGAAAATACATGATTGAAACATTAGCAAGAATCCCCGTTGATGTTGAGTATGCTTCTGAATTTCGCTATAGAGATCCTGTCATATATCCCGAAGACTTTGTCGTAGCTATTTCTCAAAGTGGCGAAACAGCAGATACTTTAGAGGCAATACGCGAAGCAAAACGCAAAGGCTGCACCACTCTTGGTATTGTAAATGTTGTTGGAAGTTCTATCGCACGCGCTACTGATGCAGGTGTGTATCTACATGCCGGTCCTGAAATTGGTGTTGCATCTACAAAAGCATTTACTTCTCAGGTAACTGTTTTATTACTTTTTGCTTTATATATAGGAAGAATGAGAAGTGTATCGCAAACAGAAGGAATAAGAATCATAAAAGAAATACAAGAAATACCTAAAAAAATTGAAAAGATATTGCAGCAAGCAGACAAAATAAAAGAAATAGCAAAAAGATATTCTAAGTCAAGAAATTTTCTATACTTAGGACGCGGCTATAATTATCCTATAGCTCTTGAAGGTGCTTTAAAATTAAAAGAAATTTCTTATGTACACGCTGAAGGCTACCCTGCCGCAGAAATGAAACATGGTCCGCTTGCACTAATTGATGATGAAATGCCCGTCGTATTTTTAGCAACAAAAGATGAGGTGTTTGACAAGCTACGTTCAAACTTAGAAGAAGTCAAAGCAAGAGGCGGAAAAATTATTGCAATAGCCACTGAAAACAACGAAGGGAATGAACTTATAAAAAATAAAGTTGAACATATGATTTATATACCTGAAACCCTACCTATAGTAATGCCAATTTTATCTATAATTCCACTTCAATTATTAGCATACTATATAGCTGACGAACTTGGACGAGATATTGATAATCCACGACATTTAGCTAAAAGCGTTACTGTAGAATAATACATCGTAAATCATATTTCTCAAAAAATATAGCAAGATTATTAAAAAATTAGTAATCTTGCTTTTTTTTATCTAACTTTAAATGTTGCCATAGTAAAAATTGCAAGAATAACGGCAACAATATAATATCTAATTACAATTTTAGATTCGTGAATACCTTTTTTTTCAAAATGATGATGAAGAGGTGAAAAAAGGAATATTCTACGCCCTTCGCCATATTTTTTCTTTGTATATTTAAAGTAAGTAACTTGTATTATTACTGATAATGCTTCAGCAAAAAAAATACCGCCTAAAATTGGTAATAGAAATTCTTTTTTAATTAAAACGCATAGAGCTCCTATAGCGCCACCCAAAGCTAATGAACCAGTATCACCCATAAAAACTTGTGCAGGATAAGAATTATACCAGAGGAAACCTAAAGCCGCTCCCACTAAAGCAGAGCAAAATATTACCAATTCTCCTGATCCTTGCAAATATACAATATTAAGATATTTTGCAAATGTAGCATTTCCAGTAACATAAGCGATTATAGCTAGCGCTAATGCCGATATTCCAACCGTACCTATAGCTAGTCCGTCTAAGCCATCTGTTAAATTTATAGCATTAGAAGTTGCTGTAATTATAAAAATAACGGCAGGGATATAGAAAACTCCAAAATCAAAATTTATATTTTTAGCAAAAGGAACAGTTGTAAGCGTATTTGACAAATAGAAATCAGGACTAAAGAGCTCGGGATAAAAATATATTACTCCGCCTAAAACTATTCCAATTGTTACTTGACCTATAATTTTATAACGCCCAATCAGCCCCTTTTTATATTTTCTTACAACTTTAAGATAATCATCTAATAAACCGATGCATCCTAAAAAAGCAGTTGTAAGTACAATTAACAGTACATATATATTAAAAATATCAGCCCAAAACAATGTAGGAACTAACAAAGATAATAGGATTATCAAGCCTCCCATAGTTGGCGTACCAGCTTTCAAATGATGATTACCAACCCCTGTAAGTTCTACTTTAGCTTGCTCACCTAATTGTTTTTCTTTAAGTTTTCTTATTATTATAGGACCAAATACTAAGCTTAGGAAAAGAGAAGTAATTGCTGCTGCTGCTGCACGGAATGTTAGATATTGAAAAACTCCAAAGCCCGGAAGTTCAAACATACTATCTAACCAATTTGCTAAATAATATAACATAAGTGTAATTTAAAAATTATAAAAAATATATTTAATACTATTTTTATCCAAAACATAGTGGCAAATTCTCCGCTTGAGAGTTGTAGATAAGGGTGTTCTGCCCTCATTTTTGCGTAGCGGTGGATGTGTGGTTATTTGGTCGCTGAACGTAATGACTACCCTGTCAAACTTCGTTTGCCACCCCTTCTGAGAAGGGGAATCTTTGAAATAATATATAATTCAAAATAGTATAACTTAAATATATTTAATTCATTGTAAAATAATCTTGTTTTGTATCGTTATGGATTATAAGTAGCCCAAGTCGCACCATTTGTATTAAAATACGTTCTGCTCGTCTGCGAGATATGTTGGCAATTTTAGAAAACTCTTTTACGTTTGTGCGACTGTTTTTTTCAAGATGTTCAAAAAGTATCTTTTCTGTTTTACCAATACTAATGTTTTTTATAGGCTTATCATCTACTAAAAATGCCATTAAGTTTGTCATTTCACGACTAGCTATAACAGAATTTTCACCATAACGGATATAAGCGCGCCAATAAGTTTTCTTTCTTTCTGCATCAAAAAGTTTTACTTTATGTGGCTTTTTCATACTTTGAGGGATGTGAGCAATAACAACATCAACAGATAGTAATTGAATTACATCTATTTCATAAGATGGCACAGGATTAATATAAAATTGACAAGCAGTTTCTATTAAATCTATTTCTGTTTTTTCACTTTTTACACCAATAAGTTTACGATCGTCATCAACTCCTATTATTAAAAAACCACCTTTAGTATTTGCGAAAGCACATATTTCCTTAGATAGCTTCTCTGGAGCTGTACCTTTTCTTTTAAATTCAACACTATTACTTTCGCCATTTTCTATTAGCTCTAATAGTTTTTTTCGCCCAATTGCCATTATTCCCTCTCCCAATGAAGAAATTTTATTAGCCTAGTTCGATTAATTCAATTACTTCAAAAATACAAAATTATTATTAAACTTAAATTAATTTTTTTGCTTGTTGAAAAAAATTATTCAAACAAGCTCATATCAAATTTTACAGGAACAACCATATCTTCTGTTACAACTTTCACACCATTTTTTACTGCGGGTTGAACCTCATATTTTTTCATATATGCTTGTATTGCTTCTATTGCAGCTAAGTTTAATTTTTTATTAGTAGTTTCTTTTATTTCAAGTTTCGTAGCTACTCCTGCCTCATTTATAGTAACTAAAACAACAACAGTACCATCGCCACGAACTTCTCTTTTTCCACAAACAGACAAAGAAGCCATAAAACTTAGTTTCTCTAAATCAAACTTGATTTCTCTATCCTGTAGTATTTCTTGTACTAAAGTATCTTGTTTCTCTGTGTTTACCTCTTTTTTTCCTTTGACTTGTACGTTTTTGTTAGCAAATAGCGCGGAACTTGCTACAATAAAACTTACAAATAAAATTAATGTTATCTTCTTCATAGTATTACCCTAATAATGTTAATAAAATTGAACGTTCTATTCAACCGTTCTTTCTGTTATAATCCCTAATTGTTCTATTCTATATCTTAGTTTAGCTCTTGTTGTAGCTAAAAGTTTTGTCGCTTGGACTTGATTTCCACCTGTTATTTTAAGTGTTTGAATAATAAGATCCTTAATAACTTCTGCTATAGGAGCTCCTTTGCGCGAAATCTGCAAATAATGTCCGCCGTCAGGAATTTCAATTGGAACATTACCCGGCACTTGTAAAGTTGTAGATCCTTTTAAGAAACTTAATTCATCTTTCGTTATAACATCGCCCGATTCATGAAGCAATACAACGCGTTCAATAACATTTCTTAATTCGCGTATATTACCTTTCCAGCTATGTTGCAACAACATATCTACAGCTTCAGGCGAAAAATCTTTTATATTTCGTCCAAATTTATTGTTAAATTCATTAACGAATGCAGCAGCTATTGTTAAAATGTCGTTTCCGCGGTGCCGTAATGGAGGTAAAAGGATATTAGCCACATCTAAGCGATAGTACAAATCTTCTCTAAATTTTCCTTCTTCAACTAATTGCTTTAGATCCTTATTAGTTGCAGCTATTACACGTACATCAATTGTAACTTCTTTCTGGCCACCTAATCGATAGAATTTGCGTTCTTGCAATACGCGTAATAATTTCACTTGCAATTCCATAGATAATTCAGCGATCTCATCAAGCATAATTGTACCATGTTGCGCTTGTTCAAATCGTCCTTGTTTTATCTTGTCAGTTGCACCTGTGAACGCACCTCTTTCGTGTCCAAACAACTCGTTTTCTGCAAGTTCTTTAGGAATAGCTCCACAATTTATTGTAACAAAAGGTCCTTTGCTTCGCGGTGAATTGTTGTGAATAAAATGAGCCATTAGCTCTTTTCCTGTTCCGCTTTCACCTGTTATCAAAACCGTTGTATCTTCTGCACTTGCAATGATATGAGCCATATTTAGAGCTCGTTTCATTCCTTCCGAATCGCCTATTATTTCTTTAGGTTGCTCTACTTTTAGTTTCTCATTAGCTATTTCAACTTGTCGTCTCATAGTAGAGTTACTTAAAGCGCGCTCTACAGATATTTCTAATTGCTCTAAATCTAAAGGCTTAACAATAAAATCAGCAGCTCCAAGCTTCATTGCACGAACCGCCATTTTTATATCAGAAAATGCAGTCATAATAATAACAGGCATCGTCCATCCTTCTTTTCGCAGTTGCTCAAGTATTTCTAAACCATTATGATGCCCGAGAAATATATCAAGCAACATTAAATCCGGATTGATTACATGCAGATTATCAAGTCCTTCTTTTGCATCTATAAAAGTCTCTACTCGCTCATACTTTGAGCTCAAAATACTTTTGACTGTTTGATTTATAAGTGGATCGTCTTCAATGACTATAATGCTATAATTATGTTTCAAAATTTCATCCCCCTGAAGTTAGATACAATAACCTACAAAGATACAAAATTTTTATGTAAAAATGAACAATATTAATAAAAAATTAATTGTTATTAACGAAAAATACATACAGCAGAAAAGTTTAACCGTTATAATCTTCAATTTATTTATATTTTTTTCCCGTAGAATTTAATATAATGAGATATAATGAGTTTTTTTTTGTATTTTTGTAGATTTGATTAAATTAAGAAATAATATAATATTCTAATTAAGTGAAAAAAGAAGAGCATAAAACGATCAATTTCGGCTTAAACTCTAACTCAAAAACGTATGTAAATAATACTATAAATGAAAAAAATACTATAGATATATCTATCGTAATAGTTAATTATAACGTTAAAGATTTTTTAGAACAATGTTTAATCTCTATTTCTAAAGCAAAAAGAAATTTGTCTTTAGAGGTTTTTGTTGTAGATAACGCTTCTACTGATGGTTCTGTAGATTATTTAACTCCTATTTTTACAGATGTAAAATTTATAAGCTCTACAGAAAATTTAGGTTTCAGCAAAGCTAATAACATTGCTATTAAACAAGCTACTGGAAAGTATTTATTGATATTAAATCCCGACACAATTTTAGCGGAAGATACGTTAGAAGCTATGTATAACTATATGGAGCAACATCCTGAAGTTGGGATATCTGGTTGCAAAGTATTAAATGCAGACGGTACATTTCAAGTAGCTTGCCGACGTGGTTTTCCGACGCCTTGGACATCGTTTTGTAAACTTTTTGGATTGCAGAAGCTATTTCCTAAATCAAAATTATTTGCAAGATATAATCAAACTTTCCGCTCTGAAAATGAGAGTTATTATATTGATGCAGTTATTGGTGCTTTTATGTTTTGCGATACAAAACTTATACAAGAATTAGGCGGATTTGACGAAGCTTACTTTATGTATGGTGAAGACTTAGACTTATGCAGAAGCGTACAGTTAGCAGGTAGAAAAGTCGCATATTTTAGCGAAACCTCTATAATACATTTTAAAGGTGAAAGTACGCGCCGGAGCTCCATCAATGAAATTAAACATTTTTATGAATCAATGCGAATTTTTGCAAAAAAACATTTTGCATATTCTACGCTTTTCTTGTTGTTTTTGCAGCTTGGCATTAATTCACGTTTGTTTATAGCAAAATTAGGAAAATATCGTTCTGATATTTTTCTTATAGTATTTGATTTACTGTTCATAAACATCGCTTTGATGTTAGGCACTTATATAAAGTTTGGAAGCTTTTTAGGTTTTCCTGATTATGCTTATCCACTAGTGTTTATTGTAACTTCAGCTGTTTATTTTCTTGCTCAATTTTTTACCGGCGAATACTTTGAAGGCAATTCATCTATTGGGAAAACAATATATTCGCTTATGATTTGTTTCTTTGTGCTTTCGTCATTGACATATTTTTTTCCTGAATATAGATTTAGTAGAGGTGCCTTGTTGGTAACAATAGGAGTTACAACTTTTTTGTCATCTTCATTACGTTTAGGAATAGATATTTTTCACAGAACTTTTGGCAAGTATTCAGATAAGCGCATAATTGTTGCTGGTTGCGATGAAAAAGTAGATGAAATGATTGACGAAATTAGAAAATCAGAGCCACAAAATATGAACATTGTAGGAATTGTCAATACAGGCGCTAGTAACTTAATTAATAACAACTTTCAAGTACTTGGACATATAGAAAATATTAATTCAATTGTTGAAAAAAACGATATTGATGAAGTAATTATAACCGATACAAACTTAACATTTATATCGATTATGAAATTAATAGGAAAAAGAGACGGAAATCGTAAAGTGCGTTTCCATATAATTCCTGAATATAACGAACTGATTACAGCGAGAATTATTAATGAAATATCAGGTAACGAGCCTACTATTCAAAAGCTTAATATAACAAAGCCACGACTGAAAATTACAAAACGCATTATTGATATTTTTGGCGCAATTTTTATGCTAACTATTGGACTTATTTTCACAATTTTACAAGGAAAAATAAAAGAATGGTGGCAAGTTTTGATAGGTGAAAAATCTATTATAGGAATAGAACCCATTGATAATAAAACTAACGAATTTTGCAAGCCCGGAATTATAACTCTTGCAAATACTAATAATAACATAGATATTTCAAATACGGCTATAGAAAGCTTAAATTATTATTACATAGCAAATTATTCTTTGTCATTAGATATCGATATATTAGTAAGATATATAACAAGAAAAATAAGAAAACAAACTAATAATTTTAATAAAAGTTAATAGAAAATAAGAAAAATTTATTATTTTAGAGAAAAAAAATGGAAAAAGAATTCATAGTTTCAATATATTTTAATCTTTATAAAACTTTTTTAACTGTTGTTGAAAGAACAGAAGATAAGTTCATTTTGCATTATCTTAATTCAACGACAGCTAATATTGATTTAAAAGATATTTCGTCTTCCCAATCTTTAGAAAGTATTACGGAGCTCTTTTCAATGCTTTCCGAATATTTTGATAAAATCAAATTTCTAAATATTGTTTTATCACCTGAATACGTACATAATACTATTTTTCCGGGCGATATAAATAATATTTCCGACGATGTTTATGAGCTCTTAAACCTTGAAATAGCAAATGCTTTTGAGGATAAAAAAATAGATGATTTCAAGATAAATTTAACAAGTATTTTTTCGCCAACTACTATGACAAACGAAATGTTACTTGCAAATTTATTGCCTAAAACAATAGAAGATTCTATAAATCAAATGTTCAATGATTACGGGATTTTTATCAATGAAATTTATTTTAATAGTTCAGCGCTTGTAAATACTTTTTTATTTAATTATCCTGAAAAAACTAACGAGAACTCTGCTATTATCTGTTTTCACAAAGATGTTTTAGAAATACTTTTAATTGCACAATCTAGACTAATAGCTTACGAATTTGTTGTTAGAGATGATGAAACCATTGATCAAATCGTAGAGAAAAAACTACAAGAAATGTTTTTTAATTCAAAAATTGCTAATGCTGAAAATTTATTTATATGTGGCACAGAACTATCTAAAGATGTATTTGTTAAATGTTGGGAAATAGGTGCTTTACTTTCTGCTGACACACGCAGATTAAACCCATTTCGTATGTTTACAACGGAGTTAGAAGAAAGAGACAAAGAGTATTGCTCTCGTGTTTTTCATTTATTTACTTCTTGTATCGGCGGGTCTTTGCCTTTCTATCTAAAAAATGAAAATGTTTAATTATCAATATATATTTTAACTTATGGAAGCATTATATTGGCTTATTATTGGACTTGTTTTATCTGCTCTTGAAATTATATTGCCCGGATTTGTTATAATTTGGTTTGGAATAAGTGCAATTATTGTTTCAGCTTGTGCTTATTTAGGACTAACTAGCTTAACTTTTCAAACGATACTTTTTTGTAGCTTGTCTTTAGTATTTACACTTTCTTCAAGGAAGGTTTTCAAAAAATATTTAATACGAAAATCGCCGGGAAATAAAATACAGTCAAGTGTTGAAAAAATCATAGGTAGCACAGGAATTGTAGAAGAAACAATAAATAATATAGAAAGTAAAGGACGAGTATTAGTTAATTCTGTTAGCTGGGCTGCTCGCTCATTTGATAATTCTATCATTGAAGAAAAAGAAGAAATTAAAGTAATTAAAATAGACGGAATAAAATTAATTGTTGAAAAAACAAAAAAATAATTATTATGAATATTAAAAATTATATCACGCTCACGGTATTTTCAATATTTTTATTATTTGGTGAAGTTTTTTGTCAGACAAAATTTCTTTCACCAATAGAACAACTTGAAAAAGCAAATGCAACAAGTGGCTTATTTTCACCAGAGATAATGCAATCTAACAAAGAGGTGTTGCCTGTTGGAAACGTTATTTCTCCCGAAGCATATTACTTAGGACCTAATGATTTGCTATCAATACAAATTTATCCTATAGAACCTTATGCAACACCAACTTATGTAACTGCTGAAAATTCTATATATTCCCAAAGATTTGGAGAAATTAATATAAATGGATTAACACTTAAAGAAGTACGCGATACTCTTACACAACTGATAACAAAAAGAAACCCTAATGCTACGGTTAGTATATCTTTGCTTAAACCTCGCAATGTTTTTATTACAATTAGTGGAAATGTACTTTCGCCCGGTTCATATACTTTACCTGCATCTTATTCGGTTTCAACAGTTTTAAAAGTTGCCAATCAATTTAAAACAACAAGTCTTTCTGCAGACGAACAGAGCGCGCTTTTGAGATTAAACGAAACGCAAAAAGAACGAGCTCGCACTTTTTCCGAAATGGGTGTTCCAATTAATACAAGCTATTCAACGCGGAATATTCGTATATTGAGAAAAAATGATAAATCACTAGTTGCAGATCTTGAACGAGCTAATGCAACTAACGATGCTAAATATGACCCATTTATTTGCGAAGGCGATGAAATTTTTGTTCCTTTTGATGTTGAAAATTATCCTGTAATTTCAATAGTTGGTGAAGTGTTAAGACCTATGACACTAGCGTTCAAAGAAGGCGATATGGTTTCTCAATTGCTAAAAATGGGCTACGGTTTTACTGAAAATGCCGATTTAGATAATATTTATTTATACGATGGACTTTCTAACAAAGAAAAATTACAAGTAGATACAAATTGTAATTTGCTTTCTTCTGATATGAAATTAAAAGCAGGAAATATTATCGCAGTTGGTTCTTTGTATGACACTAAGCAAAGTAATATCGGAATGGTTTCTGTAAAAGGTGAGGTGAAAAACCCGAATATCTATGTTATTCAACCCGGTGTTACCAAATTAAAAGATGTCATAGAAAAAGCAGGTGGTTTTACCCAAAAAGCATATTTGCCACGTTCTTACATAGCACGACGCGAAAATCAACAAAATGATAGAGTTGCACCTAAACGTCTTTATATGGAGTACTTCCAAAAAAGTGATTTAACTATGGAAGATACCACACGTTTTATGATGGATATTGATTTAAAACGTAATGCGGTTGCTTGTAATTTAGATGATGCTTTTAATAAAAATTCAGAAGAAGACAATGTTGTTTTACAAGATGGCGATGTTATTTTTATAAATACAAACATCAACAGAGTAACTGTTTTCGGGCAGGTTCGCAAACCCGGAATTATAGAATTTACGCCAAATAAGAATATGGAATGGTATATAGAACAAGCTGGTGGCTATGCAACAGGAGCGAAAAAAAATAGAGCGCGTATAATAAGAAACAATACTAAAGTTTGGGAAAATGGTTTTCAAGATGCAGTTTTTGTAAACGATGGCGATGAAATATATGTGCCTCGCGAACCAGATATTCCTCCTACTTTGGAACTACAAAAATGGGCAGCTATCACAGGTATGGTAGGTGCATTAAGTGGAATTATATCATTAATTATCACAGCATTCCGTTAATTATAAAATAGAAGATATTATGAATATAGATACATTAAAAATTGCCGATAAAACATTTAATTCTCGCTTATTTTTAGGAACAGGGAAATTCCCTTCTAATGAAATAATGCAACAATCTATCATTGCTTCAGGTACGGAAATGGTTACTGTAGCTTTGAAACGTGTGGATTTCGGAAGTACAAAAGAAGCAAAAGAAGATTTGATGTTAAAGCATATACTTAATACAAACAATAATATACAGCTTTTGCCAAATACTTCTGGTGCAAGAACTGCCGAAGAAGCAGTATTTGCAGCTCAACTAGCGCGTGAAGCTACAGGTATAAATTGGATTAAATTAGAAATTCATCCTGACCCAAAATATCTGTTGCCCGACCCTATAGAAACTCTAAAAGCTACTGAAATGTTAGTAAAACTTGGTTTTGTGGTTCTGCCGTATATTCAAGCTGATCCTGTTCTTTGTAAATTATTAGAAGAAGTTGGTACAGCAACAGTTATGCCGCTAGGAGCTCCTATCGGTAGTAATAAAGGACTGAAAACACGCGAGATGTTGCGTATAATCATTGAACAAAGCAATGTCCCTGTTATTGTAGATGCGGGCATAGGCGCTCCATCTCACGCAGCGGAAGCTTTAGAACTTGGTGCTGATGCAGTGTTGGTAAATACAGCAATAGCTATTGCAGGTGATCCAGTAAAAATGGCAAAGGCGTTTTCACTTGCAGTAAGTTCAGGACGACTAGCTTATGAAGCACAAGTAGCTCCTCAACGCGAAAATGCCGAAGCAAGCAGTCCATTAACATCTTTTTTAAGTTAAATCTTTTATATTAAGACAAAGCAAATATGTATTATTCCCTTGTAATTCCTGTATATAATAGACCTAATGAAATTGATGAGTTATTAGAAAGTCTTACTCTCCAAACATTCAAAAATTTTGAAGTTATAGTTGTTGAAGATGGTTCTGCTATACCATGCGATGAAATTATACAAAAATATAATTCACAACTCAATATAAAGTATTATTCTAAAGAAAATACAGGACCCGGTTTAACACGTAATTACGGAGTTGAACGAGCTACAGGCGAATATGTAATAATTTTTGACTCTGATTGTATCATTCCTCCAAATTATATAGAAATAGTAGATAGTAATTTGAAAAAAGAAGCTGTTGATGCTTTTGGTGGACCTGATAGAGCTCATCCTTCATTTTCAAAATTACAAAAAGCCATAAACTATTCTATGACTTCGTTTTTTACAACAGGCGGAATTCGTGGCGGAAAAAAGCAATTAGATAAGTATTATCCTCGTAGCTTCAATATGGGAGTAAAAAAAGATGTTTACCAAGCTACAGGTGGTTTTTCTAAAATGAGATTTGGCGAAGATATTGACTTTAGTTTACGGTTAGTTAAAGCGAACTATAACGTAAAACTATTTATTGATGCTTGGGTATATCACAAAAGACGCGTTGATTTGAAAAAATTCTACAAACAAGTTTTTAATTCTGGGATAGCTAGAATAAATTTATTAAAAAGACACCCCGGTTCAATGAAACTAGTTCACATATTACCTGCATCATTTACAATAATCTCTATTTTATTGATTATCTTAAGCCTGTTTTCTTTAAATTGTTATTATATCTTTCCACTTCTATTATATTGTGTAATGGTGTTCATAGATGCTACAATTAAAGAAAAAAGTGTAGAAATTGGCTTTCTAGCGATTGTAACATCTTTTATTCAACTTTTTGCTTATGGATTAGGATTTATTAACGCATTTTGGAAAAGATATATATTAAAACAAGCTGAATTTGGAGCATACGAAAAAACTCTCTATGATTAATTATTATGCCAAACTATAAGAAAATACAAAGGATAAAACTAAACTCCTTAATGCTTTCCAAGCAGTTTTTTGCAGGGAACTTCAAAAGTTTATTCAAAGGAAATGGTTCAAATTTCAAAGAATTACGTGAATATAATATCGGCGATGATATAAAATCTATTGATTGGAAAACTAGCGCGCGCTATGCAAAACCATTTGTAAAAATAAACGAAGAAGAACGATTGCAAAAAATTTATTTTCTGATAGATGTAAGCAAATCAATTGAGTTTGGAACAAGCGATAGAACAATAAAAGACATAATCGCTGAAATATGCTTTATTCTTGCATATTCGTGCTTTAAAAATAATGATGAAGTCGGCGCTATATTCTTCTCAAATAAAGTTGAAAAAATTATTCCTTTTTCAAATCATAAAAATATACTTTCTATTATAGCTAAAGAATTAATTGACTTCAAGCCTACAAATAGTGGAACAAACTATAAAGATACTTTAGAGTATGTAAATTTATCTGTTAAAAAAAATACTGTAATTTTCTTTATTTCTGATTTTATTTCTGATTTTGATTATGAAAAAGAACTTGCAATTTTTTCTAAAAAATTCAATCCAATTATAATACAAATAAACGATACTTTTGAAGAAAATATTCCTAAGACTAATTTAATTAAAGTACTTGATAAAGAGAAACAAGTAGTAAGATACGTAGAAATATCTGATGCAGAAAAAATCAAATCTCAAATCCTACAAAAGCAGCTCTTGTTTGAAAAAAAATTAAAACAATACAGAATAAAATTCATTAGTATTAACACAGACGAAAATTACATTTTAAAAATAAAAACTTTTTTTGACAAATATAAAACTTACAAGTACTAAGTTATAATAAAAAGATGCAATTACTGCTTATTCCTTGCTATTTTTTTCTATGACAAAATAAATTAGAATTATTTCTATGTTCAGAATTTCACCCCTTTTTTATCAATTCTTGCTGTTTTTAAATATTTTTTTCTTATATTTGTAGATTACACTTTGCACGATTTATATACATTTATATTTTAGAATTATGAAAGATATTCAAGAAAAACATGAACCAACTAATTTAGAATTAGAAAAAGAAAATATATCTAAATATAGCGTGCATTATTCTAATGATAGTTTTTGGAATAAAATAGCAAAACATTATAAGTCTATAGGAAAGCAACTGTTAGAATCAGCTGTTTGTTTATATTATGCTTTTCGTGACCACGATACTCCAAAGTGGGCAAAAAGAGTTATTGTAGCAACATTAGGATATTTAATTTTCCCTATAGATTTAATGCCTGATTTTATTCCAGCAATTGGATATTCTGATGATTTACTTGCTGTACTGTCAGCCTTAGCTGCAATTTCACTTCATGTTAAAGATGAACATAAAGATAGAGCTAAGGAAAAAGTAGAATCATTATTTCAAAGAAAATAGAATTAAATAACAATTAAGTATAATAAATAAAAAGGAATTAACAAAATGCCAAATCCTACCCGACGTTTTTCTAAGTCAAGAAGAGATAAAAGGCGTACTCACCAAAAAGCAACACTTATGAGTACAGCAAATTGCCCAAATTGTGGTGCAGTAAAATTGACACATGCCGCTTGTACTGAATGTGGTTATTATAACGGAAGGAAAATTATAACTTCTGTTTAGACAAGACTAAAAAAGATAGTTGCAAATTGTAACTATCTTTACTTTTATTCATAATACCGAAATTATATTTATTTATATTACATAAATATGAATACAGATACAAAAAGAATTCGTATAGCTGTTGATGCAATGGGCGGTGATTTTGCTCCCAAAAATGAAATTGAAGGCGCTTTATTAGCAATTAATTCTTTAGAAAGTACAAGTCCTATAGAAATCATTTTGCTAGGAAATGAAACTGAAATTAAAGAAACAATGGAAACTATGAACATACGTAATGATAACATTTCTATTGTACATACTAACGAAGTAATCACTATGCATGACGATCCTGTTGTTGCCATAAAAACAAAACGCGATTCGTCTATGATCAAATCTATTGAATTGCTAAAAGAAAATAAAGTTGATGCTTTTATTTCTGCAGGAAATACAGGAGCTATGCTAACTACTTCTACTTTGTTGTTGGGAAGAATTGAAGGAGTTACTCGTCCTTCAATAGGTACTTTTCTACCTACTATGACTCCTAACCCTACTTTACTTATAGACGCAGGTGCTACTGTGGACTGTCAAGCACGTTTCTTATATGAATACGCTATAATGGGTAGCATATACTATAAAGAAATAATGAAAATTGATAATCCTACTGTTGGACTACTTAATGTCGGCGAAGAAAAAAGTAAAGGAACAACAACTTTAATAGAGGCATATAAATTGTTAGAAAGCAACAAAAATATCAATTTTTTAGGTAATATAGAAGGTAGAGATATCCTACAAGGAAAAACTAATTTGGTGATATGTGACGGCTATGTTGGAAATGTTATCTTAAAACTTGCTGAAAGTTTTTTTATGGTTGTAAAACATGCTATAAAACAATTTGCTGAAGTAAGCTTTTTAAACAAACTAAAAGCAGGTTTTGCATATCCAGTTCTAAAAGAAGTTTTCTCACAATTTAATTATGAAATTTATGGTGGTGTGCCACTACTAGGCGTACAAGGAATTGTGATTATTGGACACGGGAGCTCCTCGCCATTAGCAATTAAAAATATGATATTGTCAGCTGTTAATTCATTTAAGAATGACATTTGCAATAAAATTAAAAAAGAACTAAATAAAGAATCTAAGAATAATAACAACTAATAAATAACAAACAATATGAATTTAACAGATAATACTTTTGTAACAATCTCTTCGGTAGCTCATTATTTTCCACCGACTGTTATTAATAATAAATATTTTGAAAACTATTTAGATACAAGCAATGAATGGATTGTTAAGAGAACAGGAATTCACGAACGGCGCTTTGCCTTAAATGGTGCTACAAGTGATTTAATTATTCCTGCAGCTAAGGAATGTCTTAGAAGAAGAAATTTACGTCCACGAGATATAGATTGTATTATTGTTTGCACAGTTACACCTGATTATCAATTTCCAAATACTGCTGCTGTTGTACAGGACAAACTTGGCTGTAGAAATGCTTGGGGATTTGATATTTCAGCAGCTTGTTCAGGATTTGTTTTTGGACTTTCTACTGCTGCTTCTTTTGTTAAATCGGGCTTGGCAAAACGAGTTTTGCTTTGTGGAGCTGACAAGATGACCTCTGTCTTAAACTTAAACGATAGAAATCAAGCTGTTCTTTTCGGAGACGGTGCAGGAGTTTGCATAATTGAAAAATCAGATTTACCTAATTATGGAGTTATTGATCAAGTATTGCATATAGATGGTTCAGGTGGTCAATATCTTAAAAAAGTTGCAGGAGGTAGTTTTTTACCTGCTTGGCATAGTGATGTAAAACCAGAAGATCATTATATCCATCAAGAAGGACAAACTGTTTTCAAAAACGCTGTTACAGAAATGACAAATGCAACGTTTAATTTGCTGCGTAAACAAAAATTGAGCAACAAAGATATTACTTGGTTTATACCTCATCAAGCTAATTTAAGGATCATTAAGAGCGTAGGTGAAAAATTAGGACTTCCTAACGAAAAAGTTGTTGTTACAATAGATAAATTTGCTAATACAACTTCTGCTACTATTCCATCAGCAATGTCTATGTTATGGGAAGACAGGAAGTTACGTAAAGGCGACAACATAATTATAGCATCTTTTGGAGCAGGCTTTACTTGGGGCGCTTCTCTTATAAGATGGAACCCTTACGAAGCTTAATCAAAATCTATATTTTTGCTCCATGGTGTAATTGGCAACACGTCTGACTCTGGATCAGAAAAGTTTAGGTTCGAACCCTAATGGAGCAGCATATAAAAGAGCTCCTTTAATGAAACATATTAAAGAAGTTTTACAAGAAAAAACACATTAAAAATATGCTGAAAATTCAAGATTTATCAAAAGAAAGCGGAAGACGCATAGTTTTAAACAAAATAAATGTTGAAATAGAAAATGGCGATTTTTTTTGTTTTTTAGGTCCAAGTGGCTCTGGTAAAACAGCACTTATGAGAATTATAGCTGGACTTGAAAAACCTGATAGCGGTAAAATTTTGCTTGACGGAGAAGATCTTGTAAAACAAGAAGCATATAAACGTGATATTAATACTATTTTCAGTTCATTTGCACTATTCCCCGACTACGATGTATACCAAAATATAGAATTCGGATTAAACTATAAAAATATAAGTAAGTCTGAAAAATACAGATTAGTTAATGACACTATAGAATTTTTTGAGCTCTCAAAATATACTAAAGAAAACATAAGTAAACTTGACAATTTAGCTAAATATAAAATTGCTTTAGCTCGCGCATTAATTAACAATCCTAAAATACTTTTACTTGACGATTCATTAAGACTTTTAGATAGAAAAGACAGATTAAAAATGCGTTATGAACTAAAAAGTTTACATAGTAAATTAAATAAGACTTTTATTTATATTACTGATAGCATAGAAAATGCTTTTTCACTATCTAACAAAATGGCAATTATGCAACATGGTGTTATTCATCAATGTGCCACCCCTGAATTTATATATGAAAACCCAAGAACATATTTTGTAGCTAGTTATATTAGTAATACTAACTTCTTTTATGCTGAAATACTTGAAGTGCATGGTGAAGATTATGTTATTCTATTAGATGACAAAGTAAAAATCAAGCTGCAAACAAATCAAGAAATAGAAAAAGACCGTGAATTATTTTTTGCAATACGTCCTGAACGAATTATATTAAGCGACGAAAAAGACGCCAACTCACTAAACAATTCATTAAAAGGAAAAATCGTACAAAAAGATTATGTTGGAGAATACACACAGTATTTTGTTGAATTAGAATATGGAAAGCTTATAGTTATTTCAGAATTAAATTATACTTTCTTATCAACTTCTAACACTACTCCAATAACTAGCCATCACGTAGGGGAAGAAATTTATATTTCTTGGAGCATAATGTCCGGTGATTTAGTTTATGCCTAAGATAGAAGATATATTAAAAGAAACCACTCAAAAATTTCTTCAAGCAGGAATTGAATCTGCAGAATTAAATGCTAAAATTTTACTTTGTAAAGCGCTTAATTGCAAATCTATTGATTTATTTATTAATAAAAACAAATCCTTACTTTCTTCAGAAATAGATGAATTTAATAAATTAGTTGCTAAAAGATTAAAAAGAATTCCGCTACAATATCTTGAAGAAAAAGTTCAATTTTACGATCTGGAGCTCTTCATTACAAATGAAGTTTTAATTCCTCGTCAAGAAACAGAAGAATTAGTTGATTTTACTCTTTCAAAAATTAAAAACAAACAAAACAAAACTATTCTTGATATTGGTACTGGATCTGGTTGCATAGCACTAGCTATAGCTAAGAATTTACCAAATTCACAAGTTACAGGAATTGATAAAAGCAAAGAAAGTATTTCAGTTGCCAACAAAAATAAGAACTTACTTCATATTGAAAATGTACAATTTGTTGCAGAAAGTTTAGAAAACTACTTACCAAAAACAAAGTTTGATGTAATAATAAGCAATCCCCCATATGTACCGTTAGTTAACTATATGCAATTAGAACCTGAAATTTTTTTTGAACCGAAAGATGCAATTACAGATGGAGAGGACGGACTTTATTTTTACAAATTAATTGAAAAAAAACTTCCTTTATTACTAAATAACAAAGGAAGTATATTTTTAGAAATTGAAACAACATTAAAAGATGAAATACAGAAAATATTTACAAATGTTGCCAAGCCAAATATTATCAAAGATATATATGGTTTAGAGCGTATTTTGTTTTTAGAAGAAATTAATTTTTAATAGCTATTTCCCTTTATATCAACTCCGTTTTCACTCTTTTTATATTTGCTCCAAGTGCAGTCAATTTATTTTCAATACTTTCATATCCTCTATCTATATGATAAACTCGCAAAATTTCTGAAGTACCTTCAGCAGCTAAAGCAGCAACTACTAAAGCAGCGCCTGCTCTTAAGTCCGACGCCATAACTGTAGCTCCTGTCAATTTTTTACCAGCTTTTATAAATGCAGAGTTATCAATAACATCAATATCAGCGCCTAAACGCATTAGCTCAGGAATATGTTTAAATCTGTCTGTATATACTACATCAATAACTTTAGAGTTTCCTTCCGAAGCAGCCGCCATTAATGCTGTCCATTGTGGCTGAATATCAGTAGGGATACCCGGATATACTGCCGTTGTTATATCGGTAGGTAAGATTTTTTCAGCGGCTTTCAAAAAGATACTATCTGAATTTACATCAACTTCGCAACCACATTCTTCAAGTTTAGCTATAACAGAAGTTAAATGATATGGATTCACATTTTCTAAATCTATCTTTCCACCTGTTGCAGCAGTTGCTATAAGATATGTAGCAGCTTCTATTCTATCTGGAATGGTCGTTTCATCAACTGGTTTCAAATTCGTAACGCCTTCTATTTCAAGTATAGCTGTACCAATACCATCAATTTTTGCACCCATTTTCACTAACATTCTAGCTAGCGCGGTAATTTCAGGTTCAGTAGCTGCATTAGAAATTAAAGTTGTACCTTTCGCTAACGTAGCTGCCATTAAAATATTTCCTGTAGCTCCTACACTTGAAATATCAAGGTGAATTTTAGTTCCTGTCAATTGTTTAGCTTTAGCAACAACATAGCCGTTTTCTAACTTTACATCCGCTCCTAAGCGCTCCATTCCTTTGATATGTAAATCAACAGGACGCGGTCCCCAAGCACAACCGCCGGGCAATGACACTCTTGCTTCGCCAAATCTTGCTAAAAGTGGTCCAAGAACATAAAAAGAAGCACGCATATTTTTTACGTGTTCATAAGGCGCTTCCGTTGAATTTAACTCACGAGTATCTATAAATAAATCATTACCATTCAATTCACAAAAAGCACCGAGAGCGGTCATTAGGCGGGACATCGTCCAAACATCACGTAAGTTAGGAGTGTTAGTTAAATGATATGTGCCGGGCGATAAAATTGTCGCAGGCATTAAAGCCAAAGAACCATTTTTCGCACCAGAAACTTTGATTCTACCACATAGTTTATTGCCACCCTGTATTACTAGCTTATCCATTAATTTACCTGTATTTTTTTATGTTAAATGCAAAAATACAAAATAAATTTCACATAATTGTAGTAATTTGTAAAATATATGAATTATTATAATTTAATCTTGGACAATTTTTACTTTTGATAAACAAATTTAACAGTTTTATAAAAATGAGCGGATTTTATAACAAAGTAATAAACGCCTGAAGCTAGTGATGAAGTGTTGAAAATCAATTCATATTTTCCACTTTCTAAATAATCATTGACTGGATTAGATATTAAAAGTCCGTCGTTTGAATATAACATAATTTGAGTTTTTCCCGCTTTGTTCAGCCCAATTCCAAATTCAACTTTTACTTCGTTCTCTACTACAGGATTAGAAGCCTTTATCTCAAGTTGATACTTTGTATTAGAAATATTTAATCGCCTTAGTTCATAAGCACAAACATCATCTAAAACAACATTAATAGCATCGGGCACAAAAGTAATACAGTCATTATATGTATTAATATCTACAGAAATATCAACGCTATTATTAGCACTTAACGGAAAAAATGTTGAAAATGGAATAGATAGCATTTCTCCTGCACCTGCAAGAATTTGATCCGAAATATTTCGTACGTAGATATAGATTTCTTTTTTCGACAAATTAAAATCTGTTTTATCAATAATAAATTTACCTGCTAATAATGGTCCAATAGATATATTAAACAATTGAGGCAATAGTATATCAGAATTATAAGACACTTTTATCATAAATTTATCTAGTAAAAACTTTTCGAGTTCTATGCCGTCAAGTAAATTTATTTTTGCTATAAATGGAGTACTTATGTTAATTTTATTATGTGAAGGAATAATTTCTACAAATCGCCGAGATAGCTCAGAAGATGCAAAAATAGCAACTGAATCTGATGTTTGATATCCTTTTGTCCCGATATTAAAGTATAGATATTCTTCATAGTTCCCTAAAGTTTTCGGCTCAAATAATATTTCAACTCTTTTAACCTCATTAGGAGCTAGTAATATATTTTCTAAATTACCTTTTATAGAAAAAACTGTAGTTTTATTCGATAAATAAAAATTATTTAAGGTAACAACCGAAGAGCTATTGTTTTTTATCAAACAATTCACTACTCCTTTTTCACCGCGACATAAAGTAAGTTTTTCGCTTTGACATAAAATACTTTTGCCCGTTCCATAGCCTTTTATTTCAATTTCTTTATCTTCCAAAGCATTAGATTTTACTGAAAGTTTTGCAATATTTTCGCCTATTTTAGGCGGAACAAAGCTACAAGTAAAATTAAATACTTCTCCCGGCTCCAATTTTATAGGAAAAACACTTCCGCCAATATTACTTTTAAATCCCGATATACTATATTCATTGTTTAAGACAGAATTATCTGGACTTTCTATTGAAAATATTGTCAAAGTATCATCAAATTTAAAATTATCTTTTTCATAATTTGTTTTCAAATTTTCAATAGAAATTGTTTTTACTTGTGGATATTCAAAATTATTAATTAGTAAAGTATCAAAATTTTCATAAATTATATTATAGTTTGGCACAACTCCTTTACCTTCTAATCTTGAATGAGAAGTTTTCCCTGTCTCAGAAACATATCGCACTCGCACTACATATTCTTTCAATTCCGTAGGCAGAAAATCTACAGGAAGAATATAATCTTGGTGCGGTTTTAATATTTTTCCAATAAGCGACTTCAAAGCTATATCATCAAAAATAAAACCACTTTTACTTCCTGTTTCATCAACAATATAAACTGTATCAATTTTTATATCAAAATCACTCTTATTAGAAAGTCGTATTCCATTATGTCCGTTTTCTACTGGCTGTGCTTTTACCGGAAATTCATCACGATATATTCTGCGTTTTCCCCAATTGTATGATTCTGCTACTAATCCCGGATCTACTCCAATAGCATTAATAACCGTAATACTATCTACACCAAAAGCATCAGAAATAAATATCAGCGAATCAATATAATGTTTAGTTTCAGAAGGTATGAAAGTAACTATAAACTTCATCATTTTACCTTTTTCTAACACTATTGGTTTTTCTGGGCTAAATTCTTCAGGAAAATCAACTGTAAAAACGCTATTTTTGGGAAGAATTACTTCGTAAATTTTAAGTTCACAATTGCCATTATTTCTAACGTAACATTCTTTTTTCGTCTTAGTTTTGATTAGCTGTTCTCCAAAATTTAAATCTTGTGCAAAAATTTCTGCATTATCCACTACCGCTTCAAAAGAAGCCATATCACGTGCTGCACAACTATCTTCAACTACAATTGTATCACAAAAAACTCCTTTTTTCTCTGCAATAAATTGTACTTGAAATTGCTTAATTTCATTCGGAAGAATTTCGCCTAAAGGTGGATTTAGAATTTGAAAATATTGTGTTTTATTCTTAAAATAAATTTTTTCTACAAAAAATGGACTTTTAGAATTGTTTTGTATGTTTACGTCTTTTGTTCGTATGTCATTTAATTTTACTATATTAAAATTAGTTTTTTGAGGATTTATAGAAATTTTTGGAGCTACATATTCTATAGTTATAGTTGTATCATTTCCTGCTTTATCGCTAAATTTTATTACAGCTTTAGCATCTTGATTCTTATCACGCACAAATAATTTCCAATTTGCTACACTTGTTACTCCGGGAATAATTTGAGAAAATTGTTTGTCATAATTAAAACTTTCCAAGGCATAAAATATTGGTAAAGTTAAGTTAGAACGATTTTCTTCGTTTTCAGGTTTATCTTCTATAGTACCAACAACATTTCCGCCACATAACATTTCCCAAGTCGGCACAGGTGCTAAGCTATCATTACTTGTCAAATCTTTTAATCCCATACCTGCAATAGTGCCATACGCACCAGCGCCGCGAGATTGTCCATAAAGATAAAGAGCAAATTTCCTATCTGATACAATTTGGCAAGTTGAAAGCGTATTTATATCATAAAATGCAGCAACACATTTTTTACCACTATCTAAAGTACCTGCAAATGACAGCATATCGCCTCTTTGAATAATGCTTGGAGCTCCCCAATGCCACGAAACTCCATTAAATTCACCGAATTTAAAATTATCCTGTATTTTAAAATTTTTATCCTCAACTTCTGAAACATTTAATTCAGTTATTAAGCAAGCTATGTTTTCCTCAAATAATTTTTCACCGTTACTCTCAGGAATTGCAAACAAATAGCTTTCTAATTCTTGCTCATGAGGAATTAATACCATTTGAAAAGGTGAAGCTGTAACTTGAGAAGACGCTTCTATATTATCTTCACCTGACCCCGAATTATAAAGCGTAATTGAAATAGGTTTATCTGATATAATAAATGCAGGTTTTGAAGAATTTGGTGCATTAATACGAAACTCCAAATACCCTGAATGTATCATATTATTTGTATTTGGAATGATT
Organism: Ignavibacteria bacterium; assembly: GCA_012518115.1. Taxonomy (GTDB): domain Bacteria; phylum Bacteroidota; class Ignavibacteria; order Kapaibacteriales; family UBA2268; genus JAAYTD01. The sequence continues at coordinate 37,267 of JAAYTD010000014.1, read as the reverse complement.
TTCTTTTCTTTATTTTCATTTATAATTTCAATTGTAGTATTAGGTTCTTTAGCAAATACTCTTAAAAGAGGACTAAATTTCCTATCAGGAAAAACAGGCACTAAAAAAACTTTTCCGTATGTATTTACAGGTAGCTCCATCTCAACTATATAGTTACAAGGCGGATTATCTAACGGAATATTAGTACATTGATTAGCTGAAACTACAGAAATCGGCAAATTAGCTTCAATTTTACTACCACTTAAATCAGCATTAGCACCACTTGAAGAAATTACCCAAACCTCGCCTGGCGAAAGAATTGCAGAAATTTCATTACCAACTGGTACACCACCTGCAGTTTTTGTTTCTAAATTCCCACCTAATTTGAAACGTACATGAGTATTTCCATAATTAGCGGTAATTGCTACAATACTCGGCAAACTTTCTGCATCAGAATAATAATTTGAAGCATCATTAAACGAAGATACGATATATTTTCGTCCTAAGCTTTCAATAGGAAGGACAGCAAACCCTTCACCTCCTTTATCATTTTTGACAGCAACACTAACACTTATAGGTTTTGTTGCTTCAATACGGATTGCAGCATCATATATTGCTTCTTCTACTACTTTATCTTTAGAAGATTTTTGATAAGGAAAAGCAGCATAAGTAGGTAAGGAAACAGTTACTTTTTCAAATGGTTTCATCTCTAAAAGCTTTACAAAACCATAGCGCGCAGTAACATTCACGTTCGTATGTTCTTGCGAAATAATAGTAATAACAACTTCATCTTCTGACTTATCAACACTAGATACAATTGGAGGAACGGAAAACACAAATGTCGTCCCTTCCATATTATTTATGTAGTCATTCGTCGGCTGAGCCAATAAATTAGAAGCACAAAATAAAATTATAATTAATAAAAATATATTTCTTTTCATAGTTGTTAAGTAATATTAATGGCATAATATAAAGACACAAAAAATGAAGTTTTGTTACAAATTTATCTATAAATCCATTATTTTATTTTCATAAAAATAATAATAAAAATCCAATTTTTATTATATTTATTAGTTTTTGATAAAAATTACACAAACTTTACAAATTAAATCATAAATTTATTGTATTTTTGTATCTTTATATCAGATTTTATTAGATGTAAAAAATCAGAGATTTATTATGGAAATACTTAAACTCGAAAATGTTACAAAAAAATTTGGTAATTATACCGCTGTAAACAATGTATCTTTTTCAGTAAAAGCAGGTACTATTTTTGGACTTCTCGGACCTAACGGAGCTGGTAAGACTACAATTTTACGAATGATATGCAATATTTTCAATGCTGATAGTGGCGAAATAAAACTTTTCGACCAAGTTGTTTCGTCAGTCTCACAAAATAACATCGGATATCTACCTGAAGAAAGAGGTCTCTATAAAAAGCCAAAAGTTTTAGAACAACTTACTTATTTTGCAGAACTTAAAGGAATGCCACGTAAAAAAGCTAAAAAAGAAGCTATTTACTGGTTAGAAAAATTAGGAGCTAGTGGCTGGCAAAATAAAAAAATTGAAGAGCTCTCAAAAGGTATGCAGCAAAAAATTCAATTTATTTCAACAATACTTCATTCGCCTGATTTCATTATATTAGACGAACCTTTTTCAGGTTTTGATCCTGTAAATATGGAATTATTGAAAAATATCATTTTAGAACAAAAAAGTTTAGGTAAAACTTTCATTTTATCAACACACATTATGGCTCATGCTGAAGAGCTATGCGATGAAGTATGTATGATAAATAAAGGAAAAGTTGTTCTCAATGGTGCAATTTCTGATATAAAAAACTCATATTCAAAAAATACAATTATATTAGAATTTTCAGGAGATATGTTTGATCTTAATCAATTCCCTGAATTATCACTTGTAACGGAAACTAACAATCGTGCAGTTTTAAAAGTTAATTCACCTGATTTTAATACAAAGAAGTTTTTAGAAGAAATTAACAACTTAGTTGAAATTACAAAATTTTCAGTGGAAACACCAAGTATGCATGAAATTTTTATCGATAAATGTAGCGAAATCATTAATTAACATCTATAATTTTGTATATTTGTATTTATGAAACGAGAGTATAGATTTACTAACTTACAAAATGAGATAACTTGTTGCGACCTCTATTTCCCGCAAAAAGCTGCATCTCAAAGCACAAATAAAGTGCCTTTAGTTTTATTAATACATGGATTTCGTGCTTTTAAAGATTGGGGATTTTTTCCTTATTTTTCTCAAAAGCTTACAGAAGCCGGTTATATTAGTTCTTCTATTGATTTTTCTTTAAACACTCTTTTAGATCGTCAAAAAAGTTTATTTGATATGGAGCGTTTTGCACGGAATACTGTTTCGCAAGAAATTTCTGAAATAAATACTTTCATTCAGCATATTATAAGCGGTAAAGTTTTAACTGCTGAAGAATCAAATACATGGAACGGCGATATTTATCTTGTTGGTCATTCTTTAGGTGGTGCTTTAGCAATAATAGTAGCAGATTCTAATACATCTGTAAAAAAACTTGTTACAATAAATTCTATTTTTGATTTTGATATTTATACTGAAAAACAAAAGAAAAAATGGTTTGAATTAGGTCTAAAAGAATTTTATGATAATTCTACACAACAACTTTTCCGATTAAATCTTGAGTTTTTAACGGATCGCTTAACTTATGTAGGAGAAAAATCAGTAGCTGCTGCTGTCTCTCGTTTAGAAATTCCATACTTAATAATCCACGGCGATATTGATGCAACGGTGTCGCCTAAAGCTGCTAATATTTTATATGAAGCATCTAATAAATCTCTTTCACGTCTTGAGTTTATTAAGCATGGAAATCATACATTTGGTATAAAACATCCGTTTGAAAAATCAAATCATATTTTAGATACTACTATTGATTTAACAATTAATTTTTTTAATTCATAAAATTTATTAGAAATGAAAAAAAACATTTTTATTTTATTATTCATATTGCTTTTCACAAGTTGTGAATTATTTGTTATTAAAGGGAAAAAAATTGTTATCGAAGAAGAAAAAGTTGAAGCTTCTCGAAACTCTCCCCTCGGTACAATATTATTATTTATAAGTGAAACTCAAAACGATAATATTTTAGCAGCAACAGATTTACTAGCTAAACCTAATAACACATTATATTCAGCAGAAGAAAAATATGAAATTTCGAGCGAAGTTTCACGTATAAAGCGATATATAGGCGAAGCCGATATTACGGATAAATCTCTATCTCAAACTGATGATATTTACAATATAATTATAGAGTTTGGCTATTTGCGAAAAGTTTTTTTTGATGTAAAAAAAATTGATGATAGATATTATATAATAAATTACGGAAAAAAATCATAAAGATTTTTCAACATAGAAACAATATCTTTTTTTTTACGTCAAATATTTACTATATTTGTGTTTTTATTTTTAAATTTAATTGGGTAAAAAGAATGTCAAGAACTTTGAACAAAGTAATGCTGATTGGAAATGTAGGAAAAGACCCTGAATTAAAGCATACTCCTAGCGGTATTCCAGTAGTTTCATTTAACTTAGCTACAACAGACTCATGGAAAGATCGCTCCGGTAATTTACAAGAACATACAGACTGGCATACGATTGTAGCTTGGCGCGGTTTAGCTGAAATTTGTCAGAAACTAGTAAAAAAAGGTGCAAGAATATATATTGAAGGTAAATTACAAACACGTAAAATAGAAGATAAAAATGGTAATCGTAAACATATTGTTGAAATACTTGCCGATAATATGCTACTTTTAGACGGTAAAAAAAATAAAGACGACCAAGATTACTCACAACCTTTAATGGATAATGATTCGGATAACATAGACGACTTTCAATTTTTAGATTTTGATGATGATAGTTTTCTTACTGATTTGTCCGATAAAAAAGACAAAAAGAACAATTTTTTAGATGTATAACTTTCTCTATTTATTAGAGTTGATATGTTTATAAAAAAAGCGTTTCTCATATTTTGAAAAACGCTTTTTTTTGAATTCACATAATTCTTATTTTTTTACAATCTGCATAAAAGCTTTTCCTAATGCAGTTTCAGCAACAATGATATATTGACCGATAGCTATATTTTCAATATTTACAGTAAAATAATTATCACCTGTAGCTAGCTTGCCACTAAATATCGTTTTGATTTTTTTGCCTGAAATATCAATAATATATATATCAGCTTCAACATCCATTTTACCTTGATTAATAGCTTTAACTGTAAAATTTTCTACAATCGGATTTTCATGCGCTTCTAATTTTAAGCCATCTGTTCCGTTATATAATTCTTCTACAGATCCATCATCATTGTATAGCCATTTAACGATATTACTTGCAACTTCGTTTCGTTTTGCATCTTCTGAAATTGCAGCTAAATCAAATCCAAATAAAATGCATCTATTTTTTGTATCATCATAAGGATTATCTGCAGCAACAGCAACTATTGACTTGTCTTGCAATTCATAAATTGACTTTATAGTATTCTTCTTTAATTCAAAAACATCTGTATTGGATTTTTCATTAAAACTTTCAATTGCAGGCCACTTAGAGAACAAATTAATAGCTGTCATAGCTGAAGTTTTAACATTGTTTTTAATAGCTACACCAAATAAATTTCCGTAAAAATCTGTAATAGCTTTTGTTTCAACAGGAAATTGAGCTTTATTATTTGCTACTACCTCATTTTGTTTCGTAGCAGAAAAATATACTTTTTTATCTGCTGCTACAAGTGAGCTCATTTTCTCTAATGCAGGTTTAGCATTATGCATGAAGTTTTCTTTGTTTTCTTCATCAACAGTCATTCCAACAAACTCAAAATCATCTAAAACTTTTGTTTTGAATAATTCATCACCAATAAAAGGTACCGCTGCTAACCTATCTCTCAACAAATTTACTTTTTCAAAAGCTGCTATATTGGCAGAAGAAGAGTTTTCACTACTTATTCCTTTTCCATAAATATAAACTGCTTTCGTTTTATCTGTAATATCAACAAAATCTACTTTTTTCACTGGTGGATAAACAACTATTCCCGGCTCAAAATTCTTATTAGTTGTACAACCTATGACTTCAATTTCATATCCACTTTGAAATGCACTTGCTTTATCGCCCGTGTACTTAGTCTTAAAACTGTAAGTTTTTTTTGTATTAGCAGTTAATTCTGAAGTTTGTGGAATAGGCATAGAATATTGCCAGTCCTCTTTAGCGTCAATTGGTCTCAAACTGATTTCAACAGGCACGTTTGAAGAATTTTCCACACTAAATGCGTGTGTTTTTTCAGCCTTAGGAGAAACTACTGAATATAAGTTATCTGTTGTTTCAACATTTATAGTTAAAAATTCAAGATTTCTGGTTATAGCTGTTTGAAGCACCTCTTTATTTTTTTCATCTTGAACAAAAACAGCTACATAAATTTTGTTTTTATCAAGTTTTTCTAAATCAAGTTCTTTTTCAAGTGAAAACTTTCTAGTACCTTTTTCTTCTATACCAAATTTTGTACCTGTTGCATCTGGCAACATATGGCGTGCCACAAAATAGAATTCTTTTTCAGAACTTGTGCCCGGTGATTCAGGATAAAATACGGCTGCTTCCAATACTACAACACGCAAAGCTAAATTTGTCAGTTGTACTTCGGAGTTCACATCCACATCTACCTTTATTTTTCCGTTACTAATATTAAACCTTGGTTCTATACTTAAGTATGAAGAGTTAGCAGCCATAGAAATCATATTTTCTAAAGTCGCTTTATTGTTTTTCTCAACTTTTTTACCGTCAACAAGCATTGCCGGAACTGTTTTAGCACCATAATAATTCACTCCACGTTGATACGAAAACGAATTATCAAAGTCATACATTGGATCTCCTTTTGGTTCAGCAGAGTGATATTCAACAGTAACTATTTTTTTTGTATTATCTTGTAAATAATCTATAACTCCTTCTTCTATATTTAATTTTGCACACTCATCAGAATTAGCATTTGTAAACTTTTCAACCAAAATAAGTTTCTCGTTCTCCTCAGCAAAAGAAGTTGAAACTTTGCTTCCTGCAACATTATATACACGCAGAGGTATTCCCGATGTCAAACCTATCGCTGAGGTAATATGAGCTACAACATTTAGATCTTCAATAACTACAGGTATGTTTTGGATTTTATCAGGCAAGTTCCATTCATACTTACGGTACACATAGTTTCCTGCTTCTGTTTGCTCAACAGGATCACCCTTGAAACCGTTATTAGAAATAATTTTACGCAAGACATGATTATGAATATACTTTCCATCTTTTATATTTTCAGGATAAGTATTAGCTCCTGCTTGAGATCCCAAAATATTATTTTGCGTAAGCATAACAGTAATAAAATTATATGCATTTACAGTACTTGTATAATATAATTCTACTTCTACCGTTAATTTACGAGTTGCAGGATTAATACGTGCTCTTGTAGCAATATTTACCGGCGAGTCGTCCTTTATTATTAAACCAGCAAGCTGCGCCCATACATTCCTGGAAAAAAGCCAAGTATTTTGGTCTATAAATTCACGATTTACAGCAGCCGAAGGAAAAGACGTTACTTGCATAGCTTGTGCAATTGCATTGCCATCTGGCGTACGTAAATCTATTTGCCCTGCACCAGGTGTCGCGTAATAACCAGCATGTACATTAACTAAAAATACTTTACCGGGATTACTTGCAGTAAGACCATTTGCAATTTTATGACCTTCAGGACAGTAACCACAATTTATTCCGGTAAATTCTTCTAAAATTACATTCTTTTTTTCAACTTTTTTGCTCACCCATTTTTGAGCATATATATTATAAGTTGAAAATAAGGATATTAATAATAATGATAAAATGTAATAGATGTTTTTTTTCATAGCAAAAAAGCCTCTATAAATTAATTAAAAGAATATATTGTTTTACATTGTTTCTATTTTTATCGTATAACAGATTGTTTTATATATTTTCTCTTATCGCCTCTACAACTTCTTCAGCTGACGAAACCATTATTATATTTTTATAAATTTCAATTACATCTTCATTAAAGAAAGCTAGCATTTCTATAACTTCACGCAATTGTTCACCTACACAAATTATAGGTTTAGGCTTGTCAAATAAATTTAACTCTTGTAAATTTAGACATACAGATAAAAAAGACAGTATAGAAAAATTTCCTGGGAGAAAAACAAATAAATCAGAATTAGTTATACTAAGTTTTATATAATCAAAATAGCTTGCAACATCTAAGTACATCGTATGTAAATTATTATGAGGCAATCTAATTTCTTTACATAATATAGAAATCCTGCCACAATTTTCATTAGCCGCCTTTGCCCCTTCATATACTCCTTCAGCTACCCCTTTAAAACCACCTGTTAGGATATTGTTAACACATTTAGATACTTTCGCTCCTATCTCTTTTGCTAAATTATATTCCAAAGAGTCTTTAGTACAATTTGTATTTCCTATAATAAAAACATTCGCCATACTTTCCTCCAGTTATATTAAATATTATATTCTATATTAAAAAATTATTTTGTAAAAACATATGCTAAGTTTAACCTTATATTATTTCTAGCTGGAGTATTTTCACCCCAAATTTTAACTGCATAAGCAATATCAGCAACCCAATTCTCAGTAAATGCTATTTTAAAACCGACTTCTGCATCAAAATATCGCTCATATAAAGTTGTTCGCCATTGGCTTACTTTATATTTTTCCTGATATTCACCTAAAGAATAAATATAATTTAGATTCGTATAAATCTCCGTGTTTTTTACGTTAGAAAAAGCCAAATAAAGCTTTGATAAAATTCTATCTGTGAAATCGCCTGCACGCATCTGATATATTCCCTCTATTCCAAAACGGAATTTAGATATTTTAGCCCGCACATTAGAAGCTAACGCAAATTCTTTTTCTCTACCTAATTCTATCTTTTTATTATACATTATATCTTCTGTAGAATCTGAGAGACTTTCATATTTATAAAATGGAATATAAAGTTTCGTAAATATATCAAAATCTATATACTTTGTATTTATTCGAAAAAGACTTAAATCAAAACCAAGTCCGTCAAACTCATATCGCGAATCCTCATTTCTCGTGTATTTTCGTGCTAATACTGCCGAATCATTAGTAAATTGTTCTTTTATTGAATAATAGCTAAATGGCAATTCAACAGTTAATTGTTTTAAAAAATAGTTAGTTAATGGATTATATACTGAAACATCAAGCACATAATTTCGCCTCGCTTTATCTGTCGTGTACGGATAATATGCTACAGTGCTATCACCTTCTTTTTGATAATAAATAGTATCAGTTACTTGAACTTTCCCATTTTTATCGAAATAACTTATAGACTTTTCAAAGTTTGCAGTAACACCAAGTTCAAACAATTTTTGTTTGTTTTTTTCTTCTTCTATATTTATTTCTTGAGCAAAGATACTACTTACAAAAAATATATTTGCAAAAAACAATACTATTTTAAACAATAAATTACGCATTTGCTTTACTGTACTCTTTCCTTCTTAACTCACTTATTATATTGGCAGTTATATCTTTCAAGATTTCTTTTTGGAAATTTTTATCATCTTGTAAAACAATAGGTTTTCCTGAATCACTCATCTCTCTCATCATAACACTGAACGGAATTTCTCCAAGTAATAATAAGTCGAGTTCTACTGCTATCTCTCTTCCACCTCCTTCTCCAAAAATATAATATTTTTTATCGGGCATATCAGGCGGAATAAAATAGCTCATATTTTCAACAACACCTAAAATAGCTACATCAAGTTTCTTAAATAAGGCTGCACCACGTCGCACATCAGCAAGTGAAATCTCTTGTGGAGTGGTAATAAGAACTACACCATCAGGATAAATCTGTTGTGCAAAAGTTAAATGTACATCTCCCGTTCCGGGCGGTAAATCAAATATCAAATAATCAAGTTCACCCCACTCTACTTGATCGCAGAATAAATTTAATATACGTGAAAGCATTGGACCACGTAGTGCTGCAACATCACCTCTATTCAAAACAGAACCTATTGACGCGATTTTTACTCCATATTTTTCTATAGGAAAAGCTGTTGTATTTCCATGCTGGTCGGTTGTAGCTTCCATAACTTCACCTTCAATTCCAAACATTACTGTTTGACTTGGACCATAAATATCAGCATCTAAAATTCCAACTTTTGAACCTTGATTTGCAAGTTCTACTGCTATGTTTGCTGATATTGTAGACTTACCAACACCTCCTTTTCCTGAAGAGATAGCAATAATATGTTTTATATTTTTCAATTTAGAAGGTCGCTGTTCATCTAACGTTTCTTCATCTTTACGTTTACACTCTTTTTCTGTTATTTCCAAGCTAAATTCTACAGGAATATCAGCTTCGGAAAGATTAGTTGCGATTATTTTCTCATAATCTTTTTTTAAATATGTAATAGGACCTGGTAAGGCAAGTTCTATCTTTAACTTATTATCTAGCAAACTTACATTTTTTAATCCGTCTAATTCTTTTAGTGTTATCCCTAAATCAGCATCTTTAATTTTTGCTAAAACATCTTTAATTTCATCTAGATTTTTCATTTTTGCATTTATTTTTTTACTATAATTTATTTATAAATTGTTTCTCAGTTGTTATACTAATCAATATGTATCGTAGTTTTCTTCGTCAGATTCTTCTTTAAGTTCTTTTTCTGTTTCATTATCAAGTATCGTGTCAACAACGAGTACTGTTTTATCAGTAAATTTACTTACTTCGTCAATATCATCTTCACCAACATCAAACTTTATAATTGTTTTTTCATTGCATCTACATAATACTTCTATTGACTCTATTTCCGATTTTTCGTTGCGATTAATCAAAATAGAAGTTTTTTTCATTTCTTTGTTTCTTACATTTAATTCTAAATCAGCAAATTCTATTTTTGATACATCTTCTTTGATTGAATCACTCGGAATATATCTATCGGAGTAATTTCTTTGTTTATTCCCGGACACCTTCGGAACATTTATATAATCACTAAATCCTTCTTTAAGTTGTTGAACTCTTACAGTATCAGGATCAAGTTGATATTTCTTTTCTTCAAATTTTTCAGATAATGCCGTCAGTTTATCACGTAATTTTTTCTTTCTATCAACTTCAGCTAATTCTTCTTTAGAAATTTGATGATAATCTCCTGTTTCTTCATCAAAATAATACTGTTCCTCATCTTCATCATCATATGCATAATTATCCTCGTCGTCTTCTATATTTTTTTTATTTACAGGAATTGCAATTTCTATAAAATCGTCTTCATTTTCTAACAACTTTCGTTTAGATAAATTCTTAGCTAATAATTCTATAAAATCCCCTGAAGCATCCTTTTTCTGAATAATTAAATCAGGATTTGTTTCTAAAATTGAAGATAAATCTTTTTTTGAAATATAAAGTGATTGTATTTCTTCTTCTTTATTATCTTTTTCGTCATCTATATCAGCTGGTTTTTCTCTATTTACAACATTTTCTACAGGAAATTCTTCTTCGAATAAGAAAATATCTTGTTTATCGTTTGTTTTCTCCATATTTTATTTCCCAATTAGCGATAAAATAAAGCATTAATAGTTCCTGCTATATCACGCAGTGGATGAATTTCGTGTGCTATTTTTGCATCTATAACCGCTTTTGGCATTCCCGCAACAACACAAGAGTCTATATCCTGTGATATAACATATCCACCAGATTTTGCTAATTCAGTCAAGGCAGCACATCCGTCATTTCCCATACCTGTCATAATTATCCCTACTACATCCCCATTATATACTTTATTCATAGAGTCTATTAAAACATTCACAGAAGGATTAAACAATTGATTAGGTGGCTCGTTTGTATGTGCTATTGTATGTTTTCGTGTTACTATAACTTGCGAACCAGCTTTAGCAATATAAACTGTACCTGGCTTTAGATATTCGCCATCTTCTGTTTCTTTAACGTTAATAGTTGAAATTTGGTCTAAGCGTTTTGCAAGCGTAGCTGTAAACAAAGGTGGCATGTGTTGTACAATAACAATAGGTACAGGAATATCAGGGTTTATAAATGGAATTACTTCTTGTAAAGATCCTGGACCACCTGTTGAAATTCCTATACCGATAATTTTAATATCAGAAGCTTTTGGACGTTTTCTATCCGTTTTATACTTTGGTTCTACCGGGGTAGCATATTTTGTATTACCTTGAATAGGAGTTTTACTTTCACGTGGCTCTACTTGTATAGTGGTTCTAGGAGATGTTTTTTTATATCTTGCTTTTAAATTTGATCTTAAAAAAGCGTTTGAACCAAAATGTATAATTTTTTCAATTAGTTCATTTTTATAAGCATTTATATTAAAATCGACTGAAGTTTGTTTAGGAACAAAATCGACAGCACCTAATGATAAAGCTTCTAATGTCTCATTAGCTCCTTCTTTAGTAAGAGAACTAAACATTATTACCGGCACAGGATTAGTTTCCATTATATGCTTAAGTGCTACTAAGCCATTCATGATAGGCATTTCTATATCAAGCAAGATAATATCAGGATTAAGAGATAAGTTTTTCTCAACTGCTTCTTCTCCATTTAAAGCAGTTCCTACAACATCTATCTCTGGTGTACTTAACATTTTTCTTAAAGCATTTCGCATAAAAAGCGAATCATCGACTAATAAAACTTTTACAGGCTTCATAAGCCCTCCATAATTTAATTCCTGTTAAATTGCTCTAGTATTTTTTATATACCTAATCTTAATACAAATATACTTAATTTTCATTAATTTTACAAAATCAAAAACAAACAAATAATAGTGTTTTTAAATATTTTAAAAAAAGTATAAAAATTTCATAAAAAAATGTTATTTTTATAGATTTAATGATATCGTAAAATATAATATATTAAGTTTGGAAACACTTTCTACAAAAAATGAAAAAAAAAGTTCTCGTATCTTAGCATTAGATATAGCAAGACTTATAGCTATGTTGATGATGGTACAAGGACATACTATTTTTGCTTTATTAGAACCAAATACTATAAAGGCAGGGCAATGGTATTGGCAAGTATGGATTTTCACCCGTGGGCTTACCGCACCAGTTTTTCTTATGGTTTCAGGTGCTGTCCAAATATTTGCAAACAAGCGTCTTGAGTCAGGAAAATTATCTGAAAAAACTATAAAAAGACGCTTTAGAACCTGTATAATATTGTTATGTGTAGGTTATCTACTGCAATTTCCTACCAACAATTTATATGATTTGTTTTTTTTGAGCGAAAAAAGCCTCTTAAATTTTTGTAAGGTTAATGTATTGCAGATGTTTTCAATATCGATTTTCTTATTAACCTTATTGTATATTATTACACGCAACAACTTTACTCTCGCTATTGTTTCATTTATTGTAGGAAATTCTATTTTAATTTTAACCCCTAAAGTTTTATCTATTAACTGGTTCGATATATTACCAATTCCGCTAGCTAGTTTTTTATCTATGAAAAACGGCTCTATATTTCCAATATTTCCGTTTACTGCTTACCTTTTTTTAGGAACTTTTGTCGGCTATCTTATTAAAAAACAAGAACACGAAAAACGAACTTTTTATATAGCAACTCGTTTAGCTATATTAGGATTAATTTATGTGTTAATTGCTTATTTTCTTAAATACTTAAATTATTATTCTGCATATAATAATTGTTTTATTTTTACAAAATCAACGCTAAGTATATGGCTAATAGTAGTAAGGGTAGGATTGTCTATGATAGCTATTTCAATAGCAGCATGGGTATGTTATTTTTTAGAAAAGTTCAAACAAAATACTGTTTGGAAATCTATTCAAGATACTATATATTTATTTAGCAATAGAGCTCTTTTTATATATGTAATCCATTTACTCTTGATTTATGGCTCGCCAATAACGCCCGGATTACGTCATTTTTTAATAAATACTGACGTTTTTACTGCAGTGTATTCAGCATTTGCTATAATATTTTTTACTATGTTAATTGTTTACATTTACGACAAAACATTTTCAAAAGAAAAATTTTCACAATTATACAAATATGCTATAGTTGCATTACTTATATATATGTTGTTTATTTAACAATCTGAAAAAAAACGCAAAACTTCTTTTGATGAACACTAGTAGGCGAGGTGGTTTGTGGGTGATTTTATTAATAGACTACCCCGTCAGGCTTCACCTGCCATCCCTTTGTCCCGAAGGGGAATTATTGTTTATCTTCTTTTTCTTCTATCCTTCCTATCTCTTCCTTGCTCACCATATTTACTTCTATTTCGCGTAAATCTACTATTACGCGGACGTTCACCGTAACCATCACTTCTACTACTTCTTTTTTCCGAATACTTAATACTTTCAGGTTTCCGCATACTATCTGCTGGAGTTGCACCTTCAATAACAATAACAAACTCTGCTTTTATTCTTTCGTCTTTAAACTTCTCATAAATTTCTTGAAAAGTTCCGTAATGATGTGTTTCAAAAGGCATCGTCAAGTTAATACCGACATAAACACGTCTGTGCGGCATAACTTTGCACGCATCTTCTAAAACGGGCAGAAGTCTATATGGTGTATCATATAACGCGATAGTTCTTTGCTCCTTAGCTAGTTCTTGTAGAAATTTTATTCTTTCTTCCATTGTGCGAGGCGGAAAACCTGCATAAAGAAATTGATCTAAAGAAAACCCACTTCTTACTAAGGCAGTCATCAAACTTGATGCTCCCGGCACAACTACAACATCTATATTACTTACAAGTGCATTTTTTACGAGCTCCGCTCCCGGATCCGCAAAAACAGGGGTGCCACAATCTGAAATTAAAGCTAGTTTCTTACCTTCATTAATCATTTTAATAAATTCAAAAACTTTTTCCGTTTCATTTTGCTCGTTCATCGTTTCGAGCCTATTATCTATACGCAAGTCACGTAAAATTTTTGAACCGACTTTAAGTTCTTCACAAATCACTAAATCACACAACTTAAGAACTTCAATAGCTCTTATCGTAATATCTTCTTTGTTACCAATATGCGTAGAAACTATATACAGTTTTCCTTTTTTCTCTTTTTTTTCCATTATATTTTTATATAAATGATTAGGTAAGTTTTATATAAATTATTGTTTAAATTTCATTTCCTTATAAAAATTGCTGGCAGTTTTTCTAACTTCAACAGAAAAATCCAACTTATCTGTTTCGCCTTTTAGCTGCGGATAAATAATAGCGCGCGAAACATTGATTAAAGCTAAAGAGCTTCCAATAGCTTTGCGAATAGCGGAAATACTAGCGCCTTGTGCCCCCACCCCCGGAATTAACAAACAATTTTCTTGTGCCTGCTTTCTAATTTCCGCTAACTCTTCAGCATGCGTTCCACCAACGACAAATCCAAGATTTTCTTTTGTAAAACGACTTGTAGATTTTTCTATAACATGCTGATAAAGAAATTTTCCGTCTGATGATAAACGCTGAAAATCATAAGATCCCGAATTAGAAGTAAGTGCCAATAAAAAAACATAATTAGACTTATCTTCCAAAAATGGTTCTATAGAATCAAACCCCATATAAGGATTTACAGTAATTGAATCAGCCTTAAAAAAATCAAATACGGCTTTAGAATACGCTGCAGAAGTATTTCCTATATCACCTCGTTTTGCATCAGCTATAGTAAAAATATCATTGGGAATTAATTCAAAAGTCTGTTTTAACAAATCAAAACCATCGCTTCCATATTGTTCATAGAAAGCAAAATTTATTTTATAAGCAGCAGCCATATCTGAAGTTGCTTCTATAATACATTTGTTAAATTCCAACAATCCGTTGAAACTTTTTTCAAAAGAATTTGGTATTTTTTTCAAATCAGAATCTAAACCAATGCAAAGTATAGAGTTTTTTTGATTAATTGATTTCTGTAATTTATCGAATGCTTTCATTAAAATGTAACCCCAAGCGAAATAGAAACATAATTTTTTTTAGGTTCACCATCTTCTCGTCCAACAAGATTAGATAAGTTATACTTAGCTTCAACAGCTAGCAAAAAAAGACTTAAATCAAAATCAATTCCTGCACCTATTCCACAACCGGGACGCGAGATAGTTCTGTCTAAATAAATTGGTAAAGTGATTTTTTTCTTAACTTCGTAATCAACAGAAGTAGAAATAAAATTATAGGTTAAATCACCTGTTAAATAAAGTCCTACCGTTTTTCTCATTAAATAGGCGTTTATACCTAAAGTAATTGGCACTATGTTTGTCGTTGCCTGAAAATGAGCCAAAACAGTGTCCGATAATTCTTCATTATAAACAGCTAATTCGTAGCTACCTTTATTGAAACGATGAAACGTAAGAGCTCCATAAATATAGATATTATTAGTAATATCTTTGCTTAATCTAGCACCTAAATGATAGCCCTTATCAGCAGCAGAGTTAGTAATAAATGTACCTACACTTTTTAACGAATCAACTTGTACACTAACATTTTCCACGTTAAAAAAATCTGACATATTTTCGTTAGGTATTGATAAGCCACCTATAAATCCAAACTCTAATGAACCACCCGATTCAGCCAATAAAGAAAAGTTTATAAGTAGTAATAAAATAGCAACTTGTTTCGTTATATTTTTCATTTTGATTTTATTTTCCTTTAGAAATCATCTATTAAAAAACTGTGAATATACGGAAAAATATTTTTTTATGTTCCAAATATAGTAGTAATTTTTTTATTGACTACCCCGTCAGGCTGTCGCAGGGCGTATGCAATACGCCCCAACAATTCAAGGAAGGGGAATTTGCTCCCAGCGAAGAACGGAAAATATTACTTCCGTCTTCCGACTTCTGTCTCCAAACAACTACCCGTCAAACTTCGTAGGGCGTATGCAATACGCCCCGACATTTACAGCAAAGGAGAATTTTAAAATCCAATTTAGTATAAGATCTCCTAACCAAAATCTACTTTAACAAAATAAAGCTTTGAGTATGTATTGCAGTCGGAGTATTTAAAATCAACATGTAATTTCCTGTAGGATAACTGTCTAAATATGCTTTAAAAACAAACGATTTATTATCCTCTCGTGTAACTTCCCATTCTTTGAGAGTTACTCTTTGACCAAGATAATTAGAAATTTCTAAACTATGCTTTCCTAATTCTACTGTTCTAACTTCAGCTTCTAATGTAGAATTGATCAAAGGATTATTAAAAATAGTAGTTGAAACACTATTATAATAATTTAACAATCTTTTTTGGCAAGTAGAAATAGTAAGATATCCGTTATTCTTTTTCACATTACTAACTGCTAAATTATCTTCAAAAACCACATCTACAATTTTTATTTCCGTTGAATCTCTATCTCCTAAAAGTACGTCTCCTATAATTTCAAAAAGTACAGTTTCAGTATCAGATAATAAGTTTTTAACTTCGATATTTTTTATATGCGTGATACGTTTTTCTATATCATTTTCCGCTGTACTTATTGTAATGTTACCACTTGTAACAGACTTAGGATAGAATAATTTTCTGTTATGCTCTAAAGTAATTTCCTTAACAACAAAGTTTCCTAAAGGATTAGGCGAAGTTTTTATTAGCACAGGAATTCTATAATCCTTTGTGCGAGGATTGACTTCATTATGTTGCGTTACACTTATAGTTATTTCATTGCTTGGCACAACATTACCACGCAAAGGAATTTTCATTGTATCTCTACAATCTGCATCATAAACGAAATCAACTAACAAAGTATCGTTTTTTTCACCAAGTGTCAGCCCTGTAAAAATAATACTAACTTCAAATTTATCATTAACTTGTAATACTTCTAATATATTACTAGCTATATTAAAATCAATAGATTTTTGTATAAAAATGTTATTTATTTTCAGCGGATAATCACCTATATTGTCAAGAACAACTTTATCGATTTTTTGATTTCCAACAAATATATTACCAAAATCTTTCAAAGAAGGTGTTGCTAATAATCCAAGTTTTACAAAGCCCTTAAGTGGAATTGAAACCAATTGTTCTTTCCCGTCAGCTAAAATTTTAAGTACAAGCTTCGCATTTTTTTCACCACGTGTAGCTCCTTTAGGACGGAAAATAATTTCAGCAGTAAATTCTTCATCTTCATTTAATACTTTTTTAAGTGTTTCATGTGTTTTCAATTCAAAGAAAGCTCTATCTTTACCGTCAATTCCTACAACTTCTAAAACTTCTATTTGCGTCTGTCCAATATTTTTCAAAACCGCAGTTTTTGTAGTTTCATCACAAACAGAGCTAGTATCAAAATCAACAAGTTTATTTTCTATTTTAGCTGAAATTATTTCACCCTCTAAAGTATATTGATACTTATAACAATCTGTTATCAATTCAAAAGTATCTAAAAACGAGCTAGCTTCACTATCTAATTTCGGTGTAGCTTTTACTTCAAATACAGATTCACCTTTAGCAGGAACAACGAAAGTTTTAGGAGTAAAAACATAATCTACTTGTTTATTCGTAAATTTTATGTCAATAACGTTTTTATCTAACTTCCCTAAATTCTTCACTGTTACAGTTTTAGTAGCTTCGCTACCAAGTGCGATACTACCGAAATCAACAGGAGTTTCTAATACTTCAATTTCTTTACTATCAACTTCAAATGTTAGGTTTATTTTCAAAGAATCATTATGTACAAACAAAGTACCGTTTATCACTTGTCCTGTATTTTGTTCCGTAACTTCTGCCGAAATCACATATAAAACGGAATCGCCGGGTGCTAAAATTGTCGTTGCCTTAGGTTCTTCCAAAATCTTAAATGTTCCGGCTATATCTTCTTCTATTCTCGCAGGAGTGATAAGATGAACATTTTGCGAAGAAGCACTTTTTCTATTGACAACCCAAACACTATCAATAATAGTTTTACAGTCTGTAATTCCAAAATTAAGATCTTCAGCATAAAGTGAAAAAGTAGTTCCTGTTCCACGAATAGGTAAAGCTGCTTCGCCTTCACAAGTATTGGCAGCATTAGGAATTATTACTAAAAGTGTATCTAAAAGTTCCCCTTCTTCTTTAGGAGCAAATTTGATTGTAATATCAACTTTATCGTCTGGTTTAAGCACAACAGGTAAACTTGGCGTAACAGAATGTATTTTATAATTTACACCCTCATATAGTGAGATAAATTCTTCTCTAAGTATTATATTATAATTACTTTTATTGATTAAACTTACATTAGCTAAGCTATCAGATCCTATTCTTACTTTATCAAAAATCAGTTCTTGTTTTGTAAATTCAAGTTCTGTTTCAATAAGCGTATATATTACTTTAATAGTATCAGCATAACTTTCACATTCAACATATTTTTTTATAATGTTAGTTGTATATTTTCCTGCTTCTTTATTTGCAGCTTTAAGTTTTACAACAACTTGCACCGAATCTTCAGGCGCTAGTATTTTATCGCCCACTATTTCAACATCAATAGAATTATCTTCTACCAAGAAATCGTTAAGAGTAATAGTTGTTTCACTTACGTTTTTCACAAAAAATGGAACAGATGAATCAGGAGTTGAATTTACACAAAATTCTCCTAAATCAATTTCTGAAATTTCTTTAGAAGCTTCATCTAAATTTTTTGTGTCTATATTCTGAATTTCTAATTCTACAGAAATTACCCAAGGATTTACCCGCAACGAATCATTATGCCATAATTTTAATGTATCGTAATATGTTCCATCTGCCAAATTTGGCGGAATAGTATATGAAATTGTAATTGTAGCGAATATTGTATCTTGCGTTTTATCTAATTGTGCTTCAACTATATAGTTACCGTTATTATCAGTTGTAATTTCATCACCCGTAATAGAAATCTTTCCCCAAGGTAACGAGCTGCTGAACTTATCTTTCCAAAAAATTAAATCAGCATCTCCTATATTTATTACTTTTTGCACATCAAACTTTACTTCTGCACCCGGACAATTGATTGTTGTCTTTTTCAGTTCTAAATCTTGATTTTTTACGATATAAGGCGTTTTTTCTACTTTCAATATATTAGCTGCTGCTTGCGACATAATATAGAAAGGTTCATTTTCATAAGGATCTACAGATTTTCTATTCGGTGTAGGCTGTAGCGCTACTACATAAAATAGAGTATCGCCTTCATATTTGAAAACATCATCTGTTAT
Source organism: Ignavibacteria bacterium (assembly GCA_012518115.1). Taxonomy (GTDB): domain Bacteria; phylum Bacteroidota; class Ignavibacteria; order Kapaibacteriales; family UBA2268; genus JAAYTD01. The sequence goes on along the minus strand of JAAYTD010000014.1, from coordinate 18,086 downwards.
TTCATACATCCAGTTGTCTTCATATGTGGTTGTTATATTTCTCCACTCGCTTCTTTCATTTCTAATAAATAATTCACATTTTCCATAACCTGTTAAAGTAATTTTTTTTGTTTTTCCAACATGCGAAGAAGTATCAATAGCTAGTCCAACAAAATTTTCACGTGAAGGAGCTGCTGTTGGGAGCTCCAGTGCATCTATTCTGATATATCCAGCACCAGCAGAATCATTTCCAAAATTTCCACCATTGACATTAATAACACCTATATTTGTATTCAACTTAGAAGTAATTAACACTCCGCCGCCACTACCGCTTCCGCCAACACCACCAGCATTATTAGTATAGTTTGCTCCGTTAGCACCACGCGCCGACACATTATAATCTTTATTGTTTAAGTATGAAAAAATAGCTATACCGCCACCAGCACCGCCACCATATCCAGCACAACCTGTTTGTATAACTATTTTTGGATTTCCACTTCCACCACCGCTACCGCCTGCCAAAGGCATAAGCATCCTGTTCCCGTGTATATTTCCATCATTTATTGCTGATGCATTGCCACGCGTTGAATATGCTCCTGTTCCTCCACGATCTCGTTGTTTTTTACCACTTCCACCACCATATTCACCTTGTCTGTCGTCATTCCAGCTACCATGTCCTGAACGTCCGAACGGATGCCCGGTTCCTCCGCCACTAGCTTCATATCCTGCTTTATCTGCACCTTTCACTCCATTCAAACTATAACCTGCATAAGATAGTAGCGAACTATTATCATCACTACCGGAACCAATACCACCGCCTAAGTTAGAATAATAGTTTGGTATTACATTACTGCCATTTACACCGCCAATACCACCACCTGTAAAACCATCACCACCTTTTTGTGAGCTTTCAGACAAATCATCACCAAGCCCCTTATCACAAAAAGCACCGCCACCGCCACCGCCACCAGCGCCACCGAATTGCATTAAACCATCAACAGAAATTGTAGTATTTTCTCCACCGCGAACATCACCTAAAGAAAGAAGAGTAAAAGGTAAATAACCTTGATTACCCGGCGTATTTAAGTCGCAATCTTCCGTAGAAACTACATAACGCATATTATCAGCCATTATTAAGCTATCTACAAGCATAGCACCACGTGGAGAACGCATACCAAATGGCTCTTTGCCAAGTTTTATTACATCTTCGCCACCCCATTTCTCAGTAGGTAAAGTTTGATTACTAATATCACCTAAATGGAACGGGTTAACTATATAAAAATCAAAGGAATTGATAAGCGTATTGTCTTCATATAATCCGATAGGAATTCTAATTCCTTCGTCCCATTTCCAACTGGTAGGCTTAAGACTTGGATTGATAAAAGCTTGTGAAGAAATCAAACGACCATCCCAAGAAATTACCAAAGGACCAAAAATAATTTTTTCTCTATCTTGAAGCGAAACTGGTTGCAACCTGAATTTATCTGACGCATTATTGTAAGATAATTCATCGGAACCGAATGCACCTAGTGAATCAACATGAGCTATAATTTCTACATAAACATTCATTCCGGGAGCACCTATATCAGGTATCATATAAGCTGCTTTATTTTGTGCTAAAAGTGTAGAAAAACTTAATACAACAAATAAAGCTATAGCTAATGCTAGAAAATATCTTGTACTCTTATTAATAGAATGTATTTTCATTTTTTATTCTCTCTTTTATGTTAAGCTAATACAAAAATACAAAATTCTTATCAAAAGAACTTATAAATAAAAAAAATACTTGATTATTATTTGTAAATATAATTTCTGTTTTTTTTAATTAAGTAAAAAGTAAGTTAGAAATTATTGTTTTAACTTTGAATAATTTTTGTATTTACACAAAAAAATAGTAATTTTGTATTCATTAAGTATATATCTAATACCAAATTGAATTATATAAATTCCTCTTCCGGTGTAAATGTCGGGGCGTGTCACGACACGCCCTACGAAGTTTGACGGGTAGTCAATAAACCACACCTCCCCCGCTTCGCGGGTACTCCTCTCAAGAGGAGAATTTATTCAAAATGGTATAAGTTGCATTTTTCAAAACTATATTTTCAGTAAAAGATGAAAAAGTTATTTCTTATTATTTCCCTGCTATTTCTTATAGCTAATAATATATTAGCAGATCATTATATTCAAATACCTCCACCTCATCAAAACAATTTTCATCTAGCTAAACAATCTTTAGACTCCTTTTTAAATAAATTTGATACATTACCAAAAGGTTGGAAACAGTTCAAACGTGCAGAAGCTTTTTGGCAAAATCGTGTTTTTCCCAATGGTGATATGTCGTCAGCAAGTTTTTTATTAAATGAAATATGCAAATTTGATAAAAAATCTTTCAGCAATTTAACTCAAAGGAATTGGATAGACTTATCAGATTTTTCACAATACAAGCTACAAAATAAACTGCAAAGTGAAACAAGATTTTGGGAGTCTATGGGTCCTAACATCGTTGTAAATGTTAGAAACTATTCGCCCGATAGCGCCGGCGGAAATGGACGAATAAATCGGATCGTATGTATGCCTAATAATGATAGTATTATATTAGTTGGTGCAGCTAGTGGTGGAATTTGGAAATCAACTGATGCGGGAGAAACGTGGCGTGTTATTCCTTTTACTGATATTCTTTCTTGTGGAATACTTGATATAGCTATTGCTCCAAGTGATACAAATATAATGTTTGCAACAACAGGCGATGCTTCAGGCTGGAATTTATTTAAAACATTTTCAGTCGGGATTTTGAAATCAACTGATGCGGGAGAAACGTGGAAACTTTCAAATGCAACTTTCAATTTATCAGATTCTGTATATTGTGGTCGCATTGTTATTCATCCTGAAAATCCAAACATAGTATATGCAGCTACTTCGCACTCTATTTTGAAAACCGAAGATGGTGGAAATACTTGGACGGAAACTTTAAGCGGCTATGCTTTTCGTGATTTAAAATTCAACCCTAATAATCCTAACATAATCTATGCGACAACTTTTAGCTACGATGAACCTAGCTATATCTTTGTAACAGAAGATGGCGGAGAAAAATGGTTTATTAGCAAGAGTTTACCCGATGCTTGCAGAATCGAACTTGCTGTTACTCCCAACAATCCCGAATTAGTTTATGCTGTCTCTGCACATAAAAATATTAACTATGGAATGGAAGGATTATATGTATCTCGTAGTAACGGCTTGGTTTGGGATACACTTATGCACATTTCAAAACAAGATAATTATATAAATTTAGTAACTCGTCAAGCTTTTTACAATCTTGCTATTTCCGTTTCTCCTGCTGATGACAAAATTATATTTGTCGGCGGAGTTACAGGATTTTATTCAAAAGATGCAGGAAAATCATGGATAAGTATTCAAGGCAATATGCACGTTGATGTACATAGCTTTACTTTTTCAAATAATAGTGATAAAATATATGTTGCAAATGACGGTGGATTAAACTGGGTATATATAGATACATTAAATAATTTAGTTGATACAAATGTAAGATGGAATAATATTACCAACGGTTTAAACATTACGCAATACTATCGGTTAGGAGCTCATCCTTATAGTACAAAATATTTATTAGCAGGCGCGCAAGACAACGGAAGCCATTCTTATGAAAATAACCATTGGGTTACAGAAATGTATGGCGACGGTATGCAATGCCAATTTCATCCAAAAGATTTAAGAAATAAAATATTCTCTTCTCAAAGAGGTGGCGGTTTTAACTATAGTATAGTAGATCACTTTCCTTGGATAACCGAATTTACAATAAATCCGATTACACCTGACTCTATATTGATTGCAGGAACAAACGTTTGGCTTAAGGATATACAAAATAACAATTTACCTGCAAAGCGTATTTCAGATTTTCCTAAGGTTGATAATAATAATGAAGTTAGAAAAATTGCAGTTACAACTCTAAATAAAAACTACATTTACGCATCAACTACAAATAGACTTTATGCAACAAAAGATTATGGCGAAAACTGGAAAGAGCTTTACAACACCTCTGCAACTATTGTCGCAATAGAAGTAAGTCCTGAAAATCCAAATATCATTTGGACTGGACATAGCGGACATTATGAAAATGAAAAAGTTTTGCAATTTACAGGTAGTACAATAAAAAACTTATCTTATAATTTACCAAATGTTTCAGTAAACGCACTAGCTTTTTACGACAAAGAAAACAAACTTTTTGCTGGCACTGATGTTGGTATCTTCTCGCTAAATCTAAATGATACGGTTTGGCGTTGGTTTAATAACGAGCTTCCAAATATTTCAGTAAACGATTTGGAATATACAGAAGGAACGGGATATTTATATGCTGCAACGTGGGGACGTGGTATTTGGCGCTGCAAATTGCATGATTGCCCTGACGCACATAAACCTGTTCTGAATTTAGAAGGAGAATATTCATTTTGCAATCCGCAAAAAGAACGATTAAAACTTTATGTTAAAAACAAAATTGACGGCTATAAATATTTGTGGAACAACGGAGAAACAAAAGATACAATTTTAACTGAAGCAGGAACTTTCTATGCTATTAGTATTTCGCCTACAGCTTGCACGGAAGTCTCAGAAGAATGTATAGTTAGCTATAAAGATGACAATATAATTACCACAAAACCAACTGTAAAATTACTTACAAGAAATCCTGTTTGTCCGGGAAAAACTGCAAAATATCAATGTAATACTAAGAAGAAAAACATCATTGTAGATTTCTCATGGTCAAATGGCTCAAAAGATTCTATTGCAGAATTTAACGAAGATGGCGCCTCTGTAGAATTATATTATACTTATGCTTCAGGATGTAGGGATACTCTCATCGTAGATACTGTTCGCTATCTACCTACACCGTCATCGCCTAAAATTATACAACAACAATCTTTACTAATTTGTGAAGATACAACAAGTTATTACGAATGGTACTTAAATGGTGAAGTTTTATATGATAACAAAGCAAGAGCGTGCCGAATTTTTGAACCCGGAACTTATTATGTAGTAACTTACGATACAAATTTTTGTGCAGCTAAGTCAAATGAAATTACAATTGATTTTGATAAAGAAGAACAAAACAAGCTCATACAAGCCAAAATAACACCAAACCCAAACAATGGAAAATTTGTTATTGAACTATACTCAGGACAACAACTTAATGCAAATATACAGCTGACGGATATAGAAGGAAAATTGATATCTAACTTCAATTGCTTTATAAACCATTATTTTTATAGAGAACTTGATTTTAGCACACTAAGTTCAAATGTATATTTTATAAAAATTTCTTCAAAAGATTACAATCGTGTAAAAAAAATTGTTATTGAAAAATAATTTTATTATTTTAACAAAGTTTTTTCTACTTTGAAAATAAAAATGCAAAAACAAACTATAAGATTATTCATTATTTTTATTTTTACGAGCTCTATTAATATCTTCGGACAAGGTTTTGCTTGGCAATATTCGCCAAGATTGCCTTTTAAGACACCGAAGCTATTTTATGGAATAAATGCGAATTTTGGACTTATTACTTCCAAAGGAAATGTTACATTTTTAGAAAATAAAATAACTTGCCCAAAATTTAAAAATGGAAATGGAACAAATTTTTCCGTAGGAATAAACTTTGAATACTGGAGCAAAAATAATCAAACGGCATACACAGGAAATATAAACTATTTAAGAAATTATATAAATTATAGCTCCTTAGATTTTGTACCTATTTCTAATTCTATTGTCGCAGAATATGAAAACCAACTAGCGCTGGATTATTCAGCTATTGTTTTAAGCGTGGGATATAAATATAGAATACTTGAAACGCATTTGACAATAGGAGCTAGTTTAGATTTAGGAATTAATTTTACAAATAATTTTGTTGTAAAGGAAAAGATATTAGGACCGCCTGAAGTTCCGCCTTTTTCTACTAATCCGCCATCTTATGAACGTAATGTGTTAAATGGTGAATTCAACAAATTTAATTTGATAAATTTCTCGCCGCGTTTTAGCATAGGATATGATTTACAAGTTGGACTTGGGAAATATATAACTCCTTTAATTTCTGCGGAAATACCTCTAACAAAAATGTTATCTGAAGACAATGTGAAAAACTTCGCAATCTATGTCGGTATAAAAACAAATTTTAGTTTTTAATAACTACCCCATATCTGAAATATGATTTACGGGATTTTTGTGATAACTTGCTTTTTTATCCCGTTAGGAATAGAATGTTGGTAAAAAGTTTATGTTTAACTCTGTTTCGTCCCGTATGGGACGAAATTAGTAGATTACATCTTTTTACCGATATTTTGTGCCTACGGCACATCTTTATGTTTGCTTTTTCTGTTTTTTAACAAGATTAACAAAATCATATAAATCTTATAAATCCCATAAATCACAGTTCAGACAAAAAGAGAAGAATTTTTCCCCTATGCAATGGGAAAATATTCTTTTTTACAAATGATAAAGCTCATAATTTCAAAATATAGGCTGTAATTGCTTACAGCCTATATATCAATTCACACTCCTACTCTAATGATCTGCCACACCCATTTTACCGGTTATAATCTGGATAAATTCAATAACTGTCCAGACTATGCAACAGTTTATAGTAGACTCTGCCAAAGATTACTTAATGCGCACAAATAGAAACTTCTGCTACTAATTTATTTATATTAGTTATTCTCTTTTATAGACACTACGCCCTTAGCATCAACGAAGAACTTAATAGTTGTTGTATCAGGATACACTTTATTTATATTTTCAACGGGAATTGTAGAATAGAGAGTTTCTTCCCTATCTGTTATATCGATAATATTATCATCCGAATCCATACTGAAGACAACAAACCTATAAGAAAGTCCCACTTGATATTCTTTTTTCTGAGAGAAATCTACACCATCTTTTAAACTCTGTTTAATAGTGATAACGCCCTCAGCAGGCAGTGTTAAAATTGGTAACTCCTGAGTTGTCTTCCAAGTCTTTGCATTGGAAATATCTTGGGTTTGTATCTCACCATCGTAATTAGGGAAAGTAACCACTGTAGTAATTATCTGTTTCTGATCTATTGCTTCATCTGCCACAGATACAGTTAATTCATATTTGCATTTAGTCGCAACAGATGATTTTAAATTATTCTCTTCGTTACAGGCAACAAAGAAAATTCCGATAGCTATAAGAGCTAAAAAAACTTTAAAATTTTTCATAACAAAAATGTATTTAATAATATGTAAAAACGACTGTTGTTTTTCTACTCGTATTTATATGTCTTTATGACTACACTGGAAATAATATCACCAGAAGTGCCAATCTTCGATTTTTCAATTTCCACATATCCTTTCCATGTTGGATGCTTTGTTCTGTGGTTACTAAAAACTGCATCACATGCAGAAATAACATCTTTATCCCTTTCCGTCATAGAATAGCTTTCACCTAGTAACTTAGTAATAGCTTCTGTATAATACGGAATGCAGAACAAAGCTTCCAAAGCGTCACCAGATGATGCTGAAATATTACCGTTGGCTCTGTATGCGAAGATTATATTTTCATTTTCCACTTCAGAACATGAGCTAAAACCAAACAAAAATGTGATAGCAGACACAATTGCTAAAAACCAAGAAATTCTTTTAATTTTCATATTTTTTAATGTCTTAATTTATAAAATTTCAATCTTTATATTTCCGAATGCTTATAAATCTAATTTTCATTTCACTTCTCTTTTGAAGTGAAATGATTGATAAAATATCATTTTCAACATAAAATCAAGTAATTAAGGTGCTTACCCAATTAATTTAAACGACATTACAACTGCAAAGATATTAGTTTTTTTGTAAAATCCAAATTTTTATTTAATACTATTTTGAATAAGTATATTGGTCAAATTCCATTTTGTATTATTGTTGGGACGTATTGCATACGCCCTAAGAAGCTTGACGGGATAGTCTATTAAAAATCACAGTTCAGACAAATTTCATATATCATTTTTTACTTGCAACTTCTTGACATTTTTTTAACATTTTTTCGGCAGATTTATCCCAACTAAATGTTTCTGCCCATTCAATAGCTCCTCGTGATAATTTCATACGGAGTTCATTGTCAGTAAAAACATCAATTATCATTTTTGCAAGTTCTTGTATATTTCCATATTCATATAACAAACCTGAAACACCATTTTTTACTGAATCGCGTAATCCGGGAGAATTAGCTGAAATAACCGGCGTTCCACAAGCATTAGCTTCAATGTTTGTAATTCCCCAACCTTCTTTCAAAGAAGTATTTACAGCGCAATACGATTTTTCAAGTTCTTGTTTTTTGGTAGTTTCATCAACAAAACCGAAGAATTTAACTTTGTTTGTTATGTCTAATTTTTCAGCAATATTTTCCAATTCTGGACGAAAATCTCCACGTCCCATAATATGTAATTTTGCATTTGGCACTTTTTTGCATACTTCAGCAAAAGCATAAAACAAATGATCTACGCTTTTATATTTTTTTAATCTACCAAAATATGTAACTATAGGATCTTCCCCCTTTTCTTTAATTTCAAAATCAAAAGCAGAATGCTCGATAGCGTTGTAAACAATACTGTAGTTAGAAGTATCAAAACCTTTTCTCTTGAACTCGTCCATTGTACTTTGAGAAACAACAACAAAAGGTGTTTTTTTGTAGAAAAATTTCATCAACCATTCTGTAAAAACTACATAAAGCCCTGAAATAAAATTGACTTCTCGAAATATACTTTTTCCAAAAAAATGATGACTAATAGCTAGTAGAGGTTCTTTCACAAAAAGCGGCGAGAAAAATGGTATTTTATTGACATCATCAATAACAATATCAAATTTTTCGTCTTTTACCAATTTTTTATAATTAGAATAAAGTGTAAAATTGAAAGTATTTCGTGAGCCACGCCTTAAAACTCTAATACCATCAATAATTTCTTCTTCCGGTGCATTATCAAATTTACAAGCTAATAATGTAACTTTATGCCCAAGAGCTACTATGCGTTTGAAAATTTCGTGAAAATGCACTTCCGCCCCACCACCTAATGGATTTTTTATATCTTGCCAATTAAGAACGAGTATATTCATTAACGTAAAATTATTTTAAGAGTGAGTAAAATTTGATTTTATTTGGAATAACTCCTGTTTTGTATCTTTGCTTTATAGCTTTTGAAGTTAAATCGTAAATCATTAATTCACCTGCACTTGTATAGCGATAAGAGTTTGTAACCCAAATTTCATTCCGCTGTTTATTTAAAGCTACTGCTGTCCAAATCTCATTATCTTTTGTATTTTCAATAAATTGTTGAACTTGCGTCTTTTCTTCATTTAGTGCAATATAATTTACACCTTTTGAAGTATTGCCGTCAGAGGATGCACCAAGCGAACTATTAAGATAGAAAATCGTATCACAATTTTCATTCAAACATAAATCATAAGCCATTGTTTTCCAATGTCTTAAGACTTTCATATTCTCAGCGTCATATTCTAAAATTCCGCCACTTGCACTGTCTTTCAAAGATGGCAATTCCCAATAAACTACATAAATTTTTCCGTCCTTTGTAGCATAAATTCTATTAGGATTATTTTCTGTTTTGATGCAATCTATTTCTGTTTTTGTTGATAAATCAATTACAGAAATTGTAGAAGCTTTGCTATGATGTGAATGAAAATCGCCATATCCAGAATTTAGAACATAAAGTTTGTTTTTATATGCTGTCATTCCTTCGGGGTGAGAACCGACTTGAATTTTCACTCCTGTCAATTCTAATTTTTTAGGATTAAATTCATACACAAAAAAATCATTTTCAGACATAGAAATGTAAGTGGAAACATAAGCGAGAGAATCACTCATTATGAGTAATTTTCTTGGCATTACATTTGGAGGGAATTTAATTCGTCCTATAGATTTACCTGTTTTCAATTCAAAAGCTTCTATCGTTCCGGAATTAGAAACCGACACATATACTATTGAATCAATTATTTCCATATCGTTGGCAATATCGCCAAGTTTTTGCCCATAATTAGCAGTTCGGAAATAAGTATCTATTGAACTTCCGTCCTCTAAATTTATACAAGTAATCGTAGAATTGTCCGTGCCGTACAATCCTTCACAAAGCACCAAGGCACCTGTATTTCCTGCAGTGAAATTTTCTATAGCTTGGTTGGGATCATCTATACAAGAACTAAAAAAAATGAGAAATAGAAGTGCCGAAATTAACAATAATTTGTTTTGTATCATAATAGCTATAATTAATGTTTTACAACATTAAAACAAAATAATTTTATAAATAGTTATATTTTATTAATTTCCTGTTCCTTTTATTATAGCAACGATAGTTTTTCCTACTAAAATACAATCTAAAGAGAAAGACCAATTACGCACATAATATTCTTCTATCCTAACTCTTTCTTCAAAAGAAGAATTTCTATCTGTAACTTGCCATAAACCACTAGCGCCGGGCTTAACTTGAAATATAGGATTATCAGACTTCAAATGTTCAACCTCCCACTGTAAATAAGCGCGTGGTCCTATTAAACTCATATCACCTTTAATCACATTTATAAGTTGTGGGAGTTCGTCTAAACTATATTTCCTAATGAACTTACCTACACGTGTAAGGCGTGGATCGTTATCTATTTTATGATAAACTTCAAATTCTTCACGTAATTTTTCATCGTCTTTTAGAACTTCTTGTAATCTTTCGTCTGCGTCAATTTGCATACTACGAAATTTTAACATGTCAAATTCTTTCTTTCCTATGCCACATCGTTTTTGAACAAACAATACATTACCCCGCGAATCAAGTTTTATTAATAGTGCGACAAGTAATTGTATTGGTGCTGACAAAACAAGTAAAATTGATGCTAGTATTAGATCAAAAATACGTTTCTTTATTTGCGAAGATTTCTTTAGTAATTTTGTTTGAACATCTAATCCAAGCAGCCCGCCTAAATCACGTGTTGATGTCCACAAACCTGAATCAAACATATCAGGAATGATTGTTAAATTTGAAAAATAACGCGAATTTTCACGAACGATATTCATTTGACGAGCCGAAGGCACTTTTGGCATCGCAATAATAGCATGTTTTATATTAAGCTTGCTTGAAAGAGTAGGAATAATATTTAGTCCACCAACGACAGGAACATCTTCAATATAACCCCACTTATCAACATCATCATCTATAACAATTACAGGTCTTAAGCCTAACAATTTTTGCTTATGTAAAGTGTTTATCACTTTAGTACCTGCACGACCACCGCCAATGATCATCACAGGAAGTCCCCACCAATCATATTTCGAAAGGACTTTTTTTACAAGATAACGCAAAGGAACTGTAAGACATAAAGTAAAAAACCAAGCTAATACAAAAGTAAAACGCGGATAAACAGGAATATTTTGTAAGATAGGAATTGCCATTATCAATAGCACAAAAATTACAGTAGCAGAAATAGCTATATTCCTAAATTCTTTCACTTGGTCATTACCATAAGACGGATACAAACCTGAAAAAGAATAAACTACAGGAAACACAGGCAAAGTTAATAAAATCAACGCTAATGCTAACGGCTCAAACATATTAACCGACGAAACAGAAGAGTAAAATAAACTTTGCAAAAATATAGCAAATAAAAAGCTTAAACAAACACTACACATATCTGCAATAATCAACAATGAAGTAGTTAGCAACTTCCCAAAAGTAAACCGCTTACTACTGTCATTCTCTATATTCTTTAGAATGTTAGTTATATCTTTTAATTTCAATTTCCCTAAGTTTAATTTATTCATTAACTTATTTCAAATGTTAGTTTTACTTTATTATCTCAATATATATTTATTTATTTATTACTATAAAAGTAAAAAATAGTTTTGCAAGATAACTAATTTATTTGATTTTACAAAGAAAAAAACTATTTTTTAAAAAAATCAAATATATATTTTTGTAAAGTGATTTTTAATTTGTATTTTTGTAAATAAAATATGAAAGAAAAAAAATCAACTAATGACAATAACTTATCGTTAGAAAAACAAATAGAAAATCTATTCATATCTGAACGTAGAAAATATCTTGCTTTTATAAAACAAAGAGTATCAAATCAAATAGAAGCAGAAGATATTTTGCAAGATGTTTTTACAAGTCTATTGACTACTATTTCTCAACAAAATAAAACGCACACAATAGACAATATACCATCTTGGATATTTACTGCATTAAGAAACCGTATTATTGATACTTATAGAAAAAAACGCGCTGCAACTTTCTCAAATCTGAAATTTCCCGGCGACGATAATGATAATTTTGATTATTTTATAGGCGATACTTCTCAATGTCCTGAAATGTCATTATTAAGAAACACTATTTGGGAAGCGATTCAAAACGGTCTAAAAACACTGCCAGAAGAACAAAGACTTGTGTTTGAACGAAATGAATTTGAAGGTATTTCTTTTAAAGAAATGGCACGTGAAACAGGAGTAAATATAAACACACTACTAGCTAGGAAGCGCTATGCTGTATTGCACTTACGTAAATATCTAAAAGAAATTTACGAATTAGTTAAGTAAATTTGTTGCTCTCGCCTCAAAGATTCTGTATAGAAAAAATTCAATATCTTTTCAGAAACAATTGCATAAAAATCATCTATCTTTTTGCCGTCTAAATCAACAATAATAGATGTATGTTCATATTTTTTCAACCAATTATTTATAATTTTAACTATATTACCATCTGTATTTTCTTCTAGATCTTCTTGATAAAATACTTTTTCTATTACTTGATAAACATTTGTTAAATCTGATTTCACTCCAACTGTCATTACTTCACATAAGAAATTTTTATGAATAAAAAATACATCTACTGTTTTTTCGCAATATGAGTTTTCAAGCAAAACAATAAAAGTTGATGAATGCGAACTATTAGTTATATTATCTTTGTTCCTACAAAAATTATCAACAACATCATATTTAGGCAAATACTTTTGTATTTCTTCATAATAAATTAAATTTTTTTCAAGTTCAGAATCAACACCTATCCATTCTATATAATGAGTTTTTGCTAAAACATCTGAAATTTTTTCAGAATAACATTCAAGTTGGTCAATATAGCTTAAAAAATGTTCTTTTAAATTATGAGATTTTGTTAGATGCAGAACTTCTTTTTCTGCATCTAAAAGCTTCATAACACCATGAGAATTAGGTAATAATTGCAGTAACGAATCTAATGTATTTCTCAATTTAACATCTACTTTGCGAAATTTAACAGTCTTTGCATCTTGAAATTCAACAATTTCTTCTACGTATTGAATGTTATATTTATTTTTTAGAATAAACAACATTTCCATGAAAAAATATGCTGTCGCTAGTGCATCATCAAATGCACGATGACGATTTATTATAGGAATGTTAAAGTACTTCGCTAAATCACCGACATTCTTCTTAATAGAGCTAGGAATTATTTTACGCGCTAGCTTTAAGGTGCAAATTTTTGGTAAATCTATATTAATAGAGTGCTCGCGTTGCATAGTTTCACAAATGAAACGCCAATCAAAGTTATAGTTATGAGCAACAAAGTAAGTATTAGGTTGCAAAAAAATATTATTAATATCAGCCATAACGTCATAAGCTTCAGGAGCGTTTTTTACCATATCGTCAGTAATTCCTGTCATATTTTGTATGAAAATCGGGATTTGCTGATGAGGATTAACAAGTGAATTGTAAATTTGAATGATTTCATTATCTTTAACTGTAACCGAAGAAATATCTATAATTCTGTCGCTAGAAGTAGTAGAACCAGTAGTTTCTATGTCTACTACTGCAAATATTACATCTGATATGGGTGTCATATTAATTAAAATGTATGATCATTAAAAAAATATTTATGAATTTAACATCAAAGACATTTGTTTAAAATACAAAATTTATATCATAATCAAAATTATTTTTTATTTTTGTACAAAAAAACATGGATTTATCATTGATTTTTATTAACTTTAAACTTGCTGATATTTAAATTGGCATAAAAATTTCTTGCTTATTATATTTATATTAAATAAAAAATTAAAAAAAACTATTTTTATATACTTTTTGTAAGGTTTATCATGGCTAAAGAAAACAAAGAAATTGAAAATGAAGAAAATAAAGAAAATACAGAATTAGAAAACGACCCTAAAAACGAAGGAAAAGGCAAAAAGACAAAAGAAGCTAAAGCTAAAAAAGAAGGAGCGCTATCATTACCTGTTATTATCGGTATATCTGTTGGTGCTGTTGTTCTAATTATAGCTAGCGTAGTTGTAGGTTCTATTGTCGCTTCAAAATTATTTCCAACTCAAGGTGGTGGAGCAGTCTTAGACACTGCTAATATAACTGCTGCTATACAGAAAGCTAATCGCGAGATATTAGAAGCAAAAACAAAAGAAGGCAAAACACCTGAAGAGATTGATGAAATGGAAGCAGAAAAAATGTCCAACATGCCTGATATACTTGTTTTTGAAACCGGAAAAATCGTTTCTAATCCTAGAGGTAACGCAAATGTCTTTATTGTGCTTGAGTTAGCATTAGATTTTCGTGTATATGATGAAGAAAATAAAACCTCTATGGAAATAGTAAAAATTGAAGGTAAAGATGAAGCAGCTACAAGAGAAATTAATTTCGAATCTACAGGATACAAAAAATTAAAAACAAGAATCACTAGTAACTTAAACGAACTAATTGCTACATATAGCGAAGCAGAATTCCAAGCTATGCGAGGCGATCTAAAAAATATAATTCGTACTCAACTAAGACCTGTATTTAGAAATTTCGGCCTACAATTAGGAGAAGTTCAAATTGTAACGTTTTTAATACAACCAAATTAAATAATTATATAGTTAATTATGCCAAAACAGAAGTTATCAAAAAAGAATATAAATGAATTATTAGAAAATATAAGTGACAAATATCCGGCTAAAAAAATTAGAAATGAAGACATAAATAAATATGATTTTCATCGCCCTAACCGTATATCACAAAATCAAGTTAGAACTCTACAGTCTATCCATGAAAATTTTGCTGAAATATTTTCTTACTATCTTGTATCTAAGCTACAGACAACAGTAAATATTATAACAACTGCTGTTGATCAACTGTTCTATTCTGAATATATTCTATCCGTTTCTAATCCTAGCTGTTTATATGTCTTTTCTATCGAAGGAACTGATGGAAGTGGAATATTAGAAATAAGTCCTGAACTAGCTCTTATCATTGTAGAACGACTACTCGGAGGAAATGCTGATGCAGAGCCAAAAGCGAGAACTATTACAGCAATAGAACAAACTGTTATAAGAGGAATTATTGAACATGCTTTGACCGACTTAAAAAATGCTTGGAAATCAATATCCGATATAGGATTCAGATACCAACGATTAGAACAAGAGGCTGATTTCGTACAAATAGCTCCTTCTTCTGAAATCGTAATAGTTATTTCTTTTGACGTATATATAGGCTCTCAAACTTTTTTACTCAATTTGTGTTTTCCTACATTCGCATTAGAAGAAGTTTTAGCAAAACTTAACAGACAACAAGTTACTTCATCTTCTATGCCGGTAAGTATTAAAAAAACAAAAGAAAACATATTAACCGTAAACCAACAAATATCAACTACTTACTTACCTGTAGTAGCAGAGTTAGGTAAAACATCTATCACAGTTACCGAACTCCTAGACTTAAAAAACGGAGATATATTAAAACTAAAAAAAAGAGTTGATGAAGAAATTGAAGTAATTATTGCAGGAAAAAGAAAACTTGCAGCACGCCCTGGGACAGTCGAAGGAAAAAAAGCAGTGAGAATTATTAGACCGCTTACCGAAGACGATTTATATGAAGAAGATATTTACAGCTAATAAGTAAAAGTAGATAATAAATTAAACATGTCAAATATAAAACAAATTCTAATTTGGATAGCAATTATTGCTACAATATTCGGTGCTATTGTTGCGACCGGTATTGGACTATATATGTTTAAGCCTCATTGGATAGGAATAAATAGCCCTAGAGCCGACTCACTAGCTAATATTGAATACCAAAAGAAAATAAAAAAACAAGAAATAAAAGAACAAGAACAAATTGAAAAAGATATAGAAAGACGTAATCCTATCCCGCTAAAAAATATAGAAATAGATACATTAGTAGAAGTTACACCTGAACAATTAAAATACTTCGAAATTCAATTGGAGAATAAGGAACAAGAATTAAAATTTAAAAATGAAAAATTAACTGAGCAGGAAAAAAACATAAAAAAATATGCTAATCAGTTAAAGGATTCTTTGAAGTTACTCGAAAATAAAATAAGTAACTTAGACGATTCTTTGAAAAATATTAAATGGAAAGGAAAAAAATATAAAGATTCAATAAATAGAACAATTAACAAACAAAAAGAATTAATAAATAGAACAAAAAATTTAGATGATTCTCTGAAAAAAAATCAAAAAAAAATTGAAAAGTTAGAGAACGAAACAAATAATTTACAGAAGAAATACACTCAATCTACAGAAGATTATAAAAAAACACAGGAAGAATTAGCAAAGTCTAAAAACGAAGCTAAAAAATCAAAACTTGAATTAGAAAAAAAAGAAAAAGAGCTCAAAGAACTTAAAGAAAAATATAATAAAAAAAAAGATTCTCTGATTACTGAAAACTATAACTCTTTCGCTGCTCTTTATAATAAAGCAAAACCAAAAGAAGTTGCAAAACTTATACAAAATCTAAATAATGAACAAGCCGCAATTATATTGAAGAAAATGCAAAAGAAAAAAGCTGGCAAAGTTATTGAAGCTATGGATCCAATTAAAGCTGCTGAAATATTAAAATACGCAGTAGATATAAAATAAATCAACACAAAATAATTTCTCATTGAATGCAGGACGCACATATGATAAAGGACAAAATATCAACAATGATAAATAGCAATATCTGCTTAACAACAATTCTTAATGTAAACGAACCAATAAACCAAGAAATAAAAAGCAATCATCTTGAGTTAAATGAAAAAGATATGAACAATATCATATCTTTTGAAAATCTAATACAACTAGCTATAAATAGTCCAAGTTATAATATAAAACCAAATATAGACAGCAGCGACCTACAAATCATTGAAGAAGAGCCAACATTAGAGAGTTCATCTACAGATTGGAAATATATAATTCTCTCCTCAAAAACAAATAGTGCTAATACAAAAACTAATGCTAACATTTTTATAGATACTACGTCTATTAAAGATAGCAACCTTAATGAAATAGAAACACAATATAGCACACAAAACGACACTATTCAATCTACATTAACAACACCAAAAGAAATAATAAGTTTAGACAATTTGACTAATTTACCTACAAGCATTTCTGAAAAAATGGCGATTAATATTAGTCATATGGTTAATAATAAACAAAACTTGTTAGGTGAGGAAACAGTAAATATAGAACAAACAGAAAATAGTTACCCACATACAAATAAATATACAGACTATGAAGGTGTAGCAAATATTGGCGAAGAAAGTAAAATTGAAATTAATAAAGAAAAAAAGATAAACATAGAAAATAATAAACAAAATGTAGTTAGCAACGAGAAAACAAAAAGTATTGAAAAAATTGATACTAACTATGTAAATGTAAACAGAACGATAGAAAATGAAAAGACACTAAATAGTGAAGAAGAAAAGATAAACATAAACGCTAGCAAAGAAAGTGCTAGCAAAGAAAGGAAAATAACAGAAAATAAAACTGAAAAAAATGATGAAAAAAAGATAAATATAGAAAACAACAAAACAAAAAATGTTGAAAATAAAGACAATAGATATCTAAATATAAACAAAAAGATAGATGAGGAAAACATACTAAGTATTGATAAAGAAAAGATAAACATAAACGCTAGCAAAGAAACGAAGATAATAGAGAATAGAAGTGAAATTAACGAAGAAAAAAAGATAGTAAAAGACAATTATAAGCAGAACGTTGCTAATGACAATAAAACAAAAAATGTTGAAAATAAAGACAATAGATATCTAAATATAAACAAAAAGATAGATGAGGAAAACATAC
>JAAYTD010000013.1 GCA_012518115.1 Ignavibacteria bacterium | reverse complement strand
GTATCTTTTTCTTTCTTTATCTCTATATTTTTCCATTCTTCAGGAATATCAACTTTAACGATATTTCCACCTTCCTCAACTGCTTTATAGTTCATATTAACAATATTTTCGCCTTTTCTTCCGTAAGATCTATCTATCGCTTTTTTCATTTCTTTTACTGCTAAATCGTAAGGAATTACATTTGCAATTTTGAAAAATGCCGATTGCAGTATTGTATTTGTACGACTTCCTAAACCAATCTCTTCTGATATTTTTGTAGCATTTATAATGTACATATTGATTTGATTTTCAGCAAGATATTTTTTCACGTGATCAGGTAAATTATTTTTTGTCTCTTCCACTGTCCAAGGTGAATTATAAAGGAAAGTTCCACCTTTTTTCAATCCTTTCAAGCAATCATATTTTTCCAAATATGAAGGAACATGGACAGCAACAAAATCAGGAGTGTTCACCAAGTATGGTGCCATTATAGGCTTATCGCCAAAACGTAAATGTGAGCAAGTATAGCCACCTGATTTTTTACTATCATAATCAAAATAAGCTTGTGAGTATTTTTCAGTATTATCACCAATAATTTTTATAGAATTTTTATTAGCTCCAACTGTTCCATCAGCACCTAATCCGTAGAATTTCGCTTCAAAAGTTCCTTTAGGAAGAACAAATATTTCAGGCAATAATGGCAAAGATAAATTTGTGACATCATCATTAATTCCTACTGTAAATTGATTAATAGGATTTTCAGCTTCTAAATTATTGAACACAGAAAGAATATGAGCTGGTGTTGTATCTTTCGAAGAAAGTCCGTAACGTCCACCAATAATCATCGGCTTTTTATCTTCAGGAATGTCTTTGCAAGTAGCAAAAGCTTCTACAATATCAAGATAAAGCGGTTCACCATTAGCGCCCGGCTCTTTAGTGCGGTCAAGAACGCATATCCGTTTTATCGTATCAGGCAAGATTTCTCCTAAATGTTTTACTGAGAACGGTCTGTAAAGATGAACTGTAACAAGTCCAACTTTTCCGCCTTCTGAATTAATCTTATCTACTACAGTTTTTACAACTTCCGTTACTGAACCCATAGCAACAATAACAGATGTAGCATCTTTTGCACCGTAGAAAGTGAAAGGAGCATAATTACGTCCTGTTAAATTGCTTATTTTTTTCATATAGTCAGCAACTATATCAGGCAAAGCGTCATAAAATTTATTTTGAGCTTCACGTGTTTGGAAATATATATCAGGGTTTTGCGCTGTTCCACGTGTTACAGGATGTTCAGGATTAAGTGCATTCTTTCTATATTCAGCCAAAGCTTCGTAATCTAATAATTTTGCTAATTCTTCTTGATTAGCTTCTTCTACTTTCTGTATCTCATGCGAAGTACGGAACCCATCAAAGAAATGAAGAAAAGGAATTCGCCCTTTAATAGCTGCTAAATGAGCTACAGGCGCTAAGTCCATTATCTCTTGAACGGAAGAAGTTGCTAATAGAGCAAAACCTGTTTGACGCGTACTCATAACATCAGAATGATCGCCAAATATAGAGAGAGCTTGTGCTGCTAATGAACGAGCCGAAACATGAAAAACACCCGGCAAAAGTTCGCCCGAAATTTTGTACATATTCGGAATCATCAACAATAAACCTTGAGAAGCTGTATAAGTTGTAGTTAGAACTCCTGCTTGTAGGGAACCGTGCATAGCTCCTGCTGCACCACCCTCAGACTGCATTTCAACAACTTCTGCAGTCTCACCAAAAATATTTTTACGACCGAATGCCGCCCATTCATCAACATATTCTGCCATAGGAGATGAAGGAGTTATCGGATAAATAGCAGCAACCTCGCTAAACATATATGAAACATGTGCCGCAGCATAGTTGCCATCGCAAGTAATAAATTTTCTTTCTGTCATTATTCTTACCTCAATGAAAAAAATGTAAAGTTAAAAGTTATATAATAAAAATCAATAAAAATCTTAATAATTCCACTTCCCAGAAGGGATAGGCACAAGCCTGACGGGATAGTTAATATAGTATAAGCAAATATACTTGTAAAAACAAGTAAAAACTAATACAATGCTAAATTAAGAAAAAATTAGCATATTTAATAAATTCAATTTGCCAACAATATCTACATAAAGCATCAACAAACCACATCGAAATACCAAAAGAAATAGGAATAGCTAAGTTATCATCTGTCCGCAAAACTTCTTTTGCTAAAGCTTCAGAAATCGCCGCTATAAACGAAGAAAACAAACCCGCAAAGTAATACAAAAGAGGCATCCTAAAAACTATTCCATAAATAACAACAACTATAAAAGCTGTTACAAAAAATGCTAAAGTACCCTCTTGCGTTTTTCTCCTTATTCCTAAAAATGATTTTTTTCCGTATTTCCTACCTACTAATGCTGCAGCAATATCAGCAACAATTAAAACACTAAGTGCAACTATTGCTATAAGTTTTGGAAAAATAAAAATAGTTAATACTGATGAAATTAGAACCCAAGAAGCTCCGTTTAATAGAACTCTTTTCTTCTTAATTTCATGTTTACGCAACATAGAACCAAAAATTTTCAAATAGAGAACTCGCAAAAAAGCAACACGCTTAGCCGCAATATCTGCTATAACAAAAGCTAACATTACCGGAATTAATATCAATAAAGTTGTCTCTCTGTCAAGAAAAATATATGCAATTGGAATAACAAGCGAAATCAAATGTACAGTTTTACGCAATATCTCTTGCGAAAAATCAATGTTCTTGCTTTCTGCTGTCTTACGCTGTTTAAGTAATTCTTTTTCTATCTCAATTGCACTACTTTCAACAATTTGAGCTCCATCTTCTATTTTCTTAGAAATATCCGCAACTTGTTGCTTAGCACTAGATATAACTCCGTCTATTTGAGCTTTTGCATTATCAATTATCTGCTGACGTCTCTTGTGAAATTCCTCTCTTGATACCTTTTGGTCTTGTTTCTTACTATTCATATTTTTTTATGTTAAAAAATTTATGTAGATTAGTAAAAAAATATATAGCATTCTTATGAATCATAACACAAAAATACGAAAAAAAAATGCCAATGCCAAGATTAATATTTATTTGCAAATTCTCAATAAAAGACTTGACGGATTTCACAACTTAAATTCTTTATTTTATCCTATTCCACTTTGTGATGAAATTAAAATTACAATAAGTGATAAATTAGAACTATGCTGCAATAAAGATTTAGGAATAACACCTGAAGAAAACATTATCTATAAAGCTACAGAAAAATTACAAAAATGTTTCCCAAATAAAAACATATATCCAAAAATTGAATTAATAAAGAATATCCCGTCAGGTGCTGGACTTGGTGGCGGTTCCTCCGATGCAGCAACAACACTAAAGCTACTAAATGAAATTTATGAGCTCCATTT
Organism: Ignavibacteria bacterium; assembly: GCA_012518115.1. Lineage (GTDB taxonomy): Bacteria > Bacteroidota > Ignavibacteria > Kapaibacteriales > UBA2268 > JAAYTD01. Next base: position 131,319 of record JAAYTD010000013.1, on the reverse strand, counting down.
ATCACTTACCCAACTAAAAGAAATAGCAGAACAATTAGGTTCAGATGTGCCGTTTTTTCTATATGATAAGCCGGCTGTCGTTACAGGACGAGGCGAGAACATTTTGCCAATAGACTTCCATATTAATTATTTCTTGCTTATAGTTTTTCCTAATATACATATAAATACAGGAAAAGCATATCAACTTTTAAATCGTAAAAGTGATTATACTCCTACAAAAATTATTCAAATCAGTAAAAGTGATACAACTGATATAAGGAATTTGCTACAAAATGATTTTGAAGAATTTGTTTTTAAGAATTATCCAGAAATGAACGAAATTAAAACGAAGCTAGTAGAATTTTCAGATAAGCGCGCGCTTATGTCGGGAAGTGGCTCTTCCTTTTTTGCATTCTTTGATGATGAAAAAAAACTTGAAAATGCTAAAATTTATTTTGACAAGCTAAATTATTTTACTTTTATATGTAAGTTATAGTTTTTTGGTATCTAATACCCTTATAAAAATGAATTTAAGACTCAACAATAAAAATACATTGCTCGGCAAATCCGCTTCCGTTATCTCTGTGATACTTAAAGGAGTTGGGCAAATAATGCTTCAAGAAAACAGCATTACAGGTTTGCTCTTTCTGATCGGTATTTTCTACGGCTCGCCTGCTATGGGTTTTGCTGCACTTTTGGCAACTATATGTGGAACTGCCACCGCTTATCTTCTGAAATACGACAAAACAGAAATCAACAGAGGACTTTACGGATTTAGTGCTGCATTAGTTGGCGTTGCAGTAATGTTATTTTTAAAACCGGTATTTTGGGCTTGGCTTATTGTTGTCATCGGTGCAGCGCTAGCGGCAATGTTACAGCACTTTTTTATAAAACGTAAAATCCCCGCTTTTACTTTTCCATTTGTTTTAGTAACTTGGTTGATATTATTTATATGCAATAATCTCTACAGCGATTTATTGGCAGTGCCGGTGCCTATAATAGCTCATCTAAGCGACTCTTTCTCTGATGGCTTCAAGAGCTTCGGACAGGTAATTTTTCAAAATAAACTAGTCTCGGGACTGCTATTTTTTGTAGCCGTATTTATCAGCTCGCCCATTGCGGCACTTTATGGACTTGCGGGAGCAATTGTTTCTGATATTATTGCATTTGGTTTTTCTGCACCAATTGATGATATTAACCTTGGACTGTATGGTTTTAACGCTGTTTTATGTGCGATTGTTTTTGCTGGAGACAAAGTCAAAGATGGCATTTGGGTTTTACTCTCAATAGTGCTTTCTCTTGGCGTTAGTATCTTGATGATAAAGTTCCACTTTATACAACTTACATTTCCGTTTGTTTTTGCAACTTGGATTACACTGTTTTTGAAAAATAAACTTCAAAAACATAACAAAGAATTATTGTAACAAACGGAACATAAACTGTCGCAAAAAAAATGAGGACAAAGTATGTCCTCATTACTTAAAAATTTACTATATATCAGATATAACAGAAATCTTAATATCGGCAACTTCTTCTAATAGGAACTTTCTTCTATTAGCTCCCCATACTTCAATATCAGGTGGTTGTGCATTGTCGTTAGGAATGAGTTTTATCGTTAAAATAGAATTTTCAAAATTGAGTTCTATATCTTTTACAATTTGTTTTTGTCTTCTATCGATACCTTCAGCTAGTCTTAAAATACCTGATAATAGCTTCACTTTTTCGCGTTTTTTCTCAGAAAGTGCGATATAATCTTCATGTGTTTTTTTAGGATGGCTTTTTCTATGATATCTTGCTACGTTAGCAATCAATAGTGCTTCATCATTAGTGAATCCTGGCAAGTCACTATTTTTAATAAGATACAAAGTGTGTTTATGGTGTTGAGCATGTGAAACAAAATATCCAATATCATGCAATAAAGCAGCATAAGCTAGTGTTTCACGATCATATTGATCTAATTTTTTCAGTTGCAAAATATCGAAAATCATCAATGAAGTTTTTAGCACATGTTCTGAATGAAACATTTCTATATTATATTTTTTAGCTAGGTTATATATAGTATTATTTCTCAGTTCTGATATTTCAGAGAATTTATCAAATATATTAAGTTTTTGAATTGTATCATATACAACACCTTCTCTTAGAGCGTAAGGCGAATATGTAGCTTTATTTAGATCAGAGTTTTTAAGAATATATTCAAGTATTAGAGAACCTGCAAGAATTATATCCGCTCTTTTTTCTTCCACGCCATCAATTTTAGCTATTTCTTGAGGAGTTTCAGCTTTAACAATGATTTTAATAGCATCTAACATAGAATTTTTTGAAGCAGTTATTCCATTAATAAAGTCGGGTAAACTTTTTTGTTTATTTAGCAATGCTACACGTAGTATGGTTTCAAATGTTCCTGCTGTTCCAACTATTTGATCAAAACCGATTTCTCGCATTTTTTTCATAGTAGGAGCTAGTTTTCCTCTAACATATTTTCGGCATTTTTCAATTTTTTCTTGCGATACTCCATTGCTGAAAAATCGTTGAGTTAATCTAATAGCACCTAATTTTTCGCTATTAGCAAAGATAATGTCATTATGTATACCTATAAGGGTTTCCGTACTTCCGCCTCCTATATCTACGACCATAGTTTTGTCTTCGTTTACTGGAATGCAGTATGAAACTCCTAAGTGTATTAGTCGTCCTTCTTCATAACCCGATATAACTTCAATTTCAATTCCTGTTTCGTTATAGACGCGTTCTATAAAAACATGTGCATTTAATGCTTCTCTTGTTGCACTTGTAGCAATAGCTCTTATTTTAGCATTATATGTTTTTGCAATTTTAGCATAGTTCCGTAGAACTTCAAGTCCACGTTCCATAGCTGCTTCCGATAGAATTTTCATTTCATCGCCTTCACCACCTTCGCCTAATCTTACAGACTCGCGGCATTTTGTAATTGTTGTAACTAATCCATTTCCGTTTACCTTAACAATTATCATATGAAAAGAATTAGTTCCTATATCTATTGCCGCAATCACATTATCAGTACTTTTTATTTCTATTTTTTCTGTTATATCTTGATTGTTTTCCATTTCTCTATTCTATTTCTTAGATATTATTCTTCAAAAATACACAAAAAAAAGATAAAAATGTATAAATAATTATAAAAAAAACTGTCGCAAAGTTAATTGCGACAGTTAGTGTTTTTTTTAGATTAATTTATATATTATCTTCCTAAATCTATATATACGGAAAGTCTATTAACTAATCCTAAAGTATTTGTCGGTTGTATAGAATAATCTATTCTTCCCGAAAAATTACCAGTTAGATATTTCACTCCGATACCTCCTGCAAATCCGAAAGAATCGTGTCCTAATCTATATCCAAGTCTTGCAGATATTAGGTCGTTCCATACATATTCAGCACCAACAGCAAATTGTTCTGGAGTATCTGAACAAGTAGTAAAGTCAAAAGCACCTATTAGCTTATGAACATCGTGTTTATAAATATCTGCAGAAACGCCAGCACGGAATAACAACGGTATATTAAAAGCTGCCGGAGTTATTGCTACGTCAACATCTGTTGCCCAATTAGCTGGGTACAATGAATGAGTTGTATTTAAGTTTTTACCTGAATATGTAAGATCAGAAGTTAATCCGTGTAAAGAAACTCCCAACGTAATTCCTTGTATTCCTGTTCGATAAATTGTACCTACATCAAAAGCAAAACCTGAAGCGTTCATATCGGAAATAGAATTATCTAAATATCTGAAAGTAGCACCGAATGAGAATTGGTCTGTCAAATATCCTGCAAATGTTAATCCCATAGAAACATCGTTTGCGGAGAAGAATCTATTCAATCCTTCAGGATTTTCCATAGTAGTATATTCCATATCGCCACTAGCTAGGTTTGTAAAATGTACCGCTAAAGCAAAGTTTTCTCCGAATGGTGTAGCTACTGCAGCATAATTATGAGAAAAACCTGCAAACCAATCTGTATAGTCAAAAGAAGCGGATAGAGATTTAATATCTGCTATTCCTGCAGGATTCCAAAATACTGATGATAAGTCATCAGTTGTTGTAGAAACACAGCCAGCCATACCTGTACCTCTTGCTCCGTGAGGTATTTTAAGGAATTGTCCGCCTGTCAGACCGACTTTAGCATAAGCACCTCCTGTTGAGGAGCCATGCACAGGTCCACCTTCTGCTTTACTTGCTATCGGTAGGAGCACAAATAAAGATAAACTTAAAGCTATTGAAAATATTTTTTTCATTTTATGTATTTTCTCCAATTTAATTATTTAAATAAATAATCTTCGGAAGGAGAAAGTAACTCTCCCTCCGAATTTGATTATTAGTCTATAATTCTAAATCCACCTACAACAATAGAAAATTCTCTTTTTGTTGTTGCGCCATCAGGTGTTTCAATTAAAGCAACGAGTGTTTGGCTTTGCACACGTTGACCGTTTTTAGTAAGTAAATCCCATATTGCTACGCCATATTTTCCATCATCATCACCTGTTAAAGCTTCATTATAGTTAATAGTTTCTACTAAGTCACCGGAAGCAGTATAAATTCTTATAGTACATTCTTCTGGAAGTTTAGTAAAATACAATTTAGCGCCATAAGGTGATTTTTGTCCTTGATGTGAAACTACATAAGGGTTAGGAACTACTTTAATGTTATCTAACATTTCATCTGTATATTTATCAGGCTTAGTTTCTGAAACAGCGAATCTAACTTTTGCACCGTCCGCTGGGAAACCGAGCGCTCCACCGCGTGTTGTAAATCTAATCTTATCACCTGCTTTAAAATCTGCGCCATAAACAGCATCAGCTGCACTTGGCATAGGATTTTGCAAGTAAGGTTGATCGTATCTGTCGTAAGGTTGTCTGTTTGAACCACGTACACCTTTCATTAAATAATCGGCAACAAATTGAGCACCGGATATATTGAATGTATGTACGAAATCATAAGTATTTTCATTATCTTTAAATGATACATAATATCTACCTGGTGTTCCTACGAAAAATGCTCCACCTTCAATTCCATATTTTTTCAAGACTTTTTTATCTTCAGCAGCTGTTCTTCCACCTGTCAACGGTGTAGCATTTCTTGCATTTACATAACATTGTGCATAAAGATTAAATTTACCTATCATTTCTTTTGCATCTCTACCTTCAAGCGGCAGATTTGTAGGGAATGGGAACGGCATTCTTATGTAATTAAATCTGTTTTTAACTATAGGAGCTGGCTCATATTGCACAGGAAGATCAATATATTCTATATTAGGATTATACCTAACTTCTACAGAATCAACATCACTTCTATCTGGTGCAGGTCTCTTGTAAGTCATTGTATTAGTAATTTTTGGAATTAGATATTTAGCACGAACTTTTTTAGTAGCATTACCGTTTTGCCAAACTAACTCAAGTTCTTCTTCACCGCCTTCTAAAAATTCTACTTCGTAAATACCAGGTCCATTGTTAAATCTTCCGTAAACAGGATTTGCGTAAAATTGCTGTATAGCTCCATCGTGAAAGCCCGACAATAGCATTTCATTTCCTACTGCTCTAGTTGAAAGAATCATGTTGTTAGAAGAAGTATCACCAGGCATACTAAGTGGTAACGGATTAATTACCGTAGTTGCATTTGAACTTATTATTTCTGCTTTAGCTGGACGGTAAATACCACCAAATTGTTGTATAGCTGAATAGAAATTTAAGCCTAAAGTACCGTAAGCCTCAGGATAGAAACCTCTCGCATAGCAATAGTCTCTAGATTTAAAATCACCTGTTGTAAAGAAACTGTTAAATGTAACAACACTATCGTTCGTCATTAATCCATAAGTAAGTGTATCACCTGTTATTTCATCAACTATAGCCGAATCAGCCATAACTCTTAAACCAGAATATTCAGTATATAAATCAGAATAAGCTAAGTTACAATTGTTTGGCTCTAAGAAAAGTTGTGATCTAAATACTTCAGCACTATCTTTAGATAAATTTGTAATCTTGGCTTCTACCGCATAAACTCCAAATGGAATAGGTGCCGCTTGTTGGTTGCTACTAACTCTTATAGGGAACATTTGAGGTAACACATTAAACTCAAGTTCTAAAGTATCGCCTGCAAAGAGTTGCGAAGCTCTATCTTCATCAATAGCAAATAGATCAAAGTTGTATAGACCGCCTATTTTTTCTTCATCAATACTAATAACGTCAAATTTAATTCTATTTCCAACTCTTTCTGCGCTTGGATAAGTTTCTGCAAAGTTCGGCAATCCCGGCACAGCTTCATTCCTTTTTATAGGTGTAGGTTGCAAGAAATCACCTTCATCATAAGCTATAACTTTATAGAAATATTCAACATTATTAAACAATTTTTCTGTTTTGCTAATATCTTCATTCAATGTAAAGTAAGCATCTCTATTATCATCACCTATATCAATAAAGGTTCTGTCGTTTGTTATTTCTTTCATATATGGCATAATAACTTCTTTTTTGACTTTATCAGAACCTGCAAAATCATTAAATGAAATTTCACGAACCCAGCCTTTACTAATATAACTATAGATAGAATCACGCACTAAAGTAAAATGATCCCAAGAACGTAACATTTTACTAAAATCTTTTTTGCCATCTTTATCTCTTTGCAATATAAGAGCATCGATAGTATAAATCAGATTACCACCTGCAGTAGTAGGTGCAAAAGTAGATAAGTTATATAAAGTATCAATTTCTATTTTTTGTTTTATCAGAATTGTTTCTGGCTTACCATTAATAGTTGTATCTCTTTTAATTTCTTTAATCACCCATACTTCACCTATATCAACAGTATCAGCTATAAGTTCTTTATATCTATCTGCTGAAATTTGCACCTTCTTATGTTGATAGAACAAAGGATTAAGTTTAGCAAGCGATTGATTCAAATGTATAACTCCAGTCAACACACTATCTAACAAGTAATTATGCTGTCCTTTGTAGTACATTGGAAATTTAATTCCTTTTTCTTTTACCATTTTATTGAAGTAAGGGCCCCAAGGCTTAGTATAGATGCTTCCTATTGTATCTACACTGTTGATTATAGGAACAATTCTATTTCCATATTCATTATCTTCAAAGAAACCTGTAGCTGCTAATTTTGGAAATTGTGCAGCACCGTTATTCTCAACCATTGAATTAAACAATACATTAGGAGGATAGAAATACATGCCTTGCGGTACTCTCATTACTCTAATAGCATTAATATCAAGAGAATCTTTATTAACCCATACTGGGCCCACAACCATAAGTGAATCTATTCCTGAGAATTCTTGCGCTCCTCTTTCACCGCCTGTTACGCGTGGTCCGTACGCAGGTACAAGAGATTTAGCAAAAGGTTTTGGTAATTCATATTGTGCTATAAGTCTCCACCCAAAAGGTCCTTTACCACTTGGATATCTTGTTGAAGGAGAAGTATTATCTACATCAAAAGTATCTAAGTTAGAACGTCTTGCACGATATATTTTATATCCCATAAAATCAAGACCTGCTTCATATCTATCTTCAGAAGCTTCTGCTTCTTCGTCCCATTTAATAATCATACCGTTATTAAGAGGTATCCATTCTGTTATTTTGCTGCGCCAAGGTGGTTGAGGAGCTCTAAAGTTATTATCATAAACTGATTGAGCGAAATCAACTTTTCTTACCAATTCAGCTAAGTCTGCATCTGTTCCGTCAGCATCGCCACCTTTACCTGTACCGGCAAGAACTAAACCTACAACAGTACGAGAAGTATCACCCGGACGCAAGTGGAACGGACCTGTTGCCATCATATATCGTTTGTCACCAGGACCAGTATCACCATCTGTAACTCCTTCAGAAATATATTGATACATTTTAAAGTCTTCTGTAACGTCATTTTCAATAGACCAGTTTCTATATGTTACTAGACCTAATTGTTCATCTGTTGTATAAAACTTCTTATCTTTTCTTACAAATCCTACAGAATCTGTTTTAATTTTCAAAGTTTTTCCGCTATATTCATCATAATCTTCATATTCGTGAATAACAGCAGGAGATTCAAGGAAAACAAAGCCTACATAGCCGAAACCACGTCCTTGCTCACCCATATCACCGTCAGAAAATTGATAAGCAAAGTTCTTTTTAGCTTTTTCAGGATCTGGAAGTTCAGGAAGTAGTCGCCCTTCCATACCATAGAAAGAACATCTGTCATTACCTGCACCTTGTCTTGGGTTGTTTGCAAACGCAATGTCAACGTCAAATACAGGAGCTAACCACATATTCCATAAAGTATCCGTACCTAAGTTTTGCTGTTCATATTTTATGAATATAAAATCACGGTAGTCACCAAAACTCCAAGAATAAACCATTTGTTCGTACTGTATGTTTAGTGGATAACCTTTAGCTTTAAGAGTTGAAGGACCACCAAAGCCATAGTATCTAGTAAGATCTGTATCTTTGTAAGTACAAAAAATATCTTCTTCCGAAATAAATGCAGGACCTCTCGGATAAACATCAAGAGAACGTTTACTTTCATCATGAATATACCAACCGAAATACCTATCATATTTCAAAGAATCTTCAGGATCACTACTTGAGTCCCATATAGGCCAAACTGGACCACTTTCTTCTTCTAACGGTGAACCATCTCCCGTGCTATAATCTATAGAAAAGAACAATCTATATTTAGATGTATTTGTAGTATTAGCATTATCACCATCTTCCATACGACCCGGTGTCATAAACGTTGCCGCATTATTCGGGTTATACGTAACTTCCATGATGGTTTGAGCTTCAAACTTACGGACTGTTTTCTCTATGTATTCAGTTTTCATAGCAAAACCTACCGTATCACCATTTACTATTTCTGGTTTTGTTCTATCCCAACTTACTATAGTATCTGTATAAGTACTATCAATGTAGTTTCCTTGCTCATCTTGCAAATATTTTTTCTTTTGAGCTCCAACCCAAATACCACCGCCAAAAACATAATAGTTTAATGAACCACGTGGCCAAATACCTGTTCCACGTCTTTTTTCTTGATCATAGAATAAAGAACCAGTATTTGTTATTGCAAATTCAATATTACTTACAGTATTTCTTTGTAGATCATAATAACCGTAAACTCTTCTTTGCAATTCATTATCTGCTTTTCTGTATTCAGGAGCAACATCCGCATAGCTAGCATAACTTCCTAATAAAAAGCAAACAAATAACGATAATATAATTTTTATTTTAGTCATTTTTTTTCCTCTATATATTTTTTAATTAAAATCTAAATAGTATGCCAGCTGCTACACGAATAGGAACTTGATAATTACTGCGATAAGAAATTCCCATAATTGTTGCATTTAACCAACTCTGATATTTTTCTTCTTGTGTAACAATTCCATTGTTATCAAAATCTGCATCTTTACTGTAAAGTCTATTTCCATATATATCATATTGGTCAACAGCAAAAGATGTAGCATTTGCATAATTTGCTTTTTCATAATAAGGTGTGTATAGGAAATTACCTATTTTTACTTCTTCTAATACTCCGCTATCATCAGGATCGCCTGTTGCAGTATAGAATCCTATTGGTCCTCTCAAGTTAAACATATTATAAATGTTTACATAAAACTCTACTTGTGCATTTCCTAAGCTTGCACCGAACCAATCACGCAAGAAGAAAGATTTAGCTATTTTCGCATCAGCATTCCAAACATTAGGACCACGATAAGCATTTACTTCACTTATCGCTTGTCCAGACATATTAGTTAGAGTATAAGGAACTCCCGAACGCCAATAAGGATTGATAGTTACATAAGCATTCTGTAAAAATTTCACACCTGCTATACTAGGTCCTTCATCTCTAAAGAATTGGAAAGTAATACCGCCTTTAATACGATGTCTTATATCGCCTGAAGCTGGATAAGGAGCTAATGGAAACGTTAATTTTCCTGAATAAGGATCAAGTAAAACTGACGTATTAGACGCAGCACCACTTGAAGTAACATTTGTAAAAGCTAATGTATAGTTAAGGCTAAATGCAAAGTTATTTGACATAAATTTATTAACATCTACTTCAATACCTTTAGCTGCACCATATTCACAAACTGCATATTGGAAATATGCGTCAGGTGCTGTTAAAACTTGTTGAACACCTAATTGATTGTAAATATCTTTGTAATATACTGTTAAACCTAAAGCAAATTCGTCTGACAATTGATTTTTATAACTTACTTGATATTGATTTGTTCTTTGAGCGTCCATATTCGGATCACCGAGAAGAGCAGTTGTACCACCAATAGATTCAGCATTAAATCTATCATACATATATTGCTGAAGCGGACTTTGGAAAAATACGCCGTAAGCAATAGAAATATAAGATCTTTCTGTAATAGGATAGTTGATGCTAAGTCTTGGACTTATTTGATACTTAACTGATACATCTGCAAAACCTGTGTCCGAAGAAATAGGAATAAATTGAGGACGAACAGGATCAACAACTCTATATTGCGTTTGAGGATTTAAGACATCTAATCTTAATCCAGGATTAAATACGATACCTTTATAGGTAATTTGGTCTTGTACGTATGCACCTATTTTCATTTGTTTCATAGGCTTGCTAGTTTTATCATATTCAGCTAAACTTCCAGCATAGATATTTCCACCCCATTTATCTGTATAAATATCATAAACGGGATTACCTATAGCAGGATTGCCGTTGTAGTGTCTGTGTAATGTTGAAAGATTTGCTTCAAAACCTGCTTTGAAATTATGATTGAATTTGCCTGTTTGTACGTGAAATAAATTATAGTTTCCGTCAAGTTGCCAATAGCTACCGTAACGTCTATTAAATCCAGAAGCACCACCTGAAACAGCTCTACCGGTAATACCCCAAGGATTCATGGTACTACCGGAATATAAATTACCTTCATAGTAACCTGTTAAAGGATTGATTCCGTACCAAGTAGCATTACAATATCCGTCTTTAGACATTCCAACATAAGTTATAGGAGAAGCCCAATCTATAACTTTATCGCCTGTTATTTTTCCGCCACTTTCTACAGCAGGAATAAAAGTACTTCCATCAACAATCCAGTTATCTACAGCTTCCATTATTTCAAAACCTGTGAAGAAATTAGGTTTATTCCAACCTACGCGACGTCCCGTTTCATCATTGTTTGCAGAGTTTGCAAGTGTAATTTCATAAAAGCTTCTATCGTTCAGAGTATGATTTAATCTTGCCATAATAGTTGTAACGAAAACATTTGTTACATTGTTTTTAGCTATTCTTTGCGGTATTCCGTTTGGAGTTGGTGTACCGGTCGGAGAGATATTACCATTTTCATCAAGTGATGGAATACCTATTTCATTACTGTACATCCAAGCTGTCGATGCTCCTTCATTGTTTGTAACACCATATTTACCGCCAAGCACAAGTGATATATTATTAGTTAAACCAAAACGTAATCTTGCTTCTAAATTTTTCTTCCAAAAATTATCATCTGGCAATTGCACTTGCGAGTTGCCCCAAGGATCTTTCACATCATACCCGCCACCACCAGTTACAGTTTGATAGCTACCTGTAACATAAAATGTAGTTCTGTCATTAATGAAAGGAATAGGACCGCCAACACCAAAGTTAATTTCATTGTTGTTAGATCCTAAGTATCTTAATCCCTTACCTTCATCAAAAATTTTATAACTATTACCAACTTTTTCTATCTTTACTCCGTTGGCTTGCGAACCATAGAGAGCAGGTACATTTGTATGCCAGAACAAAAAGCCTTCATATCTATCTGTTCTTCCAACTTTCATAACAGTATTAATAACACCGCCTTGAGCCTCGCCATACTCAGCTGCAAAATTACCTGTGATAACTTGCACTTCTTCTGTCGCATAACTTGAAATCATTGGGAAATAAGAAGAACCGCCCGCACCAAAACCACCTGTAAATTGGTTACTTACACTTAGACCGTCCACTCTGATTTGGGTTTCTTCCGTACGACTACCTCTCACGGCAAAACCACCACCGTCACTCTGTACACCAGCACTAAGTCCTATAACTGACGCAAGACTGCTGCTTGCTTGCCTTGTCAGCTCATCGCTTGACATAGTAGTTACGGAGCCAATGTGAGCAACATCCACCTTGCCATCGCCGGGATTAGTTCCAATAACAACAACTGTATCCATTTGTACAGCCTCATCTCTTAAAACAACATTAATCCGTGTTGTTTGGTCGGCAGAGATTCGCACATTTATTCTCTGCTCCTGCTTACCCATAGAACGCACTCTTATAGTGTAACTACCGGCTTGGATGTTTGAAACCGTAAAACTACCATCTCTTGATCTGACATTAGTTCCACGTGTGGTACCCTCTACAAAGACTGTGGCACCAATCACCCCATTACCATCAGCGTCAACAACTTTACCCGCCAATATTCCATAAATACTGGCAAACAAAGAAGCTGGCACTAACATTAAAAGGGAACATAATACAATTAGCTTACGCATAAATTTGTACTCCAAAAAAATAAAAAAAATTTGTTATTACTTATATATTTAATTAAAAAAATCTCTGTTTTATCAAAATTATAATTACGTTTTTATTAATCGTAATTATAAATTATTCTAAAAATAAAAATAAAACCAATTACATAGGATTTAAATATAATAACATTTTTGCAAAATAACATAAAAAAAAACATTTTTTTTTAAAAACATCACTGACAAATGGTCTTTGTTATATTTTTTTCAAAAAAAATGTTTTTTTTCTTTGTTAAAACAAAAAAAATGATATTTTTGTATATGTTCTTAATTAATTCTTGATTAATTCTTAACAATTAAATATAATGATCAAAAATATGGCGAAGCATATATAAAGTTCGGCATACCTAAAGAAACCTTTTTAAGACGATAATTTTTTAATATCTGCTCATTTTTGCCCGTTAAAACATCTATGCAGTAAGCATCTATTAAAGCATAATTACCTTCTATAATTTTATCACGCTCCATTATTCCTACCTGTGAATATGAAGATTCTTGCCACTTATATTCAACTTCCCCATAAATGATTTTCGATATATCTCGTTTTTTTGCATATTCTACAAATTCTAATAACGAAATATCTTCTTCCGATTTGCTTAAAGCTACAGTACATTCACCTATTAAAAGTTCGCCACTATACACATCATATCCTTTGTTCCGCATAATATCTTCTAATTGATTAATACAATTATAGTTGTCTTCTTTCAACGGTAGAACAACAACTCTTTGCGGATGATCCTTAGAAGCATCCGTTAAGTTTATACCTGCCGAACAAGCACTAAGACATAAAACTAAAACCGAAATTAAAATAATTTGTAATTTCATATCCCTACTCCATTTTTAAAAAGTTAATTATATAATTCAATAAACGTATAAGCTAAAAATATATTTTATATTATTATTTTTTATATTATTTAATGTTGTTCGGTAAAGTTCTTTAGATATAAAAAGTTATAGATTATCCCATTTCCAAAATTCTAATAAAAGTAACTCCTATATTAAAAAGCTGTTTTTATGGGCAAAACGTAAATCTACTGCGCGACATATAGTTGAAAATATATTAAAAACAACTTCTGCCATTTTATTATCTTCATCTAAAGTAGGATTTACTTCAGCAATTTCTATACATTTAACTTTATTGAAGCTAGCTAGTATTTTCAACAACTGACGTGCTTCATAAGCAAACAATCCTCCTTCAAACGGAGTTCCTGTTCCCATAGAAACAGTAGTATCCAGAGCATCGACATCAAAAGAAACATATATAACATCGCAATAAGATAAGTGTTTCAGAATTTGATGTGCCGTTTCATTAGCACCTTGCAAGCGAAGATCAATAGTTCTCACAACTTTTGTATTATATTTATTAATAATAGTTGTTTCTGCGATCTCAAAATCTCTTAAAGCAACATATACGAAATCGGACAAACTTACTTTTTTCTTTATGCCGCCAACATTTTTTATCTTTTCCCATAAAGTAATGCTTTCATTGTCTAATTCGTTAAAAATGCACTCAGTATTATCATCATCTATAACAGTAGCTACAGGCATTCCATGCATATTGCCTGTGTCGGAGCTATAAGGTGTATGAACATCAGCATGTGCATCTATCCACACAACTCCTATTTTTTTATCGGGATAAGCTTGCCTCATTCCGCAAATAGTTCCACCTGCGGTGCTATGATCGCCGGCAAGAACTATAGTAAAATCACAATTTTTCAAACCATGAGCAACAGCAGCAGCAGTTTGTTCATATATTTTTGTTAGTTCATTTATCTTTTTGCAATATATGTGGCTATCAGGTCTATTGAACAATTGATTATCAGCTTCTATTTTATCGTAGCATTCGCCTTCAAATCTTCTAAAGAAACCAAAATTATCTTGATTTTTGTAAGAAGCTATGCGTATAGCATCTATCCCTAAACTAGCACCCGCTTTCTTCCCACCTAAATCAGACTTTACCTCAACAAGTTTAATTTTTGCCATAATTTCTATATCTTTCTAAAAACACATACTTATCAATAAGAAAAATCTATTTCATCATTTTATCAAGTGATTCACGAAATTCTTTTTTCTCTCGTCCACCTTGTATTTTTTCAAAGACATTATATTTTTTATCAATTAAAAAAGTTGTTGGAATATAAGGTATTCCACCATAAGCATCAGCTAGTGCTTTTTTTATTTCTTGACTTGTAACAAAATTAATATAATTTATTTTGTTATTAGCTACATAATTTTGGACTTTTTCTTTCTCTTTCGCTATATCTTTTTCACGCTCTAACGCAATACCGATGACCATTAAATCTTTACTTTTAAGTTCATCTTGTAATTCAATAATAGCAGGAATTTCAGCACGACACGGCGGACACCAAGTCGCCCAAAAATTTAAAAATATAAATTTGTTTTTCGCTATAGATTTAATTGAAACTTTCTCGCCATTATCGTCAAGAAAAAAGAAATCTACCATTTTTCCAGTTTCAGATTTTTCCGCTGATACTATTTCATATACTTTTCCAACTGAAACGGAAGGGTTTGCTAAACAATGCATTTGTGTTGTAAAATATAATGTAAATGCAAATATAAACACTGTTAATGTTAGTTTTTTCATAGTCTTAATTTTATAATAATTAATAAATATTTAACAAATATAATATTATTTTCTGTAAAAATACGATAAAAATATATATTTATTAAAAAAAAGAATACAGAAAAAGCATATTATTTTTATTTTTTTTGCTATATTTGTTATTATTTCTTTGATTTTAAGTAAGAAGTAAGAATAAATATGGATAGCACCATTTTTTTTTATAATTATCAATAAATAAGTAAAACTTGAATAAAAAAATAGAAATAAAAGAACCTATCTTAAAAAAAATAGGAAAAATTGCAGACAAAAATAATATAGATGTTTATGTAGTCGGTGGATATGTACGCGATTACTTGTTAGGCAAGCTACAAACTGATATTGATTGTACAGTTTGTGGCGATTCAATTGAATTTGCCAAAATAGTAGCAAAGGAATTTAATTCTAAAGTCATAATTTACGAAAGGTTTCGTACTGCTTTAATCCCAATAGGAAATAGGCATATAGAATTTGTAGGAACACGCAAAGAAACATATAATCAAAATTCACGCAAACCTATTACGGAAGAAGGTACGCTTGAAGATGACTTGAAACGACGTGATTTTACTGTCAATGCAATGGCTGCTTCTATCAATAGCAAAACTTCCGGTGAAATCGTTGATCTATTTAACGGCTACGAACATTTGCAACAAAAGCTCCTGATTACTCCGCTTGATCCTATGGTTACATTTAGCGAAGATCCTTTGAGAATGATGCGTGCTGCGCGCTTCGCTGCCCAATTAGATTTCACAGTCAGCGATGATATTATTGAAGCTATGACAAAATTAGCAAATAGGATAAGCATTGTTTCGCAAGAACGCATTACAGACGAACTTATGAAAAGTATTGCGACACAAAAGCCTAGTATCGCTTTTTTTATTCTGAAAAAGACAGCTTTGCTTGACAAAGTTTTCCCCGAACTTTCTGCACTGCAAGGAGTTGAATCGGTAGAAACAAAAGATGGACGAAAATTTGCTCATAAAGACGTGTTAAATCATTCTTTGAAGGTGTTAGATAATATAGCACTCAAAACTGATAATATATGGTTACGCTTTACTGCATTAGTCCATGATATAGGAAAGTTAAAAACAAAGCGTTTCATAGAAAATAGTGGCTGGCACTTTTTTGGACATGAAGAAGTTGGTGCTAAAATGATGAAAAACATATTCAAAAAATTAAAGCTACCTCTCGAACATCTTGATTATGTAGAACTTTTAGTTCGCTTGCATCTCCGACCTATGCAGCTAGTAGATGGCGAAGTAACGGATTCTGCTGTAAGAAGACTAGCTTTTCAAGCAGGTGGAGCTCTTGAAGATTTATTCACTCTCTGCCGAAGCGACATAACCTCAAACAATCCGAACTTAACTCAACAATATCTAAACAACTATGATATTGTTGCTCAAAAAGTTATAGAAATACAAGAAAAAGATAAGTTACGCGAATTTCAATCGCCCGTGCGTGGTGAAGAAATTATGGAAATATGCAATATACCGCCAAGTAAATTAGTCGGAGTTATAAAATCAAATATAGAAAATGCTATTTTAGATTGCTTAATTCCAAATGAATATGAGACAGCTAAACAATTCTTTTTAGAAAATAAAGATAAATGGATAGAAGAATATGAGCAAAATATGAAGAAAAATAAAAGTAGCGACAAAGATTAATTTTCTGTTTCACCTATTTTTCTATACACTCTACATTGTTCTCTAACTCTATATTATAATTATATATTGCTGATTTTGCAAGTATAAACTGTATTATTCCTCTTAAAGCAAGAAAAGCAACAAATGCACCCCATAAAGCGTTGTTTCCGAACTTACTGCTAAACAAATAATATACAGCAAAAAAAACAAATGTCGCAATGAATATAGTGTTTCGCATAGCTTTAGATGCAGTAGCTCCAACATAAACTCCATCCCATAAAAATGCAGGAAAAGCGATAAGAGGAATAATTAGGACCCAATAGTAATATTCTTGTGCTGCATCAATAACTCTAATACTATCAGTGAAAACATGAAGAATGTTTTGCCCGAAAAACGCATAAGCAATTACAAATAATACACTTAAAACAACTCCCCATAGAAAAAGTAATCTTATTGATTGTCTTAACGAAGGATCGTCTTTTGCTCCTATGTAACGTCCTACTAAAGCTTCGCCCGCATAAGCAAAACCGTCCATAATATATGCAAACACAGTAAAGAATTGCATCAAAAGCGTATTGACAGCAAGAGTCATATCACCAAGCCGAGAACCTTCAGCAGGTATAAACGTAAAAATAAGAATAAAACACAAAGAACGCAAAAATATATCAGAATTGACTTTGAAAAAACGTAACATCGCTTTCATATCAAATATCTGTTTTAAGTCTAATCCGTCGAATATATTACGATAACGCCCTAATCTAAAAGCAAGTATAAAAACGATTACCCCAGTATATTGAGCTATCAAAGTTCCCAAAGCTACTCCCGCTATCCCCATTTCAAAGTAAATAGCACACAATAAACTTGTAATAACATTGACAAGATTTATCACTATAGCTACCCACATAGGTAACTTTGAATCTTGCATACCTATGAACCAACCTTTAAGCACATATAGAGATAATGCCGCAGGAACTGCCCATATCCGTATGAAAAAATATTGTTCTACTAATTCTTGTATAGCTAAATTTTCTGCGATAATCAAAAACGACAATTTTAATATCGGTTTTTGTAAAGATACAATCAACAAAGCAAATGCAAGTGCAAGAATTAAAGCACGAGTAAGAATTTTCCCCGACTCTTTAATGTTATTCGCACCATAAGCTTGAGCAGTAAAGCCTGTAGTTCCCATTCTCAAAAAACCGAAATTCCAATAAATCATATTGAAAATCATAGTAGCTATAGCTATAGCGCTAATATACACTTCATTTCCGAGATGACCGACTATAGCTAGATCAACCATCCCAACTAAAGGTATTGTTATATTAGTTACTATGTTCGGTAATGCAAGATTTAGTATATTTTTATTCATTCAAGTTCGTTTTTCCGTAAGCAGTTTTTGTAATTAACACCGCACTGCTTTTTATATTCAACTGCTCTATTTCCCTAAATTCATCAAGTTTTCTTTGTTTTTAGCTAAACTTTCTTGCATAGATTTCAATTTTTCACGTTCATTTTGCACGATTTCAGGAGCAGCATTGTTAACAAACTTTTCATTTTTCAATTTGTTTTCACAAACTCTGATATTTCCTTCTAATCTAGCAATTTCTTTTTCTATTCTTTGCTTTTCTTTATCTAAATCCACAGCGCCAGCAATCATCAAATGGACTTCTATTCCACGAAATACCGTTGAAACTGACATTTTAGATTTAACTTCATCTTTTGTTATCTCTAACTCTGTAAATTTACATAAGTTTTTTATAACTTGATCTAAATTTCTAAATGTATTCAAAGTTGTTTCATCTTGAATAGAAATTATTGCGGGCAACTTTTGCGAAACTATGTTCATAGAAGCGCGCAACTTACGGACTTCTTCAACAACAGATTGAACTAATTCAAATTGTTGCTCAATTTCAGCATTAATATACTTGCTATCAATTTTCGGGAACTCAGTTTGCAAAATACTTTCATTTTCATCTCTATTTTCCGTCAAATGATAGAGCTCCTCGCTAATAAATGGCATAACAGGATGAATAATTTTCAAGATGTTCTCATATAGATTAGTAGCAAATCTCATTAATTTTTTCTTATAATCGTTATCAGAGCTTGCAAAAAATTGTACTTTCAGTATCTCAACATACCAATCGCAGAAATCTCGCCATATAAAATCATAAAGTATTTTTGCATATTCTGTAACTTTATAATTATCAAGCGCTTCGTTTATTCTTTGTAAAGTTAAATTATATCTAGCTAGTATCCATTTATCTGCATAGCTTAGCTGTGTTTCGTCCAATGATGTTTCACTAAGTCCTGCCTCTTCTTGTTTCATTAGCAAGAATCTACCTGCATTCCATATTTTATTTGCAAAATTTCTTCCTAATTCTATAGAAGCGATATCTTGATTTTTTACATCAACTTCCATACGCACATCTTGTCCGAGCGGCGAGAGATATATCATTGAAAAACGAACTGCATCAGCTCCATATTTTGCAATAATATTGAGTGGGTCGGGCGAATTTCCTAATGATTTTGATAGCTTTCGTCCTTGTCCGTCACGAATTATGCTTGTAAAGTAAACATTTTTAAAAGGAATTTTTTCTACGAATTTCTTACTTGCCATTATCATACGCGCTACCCAGAAGAAAATAATTTCAGGAGCTGTTACTAATAAATCTGTAGGCAAGAATTTTTCTAAATCAGATTCGTCATCTGTGAGCCAACCCATAGTAGTCATAGGCCACAGCCAAGAAGAAAACCAAGTATCAAGAGTATCTTCATCTTGTTTCAGAGATGTGTTCGGTGGCAAGTTAAGTTTTTCGCGAGCTTCTTCTTCGCTCCTAGCTGCTGTAAATTTTCCATCTTCAGTATAATAAACAGGAATACGATGTCCCCACCAAAGCTGACGAGAAATACACCAATCGCGTATGTTACGCATCCAATGTTCATAGGTTTTTGTCCAGTGCGTCGGATAGAACTTTATTTCACCATTTAAAACAGGTTCTAAAGCTAGCTCCGCAAATGATTTCATATTGACAAACCATTGATCACTTAAATATGGCTCTATCACTTCGCCACCACGCTGTGAAAAACCGACATTATGAGTATAATCTTCTATTTTTTCAATTAAGTCTGCCGATTCAAGATCTGCTAATATAGCTTTACGCGCTACAAATCTATCTAAAGTATTATATTTACCTGCCAACTCGTTCAAAGTTGCATCAGGATTAATCGTATTAATTATTTCTAAATTATGGCGTTCGCCCACTAAAAAATCATTCGGATCA
The DNA here is from genome assembly GCA_012518115.1 of Ignavibacteria bacterium. Taxonomy (GTDB): domain Bacteria; phylum Bacteroidota; class Ignavibacteria; order Kapaibacteriales; family UBA2268; genus JAAYTD01. The sequence goes on along the minus strand of JAAYTD010000013.1, from coordinate 111,270 downwards.
TGAGCTGGGGTGATTTTTACGCAACCTGTTCCAAAAGTTGGATCTGCATAATCATCGCCTACAATTTTTATATATCGGTCAGTAAGTGGAACGCGAACTTTTTCTCCTATTAAGTGCTTATAACGCTCATCATTAGGATTAACAGCAACGGCAGTATCACCAAAAATAGTCTCTGGACGAACAGTTGCTACTTTAAGATAATCTTTTCCATTTTCAAAATAATAACGTAAAGTATAAAGATGTTCTTTAACTTCCCTAAACTCTACCTCTTCATCAGAAATAGCGGTTTGAGCAAGAGGTGACCAATTAACAATTCGCTTGCCTTTGTAAATTAACCCTTCATCAAAAAGACGAACAAATACTTCTTGTACAGCATGGCACGCAGACTCGTCCATAGTGAAAAGCGTCCGCTCCCAATCAACGGAAATACCGAGCTCCCGCATTTGTTGCAAAATAATTCCACCATATTTTTCTTTCCATTCAAATACGCGTTCAACAAATTTTTCTCGTCCTAAATCATAACGGCTAATGCCTTCTTTACGCAATTCCGCTTCAACTTTCGCTTGAGTAGCTATTCCCGCATGATCAATACCGGGAAACCAACAGGTTTCATAACCTTGCATCTTTTTTGAGCGGATGTAAATGTCTTGAAGTGTTAAATTTAAAACATGACCGAAATGCAAAATCCCGGTTACATTAGGTGGGGGCATTAAAATGCTATAAGGTGTTTTTTTAGAATTTGGCGATGTAGAAAACAGTTTGTTATCTAACCATTTTTTATACCATCTTTTTTCTGCTGTCTGTGGCTCAAAACTTTTAGGAAATTCTTTTAACATAGTTTTTCGTTATTAATGTATTTTAAAAATACAAATATACGATTTTTTACTTTATTTATAGAACTATTAAAAAAAACAATTCAATTTATAAAGTAAAAACACTACATACCTTCTAATTTATAGCCAACTCCACGAATATTTTTTACATAAACCGCAGCTTTACCTAGCTTATCACGTAAATTCTTTATATGAACGTCAACAGTCCTATCAAAAACTCCTTTCTCTTGTGAACCTATATAATCTATAATTCGCTCACGAGAACAGACTTTGTCATAGCGTTCAGCAAGTAATTTCAATATCTTATATTCCGTAGGAGTTAAGTCAATTTTATTTCCTTCAATCTTAACTTCATATTTTTCGGTATCTATTTCCAAAATATCATTTATAACTATAAGCGTACTAGTATTAGCAGCATTGCTACCACGACGAAAAATAACTTTAACTCGTGCAACTAATTCTCGTGGTGAAAACGGCTTAGTTAAATAATCGTCTGCTCCGATTTCCAAACCTAAAATCTTGTCTGTCTCATCTCCACGAGCAGTAAGCATAATTATAGGTATTTTAGCTGTACGAGGATCGTTCTTTAAATACTTGCAAATCTCAAAACCATCGTAATCTGGTAACATCAAATCTAATATAACTAAATCAGGGAGTGTCTTCTGTAGATATTCAAATAAACCACTGCCATCATTAAAAGAAACTACATTAAATCCATTCTTTTTAAGATTAACAGATACTAGCTCTATTATATCTTGCTCATCATCAACTACAGCTATTAATTTAGATTTTAAACCGGTCAAATACTCTTTAGACATTTTTCTACTTACTCTCTAATTACTCTATTATTAATTTTTTATTAATTTTTTGATATTTCTTATTTCAATTTAACAATTTTTTGTTAATTTTTTGTTAATATGTTGATTTTTTATGAAAATACTATTATATAGAACTACATAAGTAAAAAAATATCTGTTTCTAAATTTATTATTTTTCTAGTTTTTTCTTTCATTATTCATTCTCTTCTTCTAACATCTTTCTTACTTCCGCTTTGAACTTGGCGGGAACAAACTGCAAAGCATCTTCATCTGATTGTACTGCTAATTTACAAAGTTCGGCAGTGATAAATTTTTTAGGAACATCGTCCAAGGCATAACCGTCTCCTTTTACTGCTTTTTTACAAAGTTCGGCAGTGATGAATTTTTTAGGAACAAATTGCAAAGCTAACCCACGTGACAAGACGGCTCTTTCACAGATCTCCGCAGTCTTAAATTTTTCAGGAACATACTCCAAATAATAGCCACACTCTTCTACTGCTTTTTTACAAAATTTGGCAGTGATAAATTTTTCAGGAAGAAATTCTATTGCTGATAATATGCCATCTTCTTCGTATATATTTTCTATTGCTAGATTGTATAGTTCGACAGTGCTAAATTCGTCTGGGACATATTTCAAAAGCTCGCTATTACATTCTACAGCTGATTTACAGAGCTCGGCTGTCTTTAATTCATCTGGAACATATTTCAAAGCATCGCTATTACGTTCTACAGCTAATTCACAGAGCTTTGCAGTAAGAAGTTTTTTAGGAACAAATTCCAATGCTAACCCACGTGACAAGACGGCTCTTTCACAAAGTTTTGCAGTTTTTAATTTTTTAGGAACATACTCTAATGCAACACCATTTTCTTTTACTGCAAGTTTGCAGAGCTTTGTAGTTTTTAATTCTTCGGGAACATACGACAAAGCATACCCAACATCTCCTACTGCTTTCTCACAGAGTTCGGAAGTCTTTAACTCGTTAGGAACATACTTTAATGCCCAACCACTCTGTTCTACTGCTAACTTGCAAAGTTTAAAACTTTTTAAATCTTCAGGAACATGTTCTAATAAATTACCGTCTGATGTTACTGCTAACTTGCAAAGCTCAAAGTTCCTCAAATCTTCAGGAACATATTCTAACAAACTACCGTCTGATGTTACTGCTAATTTGCAGAGTTCAAGGCTCCTAAAATCTTCAGGGATATATTTTAATGCACTACTGTTTAATGTTACTGCTAACTTATAGAAATCCCGTGTTTTAAATTCATCTGGAATATATTCTAATGCGGAGATGCTTGATTCTATTGCTAACTTACAGAGCTTTAATGTCTTTAATTCGGAAGGAACACATCTTAATACATTGCCGTTTTTTTGTACCGCTAAAGCACAGAGTTCTGACGTCCGTAGTTCGGAAGGAACACTCCCTAGAGCCAAACCATTTTCTTGTACCGCTAAAGCACAGAGTTCTGACGTCCGTAATTCATAGGGAATATTTCCGAAAGCCCACCAACCGTTTTCTTGTAAGGCTAAAGCACAAAGTTCAGACGTCATTAATTCATCAGGAACATGCTCTAAAGCCCAACCGCTTTCTTTTACCGCTAACTTACAAAGCTTCGGTGTCTTTAATTCTTCGGGAACATATTTTAATGCACTACCGCGCTCTTTTACTGCTAACTTACAAAGCTTCGGTGTCTTTAATTCTTCGGGAACATATTTTAATGCCCAACCACCATGTTTCACTGCTTTTTTACAAAGTTCGGCAGTCTTAAATTTCTTAGGAACGTATTCCAACTCTTGGGGATAAATAGCAACTTTTTTTAACCAATAGTTATAGTCTTTCTTTTCCACTTTTTTTGATTTTTTTTGTTTTTTATCTTTCATTATTTCACCTTTTAAATTTATTGTTTTTTTAATCAATCATTCTCTTCTTCTAACATCTTTCTTACTTCCGCTTTTAACTTAGCAGGAACAAACTGCAAAGCACAATCATCTAATTCTACTGCTAATTTACAAAGCTCTAAAGTTTTATATTTCTTAGGAACATCACACAAGGCATAGCCGTTTTCTTTTACGGCTTTTTCGCAGAGCTCGGCAGTGATGAATTTTTTAGGAACAAATCCCAAAGCTAATCCACGTGATAATACGGCTCTTTCACAAAGTTCCGCAGTTTTTAATCTTCCAGGGACGTACATTAAAGCATAACCACACTCTTCCACTGCTTTTTTACAAAGTTTGGCAGTGATGAATTTTTCAGGAATAATTTCTAATGCAGACGAGATATCATCTTCTTCGTCTATACTTTCTATTACTTGTTCGCAGAGTTTTACAGTAACAAATTTTTCAGGAACATATTTCAAAACCTCACTATTTCGTTTTACAGCTGATTCACAAAGTTCGGAAGTGATAAATTCTTCAGGAACGTACTGCAAAGCATAGCTAGAACCTTCTACTGCTTGTTTACAAAGTTCAGCAGTGATGAATTTTTTAGGAACAAATCCCAAAGCACTGCCGTTTCCTTTTAGTGCTTTTTCACAAAGTTCAACAGTTTTAAATTTTTTAGGAACATATTTTAAAGCATATCCATAATGTTCTACTGCTTGTTTACAGAGTTCCTCAGTTTTGTAATCTTCAGGAACATATTCCAAAGCACCGCCATACTGTTTGACTGCTAACTTGCAGAGTTCCAATGTTTTTAAGCCTTCAGGAACATACTTTAATAATCTGCCATCCCGCTTGACTACTAAAGCACAAAGTTCGGCAGTCTTTAATTCGTCAGGAACGTCCTCTAACAAACTGCCGTTTGATGTTAATGCTAACTTGTAGATTTCAAAACTCTTGAATTTTTCAGGAACATATTCTAATACACTACTATTTTTTTTACTGCTAACTTGCAAAGCTCCTCTGTCTTTAATTCGTCAGGAACATATTCTAAGGCACTGCCCTTTAATGTTACTGCTAACTTATAGAAATCCGGTGTTTTTAATTCCTCGGGGATATATTTCAATGCATAACTGCTTTTTTGTACCGCTAACGTACAGAGTTCTAATGTCCTTAATTCGTCAGGAACATATTCTAAGGCATTGCCGTTTTTTTGTACCGCTAACGTACAGAGCTCTAATGTCCTTAATTCTTCGGGAATATATCCTAAAGCCCAAGGAACGTTTTCTTGTAAGGTTAAAGCACATAATTCAGTCGTCTTCAATTCCTCAGGAACATGTTTTAATGCACTACCACGCTCTTTTACTGCTAGCTTACAAAGCTCCGGTGTCTTTAATTCGGCGGGAACATACTCTAAAGCTCCACCCTCTTCTTGTACCGCTAAAGCACAAAGTTCTGATGTCTTCAATTCCTCAGGAACATGTTCTAATGCCCAACCGTTATTTTTTACTGCTAACTTGCAAAGCTCCGGTGTCTTTAATTCAGCAGGGACGTCCTTTAGTACCCAACCGCTATGTTTTACGGCTCTTTCACAAAGCTCTGCGGTCTTATATTTGGTAGGAACGTATTCTAACTCTTGGGGATAAATAGCAACTTTTTTTAACCAATAGTTGTAATCTTTCTTTTCCACTTTTTTTGATTTTTTTTGTTTATTTTCTTTCATTATTTCACCTTTTTATTAAATTTCTAAATTTTAGATTTATTGTTTTTTTAATCAATCATTCTCTTCTTCTAACATCTTTTTTACTTCCGCTTTGAATTTGGCAGGAACAAACTGCAAAGCTTCGCTATTCTGTTCTACAGCTAGTTTGCATAAATCAAGAGTTATTAATTCTTCAGGGACAAACTCCAAAGCTTTACCGTATAGCTTTACTGCTTTTTCACAGAAATCAGCGGTCTTAAATTCAAAAGGAACAAATTCAAACATCCATCTATGTTGATTTATGACTATTTCATATAATTCAGGCGTTTTATATTTATCAGGAATATATCTAAAGACATCACCGTCATTTTGTACTGCAAGCTTGCATAAATCAAGAGTTCTTAATTTTTCAGGAACATACCTTAAAGCCCGGCCATTTTTATTTACAGCAGTTTTACAAAGATCTGCAGTTTTTAATTCATCGGGAACAAAATCCAAAGCACAACCATATTGTTTTACTGCTTTTTCACATAAATCGGCGGTCTTAAATTCATCAGGAATAATATACAAAGCATCACCAAAACCTTCCACTGCTATTTCACAAAGTTCGGAAGTCAGGAGTTCATCAGGAACAAAATCCAAAGCACTATCATCTAATTCTACTGCTAATTTACAAAGTTCCGCAGTGATAAATTTTTTAGGAACATCACCCAAAGCACAAGCGTCTCCTTTTACAGCTTTTTCACAGAGCTCCGCAGTCTTAAATTCTTTAGGAACAAATTCTAAAGCTAACCCATTTGATAATACGGCTCTTTCACAAAGCTCCGCAGTCTTAAATTTGTCTGGAACATACTCCAAAATCTCACCATATCCTTTTACAGCATTTTTGCAGAGTTTTGCAGTGATTATTTTTTCAGGAACAAATCTCAAAGTCCTACCATATTTTTTTACGGCGAGTTTACAGATTTCCGCAGTCTTAAATTTGTCTGGAACATACTCCAAAGCTGAGGCACGTGTTAATATGGCTTTTTCACAAAGATCCGCAGTCTTAAATTTGTCTGGAACATACTCCAAAGCAAAACCATCATCTTCTACTGCTTGTTTGCATAGTTCCTCTGTTCTGAAGTCTTCAGGGACATGTCTTAAAGCCCAGCCGGCCTGTTCGACCGCTAAGGCACAAAGTTCTGATGTAATTAGTTCAGAAGGAACATCTTCTAATGAATAGCCATAATTTTTTACTGCTAAGGCACAAATCTCCTTGCTCTTAAAATCTTTAGGGACATATTTTAATGCTCTGCCGTCTTGTTTGACCGCTAAAGCACAAAGTTCCTCGCTCTTAAAATATTCTGGAACATACTCCAATGCTCTGCCGTCCTGTTTAACTGCTAAGGCACAAAGTTCAGACGTCTTTAATTCTTCGGGAACATATTCTAATACACAACCGTTTAATGTTACTGCTAAATTATAGAAATTCCGCGTTCTCAATTCAGCAGGGATATATTTTAATGCATAACTGCTTGATACTATTGCTAACTTGCAGACTTCCAGTGTCTTTAATTCATCTGGAACATAATTTAATATATATCCTTCCTCGTCCTGTTTGACCGCTAAGGCACAAAGTTCAGACGTTTTTAATTTATCTGGAACATATATTAACGCCCAACCATTCTGTTTAACTGCTAAGGCACAAATTTCCGATGTAATTAATTCATCTGGAACATACTCTAAAGCTCTACCCTCTTCTTGTACCGCTAAAGCACAGAGTTCAGGTATTATGAATTCATCTGGAACAAATGCCAAAGCCTCACCATCTGTTTTTACAGCAATTTCGCATAGCTCTGCAGTTACTAATTCTTCAGGAACAAATTCTAATACCCAACCATCATGCTTCACTGCTTTTTTACAAAGTTCGGCGGTCTTAAATTTCTTAGGAACGTATTCTAACTCTTGGGGATAAATAGCAACTTTTTTTAACCAATAGTTGTAGTCTTTCTTTTCCACTTTTTTTGATTTTTTTTGTTTTGTTTCTTTCATTATTTCACCTTTTAAATTTATTGTTTTTTTTAATCAATCATTCTCTTCTTCTAATACTTTTTTTACTTCTGCTCTTAGCTCATCAGGAACATACCTTAAAGCAAAGCGATTTGATTTTACAGCGAGTTTGCATAAATCTATAGTTTTTAAGTTCTCAGGAACAAACTCCAATGCCTTACCAGATGTTTTTACTGCAATTTCACATAAATCAACTGTTTTTAATTCTTCAGGGACAAACTCCAATGCCTTACCGTATAGCTTTACTGCTTTTTCACAAAAGTCGGCGGTTTTAATTTTTTTAGGAACATATTCAAACATCAATCCATGTTGATTTATGATTATTTCATATAATTCAGACGTTCTATATTTAGCAGGAACAAAATTCAAAGCACATTCATCCAACTGTACTGCTAATTTACAAAGCTCTAAAGTTTTGAATTTCTTAGGAACATCACACAGGGCATAGCCGTTTTCTTTTACGGCTTTTTCACAAAGCTCGGCAGTTCGTAATTTTTTAGGAACTTCTCCCAAGGCTAATCCACGTGATAAGACGGCTTTTTCACAAAGTTCGGCAGTCTTTAATTCTTCAGGAACATATTCCAAAGCATAACCATAATTTTCTACTGCTATTTCACAGAGCTCGGCAGTTCGTAATTCCTCAGGGACATACTCCAAAGCATAACCATCTTTTTTTACAGCTAATGCACAAAGCTCGGCAGTTCGTAATTCCTCAGGGACATACTCCAAAGCATGACCATCTTTTTTTACAGCTAACGCACAGAGAGCCGGTGTCTTAAGTTCATCAGGAACATATTTTAAGGTAAAATCTTTATATTCTACGTCCGTATTTTTTATCGCTAGCTCATAGAGTTTTGCAGTGATAAAATTTTTAGGTACACATTTCAAAGCCCCGCTATTTCGTTTTACTGCTAGTTTACAAAGTTTTGCAGTAATAAAATTTTTAGGTATAAACGCTAAAGCATAGCCATAATCTTCTACTGCTATTTTACAGAGCTCGGCAGTTATGCAATCTTCAGGAACATATTCTAAGGCTCTACCGTTCTGTTTTACTGCTAAAGCACAAAGATTCTTGCTCCTGAAATCCTCAGGAACATATTCTAAGGCGCTGCCGTCTGATGTTACTGCTAACTTGCAAAGCTCCAACGTCTTCAATTCTTCAGGAACATGTTCTAATACGCTGCCGTCTGATGTTACTGCTAACTTGCAGAGATCCAATGTCTTCAATTCCTCAGGAACATATTTTAATACACAACCGTTTAATGTTACTACTAAATTATAGAAATCCCGCGTTTTCAATTCTTCGGGAACATATCCTAAAGCCATACCGTTTTTTTGTACCGCTAAAGCACAGAGTTCTGATGTCCTTAATTCTTCGGGAATATTTCCTAAAGCCCAAGGAACGTTATCTTGTAAGGTTAAAGCATATAATTCAGATGTCTTCAATTCGGCGGGAACATACTCTAAAGCTCCACTCTCTTCTTGTACCGCTAAAGCACAAAGTTCTGATGTCTTTAATTCTTCAGGAACATGTTCTAATGCCCAACCATTATTTTTTACTGCTAACTTGCAAAGCTCCGGTGTCTTTAATTCAGCAGGGACGTCCTTTAGTACCCAACCGCTATGTTTTACGGCTCTTTCACAAAGTTCGGCGGTCTTATATTTGGTAGGAACGTATTCTAACTCTTGGGGATAAATAGCAACTTTTTTTAGCCAATAGTTGTAGTCTTTCTTTTCCACTTTTGTTGAATTTTGTTGTTTTTTATCTTTCATTTTTTCACCTTTTAAATTTATTGTTTTTTAGTTTTATTCTTTAATCAATCGTTCTTATCTTCTAACATTTTTTTTACTTCTGCTCTTAGCTCATCAGGAACATACCTTAAAGCATATTCATCTAATTGTACTGCTAATTTACAAAGTTCTAAGGTTTTGAATTTCTTAGGAACATCCTCCAAAGCACCACCATCTTGTTTTACAGCTTTTTCACAAAGTTCGGCAGTGATAAATTTTTTAGGAACAAGTCCCAATGCTAATCCACGTGATAATACAGCTCTTTCACAGAGTTCGGCAGTGATAAAATCTTCAGGAACAAACATCAAAGCACCACCATCTCCTTTTACGGCGAGTTTGCAAAGTTCGGCAGTGATAAAATCTTCAGGAACATACGACAAAGCACCGCTAGATCGCTTTATAGCGGATTTACAAAGTTCGGTAGTGATGAATTTTTTAGGAACATACTCCAAAGCATCACTATCTTTTTTTACAGCAAGTTTGCAAAGTTCAGTAGTGATGAATTTCTTGGGAACAAACTCCAAAGCACTGCCGTATCGCTTGACAGCTTTTTCACACAGGACTGCAGTTTTTAATTTTTTAGGAACAAATTCCAAAGCACTGCCGTATCGCTTGACAGCTTTTTCACACAAGACTGTAGTTTTTAATTTTTTAGGAACAAACGCCAAAGCATAGCCATAATCTTCTACTGCTATTTCACAGAGCTCGGCAGTTATGCAATCTTTAGGAACATATTTTAAGGCTCTACCGTTTTGTTTTACTGCTAAAGCACAAAGATTCTTGCTCCTAAAATCCTCAGGAACATATTCTAACAAGATACCGTCTGATGTTACTGCCAATTTGCAAAGTTCAAAACTCCGGAAATCTTCAGGAACATATTTTAAAGCGCTGCTATTCTGTTTTACTGCTAACTTGCAAAGTTCAGATGTCTTTAATTCGTCTGGAACATATTCTAACACACAACCGTTTAATGTTACTGCTAAATTATAGAAATCCGGTGTTTTAAATTCCTCAGGAATATATTTCAATGCATAACTGCTTTTTTGTACCGCTAAAGCACAAAGTTCTGATGTCTTTAATTCTTCAGGAACATATTCTAAGGCGTTGCCCTTTTTTTGTACCGCTAAAGCACAAAGTTCTGATGTCCTTAATTCTTCGGGAATATATCCTAAAGCCCAAGGAACGTTTTCTTGTAAGGTTAAAGCACATAATTCAGTTGTCTTTAATTCATCTGGAACATACTTTAACATACAACCGTTTTCTTGTAATGCTGACACGCAGATCTCCAATGTCTTCAATTCGTAAGGAACATATTTTAATGACCAACTGCTTTCTTTTACCGCTAAAGCACAAAGTTCGGCGGTCTTTAATTCGGAAGGAACAGATTCTAAGGCACGACCATCCTCTTTTACTGCTAACTTACAAAGCTCCGGTGTCTTTAATTCGGCGGGAACATGTTCTAATGACCAACCACCATGTTTTATGGCTGTTTTGCAAAGTTCAGCGGTCTTATATTTGTTAGGAACGTATTCTAACTCTTGGGGATAAATAGCAACTTTTTTTAGCCAATAGTTGTAGTCTTTCTTTTCCACTTTTTTTGATTTTTTTTGTTTTGTTTCTTTCATTTTTTCACCTTTTAAATTTATTGTTTTTTTAATTATTCATTCTCTTCTTCTAACATTTTTTTTACTTCTGCTTTTAATTTAACAGGAACAAACTGCAAAGCACCATGAGCTTTTTTTACGGCGAGTTTGCATAAATCTATAGTTTTTAAGTTCTCAGGAACAAACTCCAATGCCTTACCATATGTTTTTACTGCAATTTCACATAATTCAGCAGTTTTTAATTCCTCAGGGACAAACTCCAAAGCACAACCGTTTTCTTTTACTGCTTTTTCACAGAAATCAGCGGTCTTTAATTCAGAAGGAACATATTTAAACATCCGTCCATGTTGATTTATGATTATTTCATATAATTCAGACGTTCTATATTTAGCAGGAACAAAATTCAAAGCACATTCATCCAACTGTACTGCTAATTTACAAAGCTCTAAAGTTTTATATTTCTTAGGAACATCACACAGGGCATAGCCGTTTTCTTTTACGGCTTTTTCACAAAGCTCAGCAGTTCGTAATTTTTTAGGAACTTCTCCCAAGGCTAATCCACGTGATAAGACGGCTCTTTCACAAAGTTCGGCAGTCTTTAATTTCTCCGGAACATATTCCAAAGCATAACCATAATTTTCTACTGCTACTTCACAGAGCTCGGCAGTTCGTAATTTTTTAGGAACTTCTCCCAAGGCTAATCCATGTGATAAGACGGCTCTTTCACAAAGTTCGGCAGTCTTTAATTCTTCAGGAACATATTCCAAAGCATAACCATATTGACTTACAGCCAGCTCACATAAGTCGGAAGTGCGTAATGCCATAGGGACATACTCCAAAGCACAGCCATAGTCTTCTACAGCTAATTCGCATAAAGCAGAACTCCGTAATCCTTCAGGAACAAACTCTAAAGCCATACCAAAGTTATTTACAGCTAATTCGCAAAGCTCCGGTGTCTTTAATTCGGCGGGAACATGTTCTAATGACCAACCGCTATGTTTTACGGCTGTTTTACAAAGTTCGGCTGTCTTATATTTGGTAGGAACGTATTCCAACTCTTGGGGATAAATAGCAACTTTTTTTAACCAATAGTTGTAGTCTTTCTTTTCCACTTTTGTTGAATTTTGTTGTTTTTTATCTTTCATTTTTTCACCTTTTAAATTTATTGTTTTTTAGTTTTATTCTTTAATCAATCGTTCTCTTCTCTTAACATCTTTTTTACTTCTGCTATTAGTTCAGCAGGAACAAACTGCAAAGCACAATAATCTAATTGTACTGCTAATTTACAAAGCTCTAAGGTTTTATATTTCTTAGGTACAGCACACAAGGCGTAACCGTCTTCTTTTACCGCTTTTTTACAGAGAGCCGCAGTTCTAAATTTTTTAGGAACATAACCCAAAGCTAATCCACGTGATAATACGGCTCTTTCACAAAGTTCGGCAGTCTTTAATTTCTCCGGAACATATTTCAAAGCATAACCACACTTTTCCACTGCTTTTTCACAGAGCTCGGCAGTGATGATTTTTTTAGGAATAATTTCTAATGCAGACGAGATATCATCTTCTTCATCTATATTTTCTATTACTTGTTCGCAGAGTTTTACAGTAATAAATTTTTCAGGAACATATTTCAAAACCTTGCTATTCCGTTTTACAGCAGCTTCGCAAAGTTCCGCAGTTATTAATTCTTCGGGAACATACTGCAAAGCATAACTATTCTCATTTACAGCTAATTCGCATAATTCAAAAGTCCGTAATTTATTAGGGACAAACTCCAAAGCACTACCATATTTATTTATAGCTAGCTCACACAAAGCCACACTTCGTAATTCAAAAGGTACATGCTCTAAAGCACGACCATAATCTTTTACTGCTAATTCGCATAAAGTAGAACTTCGTAATGCCTCAGGAACATACTTCAAGGCTTCACCGTCTTGTCTTACAGCTAGCTCACACAAAGCAGCACTTCGTAATTCAAAAGGCACATACTCTAAAGCACGACCACAATCTTTTACTGCTAATTCGCATAAAGCAGAACTCCGTAATGCTTCAGGAACAAACTCTAAGGCTTCACCGTCTTGTCTTACAGCTAGCTCACACAAGGCAGCACTTTTCAATTCTTCGGGTACATACTCCAAACTAGTACCATATTTATTTACAGCAGCTTCACAAAGTTCAAAAGTTTTTAAGTCATCGGAAATATAAGACAAAGAAAAAGCGTTTCGTTTTACTTGTCTTAACCAATAAGCATAATTTTCTTGCATTTTTTCACCTTTTGTAATTTTTTATTTATTTAATTTTATTGTTATTTTCATAGTAAGTTTATATCACAGTTATTTTTCAACTTTCCTAAACTTTCTAAATATCACTTATAGGTTTAGGTAGTTTTGCAGTAATAAATGGCGGTAAGGCAGGAAATAATCTTATAATAAATCTACTCAAAAAGTAAATTAAATTTCCTACAAAAATCTGTTATTCATATTCCATTCCAAAGCTAGCTTCATCGCAAAACACAAGACAACAGAATAGAATTTCACAAGCTAGTTAGTTTGCAAAAATTATTTCTTATATAATTATAAATTATACAAATGCAAATTAAGCTTTTTTTATAGGTTTTAGTAATCATTTTTAAAAAAAATTTGAAGATTAAGGCTATATAATAATATTATTAGCCATTGTATTAAAAAAAACTTACACAAAATAAAAAAAGCAGACTTTAAAAATCTGCAACAAAATATATTAAGAATAAAAAAAACCGCTAAGAAAATAAATTCCTAGCGGCAATAATCATTAAAATATATGTATAACTATAATTAAATTATTCTATTACTAAATCTAAACACAAACCTTGCATTTCTCTAACAAGAACGTTAAACGATTCAGGGATATTAGATATAGGCATATTTTCACCTTTTACGATAGCCTCATACATTCTAGCGCGTCCTTGCACGTCGTCAGATTTTTGCGTAAGCATTTCTCTAAGAATATGAGCTGCACCATAAGCTTCAAGCGCCCACACCTCCATTTCACCGAGTCTTTGACCGCCGAACTGTGCTTTACCGCCTAAAGGTTGTTGTGTAATTAAAGAATAAGGACCTATAGATCGTGCGTGAATTTTATCTTCAACTAAGTGGGATAATTTAAGCATATAAATTACTCCAACTGTAACCTTTTCATCAAACAACTCTCCTGTTCTTCCATCATAAAGTTCAGTCTTTCCATCTTTTGGCAATCCTGCTCTTTCTAAGAAATCACTAACTTCTTCCCAAGTAGCACCTTCAAAAATAGGAGTTGCAAAATGAACACCTAATTTATGACCTGCCCAACCTAATGCTGTTTCATATAATTGTCCCAAGTTCATACGCGATGGCACACCTAAAGGATTAAGAATAATTTCTACAGGTGTTCCGTCAGGCATAAACGGCATATCTTCTCTTCTGACTATGTTAGAAACTATACCTTTATTTCCGTGTCTTCCCGCCATCTTATCGCCTACTTGCAATTTTCTTTTCTTAGCAAGATAAACTTTAGCCATTTGCAAGATACCCGGTTGTAGCTCATCAATAGCAGCTATTCTATTTTTTCTAGCTTTGAATTCTGCTCTAGTTTCTTCTATATAATGTTTTAAGTTTTCCACCATTTTATCTATCAAGCTATTTTTCTTTTTGTCAGCTAGATAGTCTCCTTTTTCAGGCAATAATTCTATATTAAGCAATCCACTTGTATATTTACTTGCTAATGCTTCGCGTGTCATAGTTTCGCCACTTCTAAATATCACTACACCTGTAGATAATTTCATTCCTATTGAAGTTTCATCATTAAGTAAGTTTCCTAATCTTTCAATGAATTCATTTTTGGCTTTTTCTATGATTCTTTTTTCTTCTCTTGCTAGCATTTCGCTCTTCATTTTCTCTTCGGCTTTAGTATCTTTGTCCATGTTCATAAATCGTCTTGAAAAAAGTTTTGTATTTATAACAACTCCTTTTATTCCTGGTGTAGCTTTAAGAGAAACGTCTTTCACATCCCCTGCTTTATCTCCAAAGATAGCTCTTAATAATTTTTCCTCTGGAGTTGGATCTGTTTCGCCTTTCGGTGTAATTTTCCCAATAATAATATCACCTTCTTGCACTTTAGCACCAATTCGAATAATACCGTCTTCATCTAAATCTTTTGTAGCTTCTTCTGATATATTCGGTATTTCACGAGTAAATTCTTCTTCACCGCGTTTTGTATCGCGTACTTGCAAAGTAAATTCTTCAATATGAACAGAAGTAAAAACATCTTTAGCTACTAATTGTTCTGATATAATTATCGCATCTTCAAAATTATAACCACGCCACGGCATAAATGCTACTAATATATTTCTACCTAAAGCTAGCTCGCCTTGATCTGTAGAAGAAGTATCAACAAGTGGTTGTCCCGCAACAACTCGTTGTCCTTCACGAACTATAGGTCTTTGATTTACGCAAGTATCTTGGTTAGTTCTAAAGAACTTAGCTAATTCATATTCTGCTTCTTGCTGAAAATCGAATTGTGTTAATTTTTCTTCTTCTGTTCTATCATCATCATATTTTATTCTTATTTTTGTAGAGCTTACGTACTCCACTGTTCCATTTCTTTCTGCAAATAACAAAGTTCTTGCATCTTTAGCTATTCTCGCTTCCATACCTG
The DNA here is from genome assembly GCA_012518115.1 of Ignavibacteria bacterium. Taxonomy (GTDB): domain Bacteria; phylum Bacteroidota; class Ignavibacteria; order Kapaibacteriales; family UBA2268; genus JAAYTD01. The sequence continues at coordinate 95,921 of JAAYTD010000013.1, read as the reverse complement.
TTCCTACGATAGGTGCTTCAGATAGCAATAATGGGACTGCTTGTCTTTGCATATTAGAACCCATAAGCGCACGGTTAGCATCGTCATGCTCTAGAAATGGAATTAGAGCAGCTGCAGCACTTGTTATATGATCTGTTGATATGTCCATATATTGGACTTTGTCAGGCGTTACTATTATATAGTTTCCTTGCAATCTTGCTCTAATTTTATCGCCAACAATTTTCCCTGTTTCATCAACAACAGTAGAAGCAGGACAAACCACATGTTCGTCTTCAACTTCTGCAGTTATATAATCTATCTCATCGGTTAATTTTCCATCAACGACTTTTCTATATGCTGTTTCTATAAATCCTAATTCATTTATTCTAGCATGTAGAGCTAGTGAAGAAATTAGTCCGATATTTGGTCCTTCAGGTGTTTCTATAGGACAAAGTCTGCCGTAATGTGTATAGTGTACGTCTCTTACTTCAAAGCCTGCTCTTTCTCTTGTTAATCCCCCTGGCCCTAACGCAGAAGTTCTACGTTTATGAGTAAGTTCAGCCAGTGGATTTGTTTGATCCATAAATTGAGATAGTTGATTTGTACCGAAGAACTGATTAATTACAGAGGTAATAGTTCTTGCATTAACTAAATCAGATGGCGAAATATTTGTATCATCTTTTGCTCCTAATCGTTCCCGAATAGTCCTTGTCATTCTAGCTAGTCCTAGATTGATTTGAGCAGTTAATTGTTCGCCAACAGTTCTAACTCTTCTATTCCCTAAATGATCTATATCATCACCTGCCAATTTATTAGCGTGTAATTTAATGAGATATTTTATAATAGCAACAATATCATTAATAGTTAAAGTTGTTGTTTCTACAAATGGAGCGTCCATTTCTTCAAACACTTCCTTCAGCCTATCGTTTATTCTATATCGTCCTACTTCACCTAAGTCATATTTTTTAGGATTAAAAAACAGTTTTTCTAGTAATCCCCACGCTGTTTCTATATCTGGCGCTTCACTTGTACGCAGTTGCCTATACACCATATCAAGCGCTTCTTCTCTGTTCCTAGTAACATCTTTAGATATAGTTTTTGCTATAATTGGTTCGTCGGCAGGATCAACATAAGCGAATAATTTAAGTGGCGGAATTTCTGTAGAATTAAACATCTCTAGAATATCTTCCGTTATCAACATATCACGATTTGCTATTATTTCACCTGTATTTAAATCTACAACATCAGCAGCTATTCTTCTACCTAAAAAACTGTCATCTAAGTTTTCAGGTTCAACAGTAACTGTCAAATTAAACAAATTCAATATTTCGTCATCTGAAGAAAAACCAAGAGCTCTTAATAAAGTTGTAACAGGGAATTTTTTCTTACGGTCAATATACGCATACATTATATCATGTATATCTGTTATAAACTCTACCCAAGAACCACGGAAAGGTATTATTCTAGCGGAATAAATTCTTGTTCCATTTGGATGTATTGCATCATCAAAAAACACTCCGGGCGATCTATGTATTTGATTAACAATAACTCGTTCAGCACCATTTATAATAAATGTGCCACGTTCTGTCATAATAGGAATAGCGCCTAAATAGACTTCTTGTTCTACTGCTTCTACATATTCATCAGAATTTTTATCGGCTTTTGAGGATAAACGTAATTTAACTTTCAGCGGTTTAGAATAAGTTAACTCTCTTTCACTACATTGTTCTTCAGTTAGTTTTGGTTTTTCAGTAGAATATTCAATAAATTCTAATTGATGTGTTCCAGAAGCATCTTCTATAGGAAATGCTGCTAAGAAAGCAGATTGTAAGCCTATGTTTCTACGTTTAGCTGGAGGCACATCTTCTTGTAAAAAATCTTCAAAAGATTTCAGCTGTATATCAAGTAAATCAGGATAAGGTGCTTTTTGGTCGGAGCGTGAAAAAGTAATTCTTTTACGCAATCTAACTAAATCGTCTTCACTTTCGAGAATACGCAACTTTCCTTTACCGCTGTTTTTATATTCATCTAACAAATTCAGTGTTTTTTGTGTTGCCTCAAAAGTCTCTTTTTCTATCGGAGAGTGCATCTCGCTCATTATTCGCCCTCATTTATATGGAATTGAATTGAAATAAAATGATTAAAAATATCTTTATATTTTTATTAAATGATAGTAACAAAACAATAATTATATAACTACTTTTTGTATAAAAACAAAGAATTATGATACTTTCTTATTAGATTAGAACCATAATTCTCTATTTATTTTCATCAATAGATATATCTTCTACAATTAATAAAATAGATAAATGTTCAAGATATTTTTATTAGTTTAATAAGCACGGGCAGCAGGAATCGAACCCGCAACCTACGGTTTTGGAGACCGTCACTCTACCAGTTGAGCTATGCCCGTAAAAAGTCTATGAACAAATTAAGATATAAATTATTCATAGACTTAAATTTATCAGAAGAAAATTACTTCAATGTAACTTTAGCGCCAGCGTCTTCTAATTTTTTCTTGAGTTCTTCAGCTTCTTCTTTTGTACAAGCTTCTTTAACTATTTTAGGAGCGCCTTCTACCATATCTTTAGCATCTTTTAAGCCAAGTCCGGTAATTTCGCGAACCGCTTTAATTACATTAAGTTTATTAGCTCCGAAGTCTGTAAGTTCAACATCGAATTCTGTTTTTTCTTCTACAGCTTCTGCTGCTGCAGGCGCTGCACCACCGGCCATCATTACTGGAGCCGCAGCAGTTACGCCAAATTTATCTTCCATTAATTTTTTTAACTCAGCAGCTTCTGCGAGTGTTAAATTTGATATTTCTTCTAACAGTTTTTCTATGTTAGCAGCCATTTTTATACCTTTATTTTTGTTAAGTTTCTAAAAAAAAATAAAATAATTTTGAGTAATAAAACATATACCATTAAATTAAGAATTATTACTTTATGCTGATTTCTTTTTTGCAACCTCTTCAATAAGCGAAGCAAGATCACGAATAACAGCATTGATTGAACCGACGATTCCAGAAGCAGGTGATTGCAAAGAACCTAAAATTCCAGCCATCAAATCTGTCCTCGACGGTAAAGAAGCAACTAAATTTAATTGCTTTCCGTCATATAACTGACCTTCGATAAGTACCAATTTCAAGCCAAGGTTGCCTGTTTTGTCAAAAACTTTCTTTATTATCTTCGCAGGTGCCGTAGCATCTTCTCCCGCAAAAATTATAGCTGTTTGACCTGCTAATTGTCCTTCAGCTAATTCAACTTCTATTTCTGACAAAGCACGCAAAATAAGAGTATTTTTCGACACAAGCATTTTTGCCGAAACATCTCTAAATTCTTTACGGATTTCATTAAGATCTTTTACCGTTAATCTGGCAAAATCAACAAAATAAATACCCGTAGTGCTCTTGAACATATCTACCAAGTCAGATACAACTACTTTTTTTTGTTCTAAATTAGCCATAAACTGATTTGTACACTTTAAGTTATTGTATTTTCTTATACTTGCCGAATATAATTAGAAGCTTTCGGCAAATGAGTGCGTAATAAGACTACTAAAATAACACTTTTTCCACAAACAAACAAAAAAAACATTTTTTTTCAACATATTTTTTGTTTTTTATTCAAAAATTTATAAAATGTGATAATTAATTTACACAGGATATAATATTAATATCTTGCTTGCCTTGCCAATATCTTGCTTTTCCTCTCATACAAAATATTTTTATAAAAAGAAAAAACTATAGATTTGTTTATAAATACTAAATATATTTTAAATAATAATTATAGGAAAGTTTTGAAAAGTCAAAAAAAAATTGTAATTTTGACAATTGTATTTTAATTATAAACTTTATAATAAAGTAGATAATTATTTTATCTATAGAAAACATTAAATCAAATGACTGAAATCTAATCTTTAAGTTATAGAATTAGAATTGAAATTTGATTTGTTTGTTTTTGTACTTTTGTGTAAGTTAGTAGTAACAAAAGTAACAAAATTTATTTTAATATTTTTATTTTAACATTAATTTATTTTTGATATTATGATTATAGGTATTCCAAAAGAAATCATGCCGGGCGAAGCACGCGTAGCTGCTACCCCCGAAACAGTAAAAAAGTTTGTGCAAGACGGAATGACTGTGTTGGTCGAAGCCGGTGCCGGTGTAGGATCTCTTTTCTACGACGATCAATATCGTGAAGCAGGCGCACAGATTATTACAGATGCTAAAGAAATTTTTGAAAAATCATCTTTAATACTAAAAGTTAAAGAGCCACTTTTTAATGAAAAACTTGGTGTTCACGAAGCTGATATGATGCATAGCGGTCAGTATTTAATTACATTTATACACCCTGCATCGCCGGTTAACCACGAAATGGTAAAAAAACTAGCAAAGAACGGTATTATTAGTCTTACTCTTGATAGTATTCCTCGCATATCACGTGCACAAAATATGGATGCACTCACAACCATGAGTACTTGTGCTGGATATAAGGGAATAATAATGGCAGCAGACGATTTGTTTATTTTTATGCCGCAAATGTTCACAGCTGTAGGTGTATCAAAACCTGCAAACGTATTAGTTATTGGAACAGGTGTTGCTGGCTTGCAAGCATTAGCTACTGCAAAACGTTTGGGTGCAGTAACTCACGCTGTTGACATACGCCCTGCTGCAAGTGAACAAGCACAAAGTTTAGGTGCAAAAGTAATTGAAACAGGTGTTCCAGCTGAACTTGCTGTAGGCACAGGTGGATATGCACAGACTCTTCCTGAGGAGTGGCTGAAGAAAGAGCGTGAAGTATTAGCAGAAGCTATAAAAGATATGGATATTATATTTTGTAGTGCGTTAATACCTGGTAGAATTGCTCCAATATTGATTACTGAAGATATGGTAAAAACGATGAAAAAAGGATCTGTTATTGTTGATATATCCATTGACCAAGGCGGAAACTGTGCTATAACTCCTCCAGGTAAAAAAGAGGTAATTCATGGAGTAACTATTATGGGAATTAAAAATATTCCTGGCTTATTACCTACAAGCTCTACATGGATGTTTTCACAAAATATTTATAACATTGTAAAATACTTGGTGAAAGATGGTAAAATCTCTTTAGATTTGAACGATGAGATTGTACGCTCTACACTTGTTACACATAACAACGATATAGTTCACGCGGGTACACGAGAAGCTATGGGATTAAAATAATAATCAAGTAAACATAATAATATAAGTAGAGACGCGAAATTCGCGTCTCTATGTTTTTATAAATAAATCAAACATTGTATCAATGAACCCAATTTATTTAATCTTAATTTTTATTGTTGCCACTTTTGTTGGTTATTCTATTATTAAAAACGTACCGAGTTTGCTGCATACTCCGCTAATGTCGGGAATGAATGCTCTATCAGGTATAACCATTTTGGGAGCAGTGTCAGCCGTTGGTTTGTCGGTATTATATAAAGACCAAAGTATTGCGCTAGGACAAATTTTGGGTGGCTTGGCAGTAATAGCTGCTACGGTAAACGTAGTAGGCGGATTTGGTGTTACACACCGAATGCTCAAAATGTTTCATAAGAAAAAGGAAGGAGATAGCAAATGATAACTTCAACAGTCTATTTAGTAATTTGTGCTATACTATCAATATTAGTATTGGTGGGTATTTCTATGATGAGCAAGGTAAAAACTGCCGTTGCAGGAAATATCCTCAGTGCAATAAGTGTGTTCGTAGGAATACTTATTACATTACTATATAATGAAATAATTTCGGTTGCAAGTATATACATTTATATGCTTGCAGGTGTTATTGTTGGCAGTATGTTTGCCGTCAGGGTAAAAATGATTGAGATGCCACAGCTAGTTGCTTTGCTTAATGGTGTAGGAGGCTTAGCTTCGGCTTTGGTGGGAATTCTTACCTTACTCGGAATAGGACAGGCGCCAGAACAAGAATATCCAATTTTTTCAAACGTAACAGCAGTATTAGCAATAGTTGTCGGAATTGTTACTCTTGTTGGAAGTTTAGTAGCAGCAGGAAAACTGCACAAACTTTTGTCTCAACGACCAGTAATTTGGAAAAATCATTCCGCAATTCTTAACTTTAGTCTTATCATTCTGTTAGTTACTGTTGTTTACTCTGCTTTTATCGGCGATATAATAGATCCATCTACCGATATTACAATAATATTGTTTTTAAGTATTGGAATAAGCACCCTTTTTGGATACGCTTTTGCTATCCGTGTCGGTGGTGCAGATATGCCTATTACTATATCATTGCTTAACTCGCTAAGTGGTGTTGCTGGTGCAATTGCAGGTATGGCGATAAGTGATATACTTTTGGTTTCAGTTGGGGGAATTGTTGGAGCATCGGGCTTGTTCCTTACACAGATTATGTGCCGCTCAATGAATAGAAGCTTGATGGATATTCTGACTGGAAAAACATCTGTAGCAGGCAAAAAAACTGAAAAAACACAAGCTGTTGCCGCTAAACCTAAAAAAGAAGAAAAAGTGGAAACAAAACAGACATCGTCTGAAAATGTTCTACAAAATGCGAAATCGGTTATTATTGTTCCCGGTTATGGTATGGCATTGGCACAAGCGCAACATTTAGTTAGACAACTAGCGGATAAGTTAGAAAGTAAAGGAGCACAAGTTCGCTATGCTATTCACCCTGTTGCAGGTCGTATGCCCGGACATATGAATGTGCTACTAGCGGAAGCTGATGTGTCTTATGAACAACTGTACGAAATGGACGCTATAAATGACGACTTCAAAAATACGGATGCAGTAATTGTAATTGGAGCTAATGACGTACTTAATCCTGCTGCTCGTGATGCTGTGGATACACCTATTTATGGAATGCCTGTATTGAATGTCGATCAAGCAAAAAATGTATTTATTTGTAACTACGACTTAAATCCCGGCTATGCTGGAGTGGATAATCCGCTTTACAAAAAAGAAAAAGGTGTGCATTTGTTGTTAGGCGATGCGAAAGAATCGGTTAATAAATTGATTTCAATGTTAGACAGTAAGCCATCGCAAACTGCTGCTACTGAAATTCAAAAAAACAATTCTGCTGATGTTCTACAAAATGCGAAATCGGTTATTATTGTTCCCGGTTATGGTATGGCGTTGGCACAAGCGCAACACTTAGTTAGACAACTAGTGGATAAGTTGGAAAGTAAAGGTGCAAAAGTTCGTTACGCTATTCACCCTGTTGCTGGACGTATGCCCGGACATATGAACGTATTATTAGCCGAAGCTGATGTGTCTTATGAACAACTGTATGAAATGGACGCTATAAATGACGACTTCAAAAATACGGATGCAGTAATTGTAATTGGAGCTAATGACGTACTCAACCCAGCAGCACGCGACGCTGTGGATACACCGATTTATGGAATGCCAGTATTGAATGTCGATCAAGCAAAAGAGATTTTCATTTGTAACTTTGACTTAAATCCCGGTTATGCGGGAGTGGATAATCCGCTGTATAAAAAAGAAAAAGGCGTTCATTTGCTGTTAGGCGATGCAAAAGAATCGGTGAATAAATTGATTGCAATGTTAGACAGTAAAACATCGCAAACTTCTACTATTGAAACTAAAAAAGACAATTCCGCTGATGTTCTACAAAATGCGAAATCGGTAATAATTGTTCCCGGTTACGGTATGGCGTTGGCACAAGCGCAACACTTAGTTAGACAACTAGCGGATAAGTTGGAAAGTAAAGGTGCAAAAGTTCGTTATGCGATTCACCCTGTTGCAGGTCGTATGCCCGGACATATGAACGTGCTACTAGCGGAAGCTGATGTGTCTTATGAACAACTGTATGAAATGGACGCTATAAATGACGACTTCAAAAATACGGATGCAGTAATTGTAATTGGAGCTAATGACGTGCTTAACCCAGCAGCGCGCGACGCTGTGGATACACCGATTTATGGAATGCCGGTATTGAATGTCGATCAAGCTAAAGAGATTTTCATTTGTAACTTTGACCTTAATCCAGGCTATGCAGGGGTTGATAATCCGCTGTATAAAAAAGAAAAAGGTGTGCATCTATTGTTGGGCGATGCGAAAGAATCAGTCCAAAAGCTGATAGATATGCTGTAACAAAAATATGAATTTCCACATATATTCTTAAAAATAAAGCCAACTATCTCGCAATGACTTAGTTGGCTTTTTAAAATTCCCCTTTGGTGAATGTTGGGGCGTGTTGATACGCCCTGCGAGATTGACGGGGTAGTCAACAAAAAAAAACTGCTTACTGAAAAAAACAATAAGCAGTTTATATGGAATAAAAATTATTTTCTACTAATTTTTAATAACTTTTCCTATCTTTCCTTTTGTGATTACGAAATACACACCAGAAGGCAGATTTGAAATATCAATTTCTGTTTTTTCAGCGTTAAGCGCTTCTCTATATAAAACTTCGCCTGCTAAATTTAATATCTTTATTTCGTCGGAAATGAATTTACTATCAATAAAGATCTTGCCTGCAGTAGGATTAGGATGAATATCTAACCATTCTATTTCACAAATGCTTTTGTCTTCTTTAAGTATAGCATCGCAATAGTGTAGCTCAGTAAATATGCCTTTTTGTCCTTTAGTTAAATAGAGAATAAAACTTTCCAACTGATTACAACAGTTTAGATCCGCTAATTTTATTAGTGGGATAATATCTAAGTTGTTAAGAATGTTATCGTTACAACGCAAATTTTTTAATTCTATATTTTTACTTACATCTAACTCGGCTAATTGATTATTATTACAAAACAATGTATCTAATTGTATTTTTTTACTTACATCTAATTCAGTTAATTGATTATGAGAACAATCCAACTTTGTTAATTCTGTATTCTTACTTAAATCTAAATCAGTTAGTTGATTGTGAGAACAATCTAACCCTGTTAATCCCGTGTTGTTACTTACATCTAAATCAGTTAATTGATTATTAGAACAATCTAACTCTGTTAATTCTGTATTCTTACTTAAATCTAAATCAGTTAGTTGATTATTAGAACAATCTAACCCTGTTAATCCCGTGTTGTTACTTACGTCTAAATCGGTTAATTGATTATGAGAACAATCCAACTCTTTTAATTCTGTATTTTTACTTACATCTAACTTAGTTAATTGATTATGAGAACAATCTAAGCTTTCTAATCCGGTGTTGTTACTTACATCTAATTCAGTTAATTGATTATGAGAACAGTCCATGCGAGATGATGCAAAGGAACCAGTAATTTGAATTAATTTATTGTCAGAGCAATCCAAGCTTTCTAAGCCGGTGTTGTTACTTACGTCTAATTCAGTTAATTGATTATGAGAACAATCTAACTCTTTTAATTCTGTATTTTTACTTAAATCTAAATCGGTTAATTTATTGTCAGAACAATCCAAGTATTCTAATCCCGTGTTGTTACTTACGTCTAAACCAGTTAATTGATTGCCCGAACATACAAAAAGCATTATGTTTGTATTTTTACTTACATCTAAGCTAGTTAGTTGATTATTAGAACAAACTAATTGTATTAGATTTATATTATTTGTTAGGTCTAAGCTAGTTAGTTGATTGTCAGAACAATCCAAAATTTCTAATTCTATGTTTTTACTTACATCTAATTCAGTCAAAGAATTGTTGTTACAGATTAAACTCTTTAAATTTGACATATGTCTAATTAATTCATTTATGCTGGTAAGTTCGGAATTATTGCATTCTAAACTGTTTATTTTTGCTAGCGCTTCTAAGTTTGCTGTAGTGTTATTTATTCCACCGTCTTCATTTATAACAACTCCTGGCAATTGATCTTTATGGGATTTTATCCATTCTTTTAACTTTGAATTTGTTATTAATTCATTAGAAACTGCATTTAGTATAGCATCACAATAATCTTCTTCAGTAAACTTGTTTTTTTGTTCTTCAGTTAAATACAGAATAAAACCTGCCGCTTGATTACAGCATTGTAGCTCTACTAAATCTGATAGCGGACTAATATCTAAGTTATCAAGAATGTTATCGTTACAACGAAATTTTTCTAATCCTGTGTTGTTACTTACATCTAATTCAGTTAATTGATTATTAGAACAATCCAACTCTTTTAATTCTGTGTTGCTACTTAAACATAAATTCGTTTTATTTGTTTTTTTATCATTTATCTTTAAGCTAGTTAGTTTATTGCCAGAACAATCTAATTTTTCTAATTCTTTGCTGTTACTTACACCTAATTTAGTTAGTTGATTGCCAGAACAATCTAGTTCTATTAATTCTGTGTTGTTACTTAAATCTAAATCAGTTAATTGATTGCCAGAACACTTCAAATCTTCTAATTTTACGATGTAACTTACATCTAAATCTGTTAATTGATTGTCAGAACACTTCAAATCTTCTAATTTTACGGTGAGACTTACATTTAACTCTGTTAATTGATTTTTAGAACAATCTAACTCTTTTAATTCTGTGTTGTTACTTAAATCTAAGCTACCTATTTGATTATTCCAACAAGATATTACTTCTAAATTTATGTTGTTACTTATATCTAATCCAGTTAAAGGATTGTCAGCACAATCTAACTTCTCCAAACCTAGCATGTGTCTAATTAATTCGTTTATGGTAGTAAGTCCGGCCTCCCTGCAATCTAACTCATTTATTTTTGCTAATGCTTCTAAGTTCGCTGTAGTGCTGTCTATTCCACCATCTTCATTTATAACAACTCCAGGTAGTTTATTCTTATTAGCTTTTATCCATTCTTTTAACTTTTGATCTTTTATTAATTGGTTAGGAATAGGCTTGTACAGGGATAGTATAGCATCACAATAATTTTGTTCAGTAAATTTGTTTTTTTGTTCTTCAGTTAAGTACACAGTAAAACCTGTAGCTTGATTACAACAATTTAAGCCTTCTAAACTTGATAGTGAACTAATATCTAATGTAACTAGAATGTTATCGTCACAATACAATTCTTCTAGTTTGTTATTCGTACTTACATCTAAGCTACTTATTTGATTTCCAGAACACATTAAACAAACTAAAGCTGTTGTATTGTTAAGGCTTAAGCTAGTTAGTTGATTTTCCATACAATACAAATATGTTATTCCTGTAATATTACTCACACTTAAGCTAGTTAGTTGGTTTTCAGGACAACACAATTCTTCTAATTTTTTATTGTTGCTTAGATCTAAGCTAGCTAGTTGATTACGCCAACAATATAATCTTTTTAAATTTATATTGTTACTTACATCTAATCCAGTTAAAGGATTGTCAGAACAATCTAACTGCTCCAAACCTGACATATGTCTAATTAATTCGTCTATGGTAGTAAGTCCGGCCTTACTGCAATCTAACTCATTTATTTTTGCTAATGCTTCTAAGTTTGCTGTAGTATTATCTATCCCGCCATCTGAATTTACAGCAACTCCCGGTAATTGATCTGTATTAGATTTTATCCATTCTTTTAACTTTGAATTTGTTATTAAGCCAGCAGAAAGAGCAGACTGAGAAATGAAAATAAATAATGCTAAAGGTATTAGCAAAAAGTTTGTTAATTTAGTAATTCTTCGTGTCATTATATAACCTCATTATTTAATTATGAATAAAAAAAAGAAAAATATTACTTATTACAAAATTACAAAAATAATATGAAATAAAAAAGAAATCTTAGTTTTTTCCCATATTAATTGAATTAATAGAAAAAAAATGTTATATTTAGATATTTACGTTTGAACTTTTTATATTATTTTTTTTAAGAGGAACTAATTTTATGACAACAACAACAATAATTATTATTGTGGCTATTGCATTAATTGCATTAATTTTTATTATTATGTATAATTCATTAATTTCTAAGCGTAACCAAGTAACAAACGCTTTTGCTTCTATTGATGCTTATCTTAAAAAACGTTACGATTTAATTCCTAACTTAATAGCTACTGTTAAGCAATATATGAAACATGAACAAGAAACTTTAACAAGAGTTACGGAATTGCGAACAAAAGCTATAAGTGGCAAATTAAATGAAAATGAACAAATCGCTTTAAATAATGAATTAAACAATGCATTGCGCGCTATCAATGTAGCTGTAGAAAACTATCCTGAATTAAAAGCAAATACAAATTTCCTACAGTTGCAAGGTGCAATGAACGAAGTGGAAGAACAAATTTCTGCTTCACGTAGAGCATTCAACGCTTCTATTAACATCTATAATAATGCAGTACAAATGTTTCCTACTAACATTTTTGCGGCTATAATGGGAATGAAACCAAAACCTTCTTTTGAAGCGAATGAAGTTGAAAGACAAAATATAAGTGCTAAAGATCTTTTTAATCAATAAATCTATCAACTATGAAAACTATTGAAGAGTTCCAAGCATTTTATAAAAATAATTTACAAAGCGAATTAGACAGTATTGATACATTACGCAAGTCCACCATAAAGCAAATAATTAAAAGAATATTTATATTTATCTTAATTATAGCTGTAGTATTACTGATTGGCGCTTTAATTAATAGTGCTATATATGGCTCTATTTTTTTAGAAAATAATGATGATATTGCAATACCTATGATAATAGCAGTAATAGTATCTTTTATTTTAATTTTAACTTTACCAGCGCAGTGTAGAAGTATTAAGAAGAAATTTACCATTGAGTTCAAAAAGAGAATTATAGAACCTATAATTCATTTTATTCATGAAGGTCTGAAGTATGAACCTACAAACTATATACCCCAAAATGTATTTATAAAATCAAAAATTTTTACTCAATATCCTGACAAATACTATGGTGATGACTATGTAAGTGGCATAATTGATAAAACAGAAATTATGTTCTCGGAAATTCATGCTAAATATAAATATTCGTCATCAGATGATGACAAAGATGAATATGCACCTTTGTTTGACGGATTGTTTTGTGTTGCTGATTTTCACAAGAATTTTAATGGAAAATACTTCGTTCTTCCTGATTTTGCTGAAAGAAAATTTGGAAAAATCGGACAAATGTTCCAAAAAATAGGCTCATCACACGGAAAATTAATTCAATTAGAAAACCCTGAATTTGAAAAAATATTTGCCGTTTACGGAAGCGACCAAGTCGAAGCAAGATATATTCTGTCTTCAAGTATGATGCAGCGTTTGGTAGATTTTCAAAAAAAAATGCAACAAAACACCTTCTCTAAGTTTTGTTGATTCTTCTGTCTTTGTAGCTATCCCATATAAAAAAGCTCTATTTGAAACGAAACTTATTTCGTCTGTTGCAAATCAAGAAAAAATAACTTCATACTTCGAAGATTTGCAATTAGTAATAGGAATTGTAGAAGATTTGAACTTGAACACGCGTATATGGAGCAAGACATAAATTTTGACAAATTTGACAAATTTGACAAATTAAACTAAAGAGATAGTAAAGAAAAAACTATCTCTTTTTTTTAAAAAATAATTTTTTGTATATTTGTAATTATTTTAATTATCGGTTTAAAAAAATGAATATTCTTTTTGAAAATATACGGTTAATTGATCCAGTACAAAAAATTGATAAAGTTCTCAATTTACATATTCTTGATGGAAAGATACATAAAATAAGCGAAGAAGCAATAAAAAAAACAGATGATATGCAAATAATTGAAGCTAGTCATCTTGTTGCTGCACCCGGATTTATTGATATGCACGTTCATTTACGAGATCCCGGTTTTTCCGCGAAAGAAACTATTGCAACAGGTGTAGCTGCAGCTGCAAACGGTGGCTTTACTGAACTTGTTTGTATGCCAAATACTTCGCCTGCTATAGATTCGCTACCAATAGTTTACTATATCAACAAGAAGGCTGAAAATTTACCCGTAACTGTAAAAATTGCAGCTACTATCACTAAAGATCGTGAAGGATTAAATCTCTCACCAATGTTAGAACTAAATGAAGCCGGAGTAGTTTATTTTACAGACGATGGATCTTGTGTATGCTCAGCCGAAGTTATGAAACGTGCTTTTAATTTTGCTACTCCAAATGATTTACTTTTAGCACAACATTGCGAAGAACATTCCTTGACAAAAAATTTCTCAGTAAATGAAAGTGAAACCTCTATAAAATTAGGATTGAAAGGCTATCCAAATATTGCTGAAGAAATTATTATTCAACGCGATCTAAAATTATCCGAATATACAGGAAATAGACGTTATCATATTCAACATATTTCTACACGTGGCGCTGTTGATTTAGTGCGAGATGCTAAAAATAAAGGATTGAGAGTAAGTACAGAAGTTACTCCACACCATATTTATTTTACAGACGAAAAAATTCAAAGCTATGATATTAATTTTAAAATGAACCCTCCGCTTAGACAACAAGAAGATATTGATGCTATTATAGCCGGAATAAAAGATGGCACTATTGATTGCATAGCTAGTGACCATGCACCACATTCTCAATATGAGCGCGATGTTGAATTTGAAAACGTTCCTAACGGTGTTATAGGATTGGAAACTACTCTTGGTGCAGTACTAACTAAATTACACCACCAAGAAAAAATAGAATTAAATAAAATTATAGAATTACTAGCTATTAACCCAAGAAAAATAATGAAAATGGAACAGGTGAAAATAGCAGAAAACGAAACAGCTAATCTAACTATTTTTGCTCCAAACGAAGAATGGATTGTTAAAAAAGAAAAATTTAAATCTAAAGCTATAAATTCTCCATTTATAGACGAAAAGTTTATCGGAAAACCTAAATTTATCATAAATAATAACAAATTTATCACATCTGAACTATAATTTAATTATTTAATTATATATTTGAATTTATATGAAATTATTAAAGAATGTAAAAACAGACGATCTAAGCGAAGAACAAAAAAGGCAACTATCCGAAATGATAGCTAAGGAAATGATGAAAAAAATAGAAAATTCTATGGTTCAACACTCTGACGGAATTATAGATGTTATTAAAAATATGATACAAGAGGACAACGAAGAAAATTAAAATTTAATGTATTTGTTATGAAATTATTATTTATAATATGCTGCATTATATATATATTAAGAATTATTATAATCGTTGCTGCTTCCTATAAAGAAAGAAAACAGAAAAAAGAAAATGTTACTATAAACGATTCTCTTCCTTTCATCTCTGTTATCGTTCCCGCTAGAAATGAAGAAAAAAATATAGCCGAGTGCATAAGATCTATTACTAAATCGGATTATCCAAAAAATAAATTTGAACTTATTGTCGTAAATGATAGATCAGATGATAATACCGCCAATATAGTAAAACAATTTACAGAAGAATATGATAATGTCATATTGAAAAATATTACTGAAGAAACAAAGAATCAAAATCTTAGAGGAAAACCGGGAGCATTACAAGCAGGATTTGATATAGCTAAAGGTGAAATTTTTCTAATGACAGATGCTGATTGTACTGTAAATGAACAATGGATAACTACTATTGTATCTCAATTCTTAAATGAAGATGACAATACTATTAATAAAAATGTAGGACTTGTTGCCGCCTATACAAGCATAAAAGGAGAAAATATTTTTGCTAAATTCCAAGATGCAGAATGGACCTATATGAATACTTACGCTAGTGCAGGAATAGGTTTAGGCACCGCATTAGGCTGTTTCGGTAATAATTTAGCGGTTTCTAAAGAAGCATATTACAAAGTTGGCGGATACCATAATTTAGAATTTTCTGTTACAGAAGATTATACTTTGCTTAAAGCTGTATTGGAAGGAAAATATGAAGTGCGACATATATGCGATAAAAAAACTAATGTTGAAACCTTAGCATGTCCAACAATAAAAGAATATATAAAGCAGCATAAAAGATGGGCTATCGGCGGAATATCCCTTGGTTGGAAAGCTTTTCTTCATGTACTATCATCAGCTTGTATAACCGCTACATTTATTATTGCTATCATTGAAACAAGCTTGATATTACTAGCTATTAATGTAATTATAAGAATATTAGGTGATGTTTTTGTTTTATTCCCTATATATAACATATTGGATAGAAGACATTTAAAACGTGGCATAATTATATTTATAACTATGTGTAGCATACTTGAAATTATTATTCCTTTTACTCTTATTAATCAAGAAGTAGAATGGAAAGGTCAAGTTTTTAAAAAAAATTGATAAACTGAACCATAATTATAAAATTTTCCTCTTGAGAGTTATGAATTATATATCCTAATAAATCCCGTTAGGGATGATATTATTAATGACTACCCCGTCAAACTTCGTTTGCCACCCCTTCGTACCAAAGGGGAATTTGCAGCTCTTCGCAGAGGTGAAAATTCTACTCTTTGAGAGGAGTACCCGCGCAGCGGGGAGGTGTGGTTATTAATTATATATCCTTAAAAATCCCGTAGGGATTAAATATCGGTAAAAACTTATACTTGCTTATGTTTCGTCCCGTATGGGACGAGATAAGTAAGATTACATTTCTTTTACCGAAATTTTGTGCCTACGGCACAATCCTGCTAATCCTTTAATCCTGTTAATCCCGGTTCAGACAATTAATAGACTACCCCGTCAAACTTCGTAGGGCGTATGCAATACGCCCCAACATTCACCGAAGGAAAATTTTAAATCACAGTTCAAACAAAAAAGGGCGTATTCAACACGCCCAACATTAATTCTAATCTATTAATCAGATAAATTACAAGTTTCTTTTAACTTCCACAAGTTTATAAGCTTCTATAATATCATTCTCTTCGTAGTTGTTCCAACCTTCTATTTGTATTCCACATTCATAATTTTGTTCAACTTCTCTTACATCGTCTTTACCTCTTCTCAAAGAACTTACTACTGCGGTATGTATTGGCAGCCCATTTCTAAGTATCCTTACTTTATCATTTCTTGAGACTTTACCACTTAGGACATAACAACCTGCTATTTGTACTGATCTTCCTACTTTGAATATTTGTCTAACTTCTACAGTAGCTAGAATTTCTTCTTTAATTTCAGGTTTCAGCATACCTTCAAGAGCTAGTTGAATTTCATTAATACAGTCATATATTATATTATAGTTTCTAATCTCAACATTTTCCATATCAGCAAGTCTCATTGCTTGACTCATAGTATCGGTATTAAATCCTATTATAACAGCATTTGAAGCAGCAGCTAACATAACATCAGATTCAGTAATATTACCTGCACTTTTATGTAGAATATTAACTCTAACTTCTGCTGTAGATAGTTCTTGTAAAGAGTCGCTGAGTGCTTCAACAGAACCTGCAACATCTCCTTTGATAACAAGGAACAAGTCTTTTACGCCTCCAATAGAAATTTGAGCAGAAATATCGTCGAGAGTAATATGTCTTACTTTTCTCATCTCTTGTTCTCTACGCAATTGTCTTCTACTGGTAGCAATTTCTCTTGCTTGAGTATCTGAACTTACAACATTAAAAGTATCGCCCGCTTCTGGCAATCCGTCAAATCCTATAACCACTACAGGTTGCGACGGTAATACGTCTTCTACTTTATTTCCTCTTTCGTCAAGTAGAGCTCTTGTTTTTCCATAGCTAGCGCCAGCAACAAATGAATGTCCTATTTCCAAAGTTCCGTTTTGTACTACTACAGTAGCTACATTACCCCAGCCTTTTGTCATTTTAGATTCTATAACTATTCCATTAGCATTTCTGTTAGGATTAGCTTTAAGATCTAACATTTCTGCTTCGAGTAAAATTTTATCAAGCAATACATCTATGTTTATTCCTTTTTTTGCTGATATTTCCGCACTTTGAAACTTTCCGCCCCATTCTTCTATTAGCACTCCTTGTTCGGATAGTTGCTGTTTAATTCTATCAGGATTAGCATCAGGTTTATCTATTTTATTAATAGCTACTACAATAGGTACGTTAGCAGCTCTTGCATGACTTATAGCTTCAATAGTTTGCGGCATTACGCTATCATCAGCTGCGACAACTAATACAACTATATCAGTAACTTGAGCGCCTCTAGCTCTCATCGCAGTAAAAGCTTCGTGTCCAGGTGTATCTAGGAAAGTTATAGATTTCCCACTTTTCAAAACCACACGATATGCTCCTATATGTTGTGTAATTCCACCTGCTTCTCCAGCTACCACATTGGCATTTCTAATATGGTCAAGTAATGAAGTTTTTCCGTGATCAACGTGTCCCATTATAGTAACAATAGGTGGTCTTGGCAACAAATCAGAAGGTTTATCTTCTATAAGTTCTATTTCTGGAATCTTATCTTCTTCTTCGAATTCTACTTCCAAACCATAATCAGAAGCTATAAGCAAAATAGTATCTTTATCAAGCCTTTGATTAATCGTTACCATAAGTCCAAGTTCCATGCATTTCAAGATAATTTCATTCACAGGAACATTTATCAATTTAGATAAATCATTTGTAGTTACGAACTCGGTTAACGAAAGTGTATGCGATTCAATTTCAGAAAGTTGTTGCAATTTAGCTTCTTTTTCTTCTCTATCAGCTTTTTTCTTTTGCTTAATTCTAGATCTTCTTATATTCAAAGAGTGATCGTCCATTCCGCTTAACGTTTCGCGGATTTTTCTGTTCACATCTTCTTCAGACAATGTTTCACGGATACTTCTTTTTTTCTTTTTCTCCGCATACATTGCATTTTTTAATTTAGCTGGTTGTGCCGGTTCATCAGTAAACACACGTTGTACCGGCGCATTAGCACTTTTTTGTTTTGAACGGAAATTAGATGTATCGCTTTCAGCTTTTGGCTTTTGTCTATTCTCGCCTCTTGATATAAACTTTTTATCTTGACTTTTTACACCTTCATCTTTATTTCTACGTCTTCTATCTCTATAGTCTTTAGTATCTTTACCGTCTCTAATATTTTTCTTATCTTTTTCGTTACGTTCTTTTGTTGCGCTAGAGTCTCTTTTCGACCGTCTATCTCTTTTTGCTGCTCTATCTCTTTTCGACCGTCTATCTCTTGCGGTACGTTCAGAAGAAGCTTCTGTCTTAAGATCAATTTTACCAAGCACTGTCAAACCTTTAAGTTCCATCTTATCACCCGGCTTAAAACTTTCTTCATCTTTAGTTTCGCCCAAAGCTTCTTCAATAATATCTTCTTTTTTTTCAGACAGAGGTGCTGGTAAAGTTTCAGTTTTTGCTGAAATCTTCTCCTTAGCATCCTCTTTTTCTTCACTTAACTTTTCTTCAGACGAAGGTGCTGGTGAAGTTTCAGTATCACCTAAAGGAGGTTTTTCTGTAGTTTTACCCTTTTGAGATCGTTTTTCAGCTTCAATTTTCGCTTGTATTCGTGTAGGTAATTCAGTAACATCAGTTTCCTTAGCAACAACTATATCTGTTTTTTTCAACAAATCACCGAGATTTTGAGTAAGTTTTCCTTTTTTAGCAGCGCGTTCTTTAGGTCTTGTAGTTTTCTTTTTGTCACTTACTTTTTTTACTACTTGTTTTTGCTTGGTTTCTGTAGTTTGAGTAGCTGTTTCTTTTTTGTCATCAAATTTATTAAGATCTATAATTTCTTTAGTCTCAGCAGCTTCTTTTTGCTTGTCATCTTCTAATTCTTTATCTTTAGAAGCAGTTGTTTTTTCTACAACTTCATCTACTTTATCTACAATTTCTTCAGTTATGCTTTTTTCATTAGTTTTTTCAACAGCAACAGGCTCAGCAGCACCAACTGGTTTAGCATCTTCTTTTGCTATTTCATCGGTGCTTTCTTGTTTTCCTTCTGCTTTAGCAACAATACTTATTTCTTTTTGTTGCAATAGCTTTTCGCGTTGAGTTTCCGCTTTTTGCTTTTCTTTATGAAACTTTTCATAAACAACATCTTGCATATTTTTATCAAGTGTTGCTGTTGGTTTATTATCTATATCAAAACCGCGGGAAAGCAAAAACTCTACAATGGTATCTTTGCTAACATTAATTTCAGAAGCAATTTTAATAAGCCTTATTTTTGATGACATATTTTTGGTTAATATAATTATTTGTATATATTTAGTTATATTTTATAATTTACAATTGTTTTTGTTATCTGTCGTTTTTACTTACTGAAGATTTTCTTCATCTTCCAAAGTCTCTTCATTTTGAAGTTCATCGCTCTCTTCTTCATTTATTGTTTCTATATCGTTCTCTGCTTTGTCATCTATATACTCTGTGTTTTCATCTTCATCGTAGTTTTCTTCTTCATCATCAATTCGTTCTGCCGCTTGCATCAATAAATTCACATATTCTTTATCTTCTCTTTCATTAAATTCTATTAACATAGCTTTTCTTATTTCCATAATAAGTTCAGCTTGACTACCTTCTATTTTCAACAATACTTCAGGCTCTGTTTCAAGGAAATCTCTTGCTGTTTGTATTCCTGCTTCTAATAAGTTTTCTAGGAAGAAACTACCTATTTCCTCTTCAAACTCTTGTATTTCAATATCTTCGCCACCTTCTTTCAACAACTTAATATCATATCCAGTAAGTTGAGAAGCTAATCGTACATTTTGTCCGTTACGTCCTATTGCAGTCGAAACATGTTCTTCAGGAACAATAACCGTAGCACTTTTTGTTTCTAGAGAAAGAATAATTTCTTTTATGGTAGCTGGTGTCAAAGCATTAGAAATATATTTCACAGGATCATCGGAATAATAAACTAAATCAATATGTTCATTGTTGAGTTCTCTCATAATTGAGTTTATGCGTACTCCTTTTATTCCTACACATGCTCCTACAGCATCTATTCTTTCATCTAAAGAAGCTACAGATACTTTAGCACGAACACCAGGTTCTCTAGCTACTGCTTTAACTTGGATAATACCGTCTGAAATTTCTGGAACTTCTATCTCTAATAGTTTTACTAAAAATTCTTCTGATCTTCTACTTAAAATTATTTCAGGTGCTACAGCTGAAGTTTGTCTAACTTCCTTAATTATTGCACGAATAGTCTTATTCTTCTTTACTCTAAACATTTCATTAGGAATTTGCTCTAAACGTGGCAATTTCATTTCAAATTTATTATTATATAAAATAATTTCATTTCGTCTTACTTGATAGATTTCACCTGTAACAATTTCACCTACTCTATCTTTACATTCAAGGAAAAGATTATTTCTTTCGATTTCTCTAATCTTACTGTTCATAGTTTGAGAAGCAAAAGAAATTAAACGTCTACCAAAGTTCTCAGCAATATTTTCTAAAGTGATTTCTTCTATAAATTCTTCACCAATCTCAAGTTCTTCATCGCTATACATTTGAGCTTCTTCTAAGGTAATTTGTTTGGTAGGATCAGTAACCTCTTCAACGATTTCTTTTATAAGATAAAGCTCCAAATCACCTTTATCCATATTTACAACTATCTCAAAGTCTGCATGATTGCCATACTTTCTTTTTACCATAAGCGAGAGAGTTTCTTCTATTATGCCATGCAAAAGGTCTTTGTCTATCTTCTTATCTTTTGCCATCTCAGCAAAAGCTTCAATAACTAAGTTTTTATCTACTCCTTGTTTCTTTTTCCTTGGTGCCATCAGATATAAATTAATTGATTGATTATAATATTGCTTGTATCTATACGTAAATTATATGTCTTTCATATAAAAATGATAAAAAAAAGGGCTACTTACAGCCCGTTTCTCGTTTTCAACAAACTATGAGATACAAATATACGAAATTATAATTAATTACACAAACAATTTAGAAAAAAATATAAATTTTCCAACTTGTTTTTTTATTTATTTATTGAATAAAAATGCAATGAATTAAGAATATAAAATCTTTTGCACTTGTATTTTTGTCTATTAAATTCAAAGTTAATATTTTCTATTCTTCTTTTTTATCTTTTCCAACAATAATTTTTTCTTTGAATGCCGATGCCGCTTTCCCTACTGCGCGAGTAAATCGGCTTGTTGCATTTTTTGTTATATTTATAGGTGCAGAAACTACTTTTACTATATCTTTAAGAGGATTTGCAATTCTCCCTATAACATCTAATACGCTTCCTGTATTTTGTTCAACATTTGAAGTAATTTCTTCCATTTTATACACAAGATTGTCAATATTTTCCAAAGAACTCTGCAATGATTCTTTTGCAACTCTTACAGATTGTTTTCCTTCCTGAGCAAGTTCGCTTATATCTTGCAAAGTAAACGAAATCTTTTCACCCGTATTTTCTACATTAGAATTTATTGTTGCAATCAAATTTTCTAATTTAGGCGTAAGCGAAGTTCGTACCTCTATAATAGTTTTTTTTGCTTCATCTACCCCTTCTTCAATTTTAGGCAACATATTGTTCACATCCAAAGCTGTTTTTCTAATTGTTACAAAAAATCTTATAAACACAACAATAGCTACAAGAAGAAAACATAAAGACATTATAATCAATATATCTTTTAATAATTCTAATTCCATTTTTTCACCAATTTTATTTTGTTAAGAAAACAATAAAAACATAGTCGGCAATTTACATCTGCCGACTATATTTTACTTTTGAAAAGGTATTTTTAATTATCCTTTTTTAAATCTGCTTTAAAAGCCTCTGCTCCTGCCTTTGCTGCATCTTTAAGATTATCAAATCTGTTTTGTACAGAATCTTTGTAATCATTTGCATCTGAAATAATTACATCAGCTTTATGTCTAGCAGTATTTATAATACTTTGAGCTTTGTTTTTGCCGTCTTGAACTATCTGTGAAACATAGTCACTAGCGCGGTCATAAAGGTCAGTAGAAGTATCAGCTATATCTCTTCTCAATTCTTTGCCGCTTTTCGGTGCGAAAAGAAGAGCGGAAAGTGCACCTATTACACCTCCAACTAAGGCTCCTAAAATAAATGATTTGTAGTTTGTTTCTTGGTCTTGCATAATTTAAATTCTCCAAAAATATTCGTAAAATAAAATGTATATATACTAAAGTGTTAAAGACTAAAGTACTTATTATTCTTTATATTCTAAAATTATAGGTTTATCTTGAGCTAAAAGTATTAACTCGCATAACTGACGAACAGCGCCTCCACCAGCTTCATAATCTAAAACATAATCAACCTTGTTTCTAACTGTTTCAGTAGCATCTTTAGGGGCTGCCGAAAAACCGACATAATCTATAACTTCTAAATCATTTACATCATCTCCGATATAAGCTACTTCTTCAGGTGCAATTCCTATCTCTTGAAGCAAGTTTTGAAGTTTAAGAAACTTACGCTTAGCTCCTATTATTTGATAAGTTACTCCAAGTTTTTCTACTCGTCTTGTCGGAATATCTGAAGGATCACTTGAAATAATTAAAGTTTGAATACCCGATTGATGCAGTAGTGTTATTCCCATTCCGTCATGCACATTAAAACGCTTTAACTCCTCGCCACGATTAGAGTAATAAACACTCCTGTTTGTTAAAGTGCCATCAACATCCATAGCTAATAATTTGATTTTCAAAAGCCTATCTCTAAACTCCAATGTTCTCATTATCAACACTAATTCAATTCTTCAATTTTTTTTCTTACATTAATTGTAAATTACGGACTGTTAATTTACGGATTAATTTGAAAATAACATAAGAATATATATACGTTTTACGTAAAAATTTATTTTACTTTTCAAAAAAATAGATAAATTTTCAAAAAACATATTTTTATTACGTAAATTTCATTTTTTATTCGTATATTATTAATCTATTTTTATTATAATTTGTTCAAATAGGAGAAAAGCAATGTTAGAATTTAGCAATGCAACTTATTTAGATTTTTCAAACGCTGAAATCAAGCGTAGTCAAAGAGAAGCAATTGATTTTGTTCGCTCACAATTTGGCAAAGAATTTCCAAATATTATTAATGGTAAAGAAGTCTTTACCGACAAAAAAACAATTTCTACAAATCCAGCAAGACCTACAGAAGTTATAGGAACTTTTCAAAAAGCAGGTCAAAAAGATGCTAATGAAGCTATTGAAGCTGCATCAAAAGCTTTTGAAACATGGAAAACTGTTCCTGCAGAAATTCGCGCAAATTATTTGTTCCGCGCTGCTGAAGAAGTTAGAAAACGTCGTTTAGAAATAAATGCTTGGATGATTTCCGAAATAGGAAAAAATTACCTTGAAGCTGACGCTGATACTTGCGAAGCAATAGATTTTCTTGAGTTTTACGGACGTGAAGCTATTCGCTATTCAAAAAATCAAGATTTAACACCTTTCCCAGGCGAAATTAACGAATATAAATATATCCCACTTGGAGTTGGCGTAGTAATTCCACCTTGGAACTTCCCATTCGCAATTATGACAGGAATTACAACTTCCGCTATAGTAACAGGAAATACTGTTGTATTGAAACCATCATCAGATACACCTATGATGGCGTGGCTTTTAGTTGATATATTTAAAAAAGTTGGACTTCCTGACGGTGTACTTAACTTCTTAGTTGCAAGTGGTTCAGAAACAGGTGATTATATAGTAGAACATCCAAAAACTCGCTTCATATCTTTCACAGGCTCGAAAGATGTCGGATTACGCATTTTCGAAAGAGCAAACGTTGTTTCTCCGGGACAAATCTGGATTAAACGCGTTATCGCAGAAATGGGCGGAAAAGATGCAATAGTTGTAGATAGCGAAGCAAATCTTGAAGAAGCAGCTACTGCTGTAGTAGGCTCCGCTTTTGGTTTCCAAGGACAAAAATGCTCCGCTTGTTCACGTGCTATCGTAGATGAAAAAGTTTATGATGAATTTGTGAAAATGATTAAAGAAAAAACAGAAGCTATTAAAGTAGGCGATCCTATTGATGATGCACAAGCAGGACCTTGCGCTAACAAGAGTCAATATGAATCAGTTCTAGAATATATAGAAATAGGAAAAAAAGAAGGAAAATTGTTATGCGGTGGCAAAAAAGTTGATTCAAGTACAAACGGATATTACATTGAACCAACAATCTTTATTGATGTTGATGAAAATGCTCGCATAATGCAAGAAGAAATCTTCGGTCCAGTTCTTGCTGTTTGCAAAACACGGGATTACGATCATTCACTAAGTGTTGCAAATAATACTATTTACGGATTAACAGGTTCAGTATTTACACTTAATCCTCATAAAATTGAACGCGCTAAAAATGAATTCCACGTAGGTAACCTATATATTAATAGAAAATGTACAGGAGCTATGGTAGATGTTCATCCATTCGGCGGTTTCAATATGAGTGGAACAGATTCTAAAGCTGGTAGCCGCGACTATTTGATGCTGTTCTTACAAGGAAAATCTATAGCATCTCGCTAATAATAGAAAAAGGCTAAATTAATAAAAAAAGACTGTGCGAAAAAAATCGGACAGTCTTTTTTTTGTCTGAACTGCGATTTGTATGATTTATGTGATGTTTTTCCATAAAGGTCAGGCTACAAATTCCCCTTCGGGACGAAGGGGTGGCAAACGAAGTTTGACGGGGTAGTCTATAAATTGTCTGAACTATGATTTATGGGATTTGTATGATTAGTATGATTTTTAAAATTATACTTGCCTGAAGGTCGGGCTACAAATTCCCCTTCGGGACGAAGGGGTGGCAAACGCTAGCTTGACGGGGTAGTCTATTAATCATGTCATCCCTACGGGATTTTTAAGGATATATAATTAATAACCTCCTCCGGCTCCTCCAAAGGAGGAGAGTTTTAAAATTCCCCTCTTTGGGAGAGTTTGGAGAGGTCAAATTAAGGAGTGCCAATATTATAGATAAAATTAAAACACAAACAAAAACAAAACTATTTTTTATCTTCTTGCTTATTTTTTGATAATTTATATATATATTTACAAATTAATTCTTTCGTTTATTTTACTTTTTAGAGGTGTTTTATGTATAAGCATAATTTCTATTTAATTTTATCACTTATTCTTCTTGCTATACTGTTTTCTTCCTGCGAAACAGAAATTGCAGAAGACCCGAATACTTTAGGAGGAAATTGGAATCTTCCACAAAATGAAGTAGGTGCTGAATATGGGATTTATCAAAAAATCGGTGATTTTAAAGATGGAAAATTTGAACCAAAAGCATTTGTAACAAAAAATGAAGAAGGTATTGTTACAATACATCTAAAAGTTAATTTTGACAAAAAAGCTAAGTTAATTTTAGATACACTTTTAGGTTTAGAAACCATTGACGTAGATGTAAAAAATGCTTGGATTGATGCGATGAAAAAAAAGTATAACTTTAAATTAGATACTTCCGATTCGCAAAACAGTTTTTTTGAATACGATATCAAAACAAAAATTACAGATCAAGGAATTCAAGGCTTTCTTCACGACCCTATAAAACCGTTTACACTTATAAAATATAATTGTAAAGTTGGCGATAAATATGAGTTTGTTAATTCTCAAGGTGAAAAGTTTGTTAGAACTGTTGTTTATAAAGATGAAGACAAGGAAAGCTATGATCTTGTTTGGTGGAAAATTAAAGTAACAAAAGTCGAAGAAATTGTAAATGAACCGTTTATTGAAAAAATAACTTATTTTGCAAATCATAAATTTGGACTTGTGAATGTAGAATTTACCACAAAAACAGGTAAAACTGCAAGTGTCGGCATTGTTCCTTGGAAAGCAATGCCAGAATAAACATCTTTGATTTTAGAAAATACGTTATTTAGATTTATTGTTTTTCAAAAGAAGTTTTTTATAAACTTTAAATATATTTTTTGCAAGAAATTATTTTTTCCATATATTTACAAATTGTAAGTATATGGAAAAATGTAATATTAATGAAAACATATTTTATCATTCTATTCTTTTTACTTAGCAACATTTGCTTCTCGCAATACTATGGCGAAGCAGGCAAAAGTATGAATTTTACTTTTAAAAATTGGATTGTAGAAAAACAAATCAGCGAATTGTCTTTTAAACTAGCCAGCTCTAATCCTACCGTTTTCTTTGTTGATTCAATAAAGATTAACGACTTATATTTAATGGACTTAGAACGCGATTATTTTGAAATAAATTGTTCGGCTCAAAATCTTAATGCAAGCGAAATTAATTTGACGATTTACGGCACCGCTCTTGCTGGAAACGATACAATAACTAATTTACTTTTCTTTGATATAATAGCAGATGACAACAATCTTAAAATTGATACTGCGGTTTCAATAATTTCAAAAAATCCGCTTATTCATTCTAATTATGCAAAGTTTGCAAAAATATCTAATATATATCCAAATCCAGCTATTAAAAATACAACTTTTAATGTAGAGTATTTTGCAGATTTACCTTCTTCTATAAAATTCAAAATTTTCAATGAAGCGGGCGAACAAATATGGCAAAAAGAGTTTTATAAAGAAAAAATTGGCAGAGATAATTTAACTATAGATTTAGATAGTAATTCACCGATGGGAAAATATTGGATTTTTCTTGAAACAGATTTAGGCATGCATTTTTATCCTTTTGTTTTAATAAAATAATGAAATTAAAGATCTTTTTACTACTTTTTTCTATCTGTTTTTTTTCTAATTCTTGCACTATTCTTCTAACAGAATCATTTAAAAAAATGCAAGATAAAGCGAAAAAAGATTCTACAGAATTGACAAATTTATCTCATATTATAGCGAGTAGTAATCCTGATAATATAGATTATAAAGAACATTTTGTTGATATTTCCGAACTGAAAAACAGCAAAACAGCTAAAGATAAATCTTCTAACTTTTCACTAGCTACAGAAACAGATACTTCACACTCAAAAGAAACTTATAGTAGAGCTAGTTCTAACGAAACTAAGGAAATAGCCAGCAAAGAAGCAAGCGAAGAAAACAATTCTTTAGAGGATTTTTATTTACCCGAAGAAGACATTTATTTTAATGCTAAAATTTCTTCAATAGATGCAAGTTCTTTTCCTGATTCTATTGTCATTAACGCAATTGTAACAAACAATAAAGGTTATTTTGTATCTGGCTTAGCTAAAGAAAATTATAAAGATTATTGGACATCTCTTATTGACTCTTGCAAGGGAGTTGCACACAGAATAGATAATTTTAAGATTGAAGAAATTAAGGCACTTACAAGTCCTAATTTTTCTATTTGTTATGTCTTAGATCATTCTCCTTCTATGGGCGAGAAACGAACAGTTATTTTGCAGCAAGCTACAATTTATTCCACAACGAAAGTCAAAGAGAATGATTATCTTTCAGCTGTAAAATTCACAAGCAGACCGACGATTGAAGTACATCCAACACAAAGTAAATCGCTATTTAAAGAACAGTTCAAAATTAACGGTATGGCAAGTAAAAAGTATGGTAGTGGCACAGATATTTTACTCGCTTTAGATTCAGCTTTGTCGGTTTTAAAAAATGTACCTGATGACTATAGACGCATTATTATTTTGCTTACTGACGGCTTTAGTTCTATGTTTAACTACAAAAAAACAATAGGCGCACTTCGTAAAGAAAAAGTTCAAGTATTCCCAATTTTTTTATATACAGATACAAAAGAAATATCAAGTTTAGATAAGTTTTCTATGGGATACACTATTAGAGACTTAGAAAAAATTGCAAAAGATACTGAAGGTAGATTATTTTATATTCAAAAAATTTCCGATTTTTCAAAAGTATTTCAATATATCTATAAGCTCTTAACAAATTATTATAGAATAACTTACAAGCCTCAACCTTGCAATGACTTGCATGATATAAAATTAAAACTTGATTTAAATGAAATTAATGAAAATTTTACCCTGATCGGGCAATATGATAAATCAACTTTTAACGACTTTGCAGAAACTGGCTCAATAACTCTTGTAGATATTGAATTTGAATATGACAAGGCTACTATAAGTCCGAGCTCTCGTGATTTAATTGATGATATAGCTAGTCAATTAAAACGCAATACAAATATAAAAGTAAAAATTTGCGGACATACTGACAATCTTGGTAGCGATAAATATAACATAAAGCTTTCTCTTGAACGCGCTAAAGCAGTACGCAACGAATTAATAAAACTTGGTGTTGATGAAAATAGATTAGAAGTTGAAGGGTATGGAAAATCAAAACCAATAGCTCCGAACGACACAGAAGAAAATAGAAAAAAGAACAGAAGAACGGAATTTATCATTATAGATTGAAAAAAATATTAAAAAAAACACGTCTACTTATCTTTTTATTTTCAAGACAATTACACGAATATTTGCTTATATTTCTCAAAAAAAACACAAGTTTTTTTTATAAAAAGTTTGATTTTTAAATAAAAAAATATTATCTTGCACACTTCTTATGTATGTAATTTAGTATCTTAATAAAATTTTGCTGCTATTTTATTGTATATAATAATGAATATCAAGGTATTCTCTTAATATATAAAAAAATTAAGAGCAATCCTTGAAAAAAGAGTTATGTAAAATAAATGTTGAATCAGAAAATGATTAGTAAACTAAATGTACTTTCTAAAATTAAAGTTGTTGTAACGATAATACTTCTGGCATTTTTTTGTCTTTCGATAAATGATGTTGCATATTCTAAGAAAAAGAAAAGAAGTAGAACAAAGCGTACAAGAACTTATAATAAAACTAAAACTAAAGCTGAAGCATTAGCTATAATACAAAGTTCTGAGGAAGTCGCAGAGCTCGCAGGATTAGAAGTTGTAGACACAACGAAAGCATCTTCCGCTTATGTTGATTTGAATGTAGATTCAATTTCTATTGACGATATTCGCTCTTCTAAAAGCGATATAGCACTTTTGAGATCCTATATGGATACAACAAACTCTGAAGGTGAAGAGGGGGAAAATATAGCAGAATTAGAAGCCGAAGACGACGTAGAAGTTAATCTTGAAGATTTTCGCTCTATTTGGCTTTTAGCTATGGGTGGTAGCGATGCGGAAGAAGAAAAAACCGTCTTCGGTACAAGTAAAGAAGAACTAACGTCCATTATAATGGATTGGTTCGGTACTCCTTATAAATTTGGTGGTAATACTACAAAAAGCGTTGATTGTTCTGCTTGGACACAACAAATTTTTCACGAAGCTTGTCAAATTATTTTGCCTCGTACTGCAAGAGAACAAATTAAAGTTGGACATAAGGTTAAACATAATAAATTAGAATTCGGTGATTTAGTCTTTTTCCATACTTACTCAAGGAAATTTGCATCGCATGTTGGTATTTATCTTGGTGATAATTTATTTGCTCACGCTAGCTCTCGAAAAGGCGTTACCGTTTCTTCTTTAGAATCAACTTTTTATAGTAAACGTTTTATTGAAGGTAGGAGATTAAGTCCAAGAGATATTGAGCATTATAGAATTGCTTCAACGGATAATAATAAAAAAGATTTCTAAAAATATCTTTATATACAATTAATATCATAGGCAGGCAAAAATATGCACTGCCTTTTTTTTTCAAAAATTGATAGTAAGAAAAACATGATACCACGTTACTCACGCCCTGAAATGGCGAACATTTGGTCAGATAAATATAAATATAATTTATGGCTTGAAGTAGAAATTTTAGCCTGTGAAGCTCAAGCTAAATTAGGATTAGTGCCACAAGATGAATTAGAAATAATAAAAAAGAAAGCAAAAATCGACGTAGCACGCATTGAAGAAATTGAACAAAAAACTAAGCATGATATGATAGCTTTTATAACTTGCGTAGAAGAATACGTTGGTGAAGCTTCACGTTGGATACACTTAGGTATGACTTCAAGTGATGTTTTGGATACAGCGTTAGCAGTACAAATAAAAAAAGCAGGCGAAATTATTTTAGAAGAACTAAACAAATTAGCTGAAGTTTTGAAAAAACGTGCAATTGAGCATAAATTTACAGTTTGCATAGGAAGAAGTCACGGAATCCATGCCGAACCTACTACTTTCGGGCTGAAAATGGCTCTATGGTACGAAGAATGTAAGCGAAATATAAAAAGAATTGAAAATGCTTTGCAAGATACTAGCGTTGGAATGATTAGCGGTGCGGTAGGAACTTACGAACATATATCACCTGAAATAGAAAAATACGTATGTGAAAAATTAGGACTAAAACCTGTTACAATTTCAACTCAAGTTATTCAACGCGATGCTCATGCAGCATTTATATCAGCATTAGCTATAGCAGCTACTTTGCTTGAAAAAATTGCAACAGAAATCAGACATTTGCAAAGAACAGAAGTTTTAGAAGCTGAAGAGTTCTTCTCACCGGGACAAAAAGGTAGTAGCGCTATGCCACACAAAAGAAATCCTATAAGCTCAGAAAATATATCTGGACAAGCAAGACTTATACGCTCCTATCTAATAGCTACTATAGAAAATAATGTTCTATGGCACGAACGTGACATTTCACATTCAAGCGTAGAACGAATTGCTTTGCCCGATGCTACAGTTACTTTTGACTATATTTTAAATAGAACAATTAATGTAGTTGAAAATCTTGTTGTTTATCCTGATAATATGAAGAAAAATCTTGACTTAACTAAAGGATTGTTCTGTTCTCAAAAAATAATGTTGAAATTAATTGAAAAAGGATTAAAGCGACAAGAAGCTTACGAAATGGTACAAAAATCTGCTATGAGAACTTGGGAAGAAGGCGTGCCATTTATGCAAACACTTTTAGAAAATGAAAATATTATGCAGAATTTAACAAAAGCTGAAGTTGAAAAAGCTTTCTCTTTTGATGAGATTTTCAAAGGTGTTGAGTTTATTTTTAAACGCTGCGGAATAAAATAAAAATTATCCCGATTGTTCAGTCATTTCTATAAATAACAATAAAAAGTGAGGAGATATTATCCTCACTTTTTTATTAAACGAGCGATTATGTAGAGCTAGTATTAAAAAATAACAAAATTTTCTTTTTTTATTTTAAATTGTTTTTGTATTTTTGCAATATAATCTTAAAAATATTTTTAAATAAATTAAGGAGTAATATATTATGTTAAGAAAATTAACTATCTTTTTATTAATGCAGTTAGCATTATTTGTTTTCATTTCTCAGTCTGCATTTTCTGCTGAATTAATAACAAATCCACAATTAAAAGAATGGATAAAATCTAATACAGATCAACTACCTGAAGTTGTTATAAATGAAGATGGTGGAATTGACAGCACTACAGCTAATTTAGAAGCATTGGCAAAAATAGAACAACTAGATTGTAGTAATTTCGAACTTACCAGCATAGATGAACTAATTGTAAATATGCTAAATTTGAAAATGTTAATATGCAGGCATACTTCTTTGACTGAATTAGATGTAACAAAAAATATAGAATTAACAGGATTGATTTGTTCTGAAAATCAACTAAGTAACTTAGATGTTAGCAATAATATAAAATTAGAATTATTATATTGTGATATAAATTCATTAAATAACTTAGACATTACAAGTAATATAAATTTAGTAGAACTAGCTTGTTCTGAAAATCAACTAAGTAACTTAGATGTTAGCAAAAACATAGAATTAGAAAAATTGTACTGCTATAGCAATAAATTAACGAACTTAGATGTAACGAAAAATATAGAACTAAAAGAATTAAGGTGTTGGAATAATCAACTAAGTAACTTAGATGTAAGAAATAATACAAAATTAGAATTATTGTATTGTGATATAAATTCATTAAATAACTTAGACATTACAAGTAATATAAATTTAATATACATAACTTGTTCTAATAATCAATTAACCAACTTGGACATTAGTAAAAATATAAATTTAACAATACTAGATTGTTCTGAAAATCAACTAAACAACTTAGATGTAAGTAAAAACATAGAACTAAAAGAATTGAATTGCTATAATAATCAATTAAAGAGCTTAGATGTAAGTAAAAATATAAAATTAGATTCATTGGCATGTTATGGTAATCAACTAAGTAACTTAGATGTTAGCAAAAACATAGAATTAACACTTCTATATTGTAACAACAACATTTTTGATAACTTAGACATTAGACCGCTAACAAATTTAGTGGAACTAAAATGTTGTAATCAAGCAGCAGGTTTTATTCTGTATATAACTAAAGAACAAAAAAGCAAATTTAACGAAGAACACTATTGCAATGCTATACTTAAAGAAAAAGACGGAAGTATTTGCGAAGTAGAATGGTTAGATATTTATCCTAATCCTACTGCAGGCAAATTTTTTATTGATAGTAAATTCTTGTCCGACGAAATAAAGATATTAAATTTAGCAGGTGAAGTTTTATATAAAAGCACACTAAACAGCGAAAAAACAGAAATTGATGTCTCAAATCTGCCCGCAGGAGTGTATTTTGTGATAACAAAAGGAAAAATAGGAAAAGTTGTAAAAAATTAGTAGAAAATAATTTTTATTTCATATAAACTGCTTATTGATTTCTTCAGTAAGCAGTTTTTTTATTTTATTGAAAGAAATTTAAAAAATAATTTGAATTTCTTTTTTATTTTAAATTATTTTTGTATTTTTGCAATAATGTAATAATCTTAAAAATATTTTTAAATAAATTAAGGAGTAATATATTATGTTAAAAATTGTAACAAATCTCTTATTAATGCCATTAGCATTATTTATTTTCATTTCTCAGTCTGCATTTTCTGCTGACTTAATAACAGATCCAAAGTTAAAAGAATGGATAAAAAAACATCATATGATTAAATTCCCTATAGTTGCTGTAAATGAAGATGGCGGAATAGATAGTACTCAAAAAAATTTAGAAGCATTAGCAAAAATAGAGGAATTAGATTGCAGTAATTACAAGCAGCTTGTTACTATAGATGAATTAATTAAACATATGACGAATTTGAAGACGCTAAGATGTAGAAATAATTCATTGTTTGAATTAAATATAAGTAAGAATATAAAATTAACTTACTTAACTTGTTCTTCTAATCAATTAAGCAACTTAGATGTAAGTAATAATATAGAATTAGGAGAATTGTATTGTTATAAAAATCAATTAACTAGCTTAGATGTATATAAAAATACAAAATTAACAGCACTAGCTTGTGATAGTAATCAATTAACTAACTTAGATGTAAGTAATAACATAAAATTAAACAAATTGTATTGTTCTAACAACCAATTAAACAATTTAGATGTAAGTAATAACATAGAATTAAAAATATTGTTTTGTCGTAATAATCAATTAACCAACTTAGATGTTACAAGTCATATAAAATTAACTTACTTAGATTGTGCTGAAAATCAACTAACTAGCTTAGATGTAAGTAATAATATAGAATTAATATATTTAAATTGTTATAGAAATCAGATAAATAAATTAGATGTTACAAATCATGTAAAGTTAAATGAGTTATCTTGCGATGAAAATCAATTAACTGAATTAGACATTACAAGTAACATAAATTTATATGGTTTAGATTGCTCTGGAAATCAATTGACTGAATTAGATGTAAGCAATAATATGGAATTAGAACTTTTGTATTGTTCTAACAACCAATTAACTAATTTAGATGTAAGTAATAATATAAATTTAAACAAATTGAATTGCTCTAAAAATCAACTAAACAACTTAAATGTAAGTGAAAACATACACTTACAAAAATTATCTTGTGCTGAAAATCAATTAAATAACTTAGATGTAAGTAATAATACAAAAAGATTAAAAGATTTGAATTGCTCTAAAAATCAACTAACTAGCTTAGATGTAAGTAATAATACAAACCTAAGTTATTTAGTTTGTTCTAAAAATCAATTAACTAACTTAAATATACATCCATACTTAGGTATGTTAGATTGTTCTGATAATAAATTGACTGACTTAGATGTAAGTAAAAATAAAACCCTAAGTTATTTATATTGTTCTGATAATAAATTGACTAAATTAGAACTTACAAATCATCTCTGGTTAAAGGAACTAGTTTGCTCTAGAAATAAAACAAACAAGTTAGATATTAATTGCGTGAACTTAATAGGTCTGTATTGTAACGACAACATACTTGATAGTTTAGATATTAGTCCGCTAACAAATTTAGCGGAACTAAACTGTTGTAATCAAGCACAAGGTTTTAGTCTACGTTTAACTACTGAACAAAAAAACAAATTTACTGAAGAACACTATTGCAATGCTATACTTAAAGAAAAACCAAAAAGTATTTGCGAAGTAGAATGGTTAGATGTTTATCCTAATCCTACTGCAGGTAAATTTTTTATTGATAGTAAATTCATTTCCGACGAAATAAAAATATTAAATTTAGCAGGCGAAGTTTTATATAAAAACACACTTAACTACGAAAAAACAGAAATTGATATCTCAAATCTGCCGGCAGGAGTGTATTTAGTAATAACAAAAGGAAAAATAGGAAAAGTTGTTAAAAATTAGTAGAAAATAATTTTAATCATATAAACTGCTTATTGATTTTCAGTAAGCAGTTTTTTTCAATAGACTACCCCGTCCGGCTTCCGCCGTCCACCCCTTCGTCCCGAAGGGGAATTTGCAGCCCGACCTTCAGGCAAGGGGGATTTTAAATAATGGCAATCACAAAGGATTGCCCCTACAATTTATTGCTAATTTTAAAAAATCCTGCTAATCCTTTAATCATGTTAATCATGGTTCTGACAAAAAGACTACCCCGTCAAACTTGCCACCCATTCGTGCCAAAGGGGAATTTGCAGCCCGACCTTCAGGGAAAAAACATCATAATAATCATATAAATCACGGTGCAGACAAAAAAAACGAACTAATATATAATTCAATTTGGTATTATATATTCAGAAAATATAATCAAAGTATATAGAAAGAAGAGTTTAAGAAAAAAATAGGGTATCTTTTTTGAGATACCCTATTTAGTTTTTCAACTGTAAGATGATTATATTTTAATTTTACATTCCTGGCGTTACATTTGTTTCAGCTGCTTCTTGAGCGGCACGTTTTTGTCGCCAATATCTTCTTTCTGCTTTTGCTTCTTCATCAGTTTTAGGTCCTGCTGGTGGCACTTTCAATACTTGACCTGGGTGGATAATATCCGGGTTCCTAATTTGGTCAGTATTTGCTTGCCATATTTTTGGCCATTGGAAAGGATCGCCATAAATTTCCATTTTTCCTGATATATTCCACAAGCAGTCGCGATCTTGTGCCCATGTACCTACAGTGTAACCTGTAATTTTCTTTTCCCTATATAATCCTTTAATATCTCTAGCTAGAGATAATATTTTATCATAAAATTCAGGTATACAAGATAGCTTATTGCCTCTCAATCTATTGAGTTCAGTTTCTAAAGCTTTTACTTCTTCAACTCTATCGGCTAATTCATCATTAGATAAGCCTTTCATTTGGCGTACCTTACCTTCTAAAACACCAAGTTGTTGTCTGAAAGCTTCTAGATCATTTTTTGTAGCACCGCATAATTTTAGGATTTCTTCTTCGCAATCAATATAATTATTTCTCGTATCTTGCAGGTTTTTCTCTGTACTACTTAGCTCTTTTTTTAAGTTATTAAGGTTATTTCTGAGAGCATCATTTTTTTCTTTATATAGTTTAATTCTTGCATCTGCTTCATCACAAGACAGTTCTAGATCTGGTTTAGATTCAGGTGGCGCTGGTGGTAATTCTTTTGCAGTAGCAATACTTACCATAGCTATACAAGTTAAAAGATAAAAAATTATTTTTTTCATATTATTTGTCTCCATAAATTAAGGTTCTGGCGTATAATCAGGCCAAATATTAGGCCATTGATTTAATCGCTGTTTAACAATGTTTCTTTTTTGATTACAATCATCTAGTTCTCTTTGGCGAGTTTGTAGTTCTTTTGTCATTTTTGAATTTTCGCTTTGAGTGCTTGTTATTTCTGCATTCAATGCTCTTTCTTGTCGTCTCTCTTCTGCAATTTGTGCAAGTTGTTCTTCTGTAATTTTACAAGAACAACTTGTAAAAATAACGCTACTTGTAAAAATAGCTGCTAAAGAAATTGCTGAGACAAATTTCTTCAGTTTCATTAAAACCTCCGTTTTATTAATTATTATTTTTATATTTATAAAATATTTGTTTGTTTTTCTACGTTATCAAAATTAAACTATCAACTATGAACTATTAAAAACATTAAGATACAATTTAAAATAGAACTTATAGTTCTTTATAGTAAGTACTAATATAATAATAAAAAATATAACAATAAAAAAAAACGTGTATTTTTTTTAAAAAAAGTAAAAAATGTTGAAAAATAGTAAAATAAAACAATTAAATTATTGTTTATTTCAATAACTATTTGTAAATTTGTAGTCTTTAATAAATGATATTTAATATAATCTTTATAAATAATACAATAAAAATGGAGTTCAGATAAAAATGGGAACTATTGAACGAATACGACAAATATCGCCTTATGCTTTTATTATCTTTGCGATAATTTTTGTTGCTTTTATGGTGCTTAGCGACAACATTACTTCGCTTTCTACATCGGGTGGTGAAAGTATACAGACTGCAAGTATTGCTGAAATTAATGGTGATAAAATTTACTACAAAGATTATGAGGAAAAAGTAAGAATACGTATAGAGCAGATGCGAAATAATCCGCAAAATCAAAATCAAGAAGTTGATGAAAAATCGGTACGTACTCAAATTTGGAACGAAATGGTTGATGAAATCTTGCTAAAACAAGCAGGTGAAAAATTTGGTATTATTGTTACAGATGATGAAATTGCCGATATTTTGATCGAAAATCCACCTGATTTCTTAAAGCAATCTTTTACAGATACTGCGGGGCATTTTAATAAAGAAATGTATCTTGAGTTAATCACTAATCCTGAACAATTAATTTATTATATGGGGCGAAATCCTGATGAAATTGACCCTGCTGAAAAGGAAAGACAAGTTAATAATTTTCGAAATGAACTTGTAGCTATTGGTGAATATCTTAAGTTACAAAAATTAAACGAAGCTATGGCTAATACGATTACAGCTGCTTATGCGGTAACTTCTCCTAGCTACGTGAAAGAAAAATATATTAATGAGAACAGCACCGCTAATATAAATTTCATTTATTTATCTCCTGATTTAATTCAAGATAGCATAAAAGTAAGTGATAGTGAAGTTCAAAATTATTACGATAAACATAAGACTGTTTTTAAAGTTAAAGAAAGTCGTAAAGTAAAAACTTTGAATTTTCCTTTTGTTCCTTCTCAAGAAGATTCAGCAAGAGTTAGTAGAAGAATTGATATTATTCAAGAAAGTTTAGCTAATGCAACCGATAATAAAACAAAAGACAGTATATTTACTGTGAAAATAAATGAATATACGGGAACAGAGCATGATTGGGCACTTATTCAAGATATAAATCCACAAGTTGCTTCCGTGATAGGCAATGTAGAAGTAGGAACAATTCTTGGACCTATTCAAATGGTTGATGGAACTTATTTCATTAGAGTTGACGGCAGAAGAAAAGGTGAACAAGAAGTAGTAAAAGCTAGTCATATATTGATTAATTTCAATGATAATAAAGATAGTGCTAAGGCTGAAGCTATAAGAATACTTGGAGAAGCTTCAAGAGGCGATTTTGCTGCTCTTGCTGCTAAATACTCACAAGATAGAGGATCAGCTATGCAAGGTGGCGATTTAGGATATTTCGGAAAAGGAAGAATGGTGCCAGAGTTCGAAAAAGCAGCTTTCAATACTAAAGTAGGAAGTGTAACCGGACCTATAGAATCTCAATTCGGATACCATATTATAAAAGTTATGGATAAAAAATCCGATGAAATAAAATATAGCGAAATAGTTTTAGTCCCGGGTGTGTCAGGTTCTACAAAAAATAAAATTAAAAGAGATGCTTATGCAGCTATGAAACAAATTGAGGAGGGTGAGAATATCGACTCATTAGCTGCTAAACTTCAAATTAGTTGCGATGAATCTTACGAATTACAGAAAAATAGACCTTTCTATGGTTCTATGGCTTTGACAAATAAAATTTATGATGCTAAATTAGATGGTGTTATAGAACCAATGGAATTGGATAATAATGTTATTGTTTGTCAAGTATCAGAAATTACAAAACCGGGTTTAGCACCTATAGAAAAAGTAAGAGAACAAATTGTTGCAAAAGTTACAAATATTAAAAGAATTGATATGCTAAAAGTAAAGGCGGACAATATGTTTGATATGCTAAAAAATAATAATTCGTTGGATAATTTGGATAATATAGATACTAATCTACTTCAAGGATTGAAAATAAACTCCGCTGTTATAAATAATAACGGAACTATTGAAGGAGCTCCGCAAGATTTTGTTGCAACTACTTTAATATTTAATAACTTAGAGGTAGGAAAAATAAATAAACCTATTAGAGGCGAAACAGGTTATTTTATCGTAGAACTGAAAGACAGAAATATATTAACTGAAGAACAAGCTAAAGATGCAAAAGATATGACAAAAGAACAATATTCAAAGAACTTGTTCGACGTATGGTTTTCTAAGTTCAAAGAAGATTCAAAAATAGTAGATAAACGTAGCAAATACTACGGCGAGTATTAAAATTATATATAAACGATGTAAAAATAAAAAAGGCTATATCTTAAAAAAATACAGCCTTTTTTTTATGAATAAAACTAAGAAGAATGAGACGACGGCGGCGTATGCTTCCAACGGCGATGCATCCAACTCCAATGATCAGGATGAGCTCTTATAGTTTCTTCTAATTTTTTTACATGACGTTGTGTTAAGACAAAAGAATCTTTGTAGTTATTTGCCAAATCTGAATGATCTAATTCTTCTAACTTTACCTTGTAGCTACCATCAGATTGACGAACTGAAAAGCCCATAATAATAGGCGTGTTAAAGCGTAATGCTATATTAGCTACTGCTTTATGAGTAGAAGCTGGACGCGAAAAAAAATCTACAAAAAAATCTTTGTCTTGTGTCGCTGCTTGGTCTGCTAACATCGCTATAACTCCACCACTGCTAAGAGTAGAAACTATTGTCCGTGCCGCCGAATACATAGAAACTATGCGATTACCCGCTGATGTGCGAAAATAATTTATAACAGAATCTATATAAGTATTACGCTGTGGCTTAACTATTATAGTAACAGGCAAATTAGTAAAAATACCGACCGAATAAGCTAAGAGCTCCCAATTCCCAAAATGACCTGATAAAAATATAATTCCACGCCCACGACTATAAACTTCAGATACTAAAGATAAGTTTTCATAAACTATTTTACGCTTTAACTTTATTACACTATAATATGGCATAGAAAACAACTCGAAAAAAGTAATAGCTAGATTGCAAAATGATGCTTTTGCTAAATGACGGATTTCATGAAATGACTTGTCTGGAAAAGCTAAACGCAAATTATGTTCTGCTTCAGAACGACGACTTCCCCACAAATAATAAAACAAACTTCCTAATAAACGTGCAAAAAAAGAATATATACTTGTAGGCAATTTCGATATAACAAAACCTGAAGATATGAAAAAGTATTTTAATAAATGCGAAAAAAATGATTTCATAAAAAACTAATAACCGTTCATATTTGTGTTCGTAAATCTTATGAGTTCTGATTCCCAATTGTAATTCTTTATATAATCATTAGCTGTAGAATGAAGAAGACGATAATCACCCATTCCATATCTATCAACAAAATAGAAATCGCCGCCACCATCTATACCGGTATAATGCCAAGTTTCATAAGCACGTTTTTCCATAGTCGCTGAATGACGATTGCGTTCTACAGGCTCGCCATAACGAATGTAAACCTTTCCACGATCGCTACTCCAACCATTAGTTTTTCCGCCATAGCTAAAGTAAATATTAGAATGCTTGACCCTATCACGAAATTTATGTAGCTCTATATTATAAGGATTTTTCTGATCTGGATTACGAACAAACCAAAAACGATACAAAAAACGCTGACGTGCTTTCAAATCACTAAGTTTCTCCCAAGAACGCTTTTCTAACGGAGTAGCTATAATAGAAAATTTAGAATATTCATCTAAAGCCTTTGCTTCATCATAAGTAGAAAATTCACTCATCTCAAACATTTCATCTTCTGTGTAAAATCGCGAAGTTGATATAGTAATATTGCGATTTATTAAAAAGAACTTTAAGCGTGAAGATGTGCTATCTGTACGAGCGGAATTATAAACACGTAAAGATATATAATATACTCCGCTACTTAAAGAATCTAAAGGTATGGAAACAGCATCTATAATGTTGTCCGTTATTGAAGACAAACTTTTTTCGAGCTCATACTGCAAATGTTCACGCGAATCGTGAATTAAATAGCGTAAATGAACACCTGAAGGTGAAAAGCGAGAAGCTCCTAAAATCTCACTGTATAAATATAAAATTGGAGTTGAACTTGAAATCTCACGAAGTGGATTAGGATATACATAATAGCCATTCTTATAAAACAATAAAGGGTGAGGTGACGAATCAGAAGAATCTGCTATTTTATTTGCTAACTGTAAGCCGCTAATAAAAAAAGAACTGTCAGGTGAAACAGGGGCAGTAAAAGAGCCAGAGGTACGGAAAACTCGTGATGAAGAATTTGAATCAACGACAGTAAAGCGGAATTTATATTTACCTGAAGGCAAAACGAAACGAGATAAACCATAAAAAACTTGAGAATCTTCAGTAAATTTCTCATAGCTATATGGAGCAGACCACGAAGAATCTAATAGTGTAGAGGTTTCTTTTTGAACTGTAAAATTGAACAAAAGCGAACCACGATATATGCCATCAGAAAAATCCATAGTATAGCTACTTTCAGGATAAGAATAATATAGCTCTACTACATTAGAATCATTTGAATAATGAAAAATAGAGTAATCAACATCTACGTGCAATTCAGAATAAGCACGGGAACTAATAAATGTAAAAATCAGCAATAATGCTATTTTGAATAATAATTTATCCAAAATATAGTTGTTAAATTCTCCTCTTGAGAGGAGTACCCGCGAAGCGGGGGTGGTGTGGTTCCTGGTCGTTGAGCCTGTCGAAACGACTACCCCGTCAGGCTTTGCCTGCCACCCCTTCGTGCCAAAGGGGAATTTTAAACGTATTGAACTAATATATAATTTAATTTGGTATAAAATTAAGCGTTTCATATATGCAAATATACGGATTTATGGTAATTTTTTTTATATTCAAGAATTTTTTAGTGATTTTTCCTGCAAAAACTGTTTTTTTGTATCAATTGTTTCATATTTTTTTATTAAATTGAAATTTTACATAAGACATATTAATAATTTTATAAAGTTTATAAAGGTTTTTTATGGACAACAATAATTCTTTTCAAGCAAAATTGCCTGAGAATGCTCATCGTGAGCTTCGTCCGGGTGAAGTTTATAATCCTGTGATGCCGGCAGATTCTAAATTTGCTGAAGTAACGCCTTGGTCAGTTTGTTTCGGGTTACTTATGGCGATAATTTTTTCTGCTGCTGCTGCCTATTCGGGTCTAAAAATAGGTCAAGTATTTGAAGCAGCAATACCTATTTCTATTATAGCTGTAGGTGCTTCGGCAGCATTGAAGAAGCGACATGCTTTGTCTCAAAATGTTATCATACAGTCTATAGGAGCTAGCTCAGGTGTAATAGTAGCGGGTGCAGTGTTTACTATACCAGCTCTTTATATTTTGCAAGCTAAATATCCGGAAATAGAGGTTAAGTTTTTCCAAATCTTTTTTTCCTCGTTATTTGGTGGCTTTTTAGGAATACTTTTTTTAATTCCTTTCCGTAAATATTTTGTAAAGGATATGCATGGCAAGTTTCCTTTTCCTGAGGCGACTGCTACTACTGAGATATTAATCACGGGTGAAAAGGGTGGTTCGCAAGCTAAAATACTTATAACTAGTGGCTTAATTGGTGGTTTATTTGAGTTCTTATTTTCCACTTTACGTCTTTTTGCGGATACTTTTTCTACTCGTGTAATTTCCATAGGTGCTACATTAGCGGAAAAAACGAAGCTTGTTTTCAAGATGAGTGTATCGCCTTTAGTTTTTTCGTTCGGTTATTTGATAGGTTTGAAGTATGCTACTATAATTTGTGTCGGTTCTATGCTTTCTTGGTTTGTTTTCATACCTCTTATAAATGAGATAGGCGATATAGCTGTTCATTTATTAGGAGCTGGTGTAGTTAATCCTTTTGCAGCACTTTCGCCAGAGGATATATTTAGAGTGTATGTGCGTCCGATAGGTATAGGAGCGATAGCTATGGCTGGTATGATAGGAATAGCAAAATCTTCGTCAGTAATAGGTTCGGCTTTTAAGCTAGCGGTAGCAGGTTTAGGAGGCAAGAAATCAGAAAAAACTGAAGAACCTGCCGTTCCACGTACTGATAGAGATTTGAAAATGAGTACTATTTTCTTGTTAACTATACTAACAATCGGCGCTATTTTTGTATTTTTATTATTTGGAGTGAATATTACTCCATTTCAGGCTATAGTAGCGCTAGTTACTTTAGTAGTTATTGCTTTTTTATTTACAACAGTTGCAGCTAATGCTATAGCTATAGTAGGTTCTAATCCTGTGTCTGGTATGACACTGATGACTTTGATATTATCTTCTTTCATTTTAGTTGCCGTTGGCTTAAGC
This sequence comes from Ignavibacteria bacterium, assembly GCA_012518115.1. GTDB lineage: Bacteria > Bacteroidota > Ignavibacteria > Kapaibacteriales > UBA2268 > JAAYTD01. The sequence continues at coordinate 52,577 of JAAYTD010000013.1, read as the reverse complement.
GGTCCGGCTGGAATGACAAGCGCTTTAATTATTGGCGGTATAGTTTGTACTGCACTTTCTATGGCAGGTGGTTTTATTACGGATTTGAAAGTAGGTTATTGGTTAGGTACTACACCTGTTAAACAACAGCAGTGGAAGTTTCTTGGAACATTAGTTTCAGCGGCAACAGTAGGCGTAGTGATATATATTCTTGGACAAGCTTATGGCTATGTTCTAACTCCTGAAACACCTAATCCACTCGTAGCACCTCAAGCTAACGCTATGGCTGCTGTGATAGAGCCACTTATGTTGCCCGGTGCTAAAGTTTATTGGATTCTTTACGTTGTAGGTGCTTTAATTTCCTTACTTTTGATGCTTATTGGTATTCCGCCTTTACCTTTTGCTTTAGGAATGTTTATTCCACTTGAACTTAATACTCCGCTTATAGTTGGTGGCTTGTTGAATTACTATATGAGCAAAGAGACTAAAAAACAAAGTAAAAAATTATCGGCAGCAAGAACTGCACGTGGAACACTAATAGCATCAGGAATGATAGCTGGTGCTGCAATTTTTGGAGTCATAGGTGCTTTACTTCTATTCTTTGATATAGATTTAAATACAGGTGTATTTGCTAGTGATCCGATAACAGGACAAAAGGTAGCTATAATTGCATTTATTATTTTAATATGTTATTTCGTTTGGGACACACGTCGTGCTAAAGAAGAAGATTTATAATATTATTTGCAAATAAAATAAAAATCTTATTGTTGGGGCGTATTGAATATGCCCCTTTTTTGTCTGAATTGTAATTTTTTGCTACATACAGACTAATATATTTATAATTTACTTTGGATTATTATTGTAATGATCATGTATTAAAAATATTTGTTTTTAAGTATGAAATTCTGTATTTTTGTTTTCTTTTAATAATTGTTAATTGTTTTTTATTTTATATATAGATGAAGAGTAAAGAAGAAGGACCTAGTTGCGCTTTTTGCAAAACGCCGTTAGAAAAAGTAAATCTATTCTTTGAAAGTTTTAAAAAGGGTATATTTATTTGTGATACTTGCTTAATTCGTGGCAGTGAAATAGTAAGTGAGCAAGCTAATAATAAGCAGACAAGTAATAATAACTTTAAGCTTACTGATAAGTTACCTAAGCCAAGTGAGTTAAAAAAATCTTTAGATGAATATGTGATAGGTCAAGATTATGCTAAGCGTATTCTATCTGTTGCGGTTTATAATCATTATAAGCGAATAAATCATCTAGATAATGGCGGTGTTGAGTTAGAAAAGAGCAATATTCTTTTGATAGGTCCGACTGGAACAGGAAAAACTTTACTTGCAAAAACTTTAGCAAGAGTTCTTAAAGTCCCTTTTGCTATAGCAGATGCGACGACAATAACAGAAGCGGGTTATGTTGGCGATGACGTAGAGACAGTACTTTTAGCTTTGGTGCAAAATGCTAATTACGATGTGAGTGCTGCGGAAAGAGGCATAATTTATATTGATGAGATAGATAAAATAGGTCGGAAAGGTGATTCTCAAAGCATAACACGTGATGTTTCGGGTGAAGGTGTTCAACAAGCTTTTCTTAAGATTTTAGAAGGTACGCGTGCAGGTATTCCACCTAAAGGCGGTAGAAAACATCCTGAGCAACAGCTGCTTTATCTTGATACGAAAAATATACTTTTTATATGTGGCGGTGCTTTTGACGGTTTAGAAAAAATTATAGCTAAGCGGATAAGAACAGATTCACTTATAGGATTTACGGCGAAAGAAACGGAAAATATAGAAGAAACAACGGAACTTTTCAAAAATACTACTCCGGACGATTTAGTACAATTTGGCTTTATTCCTGAACTTACAGGACGTTTGCCAATGATTGCTCCTCTTGAAGATCTAAGCGAAGAAGCTATGGTTTCGATTTTAACTAAACCTAAAAATGCACTCTTGAAACAATTTCAATATCTAATGAAATTAGAGAAAATAGAACTAGTTTTTGAAGATAAAGCTATCAAAAAAATAGTTGAACTTGCAAAAGAACGCAAAACAGGAGCTCGTGCTTTACGTTCAATAGTAGAAGAAATAATGTTGCCCGTTATGTATAAGGCACCTGATGAAAAGAACTTGAAAAAATGTATTATTACAGAAGAAGTTGTAGAAAAGAAAGCAGAACCTACTTTGGTTTATTCAAAGTAAGAAGATAAAGCAAATTTTTAATTAATCTTTTGGTGAAAAATAATGTTAAGTCCTCAGCAAATAAAAGAAATAAGAAACGATTTCCCTATTTTAAAAACAAAAATATACGGCAAGCCATTTGTTTATCTTGATAATGCTGCAACAACTCAAAAACCTAAATGTGTTATTGACGAAGTATCAAATTTCTATGCTAATTATAATAGTAACATACATCGTGGTGTACATTTTTTAAGTCAAAGAGCTACTGCTAAGTATGAAGAAGCCCGGGGCATTGTGCAAAAATTTATCAATGCTAAATCTTTTGAAGAAGTGATTTTTACTCGTGGTGCTACGGAATCTATTAACTTAATTGCAGCAACTTTCGGAGATATGAGAGTTAAAGAAGGCGATGAAGTCCTTATCTCTCATCTTGAACATCATGCAAACATAGTGCCTTGGCAAATCCTTTGTAGCCGAAAAAAAGCTAAACTTGTTGTAGTACCTATAGATAACAACGGAGATGTTAAATTAGAAGAGCTAGTTAAACTTATTTCAGACAGAACAAAAATCGTATCTATAACGCATATTTCTAATTCTTTAGGAACGATAAACCCCATAAAACAAATTATTGATATAGTTCATAAGCATAATATTCCAATAATTATTGATGCTGCTCAATCTGTACAGCATTTAAAAATAGATGTTCAAGAACTTGATTGCGATTTTCTTGTAGCTTCTGGGCATAAGCTATATGCACCGACAGGTATTGGTTTTATGTACGCTAAAAAATCATTATTAGATAGTATGCCACCCTATCAAACAGGAGGCGATATGATTCTTAGCGTAGCTTTCACGAAAACTATTTTCAATGATTTGCCTTATAAATTTGAAGCAGGAACACCTGATATAGCTGGCGCTATAGGTATCGGCAAGGCAATTAATTATATACAAGATATAGGACTTGATGAAATTTATGAGTATGAAAAACATCTGTTAGAGTATGCAACAGAAAGCCTAAAGAAAATAAAACAACTAAAAATAGTTGGTACTGCAAAAGAAAAAGCAAGTGTAATTTCTTTTATTCTAAATAGCATACATCCTCATGATATAGGAACAATGCTTGACATGGAAGGTGTTGCTGTGCGAACAGGTCATCATTGTTCAGAACCTATAATGCGAAGATTTAGTATAGATGCAACAACGCGCGCTTCTTTTGCTTTCTATAATACCGAAGAAGAAATAGATGTATTAAACAAAGCTTTATATAAAGTATTAAAATTATTTGCTTAAAATTATAATACTTACAAATAAAATAACTAGCTATACCATTTTGAATAAATTCTCCTCTTGAGAGTTGTAGATGAGGGTGTTCTGCCCTCATTTTTGCGTAGCAGGAGAGGTGTGGTATTAACTATCAATTTTATTACATACTTCTATAGGCGAATCGGATAAAATCATTTCTACTGCTTCTATAATTTTTTCCGTTTTAATGACAAGCTTTTCCTTATCAGAACTTAGTAAAGGCAAAAAACGTTCGGATTGCGGGAACCAGTCTATTATTTTAACTTCTTCAGCATAAAGAATAACAAGTGGAACTTCAAATGCTGCACCTATATGAGCTATACTTGTGTCAGGTGTAATTATCAAATCAGCACAGCCGACAAAAGCTATGTAATCTAAAAGAGGTAAATTAAGAGCAATACAATTTTTATGATTAACAGTTCTTATAATTTCTTCTGTTTCTTTGATAAATTGTGGACCGCCACTTACAAAAAATAATGTGTTAGGATATTGCTTTAAACAATTTATAATGAAGTTAGAGCAATCGTTTGTTCCCCACATTCTGTTAGGTGAATATGCTGATATATTAATTATAAAATATCTTTGCTTGCCTATTCTGTGGAAATTAGATACATCATCTTTTGAAAACACATTTTTTTTACCTCGTAAATCATAACTTAAATCATGTTTTTCTAAAAGATTACTAATATTTTCTAGAGACTTTTTGCTTACGCAAATATAAGCTTTTTCTTCTTTTTCGTCTATAGGAATATTAGAAGTGATATTATTTTTCATCATCAAAACAAAGCGTTCTGCCCAAGATTTCCCGGGATAAAAAGAAGGTTCTTGTCTATTGAAAACAAGTCCGTAAATATGCGGTCGTTCAGTGTGTAAAATTGTTATTTTTTCGGAATCACTTGCAAAGCATCTTGATAAAATAGCACAAGCAGTCATTTTTGTATAAACTAAAGCTAAGGTTAAATCATATTTCTTATTGCCTATTTGTTTCTTTATTTTTATTAAGCTTCGCCAGAACTTTTTTTTATAAGGAAGTATATAGATATTATTAACATTTGGATCTATTTCTGCCAAAGATTTATTTCGTTCCGAACATACAATATCGATATTAGCGTGTGGACAAGCGTCTTTAAGCCATCTTATAGCACTTGTGGTAACGATATAATCGCCGATAGCGTCATATCTTAAAATAAGAATGTTTTTGATATTTTCTGCTTTTATTTTTAGGGTGGCAGGCTCCCATTTCCATTTTTTCCCTAAAAAAGCAAAAGTAATATAGCGGATAAAAGACGATATTCTCTTTCTTCTTTTTTTAGTGCTATTTATTTTATCAAGTTTTTCTTTTTCTACAAATTTTTGATATAATTCACGAGTATAGATCATAAATACAAATATACAAAAGAAACAGAAGTTTTTTCAGAAAAACAACAAACAATAACTATTTTTTTTCTTTTTCTTTTTCAGGTTTGTCAAGGATATTTGGCTTTGTTGTTGGTGGTGCTGAAAAATCTAATATAGGAATTGTTTTCTCTTCTTTTTCAACTTTTTTTCTTCTATATACTTTCTTTTTTGTAGTATCTTTGTTAGCTGCAGTTGAAGGTGCTAAGTTCATATAGTTAGTATCTATTTTATCCATAGGAACTGTTTGAGTGTGGCTTTCTAGCGGTCTTACATTAGCTAGTCCGTCTTTTGCAATTTTTATATTTTTTACCATGCTGCCAGCCGCACCGAGTAGAGGTAAAAGCGAATCGTTTTTATAAAAATCTATACTTCCGACATTTGAAGTGCTGAGTACGAAATAATCCTGTGCTGCCCAACGCTGTCTGTCGCCTTTTGCCATAATAAGTTCATCAACTTTTTTACCGTCAATATCAAGCTTTATCCAAGCAGAATCTTTTGCTATGGCAGTAAAACTTATACTGTCTTGAGTAAACTGTAAAAGTAAAGTGTTTTTTTTGTTTGTTTTTTTATCATGTTGTGCGTTCTTGTCATCAAGTTCCGTTGATAAAGTTTCAACATCTTTCGAACCGTAGAAGAAAATGAAATATATAATACTTAACAAAAACAATCCGAGTACAGAATAAACTATGTATATTGATTTTTTTGAATTAATAGACTTATAGCGTATTTGTTTTTTCTTTTTTTGTTGTGGCTTTTCATCTACAGAAATTACAGGTGCAACAGTTACTTTTTCTTTTTCTTCGTTACTTTTGCTCTCTTTATGTTTTTTGTTGTTAATATTATTTTTTGTTGTTATTGTTGTCGTTTCTTGTTCTTGTTCTATATCTTTAGTTTCTATAATTTCAAATCCTTCGTTTTTCTCAATGTTATTATCTTCTTCTCTATCATTTTCGTCAATGTCATTAATAAAAATGCGGTTTTTAGCGTATTCTTCTTTTACTTTAAAAACATTTTCTTGATCATCATAAATTATAGGCGATACTTCAGCTTCTTCTGTTGTTTTTTTATCTGAAGAGCTAAGTTTTTTTTCGTAAAATTCGTTTAATGACTTTACAAAAGAGACAATATAAGGCTTTGGCAAAGAAATTTCCTCATTCTTTTCCAAAGCTTCTATAATATGTTCTCTTATGTTTGTGGCTTTTTCTACTTCTTGAATAGATAAACCACACTTTTTTCGCATTTTTTTTAATTTTTCGCCATTATTATTCATATTTTTTTGTACTTTTGTAACTATAGAATATACAAAGAATATACGAATAATTTCTCTCAATTTTTATACCAAAAATCAAACAATGACACATTTCATGGGAAAAATGATATTTTTAATTGCTTATTTTGTTGTTTTTAGCAGTTTTAATAGCATTTTGGCAGAGGAAAACAAACTTGATACTGATACTACTGTTGCTGCAATTACCACTATAGAAAATAGCGATTCTTCACGCTATATTCCGCTTGAAAATTTTTTATATGGAGATACGCAACGATATATCATAATGGGCGGCACTCCGTTAGTTGAAACAAAGATTAAGCCTTTGAATTTAGCGATATTTACGGGAGCTTTAGCAGGTCTTTTTGTTTTACAACATGAGTTGCAAATGAATACGATTTGGAAAGAACATGCAGAATTTACAATTGCTGAAGATGCGCGCTATGATATTTACATCGATAAAGCGGGACATTTTTATGGAGCTCATACTGCTTCTTATTTTTTCCGTGAAGCTCTTGTTTCTTCAGGGTTTGGGTGGGAAGCTTCTAATAATTTAGGTGCAGGTTTAGGACTAGCTTATTCAACTTATATTGAAATTTTAGATGGTTACGGAAAAAATTGGGGTTTCAGTCCGTCGGATTGGTATGCTGACGTATTAGGTAGTGTTTTTTTTGCAGCACAAAATTATTTTCCTGTATTACAAAATTTTACTCCGAAATTTATGTATTTTCCTGCTGAATGGACAGGAAATAAATCGCGTATTCCACATGAAATATTTATGGATGACTACGCCTCACAAGTCTTTTTTATGTCTATAAACGTTCATAATCTATTACCTGAAAAATGGAAAAAATATTACCCCGATTGGTTAGAGTTAAGCATAGGCTATGCAGTGCGAAATATATTAGACCAAAACTCGCCCGCAGGAAGAGGTGTTGAAGCATGTTCCGAATGTATAAGCTTGGAACCCGGAAATTGGGGAAGCCCGCGTCTCATTATTTCACTTGATTATAATATGGTTAAGCTTTTACCTGACGGCTCAAATACTTGGAATTGGTTCAAACAGTCTCTAAATCTTTTGAAATTTCCCGCACCAGCATTAGAAATAGGAAAAGTTACACGTTTTTATTTAATATTTCCGTTTAAATTAATTTAAGCGAAACAGAAAATAAAAGTTAATTAAAATGGCAGAAAAAAAATTACAAGAAAACGATCCTGATTTTTTGCGATTAAAACAAATTTGCAAAAGATATACAAACGCTTTAGTAGCTGACGGAATTACATCTATCCAAGAACTAATTACTTATTTTCCAAAAGGATACATAGACCGAAATTCTGCAGGCTCAGTTGATGAAATAATATACAAGCAAAATATCTTTGAAACAGAAAACAATCTACTTGACTTTTCTTTAACTCGCGAAGTTATTATCATAGGACAAATTGTAAACTCTAATTTGAGAGAATTACGCTACAGAAAAAAAATGCTTACTTTGAGCGTCAAAGATATGAAAGGACAGTTTTTTGAAATAGTTTTTTTTCACTTTGCAGAAAACTATGAAAAAAAATATAAGGTCGGGCAAATACTATCTGTAAGCGGGAGACCTAATATCCTTAGAGGAAAAGTTTCTTTTGCTCATCCCGAAATTGAAATTATAGATGCGGAAGATATAAATTTTTATATGCAGGGCGGTTTAATTCCTAAATATAAAATTACGGAAAATATGCGAAAAGCAAAATTAACAAATCGCATTTTAAGAAACATTATTGCAGAAGCAAGTGCTATATATATAAATGAAATAAAAGAAACGCTGCCCGAATATATTTTAGAAAAATATAAATTTCCGAACTTAAAACAAACAATACAAATTCTACATACACCACCTTCGCAGGAAATAGCACAAAAAGCAATGAACCGCATAAAATTTGAAGAGCTTCTTTATTATCAAATGAATATAAGATTGCAACGGAAAAAAATCGTTGAACAAGAAGAAGGTATTTTGATAACGAAAAAAAGTAAACTAGCTAGAGCTCTTTACGATAAATTACCTTTTTTTTTAAGCTCCGACCAAAAAAAAGTGTTACGCGAATTTGCTAAAGATTTTGCTTCGGGCAAAGCTATGAATAGATTGTTGCAAGGTGATGTCGGTTCAGGAAAAACTATTGTAGCTATTCTTACTATGCTGATGATAATAGACGAAGGTTTTCAAGTAGCTATGATGGCGCCTACCGAAATACTTGCAGAACAACATTTCCATACTGTAAAAAAAATGTTGGAAGGACTTGATATAGAAGTTGTGCAGCTTGTTGGCGGCTTAAAGAAAAAAATGAAAGCAGAAATTATAGAGCAGATTACTTCGGGGAAAGCAAATATAATCATCGGAACACACGCTATGTTCCAATCTGATGTGATGTATAACAATCTCGGACTAATTGTTATTGACGAACAACATCGCTTTGGTGTTATGCAAAGAGCTGAATTGATAAAGTTAGCAAAAGAATCGATGAAAGATAGTAAAACTGCACCGCATATATTATATATGACAGCTACTCCTATTCCAAGAACTCTTACTATGACTGTTTATGGTGATCTTGATGTTTCTGTTATAAAAACTATGCCCAAAAACCGTTTACCTATAATAACTAAAGTTACTTTTGAAAATCAAAGGCAAGAGCTATTTCGTTTCATTAACAAAGAAATTAAAGAAGGAAGACAAGCTTACATTGTATTTCCGCTTGTTGAAAAATCAGAAAAATTAGAAGAACTAAAATCAGCTGTAGAACATTATGAAATTATTAAAAATGAAGTTTTTCCACATATTGAATGCGGATTGTTGCATGGTCAAATGTTCTGGTATGAAAAGGAAGAAGTGATGACAAAGTTTCTTAACAAGGAATTTCAAATTCTTGTAGCTACAACAGTTGTTGAAGTCGGAATTGATGTTCCGAATGCTACTATTATGATGGTAGAGAATGCTGAAAGATTTGGCTTATCGCAATTGCACCAATTACGGGGACGTGTCGGAAGAGGATCGCTACAATCTTACTGTTTTCTTATGACAAAAAATAATTTCCAATTCCAATTTGCAAAAAATAAAAATGCCGAAGATGAAAAAAATGCTGCAATTGTAAGATTAAAAACTATGCAAACTACAAACGACGGATTTAAAATTGCGGAAGTTGATGTGCAGCTACGCGGACCGGGCGATATTATGGGAACAAAACAATCTGGATTGCCAGAATTTAAATATGCTGATATTGTGCAGGATATTGAAATTTTAAGCGAAGCTAAAAATGCTGCTAACGAAATTTTTCACGAAGATGAAAATCTAAGTATGACAAAAAATATATTGTTACGAAAGCAAATGATAAAAATAGTTAAAGGTGGAAATAATTTGTTAGCAATAGCATAATACCACTTTGAATTATATCTTGGTTCAACAATTGCCCAAAAAATATATTCATACGAGCAAATAGATATAACTTCGTTGTTTGAGAGTTGAGAAGTAATTTTAGATAAAAATTCTTTTAATGTGTCTAAAGTCAAAAATAGTTTATTAGTAAAATCTCATTTAAATTTAGCCCAGATCTTCTCAGCAGAATTTAACTCTGGAGAATAAGGAGGTAGAAAAATAAGAATTATATTGTCTGGAATTATCAATTTTTGTGCTTTATGAAAGGCACCATTGTCAGAAACATTATTTTAAGTTCGGTAGTATTACGAAGAGAAAATTCGTCTAAGAAAATCTGAAATACATCGCTATTGCAAACAGGCATTTCAAGAAGAAAACTATCTCCATTTATTGGAGAAAAAGCACCAAACAGATGAAGTGATATAAAAAACCTGGTGAAATGGACAAATAGGCTTTATTCCTTTAACTGTTAGTGCTTTGCCGTTTCTAGTAAAAAGCCCAAATCGGCTTTCAACTTAAAAGTAAAGATTTACACTTTTATATCTGTTTTCCTTAGTTTTGATTGCTTCGGTACAGATTTGACTGAAGTTTTTTTTTAGAGCCTCTACTGCTTCCATATTTTTTTTGATATGACTTTTTCTAGCTACTTTGATTCCCGAGCCAAACTCTCTAACACAATACTTATAAAGTGTATTATAATTTATATTTTTGTTTAGTTCTTTTTTTTATCCATGCATGTAGTTCCGTATAACCTCTAAAACCATTTGAAGGATTTTTCAATAGTTCTTCTATTTTCTCTCTTTCTTTGGCTGTAATTAGTGAGGGTTTATATCCTGTTCTTTTATGTGAAAGAAGCAACTTTATTCCTCCTGATAGATATTATGTTCGCCATGTTTGGATGCTATTTATGGCTTACGCCAACAAGATCGGCTAAATCACGTTTTGAGATGCCAGTATCCTCATGTTTCTTTAGTTCTATTAACATTTTTATTCGTGGGGACATGAATAACTGCTAGATTTGAGCAACTTGCGTAAATACTCAAAACTTTCTTTTACTAGTACTATTTTAGGTAATGACATATTAACTTATATTTTTATTCAAACTTACAAAATTAAAATGAAAATTACAAATCTTTGGATAAAAATACTATTCTAAAGGGTATAAACCATAGTTTAGACGACGATATTTAAAATAAAAATAGGCAAGAAAGAATAACTTTCTTGCCTTGTAAAAAGTGTGTTTTATGTTTTTTATCTTCCGATATTAAACATTTTTGTTTCTGATCTTTCACCTGCTTTAAGAACATAATAGTATGTTCCAATAGGTAAATTAGCAGTTTCAAAATCTACTACATAGTGGTTAGCATCTAAATATTGATTTACAACTTCCGCAACTGCTTGACCTAATGCATTATAAATTGTTAAGTTAGCATGGCTTGGACTAACTAAACTAAATTCAAAGTTAATCTTAGCATTTGCAGGATTTGGATAAGCTTCGCCTAATGCAAATGTTAAATTATCCACTTTTGTTTCATCAATAGAAATACCGCCGTTATAAGCTGTAGATTTTTTTGTTGCATCTGCAAACATATACATTCCATAGTTATAGTTATTCAATACATTATTTGCTAATACACTTGGCAAAGATTTATGGAAATTATTGAATGGATCAGTTGCATTTGGACGTTTCAATGTAATACAGAAAGCTATAGGAATTTCGTTAATATTAGCAACTACACGTGGTATCATTGTATAACGAGTACTTATGGTGTCACTGTTTATAGCTTTTACAGGTTTGCTCCATTCGCCACCATCAATTTTACGATATGACAAATATGTTTGAGCATAAGGAAATTCTTTTATTTTTACTTTACGTATTTCTGAAATAGGCTCACCGTTGTCATTATATCCATTCCATTGCCAATACAAATATAAAGAGTCAGGCAATACCGCCATCATATTCGTTTCAGGGTTCAGTGGAGTTTCAAAAACATTGATATATTTAACAACTAAATGTTTTCCGTCTTTAGTTTTTGCAACTTGAACTTCAAAATTTGGTGTTTGATTAGTTCCGTTTGTTGTCGCAAAAAGACGATGTGCTCCTTCATGTTCAGCTATATACAATTCTAAAGGTGCTGCTATATATCTTTCACCTGCTTCATCTACATATCCAGCATAACCTGGATCTACCAAGTCAATTTTTCTGATATTCCATTTGCCATCTTTTTTCTCGAATTCAGTAAGTTGTTTGATTAATCTATTTTGACCTTCTTCATCTTTTACAATATATCGTAGAACTAACATTATAGAATATTGATCAACACCAGTCGCTACAAAGTGATCAGTCATATCAAAAACAGATTGAAAACCGAATCCTCCTTCCAAGTCAGCAAAAATACTTGTTAAATAATCATTTACTACTTCTGTTGGAATTGAATCAATCAATTTGAAGTTTCTACCGTCAGGAGTGGACTTGAATATTCTTGGATATCTATGATATTTTTCATTATCTGTTTCACCAGTATCAAAAGCTGTTTTATCCGGATCTAAAGTAAATAAATATATATTTCCTTCAGGATCAACATCCATACCAGTCATAGCAAGATATGTACTAGCCGTACCTGGTTGCATACCACCTATATATTGGTTAATTTCAGTTAAACATCTACCGAACCCTTTTTCAGAAACCAAAGTAGCTGCATCATCTCCTAAATCGTCTGTCATATCTATTCCTACCATAGAATGTTGTGTCATATATGTTGTATTTTCTGCTCCCCATGCTCTTCCTGAAAAATAAACATATCCTTTATCATCAAAAGTAGCAGCATTAGATATGATGCCAGTGCTGAATCTTGGTCCCGGTGTTTCCCACGGTCCTTCAACTTCAACTTCTATCGCTTTTTTCTCGTTAAGTATATCTGCACCTGACAAAAAACCGAATATACTTAATTTATATTCAGGTTGAAATCCTATATTATCATTTTTTCTTAACCAACTACGATAAGCAATTTTAATATCTTCAAAGTTAGTTGATTTTTTAGGATTTACAACAGCTACTGAAGAATAGAAACGCTCTGTGGTTATTGCTACTTGGTAATCTGATACTTCCGTATAATCGTACACATTAAATTCGTTCCAAGTTTCACCCATATCTTGCGAATATGCTAAGTTACCATACTTTCTAATTTGTCCGCCTTCAAGTGGGTTGCCTTCTGCGTCCGATCCACTACGAACATTAGAAAAGAGAAATAATGTGTTTGTATAGGGGTCGTAAGATATAGGGGTTTGATTTGTACAATTAGTTTGGTACCATTGACCACCGAAATGATTACCTATATACTTTAAAGTAACGCCTGCTTCAGCTAATGTACTGCCATCAACTTTGTCCACGCTTATAGCATTCATTATAGGTGTTGCTGTTTCTACAACACTTGTTGCTTTAATTTTTTCAACAGGTAATTCTATACCACCTAACGGCTTAATTGCAGCATTCATATTTGCTGCTGTTAATGTTACCGCAAGTCCCGCGATAACCGAAAACAATTTTTTCATTAATTTCATCGAGATATACTCCATATTAGTTTATAAAATAATAAAGTTTGTTAATACAAATATACTGCAAAATAACTCTTTTTTAACAAATATACAAATAATTACAATAGATTTTTCAAAAAAAGAAAAAAATATTTGTTGTTTTTTACTATAATTTGCTATAATTAGAGTTTTTAAAGATAAACTACAAGCTTATTGTTTCGCCATATCCTAATACAATTGCTTTCTTTCCTATATCAGCTATCTTGTTTTTGAACTTTTCTACATCTGTTTTTATAACTGGAAAAGTATTAAAGTGCATAGGAATTACAATATCAGCCGTATTTATGAGTTCTACCGCTTTAACAGCATCATCAATTCCCATAGTATAATTTCCACCTATCGGCAACATCAAAACATCTGGTTTAGATATTTCTCCTATGAATTTCATATCTACAAAAAGTCCTGTATCACCTGCAAAATATACTTTACGTCCGCCCATCGAAATAATAGCGCCAGTTGAATTTCCCATACTTTCGCCTTCTAAAGAGCCAGCAGAATGCTGTGCCATTGTCATTTTTAACGTTCCGAAAGGAAATTCATATTCACCACCTATGTTCATATCGTGCGTTTTTATTCCCTTTTTATTAAGATAATATGCCAGATCTGCAATAGTTATAACTGTACTGTCATTAGCCTTAGCTAATTCAATAGTATCGCCAATATGATCACCATGTCCATGAGATACAAAAATAAAATCAGGTTTAACATCTTCTAATTTTATTGTTGCGTTCGGATTTCCTGTTATAAAAGGATCAAGTGCGACTTTGTATTTTCCGTCGTCTAATATAAATGCAGAATGTGCAATATAAGTAATTTTCAACATGTTCTCACCTTTTTTAAAAATATTATTTAACTATTTATAAATTCTATATCTTCGTTGTTCTGTTCGCGAAGCAATGCTTCTCTTTCTATTTCCAATTGCGTTATTTTTCGTTGAATAGAATCAATTTCTTCAGGAACACTATCGATTTCTAAACGCAAAAAACTTGCGGCTTCATCAATTAAATCTATAGCTTTATCAGGCAAAAATCTATCTGATATATATCTGTCAGAGAGCTCCGCCGCCGCTATAATAGCAGAATCTTTTATTCTAACGCCGTGATGAACTTCATACTTATTTTTCAAACCTCTCAAAATAGATATTGTATCTTCAACGCTCGGTTCATTAATCATAACTTTTTGGAAACGTCTTTCTAAAGCTGCATCTTTTTCTATATATTTTTGATATTCATCTAAAGTTGTCGCGCCTATGCAATGGAGCTCGCCACGTGCTAAAGCAGGTTTCAATATATTTGCAGCATCCATTGAGCCTGAAACTGCACCCGCACCAATAAGAGTGTGCATTTCATCGATAAATAAAATTATTTCGCCGTCTGCATCTGTTACATCTTTAATTACTGCTTTTAATCTGTCTTCAAATTGACCGCGATAACTAGCGCCGGCTACAAGAGAAGCTAAGTCTAAAGCAATGATTTGCTTAGTTTTCAAACCTTCAGGCACATCTCCATTTACGATACGCTGCGCTATACCTTCAACGATAGCCGTTTTTCCAACCCCCGGATCACCTATAAGAACGGGATTATTTTTTGTTCGTCTTGAAAGCACTTGCATTACTCGCCTTATTTCGTCATCTCGTCCTATTACAGGATCTAACTTCCCCGCATTTACTAAGTCATTTAAGTTGCGACCATAACGCAATAAAGATTGATACTTATCCTCCGGATTTTCATCTGTTATCCGCTGATTACCGCGAATCTCTTGCAGAACTTTTAAAATATCTTCACGTGAACAAGAGTTTGCACGTAAAAGTTGCGAAACATCACCAGATATTTGAGTAAATGCAAGCAAAAAATGCTCTAAACTAATGTACTCATCTCTTAATTCCTTTGCTTCTGATTTAGCTTTTGCATACAATTCATTTACTTCAGAAGAAGCATATTTCTCTAAATTGCTTCCCGTAGTTTTTGGCAATCGGTCTAAGAGCTCCGCTGTCTTGATTTTTATTATGTTTAGATTACCTGTAATTTTACTCAAAATTTTACTTGTAATACCTTGCGGATCTTGCAACATTGCAGCAAAAATATGCACAGGCTCAATATATTGGTTATTATTGCTATCAGCTATAGCTTGAGCATTTTGAATAGCTTCTTTCGATTTAACTGTTAATTTATTTAATTTCATGGTCTTCTAAAAATAATGAATGTAAGATAATATACTATAATATTACTAACTATACTGTATAAATACGAAAAAACACACAAAATGTAAATGTTTTTATAAAAATATTCATTAATGCTTTAGATATTATATTTTTTTTGTATATTTGTGGAATGATTTGGTATAGAAATTGCAAGTATCAAGTAGTATTTTAATTTGTTTTAACATTTGAGAAGAATTATATAATTATGAAATTACGATATTTATTTTTGTTGTTTTTATCCGTATCTTTTCTTTTTGCTTTAGATACTAATGCAAAAGGTAGTATCACATTAAACACTAAAGAAGAAGTAGACCTTTTTAATCAAGGTGTTTCTTTTTATAATGCTAATAATTTCAATGCTGTAATAAAAGCTATGGATGCACTTATTCAAAAGAATGACAAGATTGCAGAAGCTTATAATTTACGTGGCAATTCTCAATATATGCTCGGTAATTATGATTTAGCTATAAAGGATTTCAGTGAAGCTATAAAAATAGATATTCAGTTTTTAGATGCCTACAGAAGTCGTGCAGAATCATATAGATTGCAAAAGCAATATGATTTAGCTGTTAAAGATTTGGATAAACTTATAGAGTTCGAACCGAACAATTCTAATTTTTATTACAATCGTGGCATTTTATATGTAGAAAATAACGCTAGACAAGAAGCTTTAGCAGACTTTACCAAGTCAATTACTCTTGACTCTAAAAACTTCTCTGCTTACATAGCACGTGGCGAACTGCTTTATAGATTAAAAGAATTTACTCAAGCACAAGCTGATTTAGATACTGCAATTTCACTAAATCCTGAATCTTCTGACGCTTATAAATTACGTGCAACTATAGCATTAGAACAACATAATTATCTTGAAGCTATTAATTACTACTCCAAAGGAATAAAATTAGCGCCTAAAGATGGAGAACTATATTTTTATCGCGGTCTTGCTTATATGGAAGATGGCAAATTTAATGACGCTTTGAACGATTTTAATGTAGCTATGAAAAACCAACATGATAAAGATGAAATCAATTATCACATAGCTTTAGTACATTACCGAAATAATGAATACGATAATGCCATTAAATATCTTGATAAAGCAAAAAATTATAAAGGTGGAATGAATATAAACGAATTGCGTGGCAATATGAATTATCTTGCGAAAAATTATGAAGAAGCTATAAAAGATTATTCTAAAGCACAATTGCAACTTCCCAACAGAATGGAAATATTGAAAAATCGCGCTAACTGTTTTTATAATATAAAAAAATACGAAAACGCTATTGAAGATTATTCTGTAGTTTTACAAAACATGCAAGATGCAACTATTTTACATAATAGAGCAAATTCATATAGAGCGCTGGAAAGATACGAAAATGCTATTGAAGATTGCAAGCAATTTATCCAACTTGCAAAAACTAACGAAGAATTAGAAATATTTATTCCTGACGTTGAAAAAGAAATTGAATTTATGAAACATAAATTATCTGAAAATAAAAAATAAACTAAATTAAAAATACGAAAACGCTATCTTAAATTAAAATTAGCGTTTTTTTTTGGCGTAAAATAATTCTTTTTATTATCCTTAAAAAATGAAAATACTTGTTGATGATAATGCTGGATTTTGTTGGGGTGTAGTTCAAACTATTGATAAAGTAGAACAAATTTTATCCGAAAAATCCGTTCAAAATTGTTGCGTATTAGGTGAAATTATTCATAATCCGCACGAGATAAAAAGATTAGAGAAAAAAAAATTAGTTACAATAGAGCATGAAGACTTAGCTAAAGTTGATCCTAATACAACAACTGTAATTATTCGTGCTCACGGCGAACCGCCTGAAACTTACAACATATTAAAAAAACTAAAGATCCCTTTCGTTGATGCAACTTGTCCGCTTGTAAAAAAATTGCAGGAGCTAGTAGAAAGTTACTATAAAGACGGCTGGCAAATCGTTATTTATGGAAAATATGAACATGCTGAAGTTATTGGATTGCGAGGCGTATGCCGTAACGAATGCTGTGTAGGCAAAACACTTGAAGAACTTAAATCAAAAATTGATTTTTCTAAAAAAACAATGCTTTGCTCACAAACAACAATGGACACAGCAGGCTTACTAAGTATCAAAAAATATATTGAAGAACATTTAGAAATTGAACTAGCTAGTAACTTTATTTTCAAAAATACTATATGCAAATTTGTTACAAGTCGTGAAAAAAAATTACGTGAGTTTGCAAAAAACAATGAGATGATTATATTTGTTGCAGGTCACAATTCCTCAAATGGAAAAGTTCTATTTAGAATATGCCAAGAAGCTAATAAAAACACTATCTTCATCGAAGATAGCACAGATATTGATTTAGAAGAAATAAAAAACTTCAACAATATCGGCATAACAGGTGCTACAAGTACTCCAAAATGGTTTTTAGAAAAGATAAAAAAAGAATTAGAAATGCGTCTATTTGAGCCACAAGAATAATATTAGAAAATAGAAAAATAAAAATGAGGGCAGAACACCCTCATCTACATACTACACAGAAAAAGAATTTATTCAAAATGGTATTATACAATCGATTTTGGACGTAATACTGTAATTCCTATAGCTTGTCTATTTGCCTTCACATATTCCGATATTTTTTTATCAATAAACACTTTTTTATGTTTTGAAGAAGCGTGCATCATTTTTTTATCAAAAGCCAGACCGAGATGTGAGTAATCAAGACCTGACATATTTGTAGCAACAGCAATAATATCACCATCTTTGATTTTAGAAATTATTTTATTGATATTGTTTTTTTTGATTACAAAGAATTTCTGGTTACTAACTTCTTCTTCAATTTCTTTTATTTTATCAATATATTCTTTATGTTTTTTCAAAGCGGGATACTTATCGCTGTTTTGTGACATAAAATTTAAGTTGAAATAATGCTCTTCTCCTTCTAATTTTTCGGTAACATCTTCTACAACATTTTTTCTTACATTATCTAAAATCCATTCGCTAGTATAATGTAAACGTGATGTATAGTCAGTTAGAACTCCATCTCTATATCGCGTAAAATTTACTTCATCAAGTAAATCCATATAGCGAAAATGTTGTTTTTTTATACAGCGCGCTATACAGAGAGAATTTTCTACAAAAGTTACACAATCTAAAGCTGTTAGATCAACAATAACTTTTTCTTCGTCAGCATTTCTATCTAATGTTCCACCCATATATGGAGTATTTATTAACTCGTTTGCTACCCTAGCTACTAAATCGCTCATTTCCATATCAAACCAGCGTTGTTTACTAGATCTTGATATAATATCGCTAAATATATCTGCTGTTGTTTTTTCTTTGGAAGTAGAAAAAAGCGGAGTTGGTGCTAAACAAATTACTGCACTTATTTTTGCAATGTTGATTAGAAAGTTGCGACGATTTAATTCCATACTTTATTTTTTGGTGATAGTTTTTTTAGCCGCTGTTTTTTTACTTGTTGTTGTTCTTGTTTTATCTACTGTTTTGGAAGTTTTCACGGCTGTTTTCTTTACATAGTTAATTAATAGCTCTGCTGTTTTTTCAGTTAACCATTTGTAGCATTCTTCTGGCAAGAACAAAGCATCTATATTCGGAATACTTTTATCTATATAATTGACGTATATTTTTTCATTTACTAAAACACAATCAATATCAAATATATCCATATCGAAATGTTTTTTTATCGTTTTAATAATTGTATCGATTTTTTTTGCCGTTTTATCATCTGTTTCTTGCTCAATTAAAGAATATCTGTTTCTTAAAGGTTTATTAATATCGTAATTCAGCATATATTTTTCGCTACCTACAACAAAAACTTTAAAATAGTCTGCTTGTTCAAATGCTTGCTGCAAAATTAAAGTTTCATCTGCCGACATATCATAAATAGGATAAAACTCTTGCTGATTGTAGATTTTAAAACAATCATATATTCCATTTTTTGAATTATTCAGCATAATATTTGCTGGAAAACCTATTTTGTCAAACATCTCTTCCCAATTAAGAGGATAAATTAAATTTCCAAGCATACTACCGTCAACACCTTCAGGTAAAGCTTTGCTCGGAATTATTGCCATTTTAGGAACGTTAATTTTTATTTTTTTCAGTTCAAATGCACCTAAAAAATTGTCATATTCCATATATTCTTTAGTAGAGTTAACAATCTTTGTTCCTTGCTGCTCAAAAAATCTCATAACAGATTTATAAAAAGGAAAGCGGATTGAAAATCTATCGAATATCACACTGTATTGCGATTTGTCTTCTAACCCTAAAATTCCAAGTTTTATTTCTTCCGCTTTAACATCTAGATTGTTATCGGAATTAATAACTTCCATAACTGCTTTTGAAAATTCAATTTCATCACCAAATAAAAAACCTATTTTTTTCATAATTTTGTGCATAGTTTATAATTTATTATTAAAAAAATCATTTATTTTCTACTATTTATCTTGTTTGCTTTTATTTGCAGCAAAAATTTTAGTTTCTATATTATATTCTTTGTCGCTTTTCTTAAAAGATTGTTTTACTAATAGCTCGCCAATTAAACCTATTGAAAATAGCTGTATGCCTATCACAACAAGCAACATAGAGAACCAAGCCAAAGGTCTATTAGAAAGATATATAGTTCCTAAACACCATTCTATTGCAAGCCATAAAAAAATTATTGCACCTACTAATATACTTATTGTGCCTAATAATCCGAAAAAGTGCATAGGACGCTTCAAGTATTTTGTTGTAAAAACAACTGTAAGTAAATCTAAAAAACCACGAATAAAACGAGCTACGCCGAATTTTGTTTTACCGAATTTACGTTTATGATGCTTAACAGGAATTTCCGTAATTTTAAAACCTTGCCAATGAGCTAATACAGGTAAATATCTGTGCATTTCGCCATATACCTGAATGGAATCAATGACCTCACGTTTATAAAGCTTTATTCCACAATTGAAATCATGTAACTTAACTCCACTTGTTAAAGAAGTTACAAAATTGAAGAATTTAGACGGTAATGTTTTTGAAATCGGATCATGTCTTACTTTTTTCCAACCTGAAACAAGATCATACCCTTCGTTCATTTTCTCTAACATATTTTTGAACTCTTTCGGATCATCTTGCAAATCAGCATCTAATGTCCCTATAAAACGACCGCGAGCTTCTTCAAAACCTGCAGCTAAAGCAGCAGATTTACCGTAATTTCTCCTGAACTTTATACATTTAAATCTTGGATTCTCAAAATGTAACTCCCGCAATACCTTAAAAGAATTATCTGTTGAACCATCATCAACAAAAAGAACTTCCCAAGAACCTTCGGCTAAAACATCCATCTCTTCTTGAATAGCATGAGCAAGTGGTCTCAAAGATTCTTCCTCATTGTAAAGTGGAACAACAAGAGATATGAAAAATTGATACTTCAATGGTCTATTTTGTCTAGATTTATTGCTAACAAATCTTTGCTTCTGTGATTCATTGCTATTGTTAGATGTATTTTTTCCCATTTCCCTTACCTTTTTATAATTTTTGAAAAATGTATCTTGCCATAATTATCAATTAATTTGATAAAATATAAGCCAGAAACTAAGTTTTGTATATTAATTTGATTTTCTGTTAAATTCTCTAAATGCAATATTGAAGAACCACAAGTATTAAGAATTTTACAAGATTGAAATTGTAGGTTATTTATATAAAAATAATCTTCAACTATATTCGGATAAATATCTATAAAATCAAAACCTTTCTCAATAATTCCACTATGATCTTTATTATAATAAATCGTAAAATCAAAGCGATGAAGTGCTTCGTTATCAATAGTAATTTCTTCTACTTGACGCATATCAACATCAGGCGTTGTATCAAACCATTCATAACAACGAAACTTAGCAGAATCAATACCATCAGGCAATTTTCCCCACTTTATATTAATCTTTTGACTATAAGGACCCCACATAACTTCTAAACGATATTTATGCATAAATTGTTTATCTTCACGAATACCACGAAAATCCGTGTAAGTATAAGAATCGTAAGGCAAAGTAGAATCCCTGACCATTACACAATAAATAGTACCAGGCGGAGCCATAGGTGGCAAACAATCATACTCTTTCAACTCTTTACCGTCAAAATTAAATATAACATCTTCGTCCCAACCATCACTAGCTAGTACATCAACACCAATATAACAATCACCTTGCTGCCCAACATCATTTGTAGTACTTATTTTTATTTTAGGACCCCAATCAGCAGCAAAAATAGAAAAACTGCATAAAAATAAAAGAAAAAATAAGGTTCTCATAGCTATATTATACCATTTTTAATAACAATTTGCCCAAATGTAGTAGTCAAATTCTCCTCCTGCTTGAATTGGTTTAATTCTCCTCTTGAGAGGAGTACCCGCGATAGCGTGGAAGGTGTGGACTACCCGTCAAGCTTCGCTTGCCACCCCTTCTAGGAAGGGGAATTTTAAAACATAATTGAACTAAATATATAATTCAGTTTGATATTATAACACAATATAATGTGAAATACAAATTAAATACAAAAATACATATTTTTTTTAAATTTATTGTTAATTAGTAAAAAATATATCTGCTTGAAAATCAGGAGCAGTTTTCTCAAAAAAAAAGAGATCTACTATCTTTTGATAGTAACTCTCAATAATTCAATATTAAATTTCAAGTGTCTTACTCTATTTAACAAATTCTTTACCTTTTGCAAAAGCAGTCATATTAAGTGGAATTAATTTATGATGTCTTTCAGGTAAAGCTTGTTTTAATCCTTTCTCTAACCCTTCATCAGAGATAGTTTTTCTTTCAGCAAGGAAAGCGCCAAGCACAACCATGTTGAAAACTTTTTGATTCCCGAGTTCTAGAGCAGTTTCATTTGCCGAGATAGGAATTACTTTAATATCTGTTCTTGTCGGTGGATTAGTAACTGTTGAAGTTTCATAGATTAAAGTTCCACCGGGTTTAATTCTACTTTCAAACTTATCTAACGAAGGTTGATTTAGTGCAACCACAGTATCATAAGTTGAAATGATAGGAGAAACGATAGGTTCGTCAGAAACTATAACATTACAATTAGCTGTACCACCTCTCATTTCAGGTCCGTAAGATGGCATCCAGCAAACTTCTTTACCTTCCATCATACCTGCATAAGCTAATATTTGTCCCATAGAAAGAACACCTTGTCCGCCAAAACCAGCGAAAATTACTTCTTCTGTCATATTATTTTTCCTCCGGAGTTTTTATATCGCCGAGTGGATAGTACGGCAACATATGTTGTTCAACAAATTCATTAGCAGCAAGTGCGCTCATTTTCATATTTGAAGGACAGTTTGTAACAACTTCAATTAAGCAATATCCTAATCCTTGTTTTTGATACTCAAAACCTTTCATTATAGCTTTTTTGAGTCTTCTCACATTTGCTACTTTATGTACAGAGTGTCTGGTAAGATAGGCAACTCCCGGCAATTGAGCTAGTAAATTTGTTATAACTAATGGGTATCCCATAGTTTCCACATCTCTACCTCTTGGCGAAGTTGTTGATTTCATTCCCGGTAAAGTCGTAGGTGCCATTTGTCCACTTGTCATACCGTATATTCCATTATTTATGAATATGGTAAGTATATTTTCGCCTCGGCTAGCTGCATGAATTGTTTCACCTGTACCTATCGCAGCCAAATCACCGTCTCCTTGATATGTAAATACGTATCTATCAGGCATTACACGTTTAATTCCTGTACCGAAAGCACAAGCTCTTCCGTGTGGTGCTTGCTGCATATCAACGTTCATATAATTATATGCAAAAACTGAGCAACCAACAGGTGCTACACCTATTGTTTCAGATGCTATTCCCATTTCTTCAATAACTTCCATAAGTACTTTATGTACTGTTCCGTGTCCGCAACCGGGACAATAGTGCATAGGTACGTCTAAAAGTGTTGAGGGCTTTTTATAAACAAGATTTTCATCTTTTATAATATGTTCATTCATTATTTATATCTCCTATTTAATAAAAATTTTCTCAAAATTCTCAAGTATTTCTTCAGGAGATGGGATCATTCCACCCATTCTGCCGTAAAATTCTACGCGTGTTTTACCACTTACAGCTAATTTCACATCTTCTACCATTTGTCCCGCGTTCATTTCAACATCAAAAATACCTTTGACTTTACTTGCTACATCATTATAAATCGCTACTGGGAATGGATATAGAGTAATAGGACGTATAACACCTATTTTATAGCCCTTAGCCCTACCTAGCTCTGCTGCTTTATTACAGATTCTTGCACCCATACCGAAACCAGTAAATATATATTCAGCACCCTCTAAATTATTTGCTTCATATTGTACTTCATTAGCTTCTATTGTTCTATATTTTTCTTGCAAATGTAGATTAATTTCTTCCATTTTTTCAGGTTGAATGTTCAAAGAAGTGATAAAGTTTCTTAATTTTCTATCACCACGTCCTGTTGTTGCCCATTCTTGTGGCAATTCGGAATCTTTTTTGCGAGGAATTTGTGGGAATAATTCAACTTTTTCCATCATTTGACCAATAGCACCGTCTGCAAGTAACATTACAGGAGTTCTATATTTTTCAGCCAATTCAAAACCTTGCTTAACGTGATTAACCATTTCTTGAACAGTTGATGGTGCTAAAACTATTAACTTATAATCACCATGTCCACCACCTTTAACTGCTTGGAAATAGTCAGACTGAGACGGTTGAATTGTACCTAAACCCGGTCCTCCTCTGATTACGTTTGCAATAACGCAAGGTATTTCCGCAGCAGCCATGTAGGATATACCTTCTTGCATTAAACTAATACCAGGACTTGAAGAAGTTGTAATAACTCGCTTGCCACAACCCGCAGCGCCATGTACCATATTGATTGCTGCTACTTCACTTTCAGCTTGAAGAATAACCATACCAGTTCTTGACATCGGGTCCTGTTCCGACAAATATTCAAGCACCTCCGATTGAGGTGTGATTGGATAACCAAAATAAGCATCACATCCCACTCTAATCATTGCTTCAGCTAGGGCTTCGTTCCCTTTCATTAATCTGATTTCGCCCATTATATCTCCTATATTTTAGATTTACGAAAAATAAAATTATGACTCTTTATAAACTGTAATAGCTCCTTCCGGACAAATAACTGCACAAGTTGCACAACCTACACAACCTTCCTTCTCTTGAACAGCATATAAATAGCCTTTCATATTCAATTTCTTGCCCAATTCAATAACTTTTGTTGGACAAGCAGCAACACAAAGTTCGCAACCTTTGCAAAACTCAGTGTTTACCACAATTTTTCCTGTAGCTTTCGCCATATAAAAACCTCTTTTTATGTTTTTAATTAAAAGAAACTTAATTCCTTTAATTTTCATTTATAAAAATGTAATAATATATATTGATTTACAAATATAATAAAAATTTGCCTATTAATCTAATTTTTTTCATTTATTTGTTTTTTCCACAATATATTTTTAGTGAAAAAAAATAAAAATATTTAAATAATAAATGCAAAAATAGCATCAATAAAAATTATTAAAAATATAGAAAGCACCACACTTGATGTTGTAAACTTTCCAACACTCTCCGCACCACCCGATACCTGAAAACCTTTGAAACAACCAATAATAGCAATAATAAATCCAAAAATAATAGATTTCCCTATGCCTCCTAAAACATCAGCATAACTAAGCGTCGAATCTAATAATTGAACCTGAAACTCGCTAAAACTTAAACCTAATACAACCGCACCTGCAAGATAACCACCAATAATACCAACAATATTCGAAATACTTACTAATACTGGCAATGAAATTAATGTAGCTAGTAAACGCGGAATAACTATAAAATTCTGTTTGTCAAAACCAAAAGAAGTAAGAGCATCTATTTCATCTGAAACTTTCATCGTGCCTATTTCTGCCGCAAAAGCTGAACCACTACGACCTGCAATAACAATTCCTACCATAAGCGGCGAGAGCTCCCGCGTTACCGCTATCCCAACTAATGCCGCTAAAAAGGAACCTACTCCAAAACGTGCTAACTGAATCGCACCAACATAACCGATAATTATACCAACCAAAAAAACTATTAAAAGACATATACCTATAGAATTAACACCTACTCGCATAAGATAAACAGGAAAATCTTCCCATCTGATTTGCTTTAAGTTGAACGGCAACTTCAATAAAGCTTTGCTAGTTTCACCAAAGAACTCTATAAAACTCCGTAATTCTCCAATCCCTTTCTTCGTGTTTTCACCAAGCTCTAAAAAGAAATTATATAAAAATCCAACACGTTCTTTCTTCACTAACTCCACTTTCTTTGTAGATAAAAAAGAAAGGAAATTAACAAACTCTTCAGTAGCTCCTTCTAACGAAAACTTGATAGAATGATTATCACAATAAGTATGTATCTCTTTTATGAATATATAAGCAAAAGTATCAAAAACTTTAACACTGCTAACATTTATTTCTAAAGAGCTTATATCCAATAAGTTTTTCTGAAAATCAAATAAATTAAAGTATTGACTATTAGAATAAACCATAGGCGATTTAACCGTTAATTTACCTCTACTTTCAATCTTCTCAAATTTATAATAAGTATCTAAATCTATGTTCGTTTTCATTCTCTAATATCTCCAAATTGAAATTGAAATAAAATAGCTAATCCACTTAAATCTTTATCTAGTAAACTAATATCTTCTATATTTTTAACAATATAATTCGCACCTAAAGAAAAACGATAAGCTACAACCGTAGAAAATCGTATCCAATTGCCTATGTCGTAATAAGCTCCACAAGAAGGTGCTAAAGTAAAATACCATTTGCGACCAAAATCAGGTAAATTATCCAATGCTAAGAACTCTGTCTGAGAAAGAATAACTCTATATTTTACATCATTTAATCCAAATTTACCTGTTGCTAAAAAGCCTATATCTTTACTTAAAGGAAATTGTTTGCCTGCTTCTAATTCAAAGAAATTATTTATCAATCGCGGCGTATATGGCTTCTCATCAAGTAAGTCATAAGTAAATCTTGCTTTTACATTTCGAATTATATCATTGTACGAACCTAATGAAAATATCCAGTTATCAAACGATAGCGTAATAGCAGCTCCTCCCGCAACAGCCCATTGATTTGTTATATTCATCGGCATAACAACAAAACTTCCATAAATTGCTAAAGCATAAGTATTAAAATTTATACTGAAAAATAAAAGAAATACTATCAGTAAGCATTTATATTTCTTGAACATACAAAATTAAGATTGAACGACATGATAAATTTACTTCCTTGCAAAGTTTTTCCCAGTTATATATTTAACAATATATTTGCAAAATTACAAAATATTTTTGATATAATTAACATCTTCTTTCTTTCTTCAATTTTTTTTGATAAAGTTTGTTTCTTTTTTGTCTGAACTATGATTTTTATGATTAATATGATTAGTGTGATTTAAGGTATTACTAAAATTCCCCTTCGGGACGAAGGGGTGGCAGGCGAAGCCTGACGGGGTAGTCAATAAGCCACACCTCCACTGCTACGCAGGTACTTCTCTCAAGAGAAGAATTTGACTACTACGTTTAGAGCAAATTATTATTCAATTTGGTATAAGAACAAAGGGAAGTAGAAATTGAAGTATTATACTTTGGATATTAACAAAAAAAATGTTATTTTTGTCAATAGTAGAGTGAAAATCATGTTGAATAATAAACCATATATTGATACCATTATAGAAATAAGTTTGCCTTATTTGAAAGAGACATTTCCAAATGAGCCACGATTAGAAGAATTTCTAAAAGCTGTTAATTTCTTAAAAAGTAAGACACAACACAAAGAGGTTATTGATAGTTTTATAAATATTTACATTAATTTTGTTAAAGAAGATTATCAAAATCAATACAAAGAAATTAACGTAAATCTTGTTGATTTTCTTGAAGCTAAAGACGATGGAGTAAAAATTATTTGGGGTGATTGTCTAACGGCAATGCGTGGAATGAAGTCGGAATCTATTCATTTAATGGTTACTTCGCCACCTTATTATAATGCGCGTGAGTACTCTCAATGGAACAATTTGAATGATTATTTAGAAGATATGCGACTAATTATCAAGGAAGCTTATAGAGTTTTAGATAATCATCGTGTTTTTGTTTTTAATGTAGGCGATATTTTTGATAATGATAATTTAACAACTAGTTCAACTTGGGGAAAACGTCGTATCCCATTGGGTGCTTATTTTACAAAAATTTTTGAGGAAGAAGGATTTACATTTGTTGATGATTTTATTTGGGACAAAGGCGAAGTGCAAAGCGAAAGACATAAAAACAGAAATAAACCTTATCCTTTTTATCAATATCCTATAAATTGTTACGAACATATTTTGATTTTCCATAAACATAGAAAAGATGAGACGAGATACCCTTGTCCTGTGTGCGGTTGTTTGAAAGTAAATGGTAATGCTTTCTCAGAAATTGGCATAAAAAGTTGGGAATGTAAAAATTTTGAATGTTTTGAACGCAGTAAAGCAAATCGCGGAAAAAGATTTTCATTGAAAAGCATCATTACACAAAGCAGACAAACTGAAAAATTTGCAATAGACGAAGAATTTATAAAAAAATGGCGTAGAGATATTATAAAAATAAATCCTGTTATAAAAATAAATTCAAGAGGACAAAATATACTCGGACATACCGCGCCTTTTCCTTCAGAAATCCCCGAATTTGCCGTAAAAATGTTTTCTTATCCTGATGATTACGTTTTGGACCCATTTGCGGGAAGTTTTACTTCTGTAATAACAGCTAAAAAACTTGGCAGAGTCGGTATTGGTATAGAACTTAATAAAGCAATGTTTGGGGAAAGTAGTATGAACAATTTAATTAACTCTTTACAAGCCGGCTTATTTGAGCAGAATGAAATAGAAATAGCAGAAATTAATTTACTATGAAGCAAATAAACGAAAAGAAAAAGCAAGTTATTGGATTATATGGCGAAATGCGTTTGTCAATGGTATTGCATGAGCTCGGTTGGCAAGTACATAGAGCTTATATTGATGAAGGCATCGATTTTACAATTACAAAATACTATTGTCCAAAATGCAAAAAATATAGTGAGCAATATATTCGATACACTACCCGAAAAGGTAAATCTGTAAAATGCGTTACTAATCTTTGTGAACATTGCAAAACAACAGAGTTAGATGTTGTTTCAAGATACCTACAAGTAAAAACATCTGAAGGAGTTGAAACAAATAAAGATAATGTTAGAAAATTTAGTTTCCATCCCAAAATTAGATACAATATGGGTAAAGAAGTATTTTATGTTTGGATAGCTATATTTGATAATACAGAAGAAAAAAAATGCCATTTTTACATCTTTAACACAAAAGATGTTGTAAAATTTGATAATATAAATTTAGATACATACCAAATTACTGATAATCAAAAAACTGAATTACCTATTAGAACCGATGGTGTTGTATTAAAAAAAGACGCAGAAAGTACTGGGTATGATTATTCTGTTTTTAACACAAGGTTTTATAACGATTTTGGAGCATTAGAAATAGAAACCCTTTCAAAACGTTAAAAGTTGTCTACCCTTCACATTCCAATCTAAACAGCAAGTAATCAAACACTTGTCTTGCTGTTTTTTCGTCTAAAAACGGAATGTTCAAACTTCTCCAACGTGTGGAAATAATAAGCGATGCTGTTTGAGTGCGTTCTTGAAAAACGGATTGACGAAATTTGATGCTTTGAATGTTCGCGATTTTCAGCGTACTGACTTTATCGCCAAGAGCTCCAGCATAAACACGAATATACTTGTTGCCAATTTCCGCCCGACTTTTCCGATAGCAAAACCAAGCAGCGAATGTAGCTATAGCTAGTACAGGAATAGCTAAAAATGCAAAACGAATATCATAAAATGCCAATCCCACAAAAATAGCGGTTGGAACACCTGCAAAAGAATATAGTTTTCTCAAGAAAAAGTTCTTTTTAGAGTGAACTTCCGAAAATTCCTCATCTGCAATTTCAGGATAAATACCTTCAGTAAGTTCCTTACTTTGTAAAAATCCGGGTAAGAAAAATGCTACTTCTGTTTTTGCTTGTTCATTCAAAACCAAAAACTGATGCACACGCAAACTTGATGTTTTCAACATTTTCTCAAAAATATTCGCTGTTTGCTCAATTACCTGAATTTTATTCAAATTAATAACTTGTTGTATGTTTTTGATTAATCCAGCATTATATGTGATTTTATCGTCGTAGAGATTTACGTTTAAGTCGTAGTATTTCAAACAAGTATGAACGAAATTCAGTAGCACGCTAAGCAGCAAAATAGTTATTATGATTGTCAACCAATAAATTATTGAAGCATTTTTCGGCACAAAAGACCAAGTATATTCAACCAAATACCTTTGGTAACTGTCGCCCAACTGATTAAAAAAACTGAAAAAGAGCGCCAACATTATGCTTGTGCCACGCAAATGATTTCTACTTATAGCTGCAAGCAAAAGTTGCCGAGTATCATATTGATAGTTTTTTAACACTTGTTGCGGCTGAAATGTTTCATCTCTTTTTATCTCACTTTCATCAAGTTCGGAAGCTAAGCTTTCATTTTTTGTTTGGAGTAGGAACTTCTTGAAAGCATCTGAAGTTTCAACATCTAAGTAAATTTCAAGTTCATTGCTACTAGAACCAGCAGTATCTACACTCAGCGTTGTAATGCCTAATACTTGTTGCCAAAATCCTTGTGTGTTGCTGATATTTTGGATTTTATGTAGCGGGATACTCAATGTCGTTTTCCTAAATGCTCCTTTTTTTACAATCAGTTCATCGCCTTTCACAGCGTATCTAAAGTTCCGATACATCAGAATGCCATGAATAGCTGCGAACAGAAAAAAAACCAGAAAAGCGATGACGAGTTTCCAGAAAGTATTTAAGCTATCACTTTTGAAAACGAACACGGCAAGTAGCACACCCCATAATTCTTTTATAGCTGTTTTCGTGCTGACAATTATCAGGAAAAAAACAGCGGAAAGTGGCAAACGATTTTCTTGTGTAAAATCAATGTATATCATCGGTCTTAATTTGCTCTAAAATAAACTGTTTCATCTCGTCGGCGCGCTCCTTGGTAATACCGTTTAACACAAAATCATTATAGTTTCCAGCAGCAGAATAAACTTTTAGCGAAGCCAAACCAAACGCCCTTGCCAAAACACCTTGTTCGACAGTGATGTGCTGAATACGATTAAACGGCACAACTACGTAATTTTTGAAAAACAACCCACTCCGCATACAAATGTCGTTTTCCCGAACAGCATATCCTATAAACTCATAAATTCTGCCCGTCAAAAAAAGCATCATACATAAAATAGCGAAGAAAATAAACGCTACAGCTAGTAAGACAATCCGATCTTCTTCAGCAAAAAAACTTACTACCGTAGCAATCACTGTTGGAATTCCTAACAGCAATAAATACTTGCCATAAAGCACTTTTTTGTATTTCTCTTCCACTTGAGTATAGCTAATCTGTTCAGTCTTGGGAAGTTGTTCTATATCTATTTGTTTGTTTGAAAAGTCCATTTTATAATAATGCTTGTTTCAAATTTTTCTGTTTGTTGCTTCTTTAAGTTTTTGAAGCTATTCTAAAAAATACATAAGCTACATTATTTGAGTAATTCAAAAATAAACAAAAAAAATGATACAATAATAATGTTATATCACTTTTAAAAAAACAAACGGAAATTTAGGCGGAGCTAGTGTTGTTAAAAATAACAAAGAATTTGATGGCAGATTAATCAAAGTAAACGAAGCTCTTACAAAACAATATTTTTTACTTTTATGCAATTTTATTTTTTCAAACCGCTTTTTTTTTGTTATATTTGTTTATTTTTAATCAGTAGGAATAAAAATGAAATATTCAGTACAAATTTTTTTTATATTTATTCTTTTCAACTCTTTAAATTTATATTCATCAGTTGAATTTAAAAAAGATAATGGAAATTTAGCAGGATTCTATTCTAATTTAGTAAATTACGAAGAATCTGTAATTTTAAGACCTCCGTTCCCTGCTAAGTTAGAAAAAATTAAAATTTATTTAGGAGGTCAAGTTCCAGC
Organism: Ignavibacteria bacterium; assembly: GCA_012518115.1. Classification (GTDB taxonomy): domain Bacteria; phylum Bacteroidota; class Ignavibacteria; order Kapaibacteriales; family UBA2268; genus JAAYTD01. Next base: position 21,113 of record JAAYTD010000013.1, on the reverse strand, counting down.
AAAAGATACAATTTGGATACATAACGATCCTACCGATGGCTTATATCCCCCATCATTTTACTCAAGACATCTTTCTACTCTATGTACCTTAATTATAGATTATGATGGTCAAGCAGGATGGAAAGAATTTGATGTAAGCCAACACAATATTTTGTTTGGTGGAGTAAATGGGATAACTATTCAACATTTAATTAAAAAAAATGGACCCTTTTTCGGTAGTGATAAAGGTACCCAGAGCGCAGCATCATATACTTCTTTGTTGAATGATGTATTTACCCCTAATCCTAAATTTTATAATATTCGCGGTTCGAAGTATTCCTTAACTAAAGGATATTTTATGGTAAGAGCTATTATTAATTATCTAAATTCTGACAAAGATGGGAATTATATACCAAATCGTGAAAACAAACTAATCGATGTTACAACTAAAGCGGGCTTAGTTGCTAACAATTCATTATTAAAGTCGGAAATGGCTACTGTAGTTGATTTTAATAATGATGGTTGGGATGATATTGTTATTAAAAATTATTTTTTCAAAAACAATAAAGATAAAACATTTGAGAATGTATCAAGTTTAATTAATGCACCTAACAATGGGACTGTTTGGGCTGATATTGATAATGATGGTTATATAGATTTCATAGCAGTTAATGGATTTACAAATGATAGGCTTTATTTCGGTAATTCAGATGGAACTTTTACAGAAGAAACTGATGATGTTCTGAAAGTGAATGCTCCTACGGTATCTCCATTATGGTTGGATTATGACCAAGATGGCTTAGTAGATTTATACATTGCTTATGGTCGTACGGAATCTGGAGGAAAAGAAGTATATTTTCAAGACAAGTTATTTAAAAATTTAGGTAATAGAAAATTTAAAGAGGTAACTGTTGAAGCAGGAATTGCAGCAGGTGAACCAGTAGGATTAGATTGTTGGGGTGCGACAACTACTGATTATAATAATGATGGACTAACTGATATTTTTATAGCTACCTATAGATTAGCTCCTGATTTGTTGTATAGAAATAATGGTGATGGAACCTTTACAGAAGTTGGCAAATCTACGGGTGCAAGAGGTGTTCCAACAGCAAACGCCAATTATTTCGGTCATGGAATGGGAGCTGATTGGGGTGATTATGACAACGATGGTTATTTGGATTTAGCAGTAGGTAACCTAAGCCATTTAGACGAAAGAGCATTATCATCAAATAAATCATTAATTTTAAAGAATACAGGAAATTCGGAATATAAATTTATAGATAAAACAGATAGTTTACGACTTGGTTTTTTCGAAATGAATGCTGGTATTATGTGGGGTGATTTGAATTTAGATGGTTATTTAGATTTAGTTCATTCTCAATATTCCTATCAAAACAAAGGACAGGAGAAAGATAAAAATACAAGGTTTTATTTAAATTCAGGAAAAGAAAATAATTATATTTTAAAGGATATGACCTATGAATTTGGTGCATTTATCCATGGAGCTTGGTCACCTGTAAGAATTGATTATGATAATGATGGTGATATTGATATTCTTGTGGCAAGTGACAAAGAAAATGTAAAATTGTTTGAGAATCAAACTAGAAAATTAGGAAATTGGATATCTTTTAAATTAATAGGTTCCTCACAAAAAGGAATAAATATGAGTGCTTATGGTAGTTCTGTTACTGTTTATTCTAACGATAAGAAGTTTTATCGAAGTTTGAGTGGAAGTCAATTAAATGCTCGCGCTTCTCAGTCTTCGAATGAATTGTATTTCGGATTGGGAATGAATGAAATAGATAGTGTTGTAATTACGAATAATAGTAATTCTAAACAAACCAAATTGACTTTTAACAATCTTATCAAAAACAGAAAATATATTATCGATTTCGATGGTAATATTACTGAATTAAATCAATGGATTACACAATTGATTTATCCACCAAACGATTTTGTTACAGCATCAAAATCTGTTGAATTGACTTGGTTAGACATGGTCAATGCTGATGAATATCTTGTTCAAATAGCTACTGATTCGTTAATGCAAAATATCATTTATTCTAAGAATGTAACAACAAATAAGCTAAGTTTCGAAGAAAGTAAACATACAGATATGTGGTGGAGAGTTATAGTAATTAAGGATCAAATTGAGCAATCTCCTTCAGATATTTGGCATTTTAGGTTGAATGATGTGTCAGCGATTTATGTTGATAATGATAAAAATGATGAAATTTTCGATATTTATCCTAATCCATCTAATAATATAATTCAATTAAATTTAGAAAGAATCAGTAATAATTCATACTTAGAAATTATTGATTTGAATGGAAAAGCATATTATAAAAATCATATAAAGAAAACAAATTCTAATAATATAATGACTATTGATATTTCAAATCTACAATCAGGAACGTATATTATTAAATTAAAGGATAATTTAAACGTAAAATCAAAACTATTTACTGTCATAAGGTAGTAATAAAAAATAGTTGAATAGTAAAAACTCTCGAATTTTAAATATTATTCGAGAGTTTTTATATTTTATAGCATTTTGAAATTAATCCCGTAGGGATGACATTATTATAGTATTGTGAAATCCAAATTTTTATAAAACCCCGTCAGGCTCTAGCGCCTGCCAACCCTTCGCGTGCCGAAGGGGAGTTTTAAAAACACCTTAAAATCACACTAATCATATAAATCACGTAAATCATAGTTCAGACAATAGGAATGAGACAAAAACGAACTAATACATAATTCAACTAGGTATTATTATTTCAAAAATTATAATTCATTTTGCTATTAACTATTTCTTAACATTCTTCTCGTATCTTTGTATATAAAAAAAATCAAAAACATAAAATGAAAAAAGCGACACTTTGTTTTCTCATACTCACCTTTTTGTTTTCGTGTAACAACAAATCTGATACTGACAAAGAAAGTAGTGGTGGAATTACTATTTCCGGAGCTGGTGCAACTTTCCCTTATCCTTATTACAATATTGTTTTTCGCGACTATATGCGTCTTAACAGCGACGTTGTAGTTAATTACGGTGCAATCGGTAGTGGAGGTGGAATTCGCAGTTTGCGAGATAGATCGGTTGATTTTGGTGCAAGCGATGCTTTTTTAACTGAAAAGGAGCTAGCTTCAATGAATGCTCCTGTTATTCATATTCCAACCTGTATGGGCGGAATTGTAATGGCTTACACGCTTTCGGGAGTTGACAGTTTGCGATTGACAGGTCCGCTGATTTCGGCAATTTATTTAGGCAAAATAACACGATGGAATGATTATCGCATCGTTGCCATTAACCCCAACGTAAAGCTTCCCGACTTGGAAATAACTCCTGTTTATCGTTCCGACGGTAGCGGCACAACATTTAATTTTTCGGATTACTTATGCGATGTAAGTCCTGAATGGGAAAAAATAATGGGAAAAGGAAAAGCTTTGAAATGGAATGCGGGAATTGCTGCCAAAGGCAACCCCGGAGTTGCTGGACTTATTCAGCAAACTGAAGGTGCAATTGGCTACATAGGCTCGGAATACTCGTTAACACTTGGATTGCCCGCCGCTCAATTGAAAAACAAAGCGGGAAATTTTGTTTCTGTTTCACTTGCATCTATTTCTGCTGCTGCAAAAATACCGCTTCCTGACGATATGCGAACAACCATTACCAACGTGGATAGTCCAGAAGCTTATCCTATGAGCTTATTCACTTGGTTACTTGTTTATGAGGAGCTCAATGACGGAAAGCGTACACTTGCCGAAGCAAAAGAATTAGTAAACTTATTAAAATACATAATTAGTCCCGAAGGACAACAAGTTGCGGCTAAAATTAATTATGCTCCACTTTCGGAAGAAGCTGTAAAGAAAACAAGAAAGCTTATAGGAAAATTGACGTATGACGGAGAAATTTTATCTCCCTATACCGAAGAAGAAACCGACCAAGTTTCATCAGATATAGATACACTTTCAATTAAGGATACTTTGCATAATGAAAGATAAAATATTTAACATATTGCTTTTTGCAGCGGCTCTCGCTGTTCTTTTGCTTACTGCAGGAGTTTTATACGCTTTGGTAGGAAAATCATTAGAAGTATTTAGCGAATACGGCGTATGGGGATTTGTTTCAAATTCTGAATGGGATCCACGTTCGGCAACTGAAGAATATGGAGCTCTTTCGTTCATTATGGGAACGCTATACACTGCTTTTTTCGCATTGTTTCTCTGCATTCCTTTTTCATTACCTGTGGCACTATTTACAGGCGAGTATTTTAAGGGAAAGCGAGTAGCATCTGTTGTAAGTTCAATTGTTGATTTGCTTGCGGGCATTCCTTCCATAGTTTATGGTTTGTGGGGATTTTACGCACTTCGTCCCGTTGTGATTTCTTTAGGTGTAAATGCACAAGGTTTCGGTGTTTTTCTCGCATCTGTTGTTTTGGCTGTAATGATCATTCCTTATGCCTCATCGTTAAGTGCGGAATTTATTTCGATGGTTCCGAACAATTTAAAGGAAGGCGCTTATAGCTTAGGTGCAACCCGAAGTGAAGTAATTCAACGCGTAAGTTTACCGTTTGCAAGATCAGGAATTGTGGCATCGTATATTTTAGCATTAGGACGCGCTTTAGGTGAAACGATGGCGGTTACAATGCTTATCGGAAATACAAATAATATTCCCGACGGATTGCGTGGAACTGGAAACACGATGGCAAGTATTATAGCTAATCAGTTTGGCGAAGCCGACGGATTAAAACTAAGTGCATTAATAGCAATAGGGTTATTATTGTTTATTATTACAGCTCTTATTAACTTAATAGCTAAATTAATTATGAAAAAATTAAGTGCGGTATAACAATATGACAAATAATACATCTTCTTCAACTGGAACAAAACGTAGAATTGTTAAAGACAAAATAGTTTATGCTTCGGTATGCTTTTTCTCTTTTTTAACAATGGTTCCGCTTTTTCTTATTTTGTGGGAAGTGCTTTCCAAAGGATATAAGAACTTCAACTTACGACTTTTTACCGAAGTGGCTCCCTCTTCAATGGATGCGATGCTTGCTCGCGTAAGTGGTGAAGCTATTCCCGGCGGAATTTTAAACGGTATCACAGGTACAATTCTCATCGTAGCTTTAGCGGTATTGTTTACAATTCCATTAGGATTATTTATCGGCATTTATTTAGCGGAAAATTCAGAGAAACAATTCTCGAAAGTAGTAAGTTTTCTTACTGACTTATTGCAAGGTATACCTTCAATTGTAATCGGTATAATCGCTTATGCTTGGGTTGTAAAACCGCTCGGAAGTTACTCGGCACTAGCTGGTAGCGTTGCACTTACTATTATGATGTTGCCTATGGTTGTGCGATCAACTGAAGAAACGTTGAAAATGTTGCCTGTCTCATATAAAGAAGCGGGACTATCGCTAGGTTCTTCCTATACCAATGTAGTTTTCAAAGTTTTATTGCCTTCCGGATTTGGAGGAATTTTCACAGGAATTTTGTTGGCAATATCGCGTGTAATGGGTGAAACTGCACCGCTTATGCTAACAGCTTTGGGAGCTTCGCTTGTCAATTGGGATATTTTTGAACCAACATCATCAATACCTTTGCTGATTTGGGAATTTTATAACGACCCCAATCTTATTGATTTAATTTGGTCGTCGTCGTTATTACTTTTAATTGTAATTTTTGTATTGAACTGGATTGCTAAAACTGTGGCGAGTAAATGGAAAATATAACAAATATAAACGAACAAAAACCAATTTTAGAATTAAAAAACCTTTCGGTTTCGTATCAACCCGGAAAAAATGCTGTCGATAATGTTTCAGTAGATATTTATCCTAACACTATTACGGCAATTATAGGACCTTCGGGCTGTGGAAAAAGTACGCTTTTGCGAGCAATAAACCGTATGCACGATTTATATCCTAATATTGAAACTTCAGGCGAAATATTTCTGAAAGGAAAAAACGTGTTAGAAACAAATCCTATGGATATTCGCAGAATGGCGGGAATGGTATTTCAGCAGCCTAATCCGTTTCCAACGATGAGCATTTATGACAATGTACTTTCGGGATATAAGTTGAACGGAATAAAGTTGAACAAAAAAGAAAAAGACGAAATTGTGGAACAAAGTTTGCTCAGCGTAGCTCTTTGGGACGAAGTGAAAGATGTAATGAGTAAACGTGGCTCATTTTTATCGGGTGGACAGCAACAACGTTTGTGTATTGCGCGAGCGCTAGCCTTGAAACCTGAATTAATTTTATTAGATGAACCAACTTCGGCACTTGACCCTATTTCTACTAATAAAATTGAGGAGCTCTTGTTTCAACTTAAATCAAAATTCACCATAATTATTGTAACGCATAATATGTCGCAAGCAGCTAGAATTGCAGATAATACAATGTTTATGTACTTGGGAGAGTTAGTTGAATATGGTAATACTACACAAATGTTCACTAAACCTAAAAACAAGAGAACGGAAGATTACTTAACTGGATCTTTCGGTTAAAAATAAAATATAAATAATAACCAAAAAAATGCGTATATTTACTCACAAAACAAAATAGATAATATGGACAATGATATTACACAAGCAGAAAGTATTGCTATGGGAATTAAAGATAAATTCCTCTATCAAATTGAAAATGATTTTTTGTTACTTTCAGAAATTGTTTTGTCACAAATGGATTTTATTCAACAATTAGTTGCTGAGAATCCTAATGATAATACGTATATTTACCCACAAAACAAAATAGATAATATGAACAACGATACTACACAAACAGAAAATATTGTTATGGGAATTAAAGATAAATTCCTCTATCAACTCGAAAGCGATTTTCAGTTACTTTCAGAAATTGTTTTGTCGCAAATGGATTTTCTGCAACAATTGCTTTCCGAAAATCCCGACAAAAAAATCTACCAGCAAATAAAGCGTAACGAAAAGCTTATTGACTCGCTTGACCTTACCATAAAAGAAAAGATAATTAACGCAATTATGCTGTTTACACCTCGCGCTGGTGATTTACGCCGCCTAACAGCTTATAGCGAGATGACTATTTCTATGGAACGTGTAGGCGATTTGATTTTAAATATATCCGAATCGTTACAAAAAACCGACTTTTCGACAAACGGATTTAAAACTTACAAAAAACTTGTCCTTAAAATGTTTATGCGTGCACATATTATGTTGAAAAACTCACTGGTCGCCTTTACTGATATTTGCGACGAAATGGCTTATTCAACTATTCTGATGGACGATAAAGTGGATAAGATGGAGAAAAAAATAGAAAAATACTTAACAGAGGATTTTGGAGGAAAAAACAACAGCAGTCAAGCATTAATTAATATAATGAATTTGAATTCAATGTCATATTATATTGAACGAATTGCCGATAAAGCTGTTGATATTTCCGCATCTGCAATATTTTTAATTGAAGGCAAAGATATTCGGCATCCACAAAAATTACCACAGCAGAAAGGCAAATCGTCTCTACCTGAGAATACAAACGAAAAAGAAAAAAACGAAGAGAACAACTAATAAAGCAAAGCCAACTAAATTATAATAAAATAGTTGGCTTTTTATTTTGATTAACGCGATGTTTTAAAATTCTCCTCTTTGAGAGGAGTACCTGCGAAGCAGGGGAGGTGTGGTTACTAATATATATCCTTATAAATCCCGTAGGGATGACATTATTATAGTATTACGAAATCCTAATTTTTATTAAAACCCCGTAGGGGTGACATTTTTTTATTCTCGCCACAACAACGCTAGTGGCACCCCTACGGGGTTTCTTTGTTTTTGTGCATTGTTTTTTTCTATAATAATTTCACCCCTACGGGGTTTGTAGTTAATTTTTTTGATAGACTACCCCGTCAAGCTTCGCTTGACACCCCTTCTGGGAAGGGGAATTTGTAGCCCAACCTAATATTTATTCTATAAATTATCCCGCCTCTTCCTAAAAGAAATCACACCCAACACACCGACAAGCACAAAAGCAAGAACGATATATACAAACACAGCAGAAACGCCATCGGTTACGCCGTAAGAGTGCATACCGCTCAGCAAATAGTTTACGCCGAAAAAAGTCATTAGAACCGAAGCAAACGCAAATACTGAAAGTAAGTTGAAAAGCCAAAGATTATCACGCTTTTTAATTAAGTGGATATGCGTTACAACAGCGTAAACTATCATAGTTATAAGCGCCCAAGTCTCTTTGGGATCCCAGCCCCAGTAACGTCCCCACGACTCATTCGCCCAGATAGCTCCGAGAAATGTGCCGATGCTCATAAGTACAAGCCCCACAAGCAAAGCCACATTATTTGTAATGCTGAGCTCTTTTATTCGGAAGATGATTAACTTGCTCTTTTTCGCAAAAGCTATTGGCGAAAGGTTAGCAATACCCAACAAAAAGCCAATGCCGAAAAATCCATAAGCAGCTACTATAACTGCCACGTGAAACATTAGCCAAGGCGATTTAAGCACAGGCACTAATGTCCCAATTTGCGGATCCATCCAATTTAGTCCCGAAACAAACAGAATCACCCCGCCGAAAAGCGTAGCTAGTGCCATTGTAATAGTGCTTTTCCTACCAAAAATAATTCCCGCTAAAACAGTTGCCCAAGATACATACACCATCGTTTCGTAAGAGTTGCTCCACGGTGCATAACCACCTATATACCAGCGCATTCCCATACCAACAGCGTGAATTAAAAAAACACACAGAATAGCTATCGACAAAATTTTAATGCCGACATCTTCCCATTTCCGTTTTTTAAGTAGCTGCATAAAAGCTATAATCAGCAACAAACCACCCGAAATAAAGTAAGCTAACTTACATCGGTCAAAAATTCGTAGATTGTTGTAGCTAATTTCAGCATTTATTTTTTCGCTGTTAATATGAGCTCCGCTGTCGTTTTTCAATTGAAACTCTTTTATTTCGGCAAGCAGTTTTTCAGGCTTGCTCCAATTTCCACTTTGCAGCGAGTTGTTTACTTCGGCAAGATAGTTTTTGAAAGAATTAGCAATAAATAAAGAATCCTCTTTTGGAAAAACGGACGGATTAACATTCGGCGGATACCACGTATGCGAAGCATCATTAGGATTTGGGTAAATTCGCAACAAGCTATAATCTAACAACTGAAAAACAATGTTCACTCTCTCATCAAGTTTCATCATATCTTTATCAGTTGCCGAACGCTCCGCAGGCGATTTCCCATAAATCTTTTGCATCTCATTCAGCAATTTATAATTGCCGTTTTCATCAAAAAACTGCACATAAGAAGCGTAATTTTCAGGCAAACCATAAAGCGATGAAATTTCGCTATTATCAATTGCGATAAACGACTCTTTAATCCACACTTGTGGCATCGCAAGGAAACTCAGCAAAAACTGTTCAGGGCTAAATTGTGCCATTTTTTGCTCTTTGTAAACTTTACGCACTATTTCGGAAGAAAGTGTATGAAGTGGCATAATTCGCCCGCTCGATTGTACAGATAATGCAGCAAATTGAGCAGCATGCTCCTGTGGAATTGTAACATTCTTTGTAGCTAGTGCTTGCGCGCTAGTTGCTCCAATCAACAAAAGCAACAAAGTGATTGTAAGATGTTTGTTCTTTTCTCGTAAATGTTTGAGCTGATGGCTCAATTGACGAAAACGCGAACTTTTTGAAAAAAATCCGAGTATAAAACCGCAGAAAAGCAAAAAGTAGCCAACGTAAGTTATAGTTCTGCCTGCAACATCTTGACTTACGGAAAGAATTGTGCCGCGTTCATCTTGGTCATACGAAGCTTGGAAAAACCGATATCCTTTCACATCTAACACGTTATTCATAAACACTTTCGCTTCTTGTGTTTTGCCGTCAATATGCACCAAAAGATCACTTTCGTATGACGAAGGACTTGCAGAACCGGGATAGCGATTTAAGCGAAAATCGATGAGCTCCAACACAAACGGCAACTTTTCAACACTAGCGCCGCTATCGGTGCGGATAATCATTTCATCAGTTTTATTTCCCTCACGAATATGCACAGCGCCTTCTTTTCCGAAAAGAAAAGTTGTTAATGCTCCGCCCAAAATCACAACAAAAGCTAAATGCACGGTTAAAAGTGCCCATCTTTTTTGTTTTACATAGTCGTATCGCTTCCAAACAGCGAAAAAATTAAGCACTAACAAAAACTGCATTAGAAAAAAAGCGGGCGAATAATAAACCCACTTTTTTGCTACTTCAGTTCCGTGATCTTTTTCGATAAACGTTGCAATAGCCATTGCTACTGCATAAATCAGTAGCAAAGCTATTGTTGTTTTGTATGACGAAATATAGCGTTTCGCTTTTTCCATAATTTACTCGTCGCCTTTGCCTTAAATTCAATGTTTTATTGAAAACACAGGTATTCTATAAATAAAGCCAAGCGAAAGCCTAAAGTCGTCGCACGGATTAACGATTTGCAGCATTTCCGATTTGCCATAATCCTTAAATGTTGAGATAAGGAAGATGTGCAAATTGTCATCTTTCATCGGATAATATTCAATACCTGCTTGATAGTTCCACGAATTCAAACAGTTCCCTTTGTCCATAGAAGCGCTTGCTTTGTATGTAGAAAAATTATTGTAAAAACATTTCAAAAGTATGTTCCATTTCGGATTGAAACGCCAATTAGCCTCGCCCAAAATCGAAAAATATTCAACATTTTCCACAACATATTCCGGACTAACTGTATAACTACGAATTCCACCAAGATAGTCAATTTCAGAGCGTTGGTAGAAAGCATCGAGATAAATACTAAATTGACCTGATTGCCACTTTTGTCCGCCACTTATCATAAAAAGAGTTTTATTTTTTGCGGGTGAAGTATAATTCACCGCATAGCGAAGTTGTAGCGCATCATTGAAATAGCTACTATTCCAGCCAAGCGAGAAGTAGAGCGGAACACTAGGCTGCTCAAGCTGCAATCCTACCGGTGGCGTTCCAACCGCTTCTTCCCAGCTACCTAAGCGATTGTTGAGAATCTGAAAACTGAGCTCTTGATTTTTAGTTGGAGAGTAAGACGTTTGCAGCCCGGTTAAATAGCAGGTTATAAAATTTGTTAATCCGCTATAATTGTAAACGTCCACAGGATATTTGTTGTATTCAAAACCGCCGATTGAGAGAGCTTGTTTTCCCGCAGTTATAGAAAATTGATCGTTAAACGCATATTTCAAATAAGCGTAATCAATAGTTGCAGGCAAATTTTCTTTTGTAAAAATAGGTGTAACACTGTTTATCCGTTGTAAATATCTATAAGAAAGTTTCGGCGTAATCTGCCCGCCGACATCAACTATTATGTGGTCAAACTTAAATCCACCATCTTCAAACTCCATCGGTGTTCCGCCAAATTGAGCGTGATATGCCGGTCGCAAGTGCAGCGATAAATCTACCGACTTAGTTTCTTCGTTTGCTAATAGTGATGAGCTACTCAAGCAGCCCAAAAAACAGGTTGAAATAATTGCAATAGCAAGTGTGTAAATTCTGTTCATAATTATCCTTTTGGTTTTTAATTTCGCAGTTACAGCGAATTTTGTTTGAAACATATTTGCAAAGTTAAAGAAAAATAGTGATACTTGCAAAATATTTTTGAAAAGACTAGCTTTGTTTATAGAAACAAAAGAAAAAATAAAAAAAAACTGCTTGAAATTAACTTTAATGTAAAGTCAAAATCAAACAGATTAAAAAGTGTGTTGAAGTGTTATTAATGTTTGCGGGATGAAATCCTATTAAGCCGTAAAAATTAAAGCGGGTTACAACCATTGAACAACCTGCTGTCTCAGCATTTTTTTATACTACGTATTATGCCGGGTACTTTTGTATTCTTTTCATTCAGTTATAATGTTAAATTGGTCGTTTTATTAACTCATAATGAACTTCATTCCCTAATTCCATTTTATAAAAACTGACGTGTTCTTTATTGTTATCCGAACAAAGTTGTTTGTATTTTGCAATTACAATATCAGGTGTTTTTGTGCCAAAAATTATTTCTTTGATTGCCTTGTCATTAAACCTAAACGCTCTTTTACCTCCATTATTCTTAATATGCTTCTCAGTTTTAACAACACGAATCTCACTTTCATAACTCCAGTCGTGAAATTTTGGCTTAATAAGATATTCAATTATGTTCTGTGAATGAATAAAGTGGTTGTAGTGCTGCATAACTTGTCTGTACGAAACAATTATTGGAGTAATAAAAAAGTCAGGGTCTTCAAGAATGTCGAACTTTATACAAATGCCTTTGTGATAGTCAGAATAATGCGACCATTGTAAAATACTGTTTTCTAACGTTGAGAAACAACAAATGCCAGAATTTCTCATTGCGTTCTCCGTTTCTTGTTTCATTAAGTCTGGATTTACTTGCAACTTTAAAGCTAATTCATCTATGTGTTGAGGCTTAATGCCCACATTTTTCAACCAAGTTTTAATGTCAGCCAATGGAGTATTTATATTAATTGGAGTGTTGCAGTCATATGGGTCATTAAATTCAAGAGGATTACTAAACCACAATTCATTAGCCTTAATTATGTTCTCTGTAAATGAACAGTCAGCTCTGTATTTGAAGAGATATTGAGGAAATGATTTTTGATTTACTCCGATTGTCAGAATTTCTTTGTTTGTCATAAGGTCAATTTTTATATTTATCTTGTGTGAACGTCATTGTAGTATTGGGCACAACATCTAACTTACGAAACAAAACACAACTTTCGTATATATTTTCTATTTTATTTTCTGTTATTTTTATATATCTTGACAAATTAATTAAAGAAAGTATTTAAACGAGATGGAAGAAACACAATTTGCTGAATAAAAAAAAGAGAAAAAATAAAATTCGTCTTCCAAAATCTAAGTTTTAGTGTTAACTTATCTTAGAACACGACACGCGGTTAAATACAGTTAAATTTCAAGTTTTAAACCAGCTGCTCCCAGCTCTTTAATTAATGCTACACCAATTTCTTCAATATTCTTATCGACCTGTTTATATATAAAACCACTTAAGTCACTCGGTATTGAAACATCACCTTTATGCAACGCACAAACTCGATTTCTCCCAAGTTTTGCAACAAAATATCCAAATTCAAATATAACATTTGGTCTAGCTCTATATTCCTTCTTTCTTTCTGATTCAGACTTCTTTTCTTGATCAATTGTATATGCAATTTCATCAGGTGTTAATAAAATAAACACATAAGCCACGTCACTATTAGCTTCAAATTTTTCTATTATGGTTTTACCTTCATCTGCTTCACGATGCAAGACAATAGGTTTAAGACCTCTATGGGATAGAAATATCTCTAAGTCATTTTTTAAATTATGGTCGTGACCATGTACTATAAATACCTTCTTCTCATTCAGTTCTGAGGTTTTGTTTTGTATTTCATGAATCATATCTAATTTTTCAACGGGGTTTGAATTTATTAGTAGTTCATTAAATGTATCTCCATCATTGATTAGACTCTTAAGTGCATTAAGAGCACCGATATAACTTTTTTTGGCGTTGTCAAATTGGTTTTTAAAATTAAAATCACCTCTTGTTGTTGTAGCCTTAGCTGTATTAAAGTAAATAAATGGTTCCGATTCCTGTTTCACCGATTTTTTTAAAATATATTCAATCCTATTTACCCACAAGTCCCATGCCCCAGAAGAAATTCCATTCGATTCTTGTTTACTATAATACTGCCAATTAAATGAGTAACCTTGTTGAATAAGTTCATCAATTCTTTTAATTAATTCTTCCATATTTAAATTTCGATTAATATCAAGTTTACAAAAATAACCACTCACCAATCATTGTATTTGACCTTCGCTTTAAAAGTCAATGTTTCGGATAAATAGGTAATTGAACCCAACATCTAATTTACGCAACAAAAATACTACAAAAAATTACGAAATACAAATTACAGATTTTTAGAACATGACAATACTTAGATATAGCTACTAACACTTTGAAACAACTACCCAAAGGTGATGATTTCGAAACACTGCACTTTATTTAAGCACATCTACCCTATTGCGACAAACGGCTATTATTAGCAGTGGTTTTTATAATATTTCGCAATAATTATCAAGATCAGCAGTATTTGAGGAATACTTTTTAAGAACTTTATATAGACAAGATATAAATGCTAAAATTGATCCACTTGGATTTTCTGCTTCGTAAACTCTATTACAACCTGCTGCTCGTCCGTAAAATATACCATCTTCTACAATTAATATCCCATCGGGCCAATTTTTAGGCTGAACATTTTCTAGTTTTTTATAAATCGTTTCTATTTTCTTCTGTCCTGTGTAAGAGATTATAAATGCAGGAATTTTCAATGTGTCTAGAAGAGTCATTTCTTCTTTCTCGACTCTGTGTCTATTCAAAGTTTTAATTTCTTCAATTTTAGCAATTGCTTCGTTCCACTGATCGTTTAAGTTCGATTTGATTTCAAAAGCTGCACCAATTGTATCTGCTAAATAGACTCTATTTTCCCCACTTGAAATTGGAAAACTTAAAGAAAATGGCAGTTCAATAACGGCATCTATTTGTCCCGTTTCTGAACCTATATTGTCAACTATCGTTCCCGCACCCACTCTATAAGTAGTCGGAAGTATTTTTTGAAAAAGTTCCCGGTTGAATATCTCTCTTTCTGCACCTGTAATTGTCGGAGAATATTTTTGGGTATCTCGATAACATTCCATCAAGTTTTTATGGATATTTTCAATTTTTTTTGAGAATAGTTCTTTCATTTTAAGTATTTTTATAAAACCACTACTAACATACAGTTTACGAAACAAAGTTACATTATTCGTAAATATAAAACTTATAACATTCGTATATTATTTTCAATCCTATTTTCTTTTATTCTAATATAATTCTATAAATCAGTAAAATATAATAAATAATTTTGATCGAATTTTTTTGCATTTGCGAATGTTTTATTATTTTGCAAAAACTCCTTTCTTAATTCCAAAAATAAACAAAAAAAATCACACAACCAAAAGATTTTCACTTTTTAATAAAATTAAGCGAAAAAACGATTGATAAATCAACTTTATGTAAAGTCAAAATCAAACAGTTTAAAAATGTGTTCAGTTGTCATTAACGCACTAGCAATTAGCTATACCGCTTGTTGCCACCTGCAATTTTATTCGTTTATTTTATTTTCAATTATTTCTATCACTCGTTTCACTGGCTCAAAGTAAGGAATTACCTTATCTTCATCGAAATCAAACAAGTCATCGTAATCGCCTTTCTGTCTCCAAGTAAATAATTGTGAATATAATTTGCCAAATTCCTTTGGTATTATCTCATTCTTAATGAAATACTCTGAAAATACAGATTTAACTCCGTTATGTGTTGTTGGTTTAAAATCATACTTTAATAGTATTGCAATAACAGCATAATAAGCAGAATAATAAAGCCTATTTATGGCTGAATTCCATCTCTCTTTATCTGCCAAAATTTTAGCATCATCAAAGGTGTCTTTTGCCCTTGATAATCTATACCCTATCAAATCATCCTTTGATCCTATCATTTTATCCTAATTCCTTCCTTTTTTATCTTTTCAAATAATGGAGTTATCGAATACCTTTCGTTCCAATCAGATTTTGAATAAATTAAAGGTGATATTACAGCTCCTGTTTCTAATTCCACATCGTAAAAATCATCCATCACCTTAGTCTCAACGTCAAAGGGGATATTTTGTCGATTAAGTAAAATCAATAAATCCCAATCAGAGATTTTCTTTGAATCACCACGAGCTCGCGAACCAAACAAATAAATCTCTGAGTCAGGATATTTTGAATTTGCCATCCTAACTATCTCATCTAGTATTTTATTTGAACTTCTCATAACACAAATATAATAAATTATCTGATTCTATTTTTATCAAGTAATGTGTCTTTTTTGCTTGGCGGTAGCATATAGTTTGCAAAAAACATACCATTACTTTTTCAATTCTTTGCAAATATAAACAAAAAATTTTAATCTTGGAAATTATTTTAAAATTTACAATAATAATCAATTATTATCGTATGACTAATGATATTTCATTTGAAGAGAAGATAGAGTTAAATAACCGTGCATTCTGATCTAGCTTAATAGCTTCAATTAGTAGCTTCAAAACGAAGCTTTTATTTCGTTGCAAGTGGAACTGAACGACAAAATGTAATTGGCGATTTGTTCAATAAATAAGTAAAATAAATATGAATACAGACGAGAATTTTAATGAATTTTATAGTAACACTTTATCCTCCAAGCTTATCACTTTAGATAAATTAAGATTAGCTATGAAGAAGAAAAACTTTTTCGTTTTCCTGATTCATATAGCGATTCCATTTACAGAAAAATTATTTGAGCCAAAGTATCATAGAAGCATAGTAAATGACAAAAAAACAGTTGAGTTTTTCAAATTGTTAAAATTAGTAACAAGCATTATAGAGGAATTAAATCTAAATACTAGGATTTGGACTAAGCAGTGAGTAATTAATCTATTGGTATTTTTAAATACTAAAAGTCCTGTCAAGTATAATAGCTATGAACATAGAAGAAAGTATGAGGATATATGATCGAAAAATATAAACACTCTGTAAATACTAACTTATTAATAGCAGATTTATGCTTATTTATATTTGTATTATTTGCTATTATCTCTTTTACTTCATTTCAAAATAATGAAATGAAAGAATGGGGCTTAATTGTATTAACTGGATTTATAGCATTTGCATCACTATTATTTTTTATAGAATTTGCTAAAAGAGCTTTTCTGCTATATAATTTCCAAAATGGTAAATATATAATTTCGTGGCTAATTAAGGGAAAAGAGCTTGAGCAGCTTAAAAGCCAAATCAAAGATAGCAGCAACTTTAAAATATTTGGTGCTTTTTTTATTAGTATTCTCTTGATTATAATATTTGCACTCGTCAATTTGTTTATTTACTTAAATGATGGAGAAATGGATTGGGAGATATTTGCATTTATGATGATAATTGCATTTAGTATTAGTATTTTTTTGTTATCTGTATTATTTATAAAAAAGCTAATTAATAATAAGATAAATAACAAAGAATATTTTATCGGATATTTGGGAAATAACGGAATAGCTTATAATCATATTGTACATAAGTACAATTTCAATGTTTTGGGCATACCTGTTTTCAAAGTAAAACTTAATCATATTAGATTAATTAAAGATAAAAAAATAGCATATATCGATTTAAAATATACAAGCTATGGCGTTCTTTATCTTCACAGAAAAATGGCAGTAGAAGATAAAATACCTATTCCAAGTGAATATTATCAAGTATTCCAAAACGCAATAGATCAATTACAAATTAAAGAAAGTAATATAGAAGCTATAAATCTGTTAGATAAAGAAGTTTCTAAACCTCAATTATCTATTTATATTCATTTTATAATATCAGCGATATTGGGTATTTGTGCTTACTTTTTATTAATTCAATTTTAACAGTACCAAAAACTCCTTAGCTCTATTTATTCGAACTAAGGAGTTTCTTTATATAATTATGATCTGCTCAAATTACTGAGCTGGTTCCCAGAAGCAACGTTTTGGAGAAACTATCTCGCCTGAGTCTTTTAGTTTCTTCATTGCTTTATCCACTTCTTTGCGATCTATGCCAGTAGCTTCAGCAATTTGACCGGCGCTCATAGGAGTGCCTTGTTTTTTCATTTCATCTAAAATTTTGTCTTTTGATTCCATTTTTCAATTTATATAAGTTTACAATCTATTTAAGCCTGTATTACGATATAAAAAAATGAATAGTTTCGCTATGATTATAAATTACTTAATCTAAATTGGTGAAGCTAGTTGATTTTCAAGCAAAAATTGATTTCCTGAGCTATATTCATCATATCTCGGGAACTCAGCAGCATATCAACTTTTTTAGGAAAGAAACAAATCGCCTATCAAGCTACAATTAACTTGTATAATAAAAAAAACTGTTTGGAATCAACTTTATATAAAGTCAAAATCAAACAGATTAAAAAGTGTTGAATTGTCATTAATGCACCAGCAATTAATAATATTGCGTACTATAAGTCGTTATTTCAACTGTACAACCCAACGATTGCCTTTTTTACACTCGTTAATAAAAATATCTTTTAGCCAGTTTAGTTCATAATCCCAAATCTGTTCAATAATATAGATACAATCTTCAAAGTCGCCTAAATTTCTTTTTAATTCTGCAATCATAATTCTTTCATCCAAATCATATAGGCTAAGAAGTGGAATTAGTTTATTGCAGTTTTCTCTCCACCTAATTTCATCATTTGCATCCACAAATGGGGTTACGTTATCTTCTGTCTTGGAACAGTATCTTATCCTGTCATTATATGCCCACCAAATTTGTTTACGTATAAACACTTCTTTTATATCCTTAGCAAATCCTTCATTAAGAACTCTAAAGTAATCTTCTATATCTAGAAAATCAACTTGATCAGCATTTTTCCATCTTGATTTTGTTTTGTCGTCCCACCATTCATATGTTCCGATATGTTTTAACTTGCTAAGCTGGAAAATTGTGTTACATTTTTTGCATTTAGTTAGATCTGGAAATTCTGGAAGCATAGGTCTAATGTTTTTGCCGTCAGAGAATATCTGTAATCCTAGAGTGTTTCCACTCATTAAACTACTTTTCCTCAAAAGATTGTCACAGTTTGGGCATTTATAAATATAATATGGACCTGGTAACATATTTATCCTCTTATTTTAATGATACATAATAGTTTTGAACTTTATAAAAAAATGAATAGTTTCGCTATGATTATAAATACTCAATCTAAATTGGTGAAGCTAGTCGATTTTCAAGCAAAAATTGATTTCCTGAGCTATATTCATCATATCTCGGGAACTCAGCAGCATAGCAACTTTTTTTATATTTTCTCGCCATTTTCATTGTTAGCATACTACCACTTTTTTCGGGAGCTTGTGCAAGTATCACAGCTTTTGAAAAAGCAGCTTGCAGGCGATTTCTAGCTTTTAATCCTTGAACGCTAGCTTTTACCCCGATTTCATTTTCCGAAAGCAATAAACCACCGCTTTGTAAAATAGCTTTTTGTAATTCTACATTTTCGATAGGATGAGTTGTATCCAATCCATTTGCTACAATTGCGATTGTTTTTCCGCCCGCATCGACACAAGCACGATGTGCTGCAGTATCGCACCCCAAAGCCAAACCACTAACGATTACACTTCCTTCTTTGGTGAATTTTGTAGCAATAGAATACGCTTTTTCTGTTCCTTGCCTACTAGCTTTTCTCACACCAATTACTGCTATGCAATTCGTTTCGTGCAATAAAGAAATATCACCCATACAATGAATCATTGGCGGAGCGTCCTCTTTAATATCTAAAAGTGCTTCTGGATAATCCTCGTCTTGTATTGTAATTGTAATTATTCCAAGTTCTTCTTGTTTGATAAATATCCGTTCATATTTTTGCAAATACTCTTCAAAGAACTCGTGTTGATCGTAAAGTCTATTGAAATCTTGCAGAGTAGTTTTTGCTATTTCGCTTGGTAGCATTTCTAATTTTTGAAGACATTTTATTTCTTCAGGCAATAGAATATTAGCCTCTGATTGTTGTATGTTTTCCATAGTTTTTTTTCTAATTTTGATTTTTTGTCATATTCTTCCCTGTTTTAAGTGTGAACTTATTTCAGGATATGATAGTTTTAAGTGTTTAGTGTTGAATTTTAAGTTAAAAATTACAATGCAAATATAAACAAAAAAGTTCTGTCTCGGAAATTATTTTGAAGCAAAGAGAAGTGTTTTAGTAGTAAGTGTTTAATTTTTAGTTTTGAGTGTTAAATTAAATTATCAAAAAAAAGAAAAACACACGAAAAACGATTTATAAATTAACTTGATATAAAAAAACTGCTTGAAATTAACTTTATGTAAAGTCAAAATCAAACAGCTTAAAAAGTGTTGAAGTGTTATTAATTACGTTAGCAATACCTTATTATGCCTTAGTGTCTTTTAATCTATGTTTTTTCATTATATTTATTAATTGTATTAATAAATTCATCCTTATTTAAAAAATCTTTCCAATCCTCATCTCTTTTCACAAAATTTACATCTACTTCTGATTTAGATAAACTTAAATCTAAGTAATATAAAGCATCTTTTTCATTTCCTTTTAATGCAAATAAGCAAGCTAGGTTATAACATTCTCCGCCAAGTTCTATTGCCTTTTGATAACATTCTATCGCTTTGTCTTCCTCGCCTATTTTTGAGTAGACTAAACCCATGTTGTTAAACGCCTCGTGAGAATCCGGTTTTATTTCAATTGCCTTTTGACAACATTCTATCGCTTTGTCGTTGTCGCCTTTGGCAAAGTAGGCAGCACACATGGTGTAAAATGCCTGGTGTTTATCAGGCTTTATTTCTATTACCTTGTGGTAACATTCTATCGCTTTATCGTTCTCGCCTTTGTTAAAGTAGGCTAAACCCATGTTGTTAAATGCCTCGTGTTTATCAGGCTTTATTTCTATTGCCTTCCGGTAACATTCTATCGCTTTATCGTTCTCGCCTTTGTTAAAGTAGGCTAAACCCATGGTGTAAAATGCTTCGTGTAGGTCGGGCTTTATTTCTATTGCCTTCCGGTAACATTCTATCGCTTTGTCTTTCTCGCCTTTGTTAAAGTAGGCTAAACCCATGTTGTAAAATGCTTCGTGTAGGTCGGGCTTTATTTCTATTGCCTTCCGGTAACATTCTATCGCTTTATCGTTGTCGCCTTTGGCATCGTAGGCTAAACCCATGGTGTAAAATGCTTCGTAAGAATCAGGCTTTATTTCTATTGCCTTGTGGCAACATTCTATCGCTTTGTCTTGGTCACCTTTGGCAAAGTAGGCAGCACCCATGTTGGTAAATGCCTCGTGTTTATCAGGCTTTATTTCTATTGCCTTTTGATAACATTCTATCGCTTTGTCGTTCTCGCCTTTGTTTAAGTAGGCTACACCCATGTTGTTAAATACCTTGTGATCTAGCTTTATTGCAATTGCCTTTTGAAAACATTCTATCGCTTTGTCGTTCTCGCCTTTGTTTGAGTAGGCTAAACCCATGTTGTTAAATACCTCGTGATCTAGCTTTATTGCAATTGCCTTT
>JAAYTD010000012.1 GCA_012518115.1 Ignavibacteria bacterium | reverse complement strand
CCGCCTGACACACAACCTGTGTTATTATAAAATCAAGTACAAAAATAAATAAAAAAAGCGATAAAACCAAAAGAATTAATCAAAAAGCAGATTGTTGTAAAAATTACTTCAAATTTTATAATAATTATAACTCATTATCGTATATCAAATTATAATTTATCTTTTATGAAAAGTAATGTTTTTAAATAAATATCAAGGATTCTATAATGGAATTTAATGCTATTACTATTGCTATTATTGTAGTAGTTTTACTACTGTTGCTCTTTATTATTATGAGGAACGGTATAATACGAAAAAACAATCAGGTAGATAATACTTTCGCAGGAATTGATGCATACCTTAAAAAAAGGTTCGATTTGATTCCTAATCTTGTCAGCTCGGTTCAGCAGTATATGAGTCATGAGAAAAACTTGCTGACGGAAATTACTGAATTGCGTGCAGCTGCCGGCAAAAGCAATATTTCTTCTGAAGAAAAAGTCGAGCTAAATAACCGTATGACAAAGGCTTTACACTCTTTTAACGTGGCAGTGGAAAATTATCCGGACCTGAAAGCAAGTGCTAACTTCCTTCAATTGCAACAGGCGCTGAATGAAATTGAAGAGCAGCTATCTGCTGCAAGAAGAGCTTACAATGCTATGGTTACCGATTATAACAACGCTATCCAAACATTCCCTTCAAGTATAATTGCTTCTATTAGTGGATTCAAAACAAGACTCTTATTCGTTGCAAGTGAAACTGAACGACAAAATATAAATGTTGGCGATTTATTTAAAAAATAAATAAGGCAGCTATGAGTACAGATGATAATTTTAACGAGTTTTATAACAATACTATATCCTCAGAGCTTCTCAGTTTAGATAAACTAAGATTAGCTAAGAAAAAGAAAAACTTTTTCCTTTTTCTGATTAACTTAGCTATTGTGATTGCTATATGGGCTTTAGCTGTTGTTATTGCCCGTGGATTTAGTTTCGATAGCGATGCCGTAGAAGTAGAAATCGTTATTGTGCTTATATTAACTGTTCTTTGTTTTTCATTTTTACTCTATTTTACTAAAAAAAATAAGAATGCTTACGTAGCTGAATACAAAGATAAAATAATTGCTCGATTAGTGAAATTCATTGAGCCAAGTCTTGAGTATCATAAAGATAAGCAAATAAGTCGCGCTCAGTTTGTTAATTCTAATATTTTTCATCAAACAATAGATAGATTACACGGCGATGATTACGTCTCCGGTAAAATCGGGCAAACAGAATTTGAATTTTCTGAGATCAAGGCTATTCACGAAGAAGAATATACCGATGATGACGGTAACACACGCACAAAGGATGTAACTGTTTTTAAAGGTCTGTTTTTTATAGCAGATTTCCACAAGAATTTTAAGGGTGATTATTACGTTTTGCCCGATAAAGCAGAAAGGAGATTCGGCTCGACAATTGGTAAATTCTTCCAGTCATTGAATAAAAGCCGCGGTCAGCTCATAAAAATGGAGAATTTAGAGTTTGAAAAAGCATTCGTCGTATATGGTGCAGACCAAATAGAAGCTCGATATATATTATCCTCGAATATGATGGAAAAAATATTAAGTGTGAAAAAAATGTTTAATAAAGATATTTATATTTCTTTTACAAACCAATGTATTAATATAGCGATTCCGTTTAAGGAAGATCTCTTTGAGCCGAAGTATCACAGAAGTATCGTAAATGACAAAAAAACAATTGAGTTTTTCAAGTTATAACTAAATTGTTATTGCAAATATAAACAAAAAAGTTCAGTCTTGGAAATTATTTTGAAAAAGAAAAATATTATTTTGAAACAAAAGACCACTATTTTTTTATAACTATCCCGTCAGGCTTCGCCTGCCACCCCTTCGTTCCAAAGGGGAATTTCAGCAACACCTTAAAATCAAAAAAATCATATAAATCACACAAACCACAGTTCAGACAAAAAAAACTGTTTGAAATTAACTTTATATAAAGTCAAAATCAAACAGCTTAAAAAGTGTTGAATTGAATACTGAACCGCCATCGTATATAATCTATGTTAGATGTTTGTGTTTATTATCTGTTTCAATTCGTCCATTGTTAAAAATTTTCCGTTAAATTGTTTATGCAGCATTCTGTGACAATTAGCACATACCAACCCTAAATCGTCCAAAGTCGTTTCCGTTACACCTGATTGTGAAATCGGTGTTTTATGATGACATTCTATAAATTCAACACCAAACTTATCAATAAATGAAAAATCACAAATTTCACACTTTAGGTTTTGTGTTTGTATAGCTTCTTGTTTTTTTTCTCTAATGATATTTCTATCTCGTTCTCTTACATAATGTGTTACTAATCTCAATTTTCCTTCTTCTACTGATATTGGATCGTCTGTATTGTCAATTTCTATTTTTGTTTCTAAATATTCGTTAATAGTTAGCGATGTTTTAAAGTCAGTTCTAAAATAAGGAATAAATTTGTTCCAAAGATCTTGTAGTAAAAGATCATAGTTTTCAATGTTCTCAATATTCTCAATTTTACAAGCATTGCCTTGACTTATTCCTTGAAAGTTTACTTCTTTCCATAATGTAGAGGAAACAGGAATTGCATTTTCTATGTCAGTTTTAGCAATTACTTTAACTCGTCTGCAGTTGAATTTTCCACTATTGTCCTCAAACATTATGTTGTCAACAGGGGAAACCAAGTGAGTGAAAACCCTTTTTTTATCTTTACCTATATTTTGGTAAATTACAATAATTTCGCCGATTTTAGGGCTTGATGCATTTTTGCCGTGCTTCTTCGGGAAATGCAAAATAAACTCTTCATCTTTATCCATATAGGATTCTCCCGTATCTGAATTAGTTACATTTTTAATCCAAACTATGTCAAGTGGTGTGTAAATTTTGTTCATCTTATTACCTTTATTTTTTAGTTTAACAGTTCCAGCAAATTTTCATTTAAAGTATTTACAAATATAAACAAAAAAGTTCAGTCTCGCAAATTATTTTCAAAAAGAGAAATATTGTTTTGAAACAAAAGAACACCATTTTTTTATAACTACCCCGTCAGGCTTCGCCTGCCACCCCTTCGTTCCAAAGGGGAATTTCAGCAACACCTTAAAATCAAAAAAATCATATAAATCACACAAACCACAGTTCAGACAAAAAAACTGTTTGAAATTAACTTTAT
>JAAYTD010000011.1 GCA_012518115.1 Ignavibacteria bacterium | reverse complement strand
TAACCTAGATTTAAGTGGTAGCATAGAACTAAAAACGTTAGATTGTTATAGGAATCAACTAACTAACCTAAATGTAAGCAAAAACATTGAACTAAGATTTTTAAATTGTTCTTTTAATCAATTAAATAACTTAGATGTGAGCAAAAATATTAATTTAATATACTTAGCTTGCTATTCTAATCAATTAACTAATGTAGATGTAAGTAAAAACGTAAAATTAGAAGGGCTATATTGTTCTTCTAATCAATTGACCAATTTAGATGTAAGTAACAATATAGAACTAACGTCTTTAGATTGTTCTTCTAATCCATTAAACAATTTAGATGTAAGTAACAATATAGAACTAACGTCTTTAGGTTGTTCTTCTAATCAATTGACTAATTTAGACATAAGCAAGAATATAAAATTAAGCGGATTATATTGTTCTCATAATCACCTAACTAACCTAGATCTTACAAATAATATACATTTAGAAACTTTAAATTGTTCTTTTAATCAATTAACTAATTTAGATGTTAGTAAAAATATAGGGCTAGCTTCTTTATGGTGTAACGATAATATGCTTAACAACTTAGATATTAGATGGATAAAATGTTTATGGTATTTAAACTGTTGTAATCAAGCGGAAGATTTTATTCTGTACTTTAAAGGCAAATTTACTGAGGAAGATTATTGTGATGCTATACTAGCTGTAATTCCTACTGAACTAATAACAGACCCACAATTAAAAGAATGGATAAAATCTAATACACATAAATTACCTAAAGTTGTTGTAAATGCAGATGGTGGAATAACTAGCACTACAACAAATTTAGAAGCGTTAGCAAAAATAGAGAGTTTAGAATGTAATAATTCCTCTAGCCTTGTTAGTATAGATGAATTAATTAGATATATGCCAAACTTGAAGACATTAATATGTTCCTTTAATTCTTTGATTGAATTAGATGTAAGTAAAAACATAAAACTAGAAAGTTTGCATTGTAATAATAATCAACTAACTAACTTAAATATTAGTTCGTCAAAAAACTTAGTAGTGCTAAACTGTTGTAATCAAGCTGAAGGTTTTATTCTGCATTTAACTAATGAACAAAAAAGCAAATTTACTAAAGAAGATTATTGCGATGCTATGTTATATACTGAATTAATAACAAATCCAAAATTAAAAGAATGGATAAAACTTAATGCAGATAAATTACCTGAAGTTGTTGTAAATGAAAATGGTGGAATAGATAGTACTGCGACAAATTTAGAAGCATTAGCAAAAATAGAAGATTTAGATTTTAAAAAATTCCAGATTTTTAGCATAGATGAATTAATTAGACATATGCTAAATTTGAAGACATTAATATGTTTTCATAGTCATTTGAGTGAATTAGATTTAAGTAACAATATAGAACTAGAAGAATTAAATTGTAGCAACAATCGATTAACTAACTTAGATGTTACAAGCAATCTAAAATTAATAAAACTAGCTTGTTCTGACAATCAACTAAGTAACTTAGATGTAAGTAACAACATCGAACTAACGTATTTAAAATGTAATCATAATCCATTAAATAACTTAGACATAAGCAAGAACATAAAATTAGAAGCATTACATTGTTTTAAGAATCAACTAACCAACTTAGATGTTACAAGTAATATAAAATTAATGGAACTAGGTTGTTTTGATAATCAACTAAGTAACTTAGATGTAAGTAAAAATATAAATATAGAAGCATTATATTGTTATAATAACCAACTAAACAATTTAGATATAAGTAAAAACATAGAATTAAAACAATTGTATTGTTCTGATAATCAATTAAGTAACTTAGATGTGAGTAAAAATACAAATTTAGAACTTTTATATTGTAAAAAAAACATGCTTAATAGCTTAGATATTAGCCCGCTCTTAAGTTTAGGGAAACTACACTGTTGTAATCAAGCTGAAGGTTTTATTCTGTATTTAACTAGTGAACAAAAAAACAAATTTACTGAATCCAGTTATTGCGATGCTATACTTAAAGTAAACGGAAGTATTTGTGAAATAGAATGGTTAGATATTTATCCTAATCCTACTGCAGGTAAGTTGTATATTGATAGTAAATTTATTTCAGATGAAATAAAAATATTAAATTTAACAGGCGAGGTTTTATATAGCAAAATACTTAATGCCGAAACAACAGAAATTGATATTTCAAATCTGCCGGCGGGAGTATATCTAGTAATAACAAAAGGAAAGATAGGAAAAGTTATTAAAAATTAACAATGAAATAATTTTACTTAATTTTCACTTCGTAAAAAACTGCTTATTGATTTTTTCAGTAAGCAGTTTTTAAAAATAGCTATGATATAATAAAAATAATGCTTAACGTTATAAAAAAAAAGGAGATATGAAAATTCATATCTCCCTTATCCTCATCTAAACATATTTTTTGCAAGTGAAGAGAATTTAATTAATTATTTATTCGGGATATTTTTCAATAATTCTAACAAGAAATCCCATATACGTTTAGTTGAGGAAATTTGTAATCTTTCTGCTGGTGAATGTACATCATGTAAATTTGGACCAATAGAAATCATATCCATACCTTCATATTTATCGCCAATTAAACCGCATTCTAATCCAGCATGAATTGCTTCAATTGCAGGTTTTGTTCCAAATTTATCAGTATAAACTTTTACTGATAAATCAAGCAATTTAGAATTTACATTTGGCTCCCACGCAGGATAACCATCAGTAGTTTCAACTTTTGCTCCACCTAATTCAAAAGCAGCTTTAACCTTATTAACAATGTTGATTTTTTCCGTACCTACCGAGCTACGTTGGCTTGTCAGCACATAAACTTCGTTTTCGCGAGTTTCAACAATAGCAAAGTTTGAAGAACTTTGAACAAGATCTGGAATATCCGGACTCATACGTAAAACACCATGAGGAAATACATAGAACGACGCAATTAATTTATATTGAAAATCTTTTGTCATTACTCGTTTAGGCATTTCTGTTTTGCTTGCCTCAACTTTTAGTCCCGGTTCTTTTGTTGCAAATTCTTTTTGCATAATAGCTTCAAGCTCTTTAATATAAGTTTCAAAAGCGCTTGATTTATCATTTGGTACTATAACTGTAGCAACAGCTGAACTTGGAATTGCATTGTGCTTTGTTCCACCATCAAAAGTTGACAAACGCAAGTCAAATTTATCTACAGAGTTCCATATAATGCGAATTAAAAGTTTAGAAGCATTAGCTCTGCCGTCATTTATTTCAATTCCTGAGTGTCCGCCTCTTAATCCACCTACATTAACTTTATAAGCTTGATGATTTGCTGGTATTTCCTTGTCTGCTTCATAATTATAATGCGCTATCGTATTTATTCCACCTGCACAACCTATTGTGAAAACGCCTTCTTTTTCAGAATCTATATTTATTAACAGCTTTGATTTTATTAAATCTGTTCCTAATTCTAAAGCACCTGTTAATCCTGTTTCTTCATCTAATGTACAAAGTAGTTCTAATGCAGGATGCGGAATATCCTTAGAAGCTAAGAGTGCCATTCCTATAGCAATAGCTATTCCATTGTCAGCACCTAAAGTAGTCTTTTTAGCTTTTACCCAATCTCCGTCAACATAAACTTCGATACCTTTATTATCAAAATCAAAGTCGTAGTTTTCTTCTGCAACACAAACCATATCAAGATGTCCTTGAATGCAGACTGATTGTTTATTTTCCATTCCTGCTGTTGCAGGCTTGCGAATGATAATATTACCTCTCTTATCTTTTTCTAATTCTAAATTGTGTTCTTTCGCCCAAGATTCAATATAAGCAACAGCTTTTTCTTCTTTTTTGGAAGGACGTGGATATTTAGAAAATTCTCCGAAATAATGAAAAACAGATTTTGGTTCTAAATTTGAAAGTGGATTTGACATATTTCCCTCTTTTATTAAAATGTTAAAAAATAATTTAAAAAGTTTATAAGCTTCGATAATAATACCAAATTGAATATATATTATTTCAAAAATTCCCCTTCCCAGAAGGGGTGGCAAGCGAAGCCTGACGGGGTAGTCCCACACCTCCCCCGGCTGACGCGGGTACTCCTCTGCAAGAAAAGAATTTATTCAATTTGATATAGATTACAATATATTTTAAACGTAATAGTTCCAATAATATTGTAAAAAATATTAACAATTTCTAAATTAAAATCTATTTTATAGTTAAGTCTATATATTAAAAAGATTAAGTTTTTGTTTTCATAAGTGTAAAAACACCAGCAATGAAAAATAAGATATTAGCACTCCAACCAACTAAAACTGCTGAAACATCTACTGCTAACCCTATTGGCTTAGCAAGTTGAAAACAAAGCAGATAAGAAAATGCTATAATCATTGCTGCAGCTATTTGTACAGCTAATCCTCCCCTTTTTTTCACAGATGCAAATGAAACTGCGAACAGTATCACAATAAAATTAGCCAGCGGAAGAGCTTGTTCACTTCTGTAATCAATTTCTAATTTTCTTATATCTTTACCGCCCGCTTTAAGTAATTGGATATAATCTTTCATTTCATCAAAAGTTAATTGGTCGGACTTCTTATTCATTCGCGCTAGTTGTCGCGGCGATATGTTGATCTCTACAGGTAAGGACGAAAATCTCTCAACAGATACTTTATCCAGCCCGTCTATTTTTTTTATAAAACCTGATTCAGCTTGCCAAGATTCTATTGTATCGTTCCATATTAATTGCCGTGCTTCCAATCTTGAACAAAGTTTAGGAATAGTTTTTACTTCTTCGTTATCATGTGAAACATATTCGTAATCTTCAATAGCTATTCTCTGAGCAGTTTTATTATTTGCGTCATAATACTGCATCAAAACATTTCGAGAAGGTGAGGCACGAAATGCAAGATTTACAATATAGCCATCGTCTGAATACTTATGTAAATACTCTTGTGTAATACTTGCTTTCTCTTCATTGGAACTAGGCACTATCCAGCCATTAAAATAATACTGTCCGCAACTTAAAATTAATCCAAAAATAGAAACAGGAAAAATAATTTTATACAAACTCATTCCACCACTTTTCATTGCTGTTATCTCATTATTGTTAGAAAGCCTACCAATTGTAAGCAAACAAGCAATTAAAATAGAAACAGGAGTTAAAATTTTTAATATTTCTGGCAAATAAACAAGATAATACTTAACAATAATATCTAATGGAACTTTGCCATCAATAAATTTATCCATAGTCTCCATTAAATTAACAAGAATAAAAATAATGCAAAGTGCAACAATGGAAAATATTAAAGTTAAAACAATTTGCTTAAGAATATATCTATCTAATTTTGACATATTTGAAAATTTGTTAATTTATTACTAAATTATATATGTTTTTTTAATAACTACCCCGTCAGGCTTCGCCTGCCGCCCCCTTCGTACCAAAGGGGGAATTTTAAAATTCTCCGAAGAAGAATTTATTCAATTTGGTAGAATACAATATAATTAGATTACAAATATACAGAAAAAAATATTTCTTTAGAATTAATATTTCTTTTTTGTTTGATATTAATATTATTTTTTTTGATATATTTATTGTTTAGTCAACAAGATTTATATATACATTATATTATTTATTTTTTCATATTCACAAAAAATAATATTATTTTTGTAGTTAAAATAAAATAAAAAATTGTAAATTTGTAGGATATGTAGGAAATGATCTTGTAATAAAAATTTAAGAAAAAGAACTATTTTACTCAAAATTATCATTTTTTAATTAATCAATAGACGGAATAAAATATAAAAAAGTATGGCAAAAAAGACACTTGTAGTTGTTGAGTCGCCTGCTAAGGCTAAAACAATCGGAAAATATTTAGGAAAAAACTTTGTAGTAGAAGCTTCTGCAGGACATATTAAAGACTTAGTAAAATTTAATATTGGAATAGATATCGAAAACGATTTCAAACCTAAATATGTAACAATTCGTGGTAAAGCACCTGTAATAAAAAAAATAAAAGAAGCAGCAGCAAAAGCAGATAATGTACTTATAGCTACCGACCCTGATCGCGAAGGCGAAGCTATTGCTTGGCATCTTGCAGAAGAAATAAAAACAACGAATAAAGATATTAAGCGTGTTGTTTTTAATGAAATAACTAAATCAAATATACAAAAAAATATAGAAGAAGCACGAGATATAAATTATGATGTTTTTATGTCTCAACAAGCGCGTCGCGTTATGGATAGAATTATCGGATATCGTGTTTCACCATTTCTATCGCACACTTTGTTAACAAAAACGACACAAACACTTTCAGCAGGTCGTGTTCAATCTGTTGCTTTACGTTTAATTTGTGAGCGAGAAAAAGAAGTTTTAGATTTCGTTCCCATATCTTATTGGCAAATAGGAGCTACTTTCACAACAGAAAAACACGCTACTTTTAATGCTAAACTTGTTTCTTTTGATGGTAATACTATAAAAAATCCTGAAGGTAGTCAAGCTGGAAAAACTGAAGAAGAAAGCATAAAAATTCAAGAAAAATTACAACAACAAAACTACATAAAATCTGAAGAACAAGCTAATGAACTTTTAGAAAGAATAACTTTGCAAGATTATTCAATTTTAGATGTATCTACAAAACGAGTAAAACGTAAGCCATCTTCTCCTTTTACAACAAGTTTATTACAACAAGATGCTGCAAGAAAGTTAGGTTTTTCTAACAAAAAAACTATGATGCTGGCACAAATTCTTTATGAAGGTATAAATTTAGGAAGTGAAGGTGCAGTTGGATTAATAACTTATATGAGAACGGATTCTGTTCGAGTAAGTAATGAAGCTGTTCAAAGTTGCCGCGAACATATAAAAGAACATTATGGCGAAAAATATTTGCCTAAAACTCCACCTGTATATTCGTCAAAATCAACAAATATACAAGATGCTCATGAAGCTATTCGTCCGACAACTATGAAATATACTCCTGATTTTTTAAGAAAAAATCTATCTAAAAGTAAAGATGATAGTGCATTAATTGCTTTATATGAGCTTATATACAATCGTTTCTTAGCTTCTCAAATGGCACAAGCGGAAATCGACCAAACAACAGTAAATGTAATAAGTAGTGATAAAAATTTTATATTTAGAGCTAACGGACAAGTTATTGTTTTTGACGGCTTCCTTGCAGCTTATAATTACAATAATTTTGAAGAAAAAAATGATAACACTCGCCTACCTGTTGGATTAGTAGCAAATCAAGCAACATTTATTTCCAATGCTGACATTACTCACACACAAACAAAACCACCAGCAAGATATAACGAAGCTAGCTTAGTTAAAGAATTAGATGAACTCGGCATAGGACGACCAAGTACTTATGCACAAATTGTTTCGACACTATTAGATCGCGAATATGTAATGAGTCATAACAAGGCCTTTATTCCTACAGAAATTGGTATTGATGTCTATAAGGTTCTTGTCCACTCTTTTCCCGACTTATTTAACGTGGATTTTACCGCTAAAATGGAAAGCAAATTAGATAAAGTAGCGGAAGGCGATATTACATATTCTACACTGCTAAAAACATTTTATGACCCCTTTATAACTTCATTAACTAAAGCTGAAGAACAAAGGAAAAAAGAAGATAAAGGAATAAAATGTGAACTTTGCGGAAGTGAAATGGTTATCAAAGTCAGTAGACAAGGACGTTTTTTAGGATGCTCAAATTATCCGAAATGTAAAAATACAAAGTCAATATCTGCTAGCATAAAAGATAGTAACGCAGAACCGAAAGAACTTGTTATAGCAGAAAATGTTAAATGTCCGAAATGTGGTAGTCCGATGTATATTCGCGATGGAAAGTTCGGAAAATTTTACGGCTGTAGTGAATATCCAAAATGTAAGGGAATAATTCAAATTCTATCAGGAATAAAATGCCCAAAATGTGGCGAAGGCGAACTCGTTGAAAGATTTTCTGCAAAAACTAAAAAACGATTTTGGGGATGTTCAAGTTATCCAGAATGTAATTACTTAGTAAATTATGAACCTATCAAAAAAGAATGTCCAAAGTGTCATAATGATTATATGGAAATACGTTATAAAAAAGTAGCAGAAAAAGAATATGAAAAATATGCCACTTGCCCAAATTGTAAAGAAAAAATTAAATTATTAGATTAAAATATATAGAAATCTTTTTTGAAAAAATCATTTAGATTAATATGAAAAAAATAATAATTTTACTAGCTATTTATATTATTAATATAAATATACTTAGTGCACAAGACTTAACAGTTAAAATAAATAACAATGAAACAAATATAGGAACTATAAAAATTCCTGTTTTTGGAAACACTAACAATGATTTTGCTAGCCATAACATAGAGTATTCATTTGAATTAAAAGGTGCTGTTGTTAAAGTTGCAGAAGTATTAGGTGGAAATGATTTTGCTTTTGAAGAAACAAAACCGAACTTTACTTTAGAAGAACAACAAGGCGGTACATATACGTTAAAAGTTTTCTCGCAAAAAGTAAAATCTAATTTTGAAGGAAAACTATTTGAAGTTGTCCTAGACATTTTTCCTCAAATAGATTTTTATTATAAAAATTATTTTTTCATTCATATTACACCGACTAAGCTAGCTATTGACGAAGAAGAAGTTGCTATAAATGCAGTTTCAGGTACAATCTCGATAAATAACATTGTGACAAACCAGACATACGAAGAACAATTTTCGCATGCTTTTCCAAATCCTTTTTCTTATGAAACGGTTATCTTTTTTAGTATTGAAGAAGAAACAACTTTGAAACTGACAATTTACAATTACATTGGCGAAACTATTCAAGAAATTCCTAAAAACGACAATGTATTTCATTATATTCTTATAAATGCTGAACGTGAAATTATTGATTTTAACGAACAATATATTTTAAATAAAGGCTTGTATAAAATTGTACTACGTCCTATAAAACCTCTAGCTTCAATAGGAACTTATAAATTACTGTTTCAAACGAAAACTAAAAATCATACACTTAATATTTCTTGCTTAAAATAAAAAACACAGTAAAGATTATGAAACAAATTAATAAAGTTATAATTATATTGATTTTATTCTTCTACACAAGTTCACTTTTATATACTCAAGAAGAAATACATAATGAAAGAGCAAAAAACTTCCATAAAGTAGAACAAACTGGCGAAGGACGAGAATTCTGGTTATGTTTTATGATAAATTATTTTGAAGAAGTTTTTCGTAAACGAGGTCTTGATTTACAACTTTTTATAACAGGTGATTATGATGCACAAGTTACTATAGAATTTCCAAAAATTGGATATAAAGAAGTCATAGATTTAAAAGGTGGTGAAATTAATGCAGTAAAAATTGATAGGTTAGCTCAAACATTAACACTTGGTGAAATAGAACCGGAACAAGCTATTCATATAACTTCTACCATGCCTATTACTGTTTATGGTCTTAATAGACGCTCGCAAACAACAGATACTTTTTTAGGCTATCCTGTTGAAGTACTTGGTACAGAGTATATGATTATGAGTTATCTAACTTTTGATGAAAAACTACTTTCCATATTCGCAATAGTTGCAACAGAAGATAACACTATAGTAGAAATCACTCCATCTACTATAACTACAGATATGAAGCCCGCCCATAAACCATTTGTTATTACTATGAATAAAGGTGATGTTTATCAGTGTGCCGGACGCTTTAGATACAGAGATAAACAACATAGCGATTTAACAGGCTCAATAGTTAGAGCTAATAAAAAAATTGCTGTCTTCGGTGGACATCAATGTGCAAATGTTCCATCAATAAAAATAAGCGCTTGCAATCATCTTGTTGAACAAATGCCACCTATAAACAGTTGGGGAAAACATTTTTATCTTGGTAAATTAAAAATGAAATCTCAATATACTTATAGGGTTCTAGCTAGTCAAGATAGTACTAGTGTTTTTTGTGATACCTCTCTAATAGCAGTATTAATGAAAGGTCAATTTTTACAGAATGAGGCAACAGAACATATTCAGATTACAGCTAACAAACCTGTATTAGTAGCACAATATTCCCCCGGTTCATCTATTGATAATGTAGGCGATCCTATGATGCTTTTAGTAAGTCCGACACAACAATTTCTAAAAAAATATAGATTTGCAACTCCTGTAAATGGAAATTGGCATCACTTAATTAATGTTTTTGTTCCTACTTCTGCTATCAATTCTTTCAGAGTTAATGGCAAACCTGTAAACAAAGATGTGTTTGAAAAACTTGGAGTTAGTCGTTTTTCTACCGCAAGTATTCGCTTACCTTACGGTTCTCATACGGTAGAATGTTCCACACCGTTTGGACTTTATTCCTACGGTTTCGGTTTCGGTGAAGGCGAAGATGGATTTGACGCTTACGGAAACATAGGTGGACAATCGTTTGTCGAATATATTCCCGCATTAGATACACTTCCACCGATGGCTGAATTATATAAAACAAGAAATTCGCTACTGTTAAGTGATGATAGAACAGATGATATGGGAATGTCGGAAATTACTATAGTAGAACAAAAAAATATAATATGTCAAGTCCCTAACTTTGTAAAATCAGCACCTTCGGTCTTTGTAGATTTTAGAGCAAAAAATCAAAATGAAGAAGGGAAGTTAATATTGAAAGCTACCGACGTAGCAAAAAATGAAGCATATTATACTATTTGTTATGTATTTGATAATACCGCTTTAGAATATGTATATGTATTAAATAGTGGCAAAGATGTTGATTGTATTTCTACTAGTTCAATACAGTTAGGATTATTTTATAATTACGGTTATAACTTCTACTCCGCTGATTTTAACAAAAGTGATAATTTTGAAAGTACAACAAATTTTCACGGACTTATGGGACACAGCGGTATTGTAGGAATTTCCGCTTATAGTAACATATATAAAAAAATAGGAGCTTCTGTAAAATTAATAATGCAAACAAATAAAGCAGACTTTAATAGCGTCGATACAGTTAAACAATTTGTACAAGATTCTATTACAGGCAACTATCTCCCGTATTTTGAAAGCAAATCAATAGCCTTAAAGCATATGAACTTAAATTTAGATTTAGGTGTTGACTACAGAATTTCTGAATACATGTACTTATCAGGTGGATTTTCATTAGGATTTGCACTAAATAAAAATGCTAATTGTGAACAATCTATTTTCTTCCCGCCCGGATATGCTTATGATAATGGCAAAAATAATAAAAGAGTAGCTGAAGAACTAAATTCAATATCAAGCTTTAACTTAGGAATATACGTAGGACCGGGATTTATTTGTAATATAGGACGTGGATTTAGCGTTTTTACCGATATAAACTATTACTATCTTCCATTTTCTCAATTAGACGATGCAAATTTATTTATGCAACAGTTTAATATTAAGTTCGGAATAAAATATAGTCTTATAAAGTAGATGTAATACCATTTTGAATTATATGTCAGTCGCCCTATTATAATTCCCCTTTGGCACGAAGGGGTGGCAGGCGCTAGCCTGAGACGGGATAGTCGGTTTGGAGACGGAAGACAGAAAATGATTTTTTAACCGCAAAGAACACAAAAAGTTACACAAAGAACGCAAAGGAAAATATCAAATTCAAAATGGTATAATCACTTAAATCATAGTTCAGACAAAAAAAAAGAAGTATCTAAAAAAATTAGATACTTCTCTATTTTTAAATTTGTCTGAATTTTATTTCTTTTGCTCTTCTAATCTTACTTTTCCTCTAAATTTACTGTAAACCCAAATTGTATAAGCAAGTACAAAAGGAACACCAATAATGGCGATTATCAGCATTATTTTTAGAGTATATTCTGAAGAAGCACCGTTATATATATTTATATTTGCTTCAGAGCTAGTAGTAGATAAAAGCCAATTTGGAAATACATTAAACGCTATGTTTGCTATATAACTAACAGCAAATAAAGAACTTATAACAAATGCAACTCCAAATTTGTTTTTTCTTACAAATATCGGCAAAATCAACAAAAATATTCCACTAATTATAAGTAAATCGCCAGCTATAATATCAAATTGTACTAACGCCGCAGTGAGAAAATAAACTATTGTAGCAATTATCCAACTAATTTTTATTTTCTTGACAATATTTATTTGCAATTCGTTTTCAGTTTTCATAGCTGCATAAATTGAACCATGCATAGCGAAAAAGAAAACACTTAACAGCCCTACTAATATAGGAAATGGAGTAAACAATTCAAATACATTAATCCTAAAATAGCCGTCATCAGCAATTGGCAAACCTATTATTAGATTTCCAACAGCAACTCCGAATAACAACAAAATTAATATACTTGCAACAGAAAGGCTAATATCCCAAAAACTTTTCCATAGCTTACTATCCTCTTTGTTTCTAAATTCTATAGCTATAGCACGGAAAATTATGCTGAAAAGCAACAAAATTAAAGGAATGTAAAAGCCTGAAAATAATGACGCATAAACTACAGGGAATGCCGCAAATAGCGCGCCACCACCAGCAACAAGCCAAACTTCGTTACCGTTCCAAAAAGGTCCTATAGATCTTAATAGAATCCGCCTTTCTTTGTCGCCTTTAACAGAAAGATATATAGTTCCTACTCCGAGAACAAAACCGTCAAGAACAGCATAACCGATTAATAAAACTATTATTAAAACAAACCAAATGATATTTAAATCCATAATTACCTCCTAATAAGAAACACCGGATACTTCCTCCGGACCTTTTTTGATTATTTTAATCAAAATATAAATAAACATAATCAACATAAAAAGATAAATTAAAGTAAAGAGTATGAGCGAAAACCAAACTTCACTACTTTGAACATTAGGAGAAAGCGCATCTTTTGTACGCAAAATTCCATATACAATCCACGGTTGCCGTCCAACTTCTGCTGCAATCCAACCTGTTTGGTTAGCTATGTGCGGAAATATAAATAATGGAACTAATGCTGTTAAATACCATTTATACTTATCTAATTGTTTCTTATACCATAAGTATATAGAAATTAAAGAAATTGCTATAAATAGCATTCCACAAGCAACCATTATGTGATAAGTTTGAAATACAACTTGCACATTAGGTCTATCTTCAGGTGGAAATTCTTCTAATCCTTTTATTGGTGTTGTAAAGTTGAAATCTACAAGAAATGACAAAAAGTTCGGTAAAGCTATGCCCGACACTGTTTGTTCCTCTACGTTCACCCAGCCTATAAGATAGAAATCTGCGGGACCTGTTTCGTAATGCCCTTCAAAAGCCGCTAGTTTAGCAGGTTGATTGTTTGCAACCATTATAGCATTGGAATGTCCTGTAGCTAACTGTGTAAAACTAGCTATTATAAACAGAACTAAAGACACTTTTAGCGAAGTCATAGATACTGTTTTATGCTTTTTCTTTAGCAAATAATAAGCTGAAATAGATACCACTAGCGCTGCTCCTGTAACCCAAGAAGCTGATAAAGTGTGAAAATATCTATCTAAAGTTGAAGGATTGAAAACCATTGCCCAAAAATCGTAAATTTCTGCTCTTTGCGCTAGCCCCTCACCTACAAGTTTGAAACCAGCAGGAGTTTGCATCCAAGAGTTTGCAACAATAATCCAAAAAGCACTTAAATGAGCACCTAATGCAACTAAAATAGTAGAGATAAAATGAGTTTTAGGTTTAACTTTATTCCAACCAAAAATTAAAATAGCTAGAAAAGTTGATTCTAAAAAGAAAGCAAATATTGCTTCTGCTGCAAGCGGACTACCAAAAACATCACCAACATAGCGCGAATAACCCGCCCAGTTAGTGCCAAATTCAAATTCCATTACAATTCCTGTAGCGACGCCCATTCCAAAAACTAAAGCAAATATCTTTAACCAAAATTTAGTCAATTGCTCATATTTTTTATCTTTAGTCTTAATATATAAACCCTCAAAGAAGACTAAAACTAAACCTAAACCTATACTTATAGGAGGATATAAAAAATGGAAACCTACTGTTACAGCAAATTGAATACGTGATAATAATTCTACATCCATATAAAAATTTCCTTTAATTATAAAAAAAATGTTAAACAATAATTGTTTAACAATAAAATATATATCAAATATCAAATATCAAATATCAAGTACTAAATAAAAAACTTTAATAAAGAAAGAAACAAGATACTTAGTTAAAATAATGTTATCTTTTCTGCATTATATCCACTATCTTTTTCTATGTTAAAGTAATCATAGCACTTATCTGTAGCTACTCTGCCACGTGGCGTTCTCATAAGGAAACCTTGCTGAATTAAAAACGGCTCGTAAACTTCCTCTATCGTGTCTGCCTCTTCACCAACAGCTGTTGCAATTGTACCAATTCCAACAGGTCCACCTTTAAAGTTCTCTAATATCGCTAATAAAATCCGTTTGTCCATATCATCTAAACCATAATTATCCACTTCCAAAGCTTCTAAAGCTTGCGTAGCTATTTTACGCGTAATTTTCCCATCACCTTTAACTTCAGCAAAATCTCTTGTTCTATTCAAAATTCTATTAGCTATACGTGGTGTGCCTCGCGAACGTTTTGCTATCTCGAAAGCAGCATCTTCGTCTATTTTAACTTTTAAAATACTAGCTGAACGTAATACAACTATCTTCAGCTCTTCCGCAGGATAGTAATCTAACCTTTCATTTATTCCAAAACGAGAACGCAGAGGAGCTGTTAATAGTCCTGCTCGCGTGGTAGCGCCGACTAAAGTAAAACGTGGCAATTTTAATTGTACTGTTCTTGCTGATGGTCCAGTATCCAACATAATATCAAGATGATAATCCTCCATTGCAGAGTACAAATACTCTTCTACAGCAACAGATAAACGATGAATTTCATCTATAAACAAAATATCACCTTCATTCAAATTAGTCAACAAACCAGCTAAATCAGCAGGTTTTTCTAAAGCCGGTCCAGAAGTTTTACTAATATTAGCATTCATTTCCCGCGAAATAATTAAACTTAATGTAGTTTTACCTAAGCCGGGTGGTCCTGTCAAAAGCACATGATCTAAAGCTTCACCTCGTTGCCTAGCTGCTGCTGTCCAAATTTTCAAATTATCAACAATATTTCTCTGCCCTACAAATTCTTCAAATGAAAAAGGACGCAAAGCTATATCAATATCATCTTTATTCTTATTACTATCTGTTAATTCAGAACGCATAATAATTAATTATATAACCTCTAATTTAAAAATTAATATGATCGTCGTAGTCTCTTAAACCACGTATCTCCAACACTTATATCAATTATGAATCTTAAAAAATTTTCTCTAACTAAACCGTCTGTTGCTTGCCCACGAGTACCGAAAACAAACGCTAAATCAACTTGTGCATAACGAGATAAAGGCAACTGCAAACCTGCTGTTAATGCAATCTCATTCATATCAATATCTTTTATAGTATAATATAGCTGCTCATAATAAGCACCTATCTTATAAGAAAACCTATCTACAAGAGAAGCGTATGGATTTGGATTGCCAAGTCTGTTAATACCGAAAGAAAAACGTTGCATATCTCTAAATTTTACATCGTTAGAATAATTAGAATATAAATCCGAAAATTTACCTAACAAATAATCACTAGCTATCATCAATTTCTTATTGAAAATATATGATAAACCGAAACCAACGTATTGAGGCATTGATGTTTTTTTCGATGAATTTATTTCTTTCTTTTTTATCAAAGGATTAGATTGAGTTCCAAGAGAAATAGGATATGAATATTCATTTTTTATATCAAGATTTGCATCGCTAATATACTCATAAAATGCACCTATGCCTAAATTTTCAATTGGGTTTAAATATACTCCTAATTTATAGCTATAAGCTTCCATAACTTCAGTATGTCTTACAGTATAATTAGTAGTATAATCGCTTGAAAAATCAATATTTGTATTGTTTTTTATTTGTCCAAAGACACCTGAAAATGCTCCCCCTAAATACAAAAAGTCAAAAATTTTTGAACTAAATCCTATAGTTAAAGCAGAAAGTCCACCACTACCTTTATATAAATTTTTGCCTTCTATTAATGTTTCATCTTTCTGCACTTCAATCGGTGAAGCCATAAAATAATTTACTGTAGATACAGGCTGAAAAAGGATGACAGCACTCATTTGACGACTTGTATCAAAATTAAATAAGGAAGAAAACCCATTCAAACCGCCATTATTTTGCCAAAGTTCATCTGTGCTTGACGAGACTACATTTTGATTAAATCTATAACCTGCTTGTAAACGCGTTGTAGAAACTAAAGACCATAATGCAGGATTTAACATATTGATATTATTAGAAGATGGTATAGCTATTTGCGAACCGCCCATTGATTGATATGCAGCTCCACCACCATAAATTATATCTCCAATGCCAAAAATGGAATAATTTGATCCTCCTTGCGAAAAAGCATTTTCGGGAAAAAATATAACTGATAAAAAAGTATAGAGCATAATACCAATTAATCTTTTTCTTTGCAAACAAAATTGTTGTATCATTAATTTAATGTCTAAGTATAATTATATTAAAAGTTTTAGCAAAAATACAAATTTTTACATTAAAAACAAAAACTTTACTTACTATTATCTACATAATTAATATATTGTAAAATTTAAAATATGATTTTAAAATTTTTGATAAATTATATAATTATATTTTAGAATAATTTGTTTATATTTGTATTCATATTTTATACGATAATAAAAAGGTATCTTTAATGAGAGCTGTTATTCCTGTCGCAGGAATTGGAACAAGATTAAGACCGCATACTTATGCCTTACCTAAAGTTTTACTTAATGTAGCAGGCAAACCTATTTTGGCACACATTTTAGATGCACTAGCTACACACGATATAACTAATGTAACAATTATCACAGGTTATATGGGGGAACTTGTTAAAGAATTTGTGAAAAAAAGATACAACTCGTTCAATATTGACTTTGTTGAACAAAAAGAACGACTTGGACTTGGACATGCAATTTGGACAGGCAAAGAAACATACAAAAACAACGAACCATTGATGATAATATTAGGTGATACTATATTTGATGTTGATTTATCACTTGCTTTTGTTTCTAAAAAAAATTCAATCGGTGTAAAAAAAGTAGAAGATCCTAGACGATTTGGTGTCGTTCTTCTTGATGAAAACAAATTAATCACAAAGTTTGTAGAAAAACCACAAACCCCTGTATCAAATTTAGCTATTGTTGGAATATATTATATCAACAATCCACAACTTTTAGTTGAGAGCTTAGACAAATTAATTATAAACAACATAAGAACAAGAGGTGAGTTTCAATTAACAGATGCTTTACAAAGGATGTTGGAAAGTGGCGCAGAATTTACAACTTTTAATGTTGAAGGTTGGTATGATTGTGGAAAACCTGAAACATTATTATCTACAAATAGATTTTTGTTGGAAAAATATCCTTCAAAGAAAGAACTGAAAAACACAGTAATTATTCCGCCATGTTTTATATCAGATAAAGCAACTGTAGAAAATTCGATAATAGGACCTTATACTTCTATAGCTGACGGTGCTATTGTAAAAAATAGTGTTATCAAAGATTCTATCATTAGCTATGAAGCTAAAGTTTCAGAAGTACTGTTACACGAATCGATTATAGGAAATGAAGCTGAAGTAAATGGTACATTTAACAAATTTAATGTCGGTAATTCAAGTACTATAGACTTGGATTAACACTTCATAAATTAAGATATAAAAATGCTAAAATATAAACTGAAGTTTTTCTCAATAATATTAATACTATCTTGGCTTTTTATAGCAAATAGTTGCATAATTGTCAAAGAAAAAGATGAAATTATAGTAAAAAAAAGTGAGCCAATTACTGCTAAAGCTCCGAAACCTGAAGTAAAAATGTCGAATAAAACAATTCGTACGCCTGAAGGTGATATGCTAGCTTTACTTCCAGAAAATTGGTTCTTCGTTGAAGCTAATGAAAGTCTATCATCTGAAATTTTTGCTGTAGCAGTAAATCCTGAATATACTTTAAGTGCAATTTTTTCAAAAATTAAGAAAAATGAAGAGAATGAAAATATAGTAAAAAAAGAAGGATTGTTAGGACTAGCGCGTTTTTGTTTTTCTAAACAATCACAAAAAACTGCGAATAATCTTAACTTAATTGAAAAATATGAAGTTAATGACTTAGAATATCAAAAATTCTGTACTTTTTCATATGTTCGTGAAAAAGATAATGCTTTTGGTAAATCAGCAGTTTTTATATCTAGTATTAACAACTATTATGAATTTTCATTAGTTACATTGAATATATCAAACAACTTAAATTATGATAAAAATGAATTTGATAAAATCTATCGTTCCTTTTTAGCTACATTAAAGTATTAAGACAATTTTCCCTTTCGGGACAAAGAGGCGGCTGGTGTAGTAGTCGTTTCGGTTTCGCTCAACGACCGAAACCACACCTCCCCTGCTACGCAGGTACTCCTCTCAAGAGGAGAATTTTAAAATTCCCCTTCTCAGAAGGGGTGGCAAGCGCTAGCCTGACGGGGTAGTTAAAAATTTTTATTCAAATTCTATATGATATTTTATTATAAATTATTTTGTATTCACAAAAAAAACAGTTATATTTATATTATCCATTATGCATAATTATATTTTTTTTTATCATATAAATAAAAAAATGTAACAAAATTAAAAAAAAAGTGTCTTAATATTAATAAAACAAACATTATTAACAACAATTTAAACTTTAAGAAAATAATATTTTTACAAACATATAGAGGATTTTTTATACAATGAAAACAAATCTTTCAAAATTTTTAAATAATATGATAGCGTGTCTAGCTATTATATTGCTAAGTAATTTTAGCGCTAATGCATTGGATACTTTGACGTTACCTTCTAATGGCTCTTACGTTTCATATAATACGATGATGCCATATTTCTACTCTCCTTATTCTTCAGGTGGTTGTATTTATCTAGCAAGTGAACTCACTTTTGGTGAAGAAGTAGAAATTCACTCTGTAAGTCTTTGGATAGGCTATAAATATACTAGCTATACTACTATATGTGAAGATTTTAGCATCTGGATGCGCCATACTGATGCAACTATGTACAACTCTGCTCCTGTAGAAATAGACACAATATCTGCAGGCTGGGTTAAAGTATATGCTACTGATGAGTATGACCCTGTGGAAGAAGAAGGAGACTGGCGTACATTTGAATTTGACACACCTTTTATGTACGATGGTGTTAGTAATATAGAATTTCAAATAGTTAATAATGACGGAAGATATACTGGAAAACCATACCATGGATATCGTTATTATAGTGCTAGCAGTCGTGGTTACTATTTATACTGGGGTAGCTTAACTGGTCCTGTTTATTCTTACACAAACTCTTGCGCATTTAACATTCAATTTCATTATGAAAAAGTAAATATGGCGTATCTTCGCACTGAAGTTACTACCCCGGAAGAGAACATTGTACGATTATCAGACACACGATATGCTATTTTAAATTCTAACATAGTAACTATACGTAGTAGGAAACCTTTGGAAGTTTCTGCAATGACTGTAAATCCATCTGCAATTACTCCTACTGACGTATACATTAACAACATAAGTATTTATTATACATCTGGATCTGACGCTTTTTCTGATGGTGCTGGTTTACTGTGCGGAAGATATAATAATCCTATTTTAGATAGAAATACTACCGTTTCTTTCTCGCAAAAAGTTTTTCTTTCTGAAGGCAACAATTATTTTTGGATTGTTTATGATATTGACCCTCATGTAACAGATTGTAACACTTTATTAAACGGCAATTTTGTTTCTTCTGTTGTTGCAAGGAAAACTCAAACTCCTAAAGAAGAAGATGTAGATATTACCGGCAACATACCTATCTATTATACACCTATTCAGTTGTTAAACCCTCAAACTGAACTTAGACTATGTTCTACGGACCCCTATAAAAGTATAAAAGCTAGTTATACAGGTATAGCAACAGAATTTACTTGGGAAGTATGGGACGATGAAAATAAAGAATGGACACTTATGGAACACGAGAGATTAGATAGTATTGCCATTACTCCTGATGATGTGTTAGCAGGAAAAGATTTATATAGAATATCTCTTTTACCTCCTCCTGGTAACTGCTCAGAAATACAACAATATGAAGTGTTATTAGAAGTTGATA
Source organism: Ignavibacteria bacterium (assembly GCA_012518115.1). Lineage (GTDB taxonomy): Bacteria > Bacteroidota > Ignavibacteria > Kapaibacteriales > UBA2268 > JAAYTD01. The sequence goes on along the minus strand of JAAYTD010000011.1, from coordinate 27,154 downwards.
TGAACTTGGAATGGGCAAAAGCATATATAGATAATAAACCTGTTAATACTGATACCTTATATGAATTTTGCGTCGGAGAGACAATGATAATTAATGCTGAGGTTGAAGGTGATCTTAAGGAAGTTATTTGGCAATATAGCAGAGACAACAGATATTGGTTTGATATTTCAGTATTAGATATGCCTACAGCAAACAGTTTAGAGTTTGAATATATTGCTTCGTTAAAATACGACGATTGTAAAATAAGAATGCAAGCTTCCTCCCAAGATGCTTGTTTAACAACTATTTATACTGAACCTATCTCAGTATATGTTTACAGAGATGCCGAATTCACTCTTCAACCGCCCGAAACAATGGAATTATGTTTAGGTGAAAACTTTTATACAGCCTTAAATTTTGCGGGTGAAGACCCAATCTATCAAAGATGGTATAAAGATGGTAAACCATTAACATCTGATGACGAAGATATAGATAGCTTATATACAATCCAAGAATTAGAGTTTGCTTCTGTAACTGCAGATGATGCAGGGCAATATTATTATAAAATAATAGCTAATTCTTGTGAAGGAATAAGGACAATGTATTCTGATACCTTAACTCTATATATATTACCTGAAACTGAAGTTATTACTTTAACTAAAGGTAATATAAGAGCTAATGAAGGTGAAACTGCTATATTTGAAGTTGTAGCAAGTTATGCTCCTATTAGCAAAGATTATCCTAACGGACACTTCCAATGGTATCGTTTTAATACAATTACTCAACAGTCTGAAAAGTTATATAATTCTTACAAAATAAAAGGAGCTGACGCCTCTGTATTAGTTATAAACCATATTACAGATGCTGATTATACTTTTAACGGCGATTATTATTATTGCGAAGTTCAAGGACGTTGTGGCAACACTGCAGTAAGAAGCGAACAAATTTTATTAATTCCGGCAGCAGATCTAAAAGTTATTAAACAGCCTGAAGATGTTGTATTATGTCCAAGCGATGGAAGTGCTAACCTTTCACTTCAAGTGTTCTCATCCGAAAGTGATACGAAATTACGCTATCAATGGTATTATGATGGCACAGAACTTGTTGATAACGTTCAATATCAAGGCTCTAAAACTGCCGAATTAACTGTAGCTATAGACAATACAACAAACTTAACTGAAAAATTCTATTGTAGTATTTGGATAGAAGGAAATGATCCTACCACAACTGCAATTACATCTAATGAAGTAACGATAACCGTATTAGAAGACTATACTCCGGAAATTACAACGCCTAAATTCAACGGTGAAACATTTACTTATACTGTTGGCAATGAAATAGTTCTGAAAATAGAAACTGCTAATCCTCAAACCGATGTGATTAACTGGGCTAAGTATAATGATATTACTACAAAATATGATTATCTGAACATAGTAGGAAATGAATTTAAAATTGATGAAGCTCAACTTTATCATAAAGGAAAGTATGCGATATATATAAGCAACGATTGTTCAACGACTCTTGTTGATGAATTCATTATTGAAGTAGAAGAAAAAGAAGAAGTTCACACAGGAATCAAAGAAGTAGCTAATGATTATATTAGCTTATCTCCAAATCCTACAAGCAATAGTTTAGTTATAAAATATCAATCTAATTTAGCAGAAAACGTAACAATTGATTTATGCGATATGCGTGGTAGTATTATTTCAACAACTAATGTTGCAGCTACTAACGGAATGAATGAATTTACAATGAACTTATCCAATTTAAAATTGAATAGTGGAAATTATTTCGTTCGTATAGTGTCATCTAAAAATATATCCATAAAATCATTCGTATTTTCTAAGTAGTTCTAAATAATATAATTGCAAATTATATTTAGTTAGACAAAAATAAATCTCACTTTGCTTTTATTAACAAAGTGAGATTTATTTTTATAAAAAACATAAGACATTTCTAACTGTATATCAAACCATTAAGTTGTTTCGAAGAGGGATGGCTAATTAAGGGAAATAGTTTGGTAAATATATGATTTATTATTATTTTTGTATATTAAAATAGATTATAAAATAAACATCAAAACTATATTTTTCATTAATCATTAATTAAAAGAATGAAGTACAAACTCATATTATTTATTTTAATTTTTATTATTAATAATACCAATAGCTATGCACAGTGGAGCATTTTAGATAAAACAGCTGATAGTTTGGTTATTAAAGGAGCTGAATATATTTACAATCTTGAATTCGAAAAAGCTACTAACTATTTTACTGAAATGCAACAACAATATGAAGATCATCCCGCAGGCTACTTTTTACATGCTATGGTAGATTGGTGGAAAATTTTGATTGATCCGTCTAATAAAAAACTCTATCAAAACAACTTCTTGAAAAAAATAGAAACAACTATAAAAAAATGTGACCAAATACTAATAGAAAATCCAATAAGTATTAATGCTTTGTTCTTTAAAGCAGGTGCTATCGGATATAGAGCAAGATTTTATGTAGATGACGAAAGTTGGGTTAAAGCTGTAAGAGACGGACACGAAGCTTATGAACTACTAAAAAAATGTTTAAGCATAGCACCAAACAATCATGATATTATGCTAGGAACAGGTATCTATAACTATTTTGCTGCTGCTATACCTGAAAAATATCCAATTGTAAAGCCAATGTTACTTATGTTGCCTAGCGGAGATAAAAAAATTGGTGAGTTACAATTGAAAGCATCGGCTAAAACTGCACGATATGCATCTGTTGAAGCTAAAGTCATTCTAATGCAAATATACTATACATTTGAAAATAAACCTAATGAATGCTTACAGATAGGACAAGAACTAACAGAAAAATATCCAAACAATCCGTATTTTAAAAAATATTATGCTAGAACTTTAGTAAAACTTGGAGCTTGGACAAAATTTGAAAAAATATGGCGAGAAATCTTAATTGATTGTTTAGATAAGAGATTCGGATATAATAACAGTATTGCACGAGAATCTATGTATTACATAGGATTGGCATTACAAAATAAAAATGAATTTGCACAAGCTCTAAAATATTATTATAAAAGTGATGAAGGCTCACGATTTATTGATAAAAATGGTCCTTCAAGCTTTATGGTAATAACAAACTTAAACATAGGAAAAATTTATGATAGACAAGGCAAACGAGACTTGGCTATTAAACAATACCAAAAAGTTCTAAAAATGAACAATTTTGGCTCAGCACATAACGAAGCACAACAATACCTAAAAAAACCTTATTAACTTTAATTAACAATTACATAAACTGGAAAAATGAAAAAAAATACAACAGATAAAAATATAAACATTGGAAACAATACAATAAAAGAAAATAATCCCAGCAATAACAATGCTATTGAAAAAAAAACAGAAGAAAATAACAAGATAAATGAAAAAAACGCTGAGAAAAAAACAGAAATAAAAGAAAACAAAATAGAAAATAGTAGTGAAATAACAAAAACTGTTGAGAAAGAAACTAAGACAGATATGAAGGAAGAAATAGAAAAGGAAACTAAAATAAACCAAACTACTCAAAAGAAAGTAGAAGAAACAAAAAAAATAATCCCAAAAACAAAAAAGAATAATAAAAAAGTAGAAAACGTAAAAAAGATTGAAGAACTAAAAAAAGATACTAATAAGAATGAAAAAAACACTGAAATAAAAAAACCTGTTGAGAAAAAAATAGAAACAAATGAAAACAAAGAAATAAAAAAAGAAAATAACACTAAAACAACTAAGCCAACTGAAAAAGAAATAGAAAAGAAAACGGATATAAAGCAAATTACTCAAAAGAAAACAGAAGAAACAAATAAAATAAAAGAAGAGACAGTAAAGAATGAAAAAAATACTGAAACAAAAAAAACTATTGAGAAAAAAATAGAAATAAACGAAAAAGAATTAAACAAAGAAAACAAAATAGAAAGTAACACTGAAATTGTTAAACCTGCTGAAAAAGAAAATGAAAACAATGTAAAACAGGAAATAGAAAAGAAAACGGATATAAAACAAACTACTCAAAACAAAGTAGAAGAAACAAAAAAAATCAATAAAAAACAAAAAAAGAATAATAAAAAAGTAGAAGATGGAAAAAAGGCTGAAGATGGAAAAAGTGAGACAAAGAAAAATGAAATAAACGCTGAAACAAAAAAACCTGTTGAGAAAAAAATAGAACAAAATGGAAATAAAGAAATAAAAAAAGAAAATAACACTAAAACAACTAAGCCAACTGAAAAAGAAATAGAAAAGAAAACGAATATAAAGCAAATTACTCAAAAGAAAACAGAAGAAACAAATAAAATAAAAGAAGAGACAGTAAAGAATGAAAAAAACACTGAAATAACTAAACCTGTTGAGAAAAAAAATGAAACAAATGAAAGCAAGGTAGAAAGTAACGCCGAAGTAATTACATCTGCTGGAAAAGAACAAGAGAAAGATATAAAAGAAGAAATAGAAAAGAAAACGGATATAAAACAAACTACTCAAAACAAAGTAGAAGAAACAAAAAAAATCAATAAAAAACAAAAAAAGAATAATAAAAAAGTTGAAAATGGGAAAAAAGCTGAAGAAGTAAAAACTGAGACAAAGAAAAATGAAACAAACGCTGAAACAAAAAAACCTGTTGAGAAAAAAATAGAACAAAATGGAAATAAAGAAAAGAATAATCAAAACACAAACAGGAAGAACAACAAAACGTTTTCTATAAAGCCAAGTTCATTAATTCAGCCAATTAAGCCTATACCTTTTGTAGATTTATCAAAAGCTGTTAAAGAAGAGAAAAAGAATAGTATTAAAAGAGAACAAGCAGTTGTTGCACCTATTAATCCTGAGTGTTTATTATCTGCTGAGGAACGTAACAATCCATTTTTCAAAAACTTTTATCGTGATGTAGAAAGTTTTGTAATAAGTGAAATGTTAATTGGAAATGGCGCAAAAGTCCTTGTTGGTGTCAGTGGCGGTGTTGACTCTGTTGTATTACTTGATGTAATGGCTAATTTATCTGCCAAATATAATTTTTCTATTTGTGTTGCTCATTACAACCATAATTTACGAGGTGAGTCTTCTAATTTAGATGAAAAATTTGTAAAGAAATTAGCAGATTCTTACAATGTTCCTTTTTATTCTCAAACTGGAAATGTAAAAAATTATTCGGAAAAAAACAGCATTAGCATAGAAGAAGCAGCACGCTATTTGCGTTATTTTTTCTTTGAACGAATAACAAGAACATATAAATTTGATTTTTTAACAACAGCTCACACAAGTGATGATTCAGCAGAAACATTTCTTTTGAACTTATTTAGAGGAACAGGACTTACAGGATTAAGCGGTATTCCTGCTTGTCGTCAATTTGTAAAAGATGTTATTTTATTCCGCCCTTTTATTGGTCTAAAAAAACAAAAAATTATTGAATATGCAAAAAAAAGAAAATTAGAATGGCGTGAAGACGACAGTAATTTATTGGACAAATATACTCGTAATAAGTTAAGAAATGACTTAATCCCAAAACTAAAAAAAGATTATTCGCCAGCAATTGTTGATATAATAAATCGTGCAGCAAAATTAATACACTCAGCAGATAGAATAATTCATGATTATACGCGTACTCATCTACCGTCTGTTTTAACAGATATGGCAACAGACAGAGTATCTATTAAATTACCTCTTTTCAAGACTTTTGATGAGTTTATAAGAGGCGAAATGTTAATTTCTATTTTGCGTAAATACTTCAGGCTGCAATCACCTTCAATGAATACAATAGACCGAATACTAAAACTTTGTAATAGTGATGTAGGTGCTATTTGTGAAATCACAAAAAATATTTTCGCAATTCGCGATAGACAGATTATAACTATTTCAAGAAGATCTGTACCTAATAAAATTAATGAGAAAATTGAAAAAACAGGCAAATATGTAATCGGAAATTTAACATTTGTTTTAAAAGAAGTAGGCATTGATGAGGTAGATTATAGCAATAATCCTAATGTTGAATATGTAGATTTCAACCTTATTACACCAATTCTAACTATTAGAAATGTTGAAATGGGCGATGCGTTCTCACCTTTAGGAATGACTGGAAAAATGAAAGTAAATGATTTTTTAACTAACGAAAAAACTCCTATTTTAGAAAAACCTAACATACTTTTAATTGTAAATTCTACGGGTGAAATAATTTGGGTCTGTGGTAAGCGAATAAATGACAGATTTAAAATTACAGATAAAACCAAAAAAGTTTTAAAAATGGAAATTAAGTAAAGTAAAAAAGACGCATCAATTAAAAGTATGCGTCTTTTTTTATGTTTGTCCATGTCCGCTTAAAACACACCAAACAGTACGAACAAGAATTTCAAAATCTAATCGCAAAGATATATTTTCAATATAATAGAAATCGTCTTTAGTGCGATTTTTTATCTCTTCTATACTCAATGTATGTGGTTTATATTTAACTTGCCACCAGCCTGTAATTCCAGGTCTTACAAGATGACGACGATTATAATAAGGCAAAGCTTTTGCAAACTCATCTACAAATTTAGGTTGTTCTGGTCGTGGTCCCACAACGCTCATATCACCTATAAGTACATTATAAAATTGCGGTACTTCATCTATGTGAGTTTTTCTAATAAACTTTCCAAATCGTGTTACTCGCGGATCGCCAATAGCAGTCCATTGTTGTGTCTCTTTGTCTTTCGTTTTCAATTGTGCCATTGAACGAAATTTATATATAGTAAAAATTTCATTATTCTTTCCAACACGTGGTTGCGTATAAAGTGCGTTTCCCGGAGACTCTAATTTTATAATAATTGCAACAATAATCCAAATAGGAGCGCCTAAAACAATCACTAACAAACTAAATGTAATATCAAACAATCGTTTAACTATCTTTTCCCAAGGTTTCATTAGTTGTGTAGTTATTTCAATGAGCGGTATTCCATATATACTTTGAGCTCTTGATTGCCCGGTAAAGTGGTCATATAAATTCGGTTCAATATTTACCCTAATCTTCTTTTTGACACAACTTGTAGCTAGTTCAATTAATTGTTCTGAATTAGTTTCTTTTGTAGAAAAGACAACTTCTTCTATTTGAGTCTCCGATATTATTTTTTCAAAATCTGATACATTTCCTAAGTATAACGTTTCCGGTATATTATGCTTTGAAAACTCATTTTTTATTTCTTCGTCTAATTCTTCAATTAGCACTATCCCCTTAACATCTATTCCCCAAGAAACACTTTCTTTTGCCTTTTGATAAAACTCTAACGAAGTATCTGCATCACCTAACAAAATAACAGGAATTGTTATGAAACGTTTTTTTCGTAAAAACACCTGTAAACGACGCGCCAGAAAACGAAAAAATGAAAAACAAAAGGACATTACAGCAAAATACAACAAAAACATCATTCTAAAGGAAGCAGTATTATCAGCCATAATTAAAAGCAAAATAATTAAAGAACCTATAAATGAAGTGCGAACTATTGCAAACAACTCGTCAAAAGGCGAACGCAAATGCCAATTTCTATACATTCCTGTAATAAAAAAGATAACGTACCAATACAATGACATCATTATACTTCCAGTAATATAATCTGTTAAATCAGGTTTAGCGGTAATAGCTATTAAACCCGAAAAAAAACGGAAATATATTTGAATAGCAAATCCAACCCAAATAGCTAATGTATCAGCTATAAATTGAAAAATAATTTGCGAGTTTCTACTGTTCATTAATTTTTTTATCTTCATTATATCAGCAATTCACTATTTTTTTAGAAAAAATTTTCAGCGACATATTGACATTGCAATAAAAAAGCATCTAAACGTGCTTCTATTAATTGTGAATAAGGAGCTCCGTCACTCTCTATAGTTAAAAATGGCAAAGGAAAGTTGTCCGGAAATACTTTACCATTAGAACCAACTTTGTATGTTTTATTATATAATCGTTTGGCATCAACTTTACAGCCTATTGTCATTTCTGGCACAGTAACCGCTTCAGCAAAACGTGTTGGCATACAACCAAAAGGACCGAAGTTTATAACGCCACAATATTTGTCTAAAATATCATTAAGTGCAATTCCAAGCGTAAGACCGGGTTCGCCCTTGTATTCAAGCGGAACAATATGTTTACTATGCTTTAGAATAGGTTCAACGTTCATTCTTTCAAACTTATAGTAGCCGGAAATTTCAAGAGCTTTCTTTATTTTTTTCTCTATATCTTTCATATAGAAGTTTCTTAACATTCTTTCAAAACGCTTTTTCAAAGATTTTTCCGACTCAAGCAAATCTATAGAAATCAAGTAATCTATATAAGTAATCCATTCGCTAATATAAGCAGTTTTCAGCACAAATCCATTATTTGCAAAATATTCATCTAATTTTTTATTAGCAAACTCGTCCCGACGACAAAATATCTCACCAATTAAAGCAACATATTTAAATTCCTCTATAGGTGTTTTAGAAGGCACATTGTTTTTTATAACTTTTGCAAATGTCTCAAGTTGTCCATATATATCTTTAGGTGATTTTGCGAATTTTTCGAGTATTACATCAACTTCCCTATCAAAAATTTCTATTCCAGTTTTTGGATCTACTGCATGAGTTAAAATGCCTGCCCTAATATCAGCAAGTACATCGCTAATTATTATTGCTTGAATAGCTCTTACCGACCAATCTGTTCCTAAACCTGCAAATCCATCTTCGTTCATTAGCACCATTTGGACTATGTCGGTTAATTTTCTATTACTTATAAGTTGATCTAAAAATACAGGATATTGCCCTAAACGACAATTACCTGCACCTTGTACTTGAAAATAAATTATAAATTGTGATTCTGATTGTGGATTTTCAAGATATTTCAAAAGATTTCCCGCCATAAGCAAAATTGGTAAACACTCTTTTCCACTTGCATATTTTCTACCTAATTGCAAAGATTCTGTGGAATGCGTAGGTAAAGCTACAGAATTTATTCCGGAACTTTTAAAAGCTGCCGCAACCATTTTACTAGCTAGGTCGCCCATCGCAGGAATTAGAACTACAACTCTTGGATCTGTCAAAGGCACGCGATCTCCAGATGAACTTACAAATGTTGCAATAGGCTCAGTATATTCTATTCTTGCAGGTACAAAATCTTTTTGTCTGATTGAGTTTTGTATATTCTTTTTATTACCACGATAATTTGTAATAATATCAATAGCAGCTTCTATTCGCGTATTAATCCCAGCATCAGCAGAATGACTATCAAGCTCTAATGTTAGCGATGGTTTTTCTTGCATTATATCGCGAAAAGTATTCAATAGCATTGAATCTGGAGCGCAGGAAAAATTTGTAATATAAGTCGCGAAAAGCTGCGGAGCATCTTTAACTATTTTCGCAACTTTCAGTATTCTATGACCTGCTTCCCAATACATTCTATCAATATCATCACTCTCAGAAATATCAATCATATCAATAGGAATAACCGGTATAGATTGCGAAGTGAATTTTTTAGGAATTCCCTTGTTTGCTTTATTATATGTAGAATTATAGCTTCTTCCGAAAAGAATTATTGCAAAATTATCGGGATTTTTTCTTAAATTTTTCAAGAAATTATCAGCCGTTTTACGCATATCATTCTGGCAATCTTTTTGCATTTTTACAGCAAAATCAAAAGCCAAAGATGCTTCTTCTTCTATATTTTTCTTTCCCGAAATTTGCTTTGCAATTTTAATAAAATCATCTTTTGCAGCCTCAAAACCATTACTAAAATTAAGACTTGGAGAAATGATTTTATCTTTTAACCCTGCAAAATCTTTATAAGCTTGCGACAGAACATAAGGTTCACCCGTAACGAAAGCACAAGCACAATTGAAATCTAAACGTTGCACTTCTTCTTTTTCTGCATCCATCTCAAAAATCGCAGGAGCGAAAATATAATCAACTTGTTGTTTCAATAAATCTTGGAACAGACACAAGGAAATTTGCATAGGAAAACAAAATGAAGTATGCTCCCGCCATAGATTATCAAAATCTAAGTTTTCAGAAAGAACAACCTTAAATCCTAATTTTGTAAAGAAATTATAATATAGAGGAAATAAACTATGTGTATAGAATGACAAATTTATCCCAATACTTTTCGTAGCTTCAGGCAAAGGAACTTTAGGTGCATATTTCTCAAACACTAAATGATTGCGAACTTTTACTAAATCTATTTCTTCATTTATATCAGATAAATTTTGATTACTATGAACCTCATTTTTAGCTCTATTATATTTATTGCACGCCCCACCAAAAGCATATTTTTTTCCTTCTATATCAAATAACGCAATTTTACATTTTAAATCGCAACCTTCTTTTCCACCGGGACAAATAAAATCACTAACTTGTTTAATATCGCGACTAGCTAGTTCTTCCAAATTAAAATGTTCTTCTTCAGTAATGCCTAGCGCTATTCTCTCCTTTACTTGCAAAGCTACACCGAAAGCTCCCATAAGTCCCGGCTCAGGTGGAACAATAATTTCAGAATCTGAAAGTGCTGCCATAGCTACAGGAACAGCTTTATTATAGCACACTCCGCCCTGCATAAAAATTTTCTTGCCGACAGGTCTGTTACTCTTTACACGATTCAAATAATTTTGACAAATAGAATAAGTTAAACCAGCTACAATATCTTCACGGCTAAGCCCCTCTTGTTGAGCCGTTTTTATATCAGAGCTTATAAAAGCAGCGCATTGATCGCTAAAATTCGGTGGATTTTTCCCTTGAAATGCTAAACCCTCTATATCAAGAAGATTGACGTTTAACGATTCTTTAGCTGCTTCTTCTATAAATGAACCTGTCCCCGCCGAACAAGCTTCATTCATCGCATAATCAGTTGGAACGCGATTGACAATATGCGTATATTTCGCATCTTGTCCACCGATTTCAAAAATTGTATCTACTTCTTTATCATAAAACACTGCTGCCGTAGCATGTGCTGTAATTTCATTATAAACACTTGTAGTTAAAGCGTGTAAAGCTGCTATTTGTCGTCCTGAGCCTGTAGTTCCTAAACCTATTATATTGACCTTGTCGGGCAACTGCTTCAATAAGTCAGCATAACAGTTTTTTGCTGCTAAAACAGGATTTCCATTAGTATATAAATATACACTTGCAAGAATTTGTGGTTTTTCATCGTTAGATATTAATACTGCTTTAGTAGTTGTAGAACCAACATCTAAACCTAAAATACAGGTTTCATCTTTATATGGCTGACGTTTTTCTATACTTTTAAAAGTTACTTTATCTGTGAAATTTTTAAGCGGCTTGTTGAAAACAAACGATGATTTAGAAGATGAAAAAAGTTGATCCAATTCAGGAAATTTTAACAAATTTTCTTCATTTTTCATCGCAAAGATAGCCGCTCCTAAAGCTTCAAAATATGTTGATTCAGGTAAGAGCTCATAATTCACACCTCTACGCGCTAGTAGTTTCATAGCAAGCTTGTTACGCGTCACGCCACCAGCCAATAAAATTTTGCCTTTATTCTTTCCTTGAATAAGTTCTTCTATCTTATCAGCTAGCATTTGACAAAGTCCCACCACGATATTATCTTTAGGCACCCCTTTGTTTAATGCATGCGTACAATCTGATTTACAAAAAACTGAACATCTGCCCGAAACTTTATAGCTAGCTACACTCTCACTAATTCCATTGACTTCATCTAAAGATAAATCCATTCGTTTTATCTGTTGCTGAAAAAATTCTCCTGTACCTGCAGCACATTTATTCTTTGCATAAACATCAGTTATTTTATTGTCTATTATATTATAAAGCATAAATGTTTCTGCACCTAAAGAAATTATCGCATCAAAATTTAGATGTGGATACTTCTTGCCAATAAAATCTAAAGCATAAGCCGAAGCTTCTGTTTCAGATATATTTGTAACTGCCATAATATGACGGAACTTACGTCCTGTTACTACTATTTTTGCATCTTGATTATTGAAGTTACTAAAAAAATTATGTAATATATTTTGAGGGTTACCGTTATGGGTTTGTTGAATAAGTTTTTTTACAGTTATATTATCTTCTATTTTTTCTACGCTAACAATTGATATGCTTTGTGCTCCTACACAAATTCCTATATATTGATTCATTTTTATTTTTTCTTTTCTTCCAATCTCTATATGTAGTATGTATTCTAAATACTTTGTTAATGGCTACAAAAATAAGAATAATTTGTATATTTACCAAACATATTTTCTTTCACTCCCATAAGCATATTTGATTGAGTGAAAAGTATTATAAAGACTATTTTTGTAAATCTATTTCGCATAATGTCTTAGTGCTTAAAATATATGCTAATTTTCTATAGGGTTTTTCTCTGCTTTTTTATCCCATAAAAATTTAGCTAATTCTGCTGAAAATAATATCAAAAATGAAGAATAATAAAGCCATACTGCAAGTGTTATAATAACAGCATAAGCTCCATAAAATCTATTATAGTTAGCAAAATTTGATATGTATATGGTAAATATATTTCGGGAAACCTCTGTTAAAAGCATAGCTATAAAAGTTGTTTTCAAAACTAATCTTCTGGGAATTTTCTCTTGTTTATTGTAAGGAATTATACCATATATAAAATAATATACAATAAACGAAATGATAAAAGGTGATATAACTACAAACAAGTTGCTTAATAATCCACTTAATAAATCAGGAAAAATACTATTAATATAATTTCCTAAAAAATTAAAAATTGGCATAAAAACAGAATAAATTAAAATGAAAAACGTAAGTAAAATTGTTGTAGCTATGTCTTTTAATTTCGTAAAAATATAATGCGGTTGATTAATGTTGAAAATAGTACTTAAACAAGTATTTAAAGTACTTATAACCGTAGAAGAAAGCCAAAGTAATATGACAACACCTATAATTCCGGCAAGCGTAGAACCATCAGCAATATGTTGAACTTCAGAAATTATCTTATAAATAATATCTTCATAATAATCTGTTGCAGGTAAAAATTCTACAAGAGTATTTTCTATAAAAACAATTAAATCATCTGTTTTGAAAAAAACATTAACTAAATAGATTGTAATTAAAATTAGAGGAATTATATAAAGTAAAATATTAAACGCAAGCCCTGCAGCAAGTAAAAAAGTATGATGGGCATCTAGATTGTCTATTAAACCTTCAATTTTTGCATAGTTTTTTTCATAAATATCAACAATTCTTTTCCATATACTTAAAGGTTTTTTTTGCTTTCTATTTATTTTTGTCATATTTTATTTATTTCAAAACCTTCTTTCGTATCCAAAATTTGGTAACCTAAATCCATTATTTCAGCACGTAGTTTATCTGCTTCATCATATTTTTTTTGCTTTTTAGCATCTGCTCTTCTTTGTGCCATTTCTACTATATTGTCGGGAATTTTTATTTCAACTATTTTTTGTTCTTCAAAAGTCCAAGCATTAAAAATCATATTAAGTTGATACATAAGATATAGAAAATCTATTTTTTCTTCTTGATTTAACTCTTCTGGTTTATTATTGTTTATAAATAAAAATAGATTTGCTAAAGCTTTTGGCGTATGTAAATCGTTAGCTAGCTCTGAAAATATTTTTTCTTGTAATTCTTGTATTTTTGGAGTTTGGAGCTCTCGCTTTTCTTCAAGTTCTGAAATAACTTTTTTTTGATCTGTAATATCTTTTAAGATTGAATTTATAAAAGTTTGTACTCGTTGTCTAGCTTTATGCCCAGCTTCTATTCCAGCAAAAGTAAAGTTATATTTTGTTCTATAATGTGCTGATAATAATGCAAATCTTATATCTTTAGTATCAAGATTTTTTTCTTCTAAATCTCTTATTGTAAAGAAGTTGCCCGCTGTTTTACTCATCTTTTCGCCTTCAACTTCTAAAAATTCATTATGACACCAATAGTTTGTCGGTTCAATTCCATAGCCCGCTTTACTTTGTGCTATTTCATCTTCATGATGAGGAAACTTCAAATCTACTCCGCCTGTATGAATATCAAAAGGAAGTCCTAAAATTTCTTTCTCCATTGCTGAACATTCTATATGCCAGCCCGGTCGTCCGGGATAGTTTTTTCCGTCAATTTCAAAATCCCAAAATGGCTCCCCTTCTTTATAAGATTTCCAAAGCACAAAATCATTCGCCTGTTCGCGCTCATATTGATCGCTATCAATACGCATTCCTGCCACAAAATTATCAAAATCTATTTTGAACAATTTCCCGTAAGTTTCTGTTTTTCTATAGTTATTGACATTAAAATAAATAGAGCCATCCGAAATATAAGCAAAATCATTTTTAAGTATCTTTAATATCAAATCTTGCATTTCTTTAATATAGTCTGTAGCACGTGGCATAGCAAAAAAATCTTTACGGTTTATTCCAAGTTTCTCTATATCATCAATAAAAGCTTCTTCGTAAAATCGCGTTAATTTTATCAAATTATCAAAAGCATCATCGGTTTGAACACCCATTTCTGCATTCCAAGCGGAACTATTTAACTGACTATCTCTTATAGTCTTATCATCAATATTAGTTATGTTCATCACCCACTTTACTTTATATTTGCCGATTACTTTCATAACTTTTTGCAATAAATCTGCAAATAAAAAAGCTCTCATATTTCCAAGATGAGCGTAGTTATAAACTGTTGGACCACAAGAATATATTCTTACTTCACCATTTGAAACTGGCTTAAAATCTTCTATTCTTCTTGAAAGCGAATTAAATAATTTTATTTTCATTGTATCATTCTTTTTGTTAATAATCTATATCAATTTTTTATTAGCTTGTTCTATAAAAATCAAATATACAATTTTTTTCAAAATTGATTCATAACTTGAACGTTTTTTTTACAACATTCCTATAATTTCATTCCTATACTAAAGTACAAAAGTATATCTCCTGATATTACTTTATAAATATCATTACTAACAGCAAAATTAAACATTTTTCCGGCAGAAAAGTTTGCACTACCTATAGGCGTGTCTAACATTATAGAAAATCCCAATCCGTGTTTTAATCCAGAAAACTTTATATCTTCAGGCACTTCCCAAACAGAACCTAAATCATATCGCATAGCTAAATAAGTAGGAAACGAAAACAAAGAAATAAATTTTGGCATTTTTTGACGAAATTCCAAAGAAGTCTTAAATAATTGTCGCCCTCGCTCTTCATTCTCTCGCATTCCGAAAAAACTATCTTGCCCGCCTAATGAAAAGAAATCAAAATTATGCATAGTTTTATCTGCTACTAAAAATAAAAAAGAAGGACTTATATAAAAATCACGATAGCTCCAGCCATATTTCATTAAAGCTTCTATTTTTGTAAAATTTTCTGTACTTTCGGGCATTAAAAAGCCTGTTTCTAACGAAATATCAAACTTGCCGCCCGCAGTAGCAAAAAAATTATCATTTTCATGATTATAATTAAAATTAAATTTTAATGTTGAAACCGTATTTAAGTCTTGATTTTTATCTTCCTTAACTAAATCTTGTTTTTCCAACTTATAAAAAATTCCTAAATAGCCCCGCCGTTCTATTGGTCTTCCTAAACCAAGTTGCAAACCATATTTTCTAAAAATATGTTGATGAGTTATTTCAGTAACATATTTATTTTCTACTCTGTTTTTCTGGAAAATATTATTCTTTTTCCAATCATAATAAAGAGTTATGCTTGCAGCTATATTACTATTTAACAAACTAATATTTGCTAAATGATTATATATAGAATTAGACATAGAACTTAAATGAAAATGCAAAACATTTTTTAATGTACCGTCAAATAGATTTTCATTAATTAAATCCGCTCCGATTTGCAAATTCCTTTCGTTATCAACACGTCCTATAAAGTGCAAACTTTGGTCTTCGCGCTCCCTAACTTCTAACAACAATTTGCAGCCATTTTCAATAGTTTCTACGTCAAAAAGGATTTCTGCAAATAAATTTAAACTAAGAAGATGTTCATAGCTTCCTATTAATTTTGCAACATTTAAAGGTTGATTTAATTTTATATTGATATGCTTTTTTATCGTCTCACTGCTAATATTTTGATTGCCATTAACAACTATTTCGCGAACAATACTTTCTATAATTTCTATCGTTGCGACAGTGTCATCTTTTATCTTTATGTTAACATAAACATTAGGCATCTGTTTTTTCTTATATTCTAACAAAATATCTTCTTTTAGCTTTGCAATTAATTTATCATGAAGATAATGCCCTTTATAGTTTTTCTCAACAAATTCATTTATTTTGTCGGCAATAAAATTGCTGTATGTCCCCGAAAGTTCTATTTTTTCTAATTTTTCAAAATAAGTTGGTTTTACAGAGTAAATTTCAGGTGCTATCTGATAAGCGTCAATTGATTTATACTTTCTATCGCAAATTAATTGATTTAAATACTTTATCTTGCCTAAATTTTCACTTATCTCATTTAATTTTTCTATATCTTGATTTTCAAACTCCGTAAATTCCATTTTAACAGATAATATATCTGCAAAACTTGAACTTAGTAAAAACGAATCTAATTTTAAATCAATAGTTTTTTTTATATTTTCTATATTTTCAATTGTCGCATTATAAGAATTTTGTATGTTTGCTTTTATAGCTAAATTGTCTTGATTTCCATTTGGCTCTGTTTTAGGAACAATTAAAATATCAGCTAGTTCAGCATCTTTTTTTCTAAAGTACACCATACCTAATGTTATAGTTTGATCTACGACTTTAATAGGATTGTTAAGTTCAACGGAATTATAAAGCGGACTTGTTATATCAAAAGCAACCGTAATATCAGGATTGAACTCTTTTTTAGCTAATCTGACCGGCAAATTAGCCATAATTCCACCATCTATTAAAATCATTGAATCTTTTTTGACAGGAGTATAAGCTAGCGGTACTGTTGAACTTGCACGGATATTCTTAAATATATTACCTTCTTTCAAAACGACGCTTTCACCTTTGACTAAATCAGTAGCTATCGCAATAAATTTATATTTCAAATCAGAGTAATTTTTTACAGGAAAATAAAGACTGTTGAGAAATGTGTTGTATATTAGATAATTTAACTCTATGCCTTCTGAAAGACCGTCAGGAATTATCAACTTAAGATCTTTGATATAAAAAGATAAGATACTTTTACTTCCAACCTCACGATTAAAATAAAATCCTCTTCTATTATTTCTCAAGTTGATATTAAAAAAATCTTGGAGCTCTATGCTTGTAAATATTGAATTAATCTCGTCTGCCGAATAACCCGAAGCATAGAGCCCGCCTATTATTGCACCTATACTTGTTCCTGCTATACACTCAAATTCAATATTATTCTCCTCTAAAGCTTTCAATGCTCCTATATGTGATATGCCTCTTATTCCGCCGCCACTAAAAACTAAAGCTAGTTTTGGCTTATAAACTGTTGTTGTATCAAATGTATATTTTTGTGATAGAACTTTTGCAAAAATTTGATTTGAAAAAAAAAGTAAGCAACAAATATAAAAAATATATCTGCTTTTTTTCCAAATCAAATTTGTTGTTTTTAGAATATAAGTCATATCAATTGTTTAAGAATATATTCACTAGCTAGCAGAGTTAATACTAAATTGAATTATCTATATAGTTCAACGATGTTTTAAAATTCCCCTTCCCAGAAGGGGTGGCAGGCGAAGCCTGACGGGGTAGTAGTTTCGACACCGCTCAACGACCGAAACCACACCTCCCCCGCTATCGCGTGTACTCCTCTCAAGAGGAGAATTTATTCAATTCGGTATTATTTGTTTCCTTTTGCTCTGTTGTGCGTTTTACAAAGCATCTGGCAATTTTTTATGTCAGTAGCACCGCCTTTACTCCAAGCAGTTACGTGGTCTGCGTCCATATCTTTTAAATCCCAAATTCTGGACTTATTGGCATCGTGTCCTACAGCACATAACGGACAGTTTGAGATATTGTTCTTTTCTGCTTTGTCTGTCTGTTTTTTATAAACTGCCCTTTTAGTTGCATCGTCAAAAACTCGTACATCAAGCAAATTGTTATCTTTTAATCCACCAAGAATATATTCAAATATACCCTTGCGACTTTTTACATAAGGATCGGCATATAATTTATGAACTTGTTCCGATACTTTATTCGGATCATATGGTTGATTTTTATAGGTTTCAAACAGTTGTCCCCATTCAAGTCCGCACATTTCTTTTTCAACATCTATAAACACATTCGAAACCCAATCTATTACGCTGTTAAAGTAGGTTTTGAGCTCGTTAATATTCTTATCATGCCTATGATTGCTCATATATTCGCCTATATTTCCTTTACTTATCCAATCTAATGCCCGCTCTAAAAAATCTTGACGATTGGCACTTCCTCTAATATAAGCACTCCATTTTTGAATATTTGAATTCTGGCTGTTGCTAAATTCTCGTTTGGCTAACGTTACAAAAGAACCAGAATACACCGCATTTAATAGCTCTTGATTATTGAGCGGAACACCTGCAATATTGATAGTTTTAAACCATTCTTTAATTTCGGTTTCCGTACCTTCGCACTCATAAATAAGTAGTTTTGTTTCCAAAATCCTTTCTTTCTTATCTACCGCCAAACCTCTATAAGTTTGTGGCATTCCATTCTCGTCTTTTATGGCAAACTTCTCTGTTACGAATCGTCCCAAACTTGTAATGCGTTGTTGACCGTCTAAAACTTCAAACTTATCATCACTTACTTTATTAAAATATATTAAACCAATCGGATAACCTTTAAGTACAGAATCTATTACCGCCATTTCTCTTTTACCATTATCAGAAGCGTAAATATAGTTTCGCTGATATTCAGGCTGAATAGTAAGTTTTCCCGAAAGCCCAAAAAGTCCTTTTCCTTCAGATTCATTATACTGAAAGCCAACACATATATCTTTTACAGTAATATCGGTTCTTAATTTTGTTTTCATATTTTTATCCTCTTTTGTATTTAATTAAAATTCTTGCGTAAATCTTTTTGCCATCAACATATGGATATCCAAAATTATATTCATCAATTGTCGTAGAAACCATATGTCCTAAAATCTCAAATTGGTCAGGATTATACTTATCCAAAAATGAAATCGGCACACCCATAACTCCGTCATAATCGCTTGGAATAGCATCAGTAAAAGGCACTTCAATTGCATTGTAATTATCGTATTTTTTATATGCCGTAGATGATTTTTTCACTTTTTTATTAAATTTTTTGTTATCTTCCATTGTCATTAAACTTAATGGTTGATGACGTTTGCCATGATCAAGATTTGTAAACCAAATCGATGAACTTCTTGCAAAAAACTGTCCATCAATAATTCGGTAACTACTGCCTATTTTCCCAGTTTTTTCTAACTCTTTTTGTACATACTCAGGAACAATAAAAAGTAAATCAACAGACATTGGCATATTGCCAACCCACATCTTATTTTCTTTGATTTTAGGAAAAATCTCTTTGTAAGTAATAGCATTTTTGTTAGAAATAATCAAAAATTGCTTATCATATTCAAAAAGTTGTGCTACATACTCACGAAACAGCGAAAATGGCGGGTTAGTTATAATAATATCTGCTTGTTTAAACAGTTCAATGCACTCTTCAGAACGAAAATCACCGTTCCCATCTAAAGGTATCCACTCATTGTTTTTATTTTCTCTTAACTGTTGTGCCACATCCCTTAATGTAAATTCTCCATCACCATCTATATCGCCAACCGAATTTATAATAAATCTATTGGCAGTTACCTTTGGGCGTTCTTTTTTCGGAACTAATGTTTTGTCATCACCAAAAAGAGGAAGTTGTGTATTGGCAATTGGCGAAGGTTTATAGCTTGTAGTAATAAGCTGTTTAAGACCCAGTTTTTCAAAATTCAAAACAAAATAGCGGAAAAAATTACTCTCGTATGGATCATCGCAATTACAATAAACTACTTTATCGCGAAACACATCTTCATTATACTCCAAATAAGCTTCAACCTCTTTTTGAATATCAACATATTGGGTATAAAATTCATCATTTTTCGCTGCTTTTGCTTTGTGTAATGATGTATTAGTTGCTTTTTTTGCCATATTAACCACCTTTAAAATCTTAAATTTACATTTTAGTATTATGTTCTAAATCTGCTATTTCGTTTGTAAAAAACTTATTTTTTCCTGTTAAAAATAGAATTAATTGCGTTCTTATTAACAACAACTCTATATCTCTGCTTCAAATCTTTAATCCATCTTTCTTCCAATTGTTTTTGGACTAGCGCTTGCACTGCTCCCGATATATCAGGAATTGCTTCTTCAAAAGTTTTTCTACGTGAGGGTTGGAAATCATTTATTTTTATAATTGAATATCCCGTTTCATATTCAAAAGGTTCTGAAATATCATTTTTTTTCAATTTTAATGTTTCTGCAATTTCAGCAAGCTTATATTTTTCAGGATATAGATTTCCATGATGTCCTTTTTTATCGCGATAGTTATTTCTTTGCGTATGCAAAGCCGCAGCCGAATCAAAAGATATCTTTCCTTGTATAATTTCTTCACGTATTTTTTTTATTCCCGGATTTGACAACATATAAATTTCACTTATATCATAATAAGCGGGACGTGTTAAATCCATTTTCGTTGTATCATAAAACTTCTTTGCTAATGTTGTGTCAAACTTCAATCTGTTCCAAACATTTAATGCTTCCATACGAAATAGTATAATACCATCTCGAAATTCCCGCATCATTACTTTAAATTCAGGATAGGCATTTTCAATATCTTTTGTAGCTTCTGCTATAACTATAGGTCTTATCAGTAGCTTAATAGCTTTTTCAAATCCTTGCTCATTTGTTGCAACGATTTTCAATTCAGGCTTTGTTATCAAATTTTGTATAAAATTATCAACTGTATATTTTTTACCAAGAATCGAATAGAGCTCTAATGCTTTTATATCTTCGGGAATTCTTTTGGCAAAATTTGTATCTAATGCAGTTTTATTATTATCAGCATAATCCACAAGTAATTTGAAACTTTTATTATTCAATGAATAATTGCAGATAGCTACAGCTAAAGAATCAAGATATTTTTGTTCATCATTTGCATAATAAAGTCTGCGGTAACTTTCTTTAACTTCTTCACGTTCATCGTAAGTTATAGTACTATCTCTTCTTATGATATGATAGCCATATTTTGATAAAATCGGCTTTGAAATTTCTTTATCTTTCAGTCTATAAGCTTCAGTTTCAACTTCTTGTATAAGATTATCGCCAGTTGTTGCAAGTCCAGTAGAGCGCGAATATATTCCTAAAAATCCGCCTCTACCTTCAGCAAGAGATGGCTTATCGCCCGAAAATTTATTTGCAAGTTCATTAAAATTCTCGCCTGCTTCTATAAATTTATATACACTATCAGCCATTTTTTTAGCTCGCAAAGTATCTTCTTTAGTTATACTTTTTTGATTAAATATATCTGCTTCTGTTTGGAACGGCAATAAAATATGACTTAGCATAATAATTTCACGTGGTTTTTCTTCCAAAAGTTTTATAAGAAAATAGCCAAAGTCTGTTCTAACAGGTTCTTTTGTATATTCACCTACTTTTAGCTTCACTAAAGCATCTTCTAACTTTCTCTGTATCTTAAGTCCTGTAATATAAAGAGGTAAAACGCCACCATTTACAGCTGTAGAACTATCAGCCGAGTATTTTCTAGCAGAAAATTCAAAAGTGCCACCGTTTTCAATTTCCTTTAGCGCAGAATGGATTTTTTGATAAGCTTCCGTTGTATCGCCATCCGCTCTAAATGTTGTCATAATCAGTGCTATTTTCTTATCTGTTTTTCTTAAATCTAAATAATATTCAACAGCTGGTTCTACAATATTTTTATTAAACAAATATGATTCAGCTAGTAAATCATAATTTTCTTTGATTTCTGCAACAACAGTAGAATCTTCGTGAATCTTTCGCTTAACTCCATCAATTACTTTCAGTTTATAATTTGCATATAGATTAATAAAATCCATTAAACTATCTTTAGAGATATCTTCAAAAACAATATCTCTACGCATAGACGTTTTTTCAAAAGCTCTTTTCAATTCACCGAAAGAAATTTTTTCATTTCCTACTGTTAGTAGAGTTTGGCTTGTATCGATTTTTGCATAACTAAAATTGTTAAATGCAAAAAATAAAATAATTAAAAATAATGCTTTTCTTAGCATTTTTCTCACTCCAATATCTAAAAAATCTATTTTTGTGCTTTTTGCACCCAGTTAAACAATAATATATTTTTACAATTAATTTGATTGTTCTATCTTACGTATGCATCGTCTTCAAAATCTACTTCAGTCGTAACAAAGCATAATTTTCCGGCTTTTGATGCACACAACATCATTCCTTCCGAATCAAGTCCCATTAATTTAGTAGGTCTTAAATTTGAAACAACTACTATTGTTTTTCCTACTAAATACTCAGGTTCATAGCTATCCGCAACACCAGCAAGAATTTGGCGCTCTTCATCACCCATTTTCACTATTAATTTCAATAGCTTCTTTGATTTTTCAATACGATCAGCTTGAATAATTTTCGCAGTACGCAATTTAACTTTTGAAAAATAGTCAATAGAAATCATTCCGTCATCAACTTCTTCCGCTGGTTTTTCTGTTTTTGCTGGTTTTTCGGCTTCTGCTTTCTTAGTTTCCTCTTTTTTACTTTCTGCTTTCGTTTCTGTTTGTTGCTCGTTACCAAGTTTAGCAATCTGTTTTGCTATAACATCATCTTCTATTTTTTCAAACAAAACAGGCACTTCTGGTAATTGCAAGCCACTTTTAACATTGAACTTAATTGCATCGTGAAAATAGTTTGCTCCTTTTGTTGCAGAGTTTGCATTTCCTATATTTATTTCTTTTCCTAATAAAGTTTGAAGCTTAGCACTTGTATAAGGAAGAATAGGAGCAAAAGCAATAGCTAACGTATATGCAACTTGTGAACAAATATATATTGTTTTGTGGCATTTTTCAGGATTTTCTTTTATTGCTTTCCATGGCTCTTCGTCATTGAAATATTTATTTGCAACTCGTGCTAAATTCATTGTTTCAGCAACAGCATCTTTAAATTTGAATTTTTTATACAAATTTTCTATTGAACGCAATCCACGCCATAGCCCAAAAAACAATAAGAAATCATTAATAGACAACTCATCTACATTTTCTTCTTTATAGAGTTTTTTCAATTCATCAGGAGATTTTATATTGAGCTCCGAAAATTTAGTAATAATACGTTCAATATGCTCTTGGATATTAGCATAACGTTCAGTTAAAATTGGAACACGTCCACCCATATATTTATGGATAAACTGTACTGTTCTATTTATGAAATTCCCCAGAATAGCCGCTAGCTCATTATTATTTTTTGCTTGAAAATCTTTCCAAGTGAAATCGCTATCCTTATTTTCAGGTAAAATTGTAGCTAAAGTATAGCGAAGTGTATCAATACTTTGTTCACTTTCAAAATCATCAATGAAATCTTTTAGATCAATACTCCAATTTCGAGATTTAGAGAATTTATTACCTTCTAAGTTCAAAAATTCGTTAGCAGGTACGTTTGTCGGAAGAATAAAACCGCCATAAGCAATTTGAATTACAGGTAACATTATGGTATGAAACACAATATTATCTTTTCCAATAAAAGCGATATGGCTTGTTTCCTCGTCTTTCCACCATTTTTTCCAATCGTCTTTCGTTACTTTCCCTTTGCTTTCTTCTCGTAATGCCCATTCTTTTGTAGCAGTTAAATAACCTAAAACAGCATCAAACCAAACATAAAGAACCTTGCCCGCTGCTTTTTCCTTATTAACACCTTTTGCATTCTCAATTTTCACTCCCCAATCTAAATCACGAGTAATAGCTCTATCATTTAATCCTAATCTTAACCAGCCCTTAGCTTGTTGCAAGACATTGTCTTTCCAAAAACTTTCGTTACTTTCTACATAACTTTCTATAAATTCTTGGAACATACCTAATTTTAGATACCAATGTGTTGTTTTTTTAAGAGTTGGCGTCGTTTTAGTAATTGTAGAAATCGGGTTTTTCAGTTCATTTTGTTCGTAATAAGCGCCACATTTATCACATTGGTCACCACGTGCTTTATCAGAATTACAATTTGGACAAATTCCTTCAATATATCTATCAGGCAAAAACATTTTAGCCTTAGAATCATAAAATTGTTCTTCTTCTTTTTCTTCTAAGAATTTTTTTTCAAGCAAAACTTCGAAAAAATCAAGTGCCGTTTCTTTATGTAAATTGTTAGAAGTTCTTGAATAAATATCAAAGCTCATTCCAAACTTTTTAAATGCATCTGCATTAGCATTATGATATTTGTCTATAATAGCTTGTGGAGTTGTGTTTTCTTTTTCTGCTGAAATAGTAATAGCTACTCCATGTTCGTCTGAACCACAAACATAGAGAACTTCTTCACCTAAAAGACGTAAAAAACGTGCATAAATGTCCGCAGGTAGATAAGCACCGGCAAGATGTCCAAGATGAATATAACCATTAGCATATGGCAAAGCTGACGTAATTAAAGTTCGTTTCATTATACTATACCTTCTCTTCTATTTTTATTATTATTTTTTCTCTTTAAGCTTACAAAAATACAAAAAAAAAATGAAATATAAAATCTCTTTTTAACTATAGATAGTATTATTTTATTAATATATATAAAAAATCCGTAAATTTAACGATAAAAATTTACGGATTACTAAATGATTCAATATCTATCTTCTTCGGGTAGTTCGTTTCTTTTTAACTGCTTTCTTTTCTGATTTCTCCCATACTAACTTAGGAAAGCCTTTATCATATTTAAATTGCTCTGACAGTGATGAGGCGAAATCAGCGCTTTGCATTTCGCCAATCGTTCTACTTCGCGAAGCAATAAGTTCACCGCCTCCATCGTTGCCTATAACTTTAACAGGACGATCTCCAAGTAATTGTTTATTAACACCATAATAAGGCCTGCTAAATGTTAAGTAATAATTCTTTTTAACTAACCCATAGTTCATTCCTACAGTTCCGCCAACCATATATCCTGTAGCTTCTCCACTACTATAACAGTTTTCAACTGTAGAGTGTGTACTGTTCCACCCAGTAATGCCTCCACAATAGCTATCGTCGCTATTTCCAAATAATTCATTAGCATTATAGCAATCTATTATTTTTCCTGCATCACTTCTACCTGCAATCCCACCAAGATAAATACTTCCATTGTTCCCTGCTGCTACAATTTTAGCATGGTTGCAACACTGACTGATATTTTTCTTATTTAATCCTGCAATAGCTCCAACGTAAACATTGTGTTTGTTATAAGTTACATCCATTTCACCACTTACAAAAATATTGGCGATCTCTCCTTCATTTACTCCAAAAATACCAAAATATCCGTTATTTTCTAAAAAATTTATATTATTTGAAAAAACAACTTTATAACCCCCACCATCATAATTTCCGTTAAAAGGTTTGTCTTTTGTACCAATAACCGAATAAGTACCTGAAATACTTATATCTCGTGTTTGCTTAAAATACTTTCCACTTGTAATAAAATGTTTTTTTTGACAAACTTTTGAAAGTTGATTTAAATCTTCAAGATTGGAAATAATAAAAGGCGAGTCGGCTGTTCCTAATCCTTTTAATTGGAAAACAGAATCAAGAACAACAACTTTTACATTTTTTCTCCTTGTTTTTTTAGTTCTTGCTTTTTTTTGAGCTTCTAAAGAGTTTATTGAAGTTAGTGCTAGAACTATCATTAAAGTAATTGTAAATATTCTTTTCATATTTTTACACCTCACTATTGACACTGCCATTTTAGAACAGGATAACCTTGATTTTTGTTACAAATAATAAAAAATGTATAATCTTTTTAAAAAACTAACAGTACAAATATAATTAAATATCTTTTTACAACAAAACAATTAAGCTATAGCTTCATCTAAACTTCTGTTTATTTTTATAAAAAGTAATACCAGTTTTAATTATATATTAGTCACTCCTTTTGTCTAAACTAGGATTTACGTGATTTTAAGGTATTTTTAAAATTCCTCTTCCTCGAATTGTTGGGCGTATTGTATACGCCCTGATAAGATTGACGGAATAGTTTATTATAAAAAAACTGCTTACTGAAAAAACCAATAAGCAGTTTATATGAATTAGAAATTATTTCCTACTAATTTTTAATAACTTTTCCTATTTTTCCTTTTGTTACTACGAAATATACTCCCGCTGGCAGATTTGAAATATCAATTTCTGTTTTTTCGGCGTTAAGTATTTCTCTATATAAAACTCCGCCTGCTAAATTTAATATTTTTATTTCGTCGTTATAAAAATCACCTTCAATAAAAAATTTATTTAATGTTGGATTAGGATAAAGTTTTTGTATTATGTGATTTTCAGAATTTATAGAATTTAAATAATTTATATTTAATTCTAATGATTTTTTAGCACTTCCTTTCTCTACAGATAAAACTACTGTTCCACTATCTAATAGCTTTATTTTACATTCTTCATGGTTTATATGTAAAATATTCTCAGGATAAGCTTTCCAAGTAACATCACTTGCATTACTAATTGTAAAATCATTTTGTATATTACCAATAGTTTCAAAATCCGTTTTACTCACTTCATTCAAAAATATAGCTATTCTTGAAATCGCTGTAATATCATTTTCAGTATCAACTCCTTCAGGTATAGGATAGAAACCTAATACAGGTGTTTGCCAATCTTTAATATTAAAAACTCCGTCTGTTAATTCACTAGTCAACATAGATTTTACACTGCTTTCAATATTGTTTTCAGGAAAACCTATACCTAAAATAGGAGAAATTTGTTTATCATAATAAGCGAGCTCTATACTACCTCCTAAACCCGAATTATTCCAGCCACAAATACTACCACTTTTTACAGTCTGTTGCACATTACCCGTGTTCAAACAAGTAGTAATTATTGCACTATTCCCACCACAAATACCACCTGTTACATTATTCCCTTTAATTACACCACAATTCATACAATCTTTTACCATACTAGAATTATAGTTCGCTCCACAAATACCTCCACACCATTCATTAGAGTTAATATTTCCAATATTCAAACAACTTGTTACTTGACTAAATTCATCGAGATATCCACAAATACCTCCTGCCCAGCATTCAATTCCTAAAATTTC
>JAAYTD010000010.1 GCA_012518115.1 Ignavibacteria bacterium | reverse complement strand
CGAAAACCACCATGACCATGTACTTTAATGACTACACAACTTTTGCCCGTGGGAATATCAAGAAGTGTTGTTTTATTTGCATTCATATAACTTTGTTATTCTACATTTTTTTCAGAATTACAAAAATAAGACTTTTTTATGAAAAAACAATGTTCTTTTTTAGAAAAGTTTAATAGGTGTTTTTTTAAATTTAACTTTCCTAAAAGTTGGGCTGCAAATTCCTCTTTGGAACGAAGGGGTGGCAAGCGAAGCTTGACGGGGTAGTTAATATTTTGTCTGAACTGGGATTTATATGATTTATGTGATTAGAAAGATTTTAGTTTGCTCAAATGCGAAATTGAGTACCACGAAGCAACTTAACTCTGTAACCTACTAGTCTACTAGTACGATTACATCTAAGTTGTAATGTTCTATATCGCGATTTACTTGCCTGTTTCCTTCAAATCGAACTGTTCGGAAATTCCGAACAGTTGCTTCGGGATTTAATTCGCTTTCCTCGAAAATGTGTTTGATATGCTCACTGATATTTGATTTTGAGGATTGAAACAATTCGACCATATCCGCTTGTGTAAGCCACACGGTTTCATCCTCCAAGCGAACTTGAATTTTTAATTGTCCGTCTTCTGTTTGATAAAGTAATATTTCACTATTCATTGTTTTATCTATAATTAATTTTTGTGATTTAAAACTTTCCTCTTGATAGGAGTACCTGCGAAGCAAGGGAGGTGGTTTATTAATTATGTATCCTATCTCATAGGGGACATTATTATAGTTTTTTACTTTTATTTTTTTTCGCCTTTTCTTCTATCAATTTTATTGTTTCTAAGTAATTTTTTTCAACTTCTGTCAAAGTTTTTGCTTGAAATTTTTTATACTCAGTTTGAGCTTTATCCATAGCTTGTTGGTGACTTACGTTTCCTGTTCCATCTAAAAGTTTTTCACCTGTAGAAGCAAGAATAGCGTCCAATTGATTGATGTAATCTTTCATATACATCGGTCTTTTTTTCATAGCTTGAATTTCAGCAAAATCAAAATATCCTGATACCAAGTTATTTAGCACTTTTAATTCATCTTCGTTTAAATAGTTTTTAGCTATTCTTATATCTTTAACTCTTGGTAATTCACCCTCGAAACTTGTCAAGCCCATAAAGGGTTTATCAGCATCGGCTCTATTAAATATCAATTCTGCGGCTGTATGTCCATGAGTTGCATAATGTAGTTTGTTTTGTACTATTTTGAAAAAATGTATAGTTTCGTCACTTTTTGGGTCGTAGTCTATGCTTGTTGCGTATAAATCCAAAACCTGCCTATACATTACCTTTTCAGAAGAGCGTATATCACGAATGCGTTCAAGGAGCTCTTTCCAGTAATTTCCGCCACCGAAAGCCTTCAATCGGGCATCATCCATAGTAAAACCTTTAATCATATATTCTTTTAGACGCTCAGTTGCCCAAATTCTAAATCTCGTTGCCACAGATGATTTTATGCGATAGCCTAAAGAAATAATCATGTCAAGATTGTAGTGTAACACGTTGTAATTCTTTCCATCAGAAGCAGTTGTTCGGAATTTCCGAACAACTGAATCTTTGTCTAATTCGCCTTCGTCGAATATGTTTTTAATGTGTTCACTTACATTTGATTTGCTTGTTTGATACAGGTTTACAAGCTGTTCTTGCGTTAACCAAATTGTTTCATCTTCAAGTTTTACATCAATTTGGGTTAATCCATCTTCAGATTGATAGATGATTATTTCGCCTTTATTTATATTTTTTTCTTTTTTGTTCATATGCAAATCCGCATTTCTATTTATAATACCGTTTTTAATAACTATTCCGTCAAGCTAGCGCCTGACACCCCTTCACCGAATAGGAATTTTTAAATAAGGATTATACAGTAATTAAATTATACTAGCTAGCTAGATTATTTTATAATTTCTGTATTCGCCTATTTCACGCCCTAGTATTTTTTTACTTATATTTTTAATTTTATCTTTTAGATTTGCTTTATTATAAGATATATCGTAATCAAAAGTCCAATTTTTTTGTTTAATTCTTTCTTGCATTACTTTTGGGTGAGTTTCTGTAAATTTTTGCAGAGAATCTATTTCAGAATAATCAAAAGTATCTGATTTTACTAATCGTTTTTCTAATTCATCGCCTTTATGCCAATATGAATGAAAATTATTCACTTTGTTTTTCATTTTTTCAGGATGTTTAACCCAGCCGTAATGGTAAATATAAGCATCTATTGGCTTTACATTTAATTTTTGATTATCATCTTTTCTAAAACCTTGTGCATCTTTGAATGAATATATATTTTTATTATTGCGTATAATTCTTATTTCATTTTTATACCATCTATTAGATGCTCCGATATAATCGTATGAGCCGTAAAAATGTTTATATTTGAAAAGTAAGCCGTCGACATTTTTATCATTTACGTAAGCCTCGCATGCTTCAAGTATATTTTTATGATATTTTTCATGAACAACTTCATCTGCTTGAATATAAAACGCCCAATCTGCTTTTGGTTGAATTTCTTGAAAAGCTTTATTAGTTTCAACAGCTAGTACTTTTCCGCCCTCGCGTAAAGAGTCGTCCCATACGGAATAAAC
The DNA here is from genome assembly GCA_012518115.1 of Ignavibacteria bacterium. GTDB lineage: Bacteria > Bacteroidota > Ignavibacteria > Kapaibacteriales > UBA2268 > JAAYTD01. The sequence goes on along the minus strand of JAAYTD010000010.1, from coordinate 17,823 downwards.
AATTTTTATTTTATCTGATTTGATATTTTGAATGAGCTCCGTAGTATTATCGTCTGAATTTCCAATCAAAACAATCATTTCTTCGCAAATCGGCAAAATAGAAGTAATAGCTTCTACTATAGGATAGTCGTATTTTACAGCATTTCTTACAAATGTAAAACCTGATATTTTCATTTTAGAGATAAATTGAAGTTTGAAATAATTATTTACAAGCCATTAGAATTTCTTTAGCTACAGTTCCATCGACATTTTTGTCTTCTCCTAATTTAACCTTGCGTTCATTGAAACGTTTTTCAATTTCAAAAATTATTTTTTCATCAATGTTCAATTCGGTTAAGCTAGTAGCTAGTTCTAAAGAGCGGAAAAATTCCTTTGTTTTTTCTATTATTTTATCAATTGTTAGATCATCATTTCCTTTTATTCCAAAAACTCGCTCGCCATATTGTAGTATTTTATCGCATTTTTGTTTTCGCAAAACAGACATTGTAGCAGGCAAGATTACCGCTAAAGTTTGTCCGTGTGTAACTCCTGTAAGAGCAGTAACTTCGTGTCCAATCATATGAGTAGCCCAATCTGTTTGGCAGCCCATACCAATAAAGCCATTTAACGCCATTGTTGCCGATAGCATAAAATTTGCCATAGCTTCATAATCTGTTTGATCTTTTTTAATTCGTGGTGCAATGTCTATTAATGTTTGTAAGATTCCTTCAGCCCATCTATCCATTAAAAGCGGATTAGTCTTTTTGGTGAGATATTGTTCCATAACATGCACAAAAGTATCTGCAATTCCACAAGAAATTTGGAACTTAGGTAAAGTGTAAGTTGTTTCAGGATCTAAAATAGAAAATTTTGGGTATGAAGAATAAAAGCTATATTTTTCTTGCGTTTCCGTGTTAGAAATAACAGCGCCGCGATTCATTTCCGAACCTGTAGCGGGCAATGTCAAAACGGAAGCGTAAGGTGTCATTTCGTTTATCAAACTAGGATTTCTTACGAGCTCCCAAGCATCACCGTCAAAATTTAGTGCTGCTGAAATTAGCTTTGTTCCGTCAATAACAGAGCCACCACCAACAGCAAGTAAAAAATCTACTTTATTTTCTTTGCCAAGAGCGATAGCTTTACGCAAAGTTTGCACGGAAGGATTAGGTTCAATTCCCCAAAATTCAATATAATTATGACTATCTAGTGCTTTTGTAACTTGTGAATAAACATTATTTTTCTTTACGCTACCGCCGCCAAAAGTAATCATTATTTTGCTTGAAAGCGGGATTTCTTTTGTTAAGTTACTAATTGTATTTTTTCCAAATATTAATTTTGTCGGATTTTGAAATATAAAATTGTTCATTTTCTCCTCTATTTTCTCTTAAAAAATTAAACATAACCATTATAGAACGAATTTACATAAAATTTATTTTTACGTTTTTTTCGCAAAATTATAAAAATTGTATTTTTTTTCGTAATTTTGTATTTTATGTCATATTGTATTATTTTGCAATATATTTTTTTATAATTTTGTTTTATAATATGAAGAATAAATCAAATATTTACTTTGTATGTCTTTTTACTTTTTTATTGTCAAGTTTTACTAGCTTTGCTTATAAGCCACTTACAACAGAGCAGGCGAGTGAAATTTTGAATTCTCGTAATAGAGAGATTATTTCTTTAACTAATGGCTGGCAAAAGAGCTATGATAATACTACTTGGGAAGAGGCAACAGTACCATTTTCAGAAGTCTATAAAGATGCCGTTACTTATAAAAAAGATATAAGAATAGAAAAAAACTTTGTTGATAATAGGAAGTTACATTTTGTTTTTCCGGGATTAGCAGGGGAAGTTGAAATATATTTTAACAATGAATTTATCACGAAATATATTTGTGCAAATACCTATATTGATGTTACTATTCCGCAAAAGCTTATTAATGTAGGTGCAAATGAATTAAAACTTGTTTTTCTTAAAGATAGTAAATTGGAAAGGCAACTTTATATATCTACTATAAATGCACCTGTTCGGACGAAAGGTATTATTCGCGAGCCATTTTTAGTCTCAACGTCAAAAATTTGGATAAACGATTTAAGCTATAATATACGTGAAAAAGGGGAGAGCATTTGGCTTGAAGGGCGATTTACTTTATCTGCAGGCGAAATTGAAAAGTCTAAATCTGATGATGTAGAAAATAGTAAAATAGGAACGAGTAAAAAAAATATACAAATAGAATATCAATTAATTAACAAGCAGACAAAAATTGCGGAAACTTCTTTAGGAACTAAAACTGTTACAGTAGAAGATTCACGTGTAACGAATGTTCAATTTAATATAAGTTGCAGCCATTTGAAGCGTTGGGAAATAGAGAAACCTGAGCTATATGAATTAAAAATAGTAGCAAAGCATAATGGAGTTTTGATAGATGATTACTTTGTTAATGTAGGAATTAAGACATTCAAAAAAACGAAAGATAAGTTTTTATTAAATGGGCAATCAATTGCCATTAAAGCAGTTAATTATGAAGAATTTTTTACTTCTACAAAAAATACTTTAAGTGCTTACCGTTTAGAAACTGACATAAAAGAAATTAAAGTTTTAGGAGCTAATGCTATTCGTTTTCAAAGGGTGCCACATCCTTATTTAGCTTATTTATGTGATCTAAATGGGTTGTTGATGTTTATAGATATTCCTTTGAATAATTTATCGCAAGATTATTTGACGAAAGAAGATTTTATTGTTCGTTCTTCAAATCTTTCTTCGCAAATAATTAATAATTATATGAAATATCCTTCATTAGTAGCTATTGGTTTAGGTAATGAAGTTATAGAATGCGAGGAATTTAATAATTTAGTTGATAAATTATTGCCTATTTTCAAAAAGTACAATGTCTTAAAATATAAAACTATAAATATTAAAGCTGATGAATTTTCTTCCGATGCCTTTGATTTTATTATAGTTAATTTGGGCGACAAAAAAAGATCTTACGATGAAATAAAAAGTACTCTTGAAAAAAAGAAAGCCGAAACTTCACTTCCAGTATTATTTTCTTTTTCAACTTCTGTTTTTCCTAACAATGTAAATGGTTATCTTGATAAAAACTCTTTAGAATACCAAGCGTTTTTTATCAAAAGTTGTTATAATATTAGTAAAATGTTGAAGCTTGCAGGTGTAGTAATTGTTTATAACGACTATGCAACAGAATATCCAGTTTTGTCTTTAGATTATTATAATCAATATATAAACACTACAGGAGTTACAGATGGTTATCGTGCAAATAGACTATCTTATAGCGTAGCAAAAGCACTTTTTAATAATGAAAAAGTTCCTTTGTTAAATGCTGGTAGCTATGAAAATCAATCGCCAACTTCTTTTATTATCATTGGTTTGTTAGCAGTATTGATACTTTTGTTTATGTTAAATCGTTATCGTAGATTTCGAGAGTATTTTGTAAGAGCGACAATTCGTCCTTATAATTTTTATTCTGATATACGAGACAGCAGAATATTATCTATTTCGCAAACATTAATTTTAGGTTTCTTGATAGCATTATCTGCTGCGTTATCGGTAGCATCAATTTTAATATCCTTGAAGTATGATGTAAGTTATAGCTATTTACTTATAAATTTACTTCCTTACAAAGCGATTTTAGAAACTATATTCAAAACTGTATGGTCGCCTGATATTTTATTGCTTTTATTAACTTTTTTAGCGATATTAAAATTAATACTTACTGCGATACTTATTCGTGTAATTGCATTTATTGTTAGAGCTAAGGTGTTTTTCGATCAAGCTATAACAATCACGATTTGGGCAGCTTTACCATATATTTTCTTGCTACCTATCGGAGTTGTAATTGCAAGAATATTAGTTGTTTCCGATACTTTTATTTGGTTTTTCGTTGCATTAATAGTACTTTGTAGCATTGCAATGATTTTTAGATTGTTGAAATCATTGGCTGTTGTTTTTGACAAGTCAAGAATTAAAGTATATTCTATTGGTATTGCTCTCTTAATACTTATGGCTATAATACCATTCTTTTTCTATGAAAGAAATAATGAAATTCTACCATTTATAAATTATTTTTGTTCATTATTATAATTTTTGAAATAGATGTTAGTAACAGATGCAATAGGTGTTTTTGATTCAGGAATAGGTGGACTTAGTGTTTTAAAGCAATTAGTTCGTTTTTTGCCATTTGAAAATTATATTTATCTTGGTGATACCGCTAGAGTTCCTTATGGTAGTAAATCAGTTAGTATTGTTAAGCTTTATGCGGAAGAATGTACTAATTTCCTTAAATCGAAAAATGTAAAATTAATAGTAATAGCTTGCAATACAGTTTCAGCAGTGGCTTTAGATAAAGTTAGGCATATAGCTGGCGATATTCCTGTTATTGGTATGATTCAACCTGCAGCTAATGCGGCACTTCGTAGCACAAAAAACAACAAGATAGGAATTATAGGAACACGCGCTACTATTGCAAGTAATGCCTATGCTGAAATTATTGCAGAAAAAGCAGGTGAATCCGTTAAAGTGATTTCGCAAGAAACTCCACTTTTTGTTCCACTTGTTGAAGAAGGAATGATTAAACATGAAGCGACAAAATTAATTGCTCAAGAATATCTTACAAAATTCATAGATGAAAATATAGATACTCTTGTACTTGGCTGTACACATTATCCTTTGTTATCACAAATGATTTTAGAAATTCTGCCGAATGTTATACAGATTGACTCCGGCGAACATGCTGCTGTTAATGCTCTAAAATTATTAGCAGAACAAAAATTATTGCAACCTGAAAGACAAGAATTTGCAATAAAACATAATATTAAATTTTATGTAACAGATATTCCAACGCATTTTTACGAACAAACTCAACATTTTCTTGGTTTTCCTGTAGATGCACCTGAAGAAATAAACTTATAGAAATTTAAAACGTATAATACAATGAAGAAATAGAAATTTTCCTTAAGATGATTAGATGAGTTTTTCATCTTTTCATCTCGAAAATCACTTGGGTTTACCAAGTGGTTTTTTTTTATCTTTTTAATGTTAATTTCTTTAACTATTGTTTTTTTATATGTTATGTTTTCTTATTTGTTAATAATAGTTTTTTTTACTATTTTTGTAAGGTTAAGATTAATTTGAAGATTAAATTATAATTTATAGATATGGCGAAGAAGAAAAGTAGAGAAGTGATAGAAATATCACCAGAAGAGATGAATAAGTTAAAGGAAATGTTAATGGATAAGCAGGCACTTAAAAGTAGTATTCCAACTAAATTAAGTGTATTGCCTCTGCGTGATATCATTATATTTCCTAATATGATTTTTCCTATATTAATTGGACGTACCTCTTCGTTGCGTGCAGTAAGTGAAGCTTTAGATAGAGATAAGTTTATATTTGTTTCTGCTCAACTTAATCCTATGCAAGAAGATTTAGAGTTGTCGGACGTATATCAATATGGCACAGTAGCTAAGATTATTCAAGTAGTTCGTTTGCCGAATAATTTGTTAAAAGTTTTAGTAGAAGGTTTTTTTCAAGCAAAAATTACAAGGCATATAAAAAACGATTTGTTTATTGAAGCTTCTGTAAAAATTATACAGCAAGATTATGATGAAAAAAATGTGAAGTTACAGGCACTTATGCGACGTGCCTCGGAGCTCTTTAGCGAATATGTCAAAGGTGATAGAAATCTTCCACCTGAAATAGCAACAGCTTTTGATGTAATAGAAAATCCTTCTCACAAGCTTTATTACGGTGCTGCTAACATAAGAGCTAAAATTGAAGATAAACAGAAAATATTGTCGGAAACAGATATAGAAAAGCAATTTTTTGCTTTGAATACATTACTAGCTTCTGAAATAGAATTTTCAAAATTAGAAAATGAAATTGATACAAAAATTCAAGATTCACTGCAAAAAAATCAGCGAAAATTTTATATTCAAGAGCAAATACGAGCTTTACAAAATGAACTTGGTGAAGAGGACGAAGATGCTAATTCTGATGTTGCAAAATTACGTGATTTATTAGAAAAAGCTAACTTACCTAAGGCGGTACAAGCAAAAGCCGACGAAGAATTGAATAGATTGAAAAAAACTCATTCAATATCGCCTGATTATGCTGTAACAAGAAACTATTTAGAAACCTTAGCTAGTTTGCCTTGGAGCGTCAAAACAGTTGATAATTACAGTATTGAAAATGCTAAAAAAATACTTGATGAAGATCATTACGATTTAGAAAAACCGAAAGAAAGAATTTTGGAATTTATTGCTGTACTGAATTTAACAGGACAAGCTAAAAAGCAAATTCTTTGTTTTGTCGGACCGCCGGGAGTTGGTAAAACATCTCTTGGAAAATCTGTAGCGCGTGCTTTAGGACGAAAATTCGTTCGTTTTTCTTTAGGTGGAGTGCGTGATGAAGCAGAAATTCGTGGACATCGCAAAACATACGTAGGAGCTATGCCGGGCAGAATTATTCAATCTATGAAAAAAGCAGGTTCAATAAATCCGGTTATATTGCTTGATGAAATTGATAAAATGGCTATGGATTTTCGTGGCGATCCTTCTGCTGCATTATTAGAAGTGCTTGATCCTGAACAAAATATAGCATTTAATGATCACTATTTAGAAGTGGACTATGATTTATCAAATGTAATGTTCATTACAACTGCAAACGTAAGACACGAAATTCCACTTCCTTTGCAAGATAGAATGGAGATTATTGAACTTTCAAGCTACTTGGAAAATGATAAAATTAATATCGCAAAAAAACATATTATCCCTAAGCTATTAGAAGAGTTAGGACTAAATAAAATTAACATCTCTTTTAGAGATGAAGCTTTGAAAAAAATTATTCGTGAATATACGCGTGAAGCAGGCGTAAGGAATCTTGAACGCGAAATAGCATCTATTTTACGAAAATTAGCTAAGGAAATTGTAATAGAATATGGCGATAAATATCAATCTGATGAAAATAAAGCAATTTTAGAAAATGAAGATTTTTTGAAAGTAATCAAACGAAGAAGAATTACTATAACTCCAAAGAAAGTTGAAGAATATCTTAAAGTTCCAAAGTATAAAGATAGAAAAGAAAAACTTGATGATAAAGTTGGTGTCGTTACTGGACTAGCTTGGACAAGCGTTGGTGGCGAAATTCTACCTGTAGAAGCTACAATAATGCCGGGAACGGAGAAACTAACTTTAACAGGAAAATTAGGCGAAGTTATGAAAGAATCAGCAGCAGCAGCTCTGTCGTTCGTTCGTTCAAATTGGAAAGCTTTGCAAGTACCTGAAGATTTCTATCAAAAGAAAGAATTGCATATCCACGTGCCTGAAGGTGCTATTCCAAAAGATGGACCATCGGCGGGAATTACAATTACAATAGCATTAATTTCTGCAGCTACAGGAAAAGCTGTTCCCGGAAATTTAGCTATGACTGGTGAAATTAATTTGCGAGGTGAAGTTTTAGCTATAGGTGGATTAAAAGAAAAATTGCTTGCCGCAAAACGTATAGGAATAAAAAAGTACTTATTCCTGCAGATAATTTACCTGATATTTCGGAAATGTCCGAAGAAATTAAAGACGGTATGGAAATTATTCCTGTGAAAAATATTATGGAAGCTTTACCACACTGTTTTGTCTAAACTGTAATTTATGTGATTAGAATAATGTTGGGGCGTATTGAATACGTCCTTTTTTTGTCTGAATTGGGATTTAAAATTCTCCTCTTTGAGAGGAGTACCTGCGAAGCAGGAGAGGTGTGGCAATAGACTACCCCGTCAAACTTTGTAGGGCGTGTCGTGACACGCCCCGACATCAAGTCGAAAGGGAATTTGCTCTCAGCGAAGAAGATAAAAAACACATAAGCTATATAGAAAAACAATAGTTAATCAATACTTATGGCATTAACTGCATTATTTTTGCAAGTTTTTTAGGAATATCTGTATTATCATAATTTCCCGTAAATTCATTACTTTTGTAACCAATTGCCCATACTCCAACAGGTGTTCCTGTGTGGAAATGTGTTGTCCAAGCAACAGAAGCACGATGATTGAAAATATCTAAGTAAGTTTTAATGAAAACATTTATTTCTTCAATGGAAATATTTGCGTTGGAGCTCCTGCTACTATTGAAACTAGTATAAACTGTTTCTAATTCTTGAAGTTCAGAAGGGGAGAGCTCCGTTTTTGATATATTAAAATACTCTTCGCCAATAGATAGAAAATCTTGATATGAAATGTTATTTGTAGTTTTGTATTTTTGAAAAACTTCTTGATTTATTGTTTCAAAAGATTTTTTTTGAAATTGCAGATTGCTAAAATTACTTTTATATCCATTTTTATCATATCCAAGTCCTAAACCGCCTGTTTCGTGGTCGGCAGTTATAATAATTAATGTTTCTTCAGGATGTTGCAAATAAAAATCGTAAGCGATTTTAATAGATTTATCAAAATCTATAACTTCGTGAACAACAGTTGCAGCATCGTTATTATGTGCAGCCCAATCAATTTTTCCCGATTCAAGCATAATGAAAAAACCATTTTCATTGTCTAAAATAGATATAGATTTTTCTAAAAAATTGTGCAGCGAATAGGAATTATTTTTTCTGTCAATTGCGTAAGGCATAGAATTATTTTCTAAAGTATTAGGCGATACAAACATTACTTTCTCATTTTTTCTATTGTAATTTTGAATACTTTCATTAGTATTAAGAACTTGATAACCGTTTTCTTTTGCTATATCATACGCACTTTTAAAATCGTTATTTACACCTTTGGGTTGAATAAATCCACCACAAGCAAAAACGTCAAAATCAGATTTAGTAGCTTGCAACGCAATTTCATAATAATGATTTCGTGAAACTTGGTGAGCGTAAAACGCAGCAGGAGTAGCATGATTTATTCCTACCGAAGAAATTATGCCGATTTTCTTGCCTTTCTGTTTTGCTCTATATGCGATAGAAAATAAAGTGTCGTGATGATCACTAGCTAGTCCTATAGTATTTATTGAGGTTTTGCTACCTGTAGATAATGCAGTTCCCGCAGCAGCAGAACAAGTTATATACCGATTTTCAGCATAAGTTGTTGATAAACCAAAGACAGGAAAGCGCGTGAAAGTTAATTTTTCTACGCCAACTTTATCGTTAATAGCTGCTAAATACGATTCCGCTAAATTTACATGCGGTATTCCCATTCCGTCACCTATGAAGAAAAAAACATACTTAGGTGAAGTAACAGAAGAAAAAAGAAAAAAATTACTAAATAAGAAAAATGATAAAATTAAAAATAATTGTAAGCATTTATTTGTTTTCATTGCGAAAAATATCCTAAAATTATAAAATCTAATAAAGACAAATTAAAAAGACAAATTAAGTAAAATAAAGTTAAGAATAGATTAATTGTGACAAAAAAAGAATCTTTTTAAAAATATTTTACTTTTTTATAATAAAAATTTGTTTATCTAAAAATATATTTGTAATTTACAAATAAAAAATTACTATACAAATATTTTCTTTAATTTATTATGGGAGAACAAAAATATGAAAAGATTAGGTTTTTTAGCATTAGCTTTATGTTTTCTTTTTGCTACAAGCTGTAGCGACGATAATGTAAACAACACTGAAGGTGAATTTACAACCAAAATACTTTTCTATTCAAACTATGGAGAGGTGAAATTACCTATAACTAAAGTAGATATCTACTATGGGCATTTAATCAATTTGGCGTGCATAGGAAGCATAACGAAATCTTGGGTTGATACTGAAAATGAGCCGGATTGCGATAAATTTTTTCAAGACAATGAGGAAGTTGACAAGCAATATGTAGTACGTTTTAAGCCACATCTGACTAAACAAAATAACAAAATAAGATACTATGCAAAAGTTCAACTTGATAACAATGAAAGTTATACTGCTTGGGAAGAGCATGAAATTGAACTGAAACCTGATACTTGCTATAAAATTTTCTTAGATGTAAATAATATGTTAGCAAAATAATCATCAAATAGGGAATAAGTTATAACAATAATTGTAAGATTTTATTTCTTCACGAAAAGAACATCCAAAAAATTGCAAAATTTTGAGCTTACGAATTAAATAAACAAAGTTACAAATTAGATTAAAATAAAGTTGAAAACATATTAAAATGTCAAAAAATAGGCTTTTTAATAATATTTTATATTATTTTGCTTTTTTTTAAGGAAAATTTGTTTATTTAAAAAAATCGTTAAATTGCAAACTATATAAGTAATTTTATTTTTACTGTATATAATCAATTTTTTAACAGTTATTAATGGAGGAAAAATGAAAAAATTAGGATTTTTATTTTTAGTTTTTTTATGTTTTATTTTCACTACAAGTTGCAGTGACGATAATGTAAACAATACTGATGAAGGTAAATTTACTACAAAAATACTTTTTTATTCAAACTATGGAGCAATAAATTTACCTATAACTAAAGTAGATATATATCTAAATGATTCGTTTGTAGGTGCGATAAAGAGAACTTGGTTCCTCAATACCAAAATAGAGCCGGATTGCGATAAATTTTTTCAAGATGATGAAGAGTTTGATAAGCTATGTGTATTACGTTTGAATAAGAAAATGATTAAACAAAATGAAAAAATAAGATACTATGCAAAAGTTTATGTTGCTGACGAAGAAAGAGACGACATGGTTTGGAAAGAAGTTGAAATGGATATTAAATCCGATACTTGTTATAAAATTTTATTAGATGTATTAAAATTGTTCGAAAAATAATCATCAAGTAGGGCATAAATTGTAAAATTTTGAAGTTACGAATTAAATAAACAAAGTTACAAATTAGATTAAAATAAGGTTAAAAATATATTAAAATGTCAAAAAATAGGCTTTTCTAATAATATTTTATATTATTTTGCTTTTTTTTTAAGGAAAATTTGTTTATTTAAAAAAATCGTTAAATTGCAAACTATATAAGTAACTGTGTTTTTACTTTATATAGTCAATTCAATTTTTAAAAATAATTATTAATGGAGGGAAAAATGAAAAAGTTAGGCTTTTTATTTTTAGGTTTATGTTTTCTTTTCGTTAGTTGTGGCGAAGAAAATGTAAAAAACAATTCGGTTGTAAGCCATCCTATAGATCTAGGTGGCAATATTAATTCTTACACAAAGATAGTTCCGAAAATATTGAGTGAGAATGAAGTAGAAGTTATGCTTTTTAGAGGTACACGTAATTATTTTGATATGCCTTACGCTACAAAGCCTATGAATTATCTGCATATTGAAGATTTTCCAAATGAAGGTGCAGTTATTATAATGGCAGCGGATTATCCTATGGAAACCTATAAAATAAATAGGATTTTTGGCGAGGAAGTTAAAGATTGGGATATACCTGAAGACGGTATGCCTGTGATTATAACAGGTGAACCAATAAAAATTAAAGGTGTTGAATATGATTACTATACAAGCGAGAAAGTAAAGAAAGATGGATATATAATTTCAATTTCCGAACAGATGGATGTAGATTCAACAATGAAAAAAGTTGAGAGGAAAATTCCGATAAATGAATTAGTAATTCCATACGACTTCAACTTAACTTCAATCAGAAAGAAGTAATTTATTTTATTCATAATTAATTATTAATGGAGTTATAACATGAAAAAGTTAGGCTTTTTATTTTTAGGTTTATGTTTTCTTTTCGTTAGTTGTGGCGAAGAAAATGTAAAAAACAATGCAATTGTAAGCACTCCCGCAGGAACAGGCGGCGACATTAGCTCTTACACAAAGGTAATGCCAAGTCTATTAGGCAATGATAAGGATTTAGAAATTCTACTTATTACAGGAAGCTGTAATGATCCTGATATGCTTAGTGCTAAAAATTCTATGGATTACGTAATTATAGGCGATACTGTAAATAGTTCAGCTTATATAGAAATTAATACTTCTATACCAAAAGAACGCTATAGAATTAATAATTTCCCTTGGGAAACAGTTCTAAACTGGTCTATTCCTAATAATGGTTTACCTGTTGTTTTGACAGGAACAACCATAGAGCGTGCAGGCATTAATTACGACTACTACACAAGTGCAGAAGCAAAGAAAGCAGGTTATGTTGTTGAGTTTAGAGAAAGACTTCAAGCAGATTCAACTATAAAGAAAGTTGAAGTAAGAGTACCTGTTGAAAGTTTAGTACTTGAGTATGATTTTGACTTAACATCGATAAAAGAAAAGTAATTTCTTTGATGAATTAAGTTATTTAAAAAATGACCGCTTAAATAATATTTTTTATTTAAGCGGTTTTTTTTATTAACTACCCGTCAAACTTTGTAGGGCGTGTCGCGACACGCCCCAACATTTAAACCGAACATGAATTATATCGTTAAATTACTTTTCAATTCTTATTCTTGCATCAACAGCAACGACATTTTTAGAAGTTCCAAGCAGTGGATTAATATCCATTTCAAATATTTCAGGAGCAGTTTCTAACAATGCTGAAAGTTTTACTAAAACTTCGGCAAAAATATCTTGATTTATTCCTTCTTGTCCGCGTACTCCTTCAATAATTTTATATGATTTTAGTGATTTTATCATATCCATAGCTTCTGATTTGCTTACAGGAGACAAAGCGTTTTGTACATCTTTTAATACTTCGATGAAAATTCCGCCTAATCCACATAAAATAATATGTCCGAAACTGTCTTCGCGTTTTGCTCCGACAAATAGCTCTTTTCCTGTTAGCATAGGTTGCAATAAAACGCTAGTCGCTTCAGGAATTTTCATCATACTATTGAAAGTACTTTCAACAGTTTCCTTATCTTTTATGTTAAGTTTTACTCCGCCTACATCAGATTTATGGACAGGACCAACAACTTTCATAACAAGTGGGAAACCTATTTCTTGTGCTGCTTTATTAGCATCGTTTATATTTTCTACAACAATTTCTTTTGCACGTGCTATTCCTACAGCATCTAAGAGTTCTTGAACTTTTTCTGGTTCAATATATCCATTTTCTGCGTTATCTATAACTTCTCTAATTTTATTTTTGTCAATAGCTGGTGCTACAAAATCATCTTTTGGCATTTTATGATGATAGATTTTTCCTAAAGCTTTCGCAAAAGCTACTTCATCATCAAAAGCTTGTCTTCCAAATGAAAATAGTAATTGTGTTTCGGGTTCTGTGTGATAAGACGATGGTAATATAGAGAAAATTGGTTTTTTAGCAGTTTTCTTTTTCTCATCAACCATTCTATAAATATCGGAAACATCAAATAAATATGGACTTCCATAAATTACGGCAGTAGCGTCAATATGGTCAAATTTATGCTCGATAGCATCTAAAATTTCACCTAATTGTTCAGGCGTACCTGTTGCAAGAAAATCGATAGGATTTAGAACAGATGAACCGTGATATAATTTTGCTAGCAGTTCGTCTGCATCTTTTCCTGTGATAGGCGGAACATTCATACCGCTTTGACTTAATGTATCTGTTGTCATTACTGCCGGTCCGCCTGCGTGAGTAACTATAGCTATATTTTTTCCTTTAACTTCAGGATGTTGCAAAATAGTAGCTACTGTAATTAATTCAATTCTACCTTCGCATCTAATAATTCCTGCTTTTTTGAAAAGTGCAGAAACAGCTACATCAGAACCAGCTAGAGCTCCTGTATGCGAAGAAGCTGCACGTGAACCTGCGTCTGTTCGTCCTGACTTAACAGCTGCTATTTTGCAACCTTTTTTAATTAAGGAACGACAATGTTTAAGTAGGCGTTTAGGATTTTTTATATTTTCCATATAAAGTAACTTCACGCGAGAGCTAGTTTTCTCATCAAAAGTATTATCCCAGTATTCTAATACATCTTCTATTCCTATCTGTGCTGAGTTTCCTACAGAATAAACGCTAGCAAAGTTTAATCCTAAAGTAGTTGCTTCTTTTAAGATATAAACAGCAGTAGCGCCTGAAGCAGAAACAAAATCGCAACCTGCATTATCTAATTTTGGAATAGGTCCAATAAAAATTCCGCTATAGACAGGTGTTAGCATTCCTATGCAATTAGGTCCAATAAGAGCGGCTTGATATTTATTGCAAATATCAACAATTTCTTGTTCTAATTGTCTTCCTTCTTCGCCAATTTCGCTAAATCCAGCAGAAACAATAATTATAGCTTTTGTATTTTTTGTACTGCATAAAGTTTCTACAGTTGCTTTGCAAAATCTAGCAGCTATACATATAATAGCTAGGTCAACATTTGGTAAATCTTCAATATTGTTGTAGCATTTCACTCCTTGAACTTCACTTTCTTTAGGATTTACTATATAAAGTTCTGGGCAATTACCTGCCAATAAATTTTTTATAACTCTGCCACCCGGCTTCGTTATGTCGTTTGATCCACCTATAACGGCAATGCTTTTAGGTGCTAATAGTTGTTGATTAATCATAGTTTGTATTATTATTGTTATTTATTAATTTTAATTTTATTTTTACTTTTTTTATTTATAGGATCACCTAACATATTTTCTATTAAAAGAGTTAGCCATTCTTCGTATTCTTGAAAAAAACCGATCATAGCAGTATAAACTAATCCTTCTTCATCAATTACATAAGTAGTAGGGAATGCAGTTACAGCGAAATTTTTCTTTGCTTTTTGATTTACAAATAAAACAGGAATTTCCAACTTTTTTTTCTGCAAAGAATCAACTTCTAGAAAGATTTTTCCATTTTCTTCATCTAAAACAGGTTTAGTATAGCTGTAAACATTTAGAAAATTAACAAATTTGGCTTTGTTAGCTAAATCATTGGGATTGACTGCATATACATTAACACCAGATTTTTTAAATTTCTTTGAAATAGAATTTAGTTTCGGTAATATCATTTGACAAAATCCACAATTACTTTCCCAAAACAATAGGACTGTAATTTTATTTTTATAATTAACGGAATGTCTTTCTAATATTTTATCTAACTGATTTTCATCTTGAATATGTACGTATGGTTTTTTTAGAATTCTTCCATTAATTCTAGGTGCAATGGATTTATCAGGTAAAAGTTCTGTCAATGCTCCGTCTTGTGATTTTATTTCTTTTTGTTGTTTTTTAGGAGGTAGTGGAACAGAGTAAAGAGCTTCTACTGACAACAAGACAAAAAATAGAAACAATATTTTTTTACGCATAAGTTAAAAATATGTATATTTTGATAAAAAATTGTTTTAAAAATAATTAAACTTGATCAAAAAAAAAATATATATAGATAAAAGTTAACAAATTAAGAATATGTTTGTAAAAAAAACTTTAATAAATTTATAGAAAAGTTGTTTGAAAGTTTTTTTATAATAAAAAATATTCATAAATTAGAGACAAAGTTGTTTATAATATATAAATAATTTTTGAATATTATTGTATTATTTTAAAGAAATGTTTTTTAATATTGATTTTTAATAAAATCAGAACTTACTAAATTTGTAAAAAATAGAGTAATAAAACGAATATGTTTTTTCAAAATATAGTTATTAAGAAATTATTTTATTTATTTATATTATTTTCATTGCTTGTATTGCCTTGTTTAGGTCAAACTAGATCGCCCGTGAGTATTCCTAAAGGAAGCAATCAAACAAAGAAGATAAGAGAGACTAAGAAGTTTCCAGACAGTTATTCTCCTTTAGATAAAAATAAAACGGTAAAAGTTATTACTGAAGAATTAATTGAATCTACAATAGAATCTTCCAGACAGCGTTATATAAAAGGTTTAATTTGTGTACAACGTGGTGATACTTTAGAAGCTATACGTAATTTTGAGTTTGCTTTGGAAGGGTTAAATAAACTTATTAGCTATCCTGAAATTGAAGGCGATGAAGATTTTTTAGAATTATCAAAAAACATATTATCCGATTATGAGAAATATTCTTCAAAGATAAATTTAAACGAAGAAGCAGGATTAAGTATGTTTATTTCGAAAGATAGACTTTTTGAAGAATCATTGAACGCAGTTGCTGAGACTAGCGCGGTAGTCAAGAAAGTAGTTACTCCTACTGAGCAAACAGGAAATTATGTATTCAAACTTCCGCCACCAGAAGAGCTTACAATACCTTTAGTTGAGAACGAAGCTATAGATAAGCAGATTCAATTTCTTACAAAAGAACGTGGCAGTCAATTTGTTCTTGGTTGGCTTAAGCGTTCGGGCAAATGGTATAAAATGATGTCGGAAATTGCAGTTAAAGAGGGGATGCCGTTAGAAATAATTTTGCTGTCTATGATAGAAAGTGCTTGTAATCCGGTTGCAGTTTCTCGTAAAGGTGCTGTTGGCTTATGGCAGTTTATGTATCCAACTGGCTTAGATTACGGTCTGAATAAACGTGAATCGATTTGGGTGGACGAAAGACGCGATCCGATAAAATCTACTCGTGCAGGATTACGATATTTACGTGATATGTATATGGAGTTTAACGATTGGCATTTAACCTTGGCTGCTTATAATTGGGGGTGGGGAAATGTTAGGCGTGCACTTCGGCAGATTAATTTAGATAAGCCGACATATTGGGATTTAAGAACAAAAAAGAATATTGCTATGCCAAATGAAACACGCAATTATGTTCCACTGTTTTTAGCTTTGTTAAAAATCTTGTCAAATCCTAATGAGTATGGAATCAATCTGGAGGCGATAGAATATGAAAAAGAATTCTTGTATGATGTATTAGAAATAAAACAAGCTACAAACTTAGCTGCAATAGCAACAGCAATAGGTGTAGGTGTTCAAGAAATTAGAGATTTAAATCCTGAATTGTTGTATGACATTACGCCACCTGATAGAAAATATTACCGCTTAAGAGTTCCACCCGGAAGTTCAAATTCTTTTATAGAAAATTTTGCGAAATTACCACTAGAAGAAAGACAACCTTATTTAATGCACAATGTTGCTAAAGGTGAAGATGTTATTTCAGTATCTGAAAAATATGATGTTGCTATTGATGAGCTAATAGAATTAAATAATTTAGAAAAACAATCAATTGCATTAAAATCTGGTTCTGATATACGTATTCCAATAGGAGGTAAAAACTACTTGCAATCTACACTTGTTTTAACAACTTCAGGACTTAAAGAGAAGAGTGAAGCAGTAGCTAATGATCCAAATTATCACATAGTAGGAACGGGAGAATCTGTTTATAGTGTTGCAGAAAAATATAAGATAAGTACCGCAAATTTAAGGAATTGGAATAATTTATCTATAGAAGAAGAATTGTTAAAAGAAGGTTCAACACTTATTATTTCAGAAAAAGAAGCGGAAAATTTAGGTAAAGTATCAACTAATGTTAAAGTTAACTTAGATACCAGTATGCTTAAGAACCTGAATCAAAAACAATCGGATAGCAAGACGACTAATAATCAAAAAAAACAAGAAGCTACAAAAGAATATATCTACAAAGTAAAATCCGGTGATAATTTATCAAAAATCGCAAAAATATATAATTGTTCTGTTAACGATTTAAGAAAGTGGAATAACCTTGATAATGAACATAATTTAAAAGCTGGTGAAACTTTAGTTATAAATGAAAGTGCAAGTAAAGCTAGTTCAGTTAATAAAAAATCTGCTAAAAGCAAAAATAAAACTTCAAAAAAAACATTGACTTATACAGTAAAAAAAGGAGATAATTTATATAACATAGCTCGTAAATTTGATGTAAAAATTGCTGAAATACTAAAAGAAAATAAAAATTTAGATGCAGACAAATTACAAATAGGACAAAAAATTAAAATACCTTAAAAAATACAGTTAAAATTTACCAACAATTTATTGTTTTTTTTGATTATTAGAAATTATTTTCGTATTTTAGTAAATTAACTAATTATATGTATAGGTAATTAAAAT
>JAAYTD010000009.1 GCA_012518115.1 Ignavibacteria bacterium | reverse complement strand
CATTCGTCAGGTATAATAGTAAAAGTTGTACTGTCGCATATAATAACTGTATCGATATCAGCGATATTTTTGTTGTTTGTTACTACTTTTCCACCTTTTGATACTTCTACAAATATACTATCGTTAGATAATGTTTCAAATTCTATTTCGATAGAATGGTTACGGCTTATGTCTGAGAAAGTATAGCTTGTTCTATCCTTGCCAATGTCTATATCATCAACTATAACGTTTTTAATGGTATAGCATTCGTCAGGAGTAAAAACAAAAGTTTCTTCTAAGCATACAAAAACATCGCCTGAAGGTAATAGTGTTCCACCTGTATTATTTTTTACTGTAGCATGTATCATGTAGTTTGGATTTGGATTACTTATTTGCCACATAAAAATAGGGTAGCCAGAGTTGTAATTCATATTGTCAACTGTCCAACTTCCTTGCAAAATATTTATAAACCCATTTGATTTAAGCTTATCTGATGTTGATGCTTCTGCACCTATGCTTGAACCTTTACCAACTCCAGACATAGAAGCTACTTCTAAATAATAACAGTTGTCAAGACTGCACATAGAATTTCTCACTCCTACAATACAACCTATATCACCACTACCTGATACATTACCAATGTTGTAACAATTAGCAATTAATGAAGAACTTATACCAGCAATACCGCCGGAGGCAATAGTTCCATTTTCTATTGTACCCGTGTTATAACATTGAGTAATTCCTCCATACAAACCATTCTGACCAGCAATACCGCCGGAATACTTACCACCTGAAACTTTACCTGCATTAAAACATGAAAAAATTACGCCGTCATTAATTCCTGCTATACCACCGACATAATTAGTACCGGAAATAATGCAACTACAAGTTATTCCTAAATTATATATGCTTGCAGGCATTCTAACAACTCCAAAGAAACCTGAAACAGTATTTTTTGGATCAAATCGCATATTCATAATAAAATGACCAGCACCATCAAAAATTCCTTGAAACGGGTTGCTCTGTGTGCCGATTGGTGTCCAATTGTGTTGGGCAATGTCAATGTCATTCCTAAGCTCAATAAATTTATCATTAAAATCATCATCACCACGGTTGACAATCTCTGCAAGACCTGCTAATTGTGATGCCGAATCCAATACAAAATGTCTTCGCACTGAATTATACCAACTTTCATCAGCATTACCACTCCAAGGAGTAGAAAGCAAATATTTATTTGAAATGAATAAACAAAGAAAGAATAGTATAAAAACACTTTTCCTATTAAAATTTTTATTAAATAGCATGATTTCACCTATCTAGTAAGTTAAGAATATATTTATGTTTTTTTTACAATCTATCTTAATTTAAACTAATACAATATAATACTTTTTTATTAATTTTTAACTATAGTGTTATTTAAAATTAATTTATTTTTTGACAATTTACCTATTTAGGAATAGAGGAACTTTATATTATTATAATATGATAATATGCAAAATCTTTTATCTTAAATGTAAATATAAAAAATAATACCAAATTGAATAACAATTTGCTCCAAATGTAGTTATCCTAATTAATCCTGTAGGGATGACATTTTTAATTAACCATAACTGCAACGGTATATCACCCCTTCGAGGTTTCTTTGTTATTCTGCTAATTTTTTTCCATAATAATTTCACCCCTTCGGGTTTGTTGTTAATTTTATTAATAGACTACCCCGTCAAGCTTCGCTTGCCACCCCTTCGTCCCGAAGGGGAATTTTAAAACATCATTGAACTAATATATTATTCAAAATGGTATAACATTGAAAAAAATGAAAAATAATTATATTTTATAAAAATTTGATAAAAAAAACATAAAGGCTATATTTTTTAGCCTCTATGTTTTTTTAAATAAAAATCAAGTAGTAGATTTATTATCTTTCGATAACAAGTTTTTTCATTGTGGAAGCTTTATTAGTACTTATTATAACATTATAAGTACCTACAGGTAATTTTT
>JAAYTD010000008.1 GCA_012518115.1 Ignavibacteria bacterium | reverse complement strand
TGATTTTCAAGTTCAGATAAAATTAAAAGTAATCTTTCCATTCCCATTGCAAAACCAACGCAAGGAGTAGGTTTTCCGCCTAATTCTTCAAAAAGATTGTTGTAACGTCCACCGCCACCAAAAGCATCTTGCGAACCTAAATAGCTACTTTGAAATTCAAAAACAGTATGAGAATAATAATCTAATCCACGCACCAAATATGGCGCTATTTCATAAGAAATGCCCGTAGCTTCTAAATAATTTCTTGTAGTTTGAAAATGTAAAGCGCTTTCTTCATCAAGATAATCTAAAATTTTAGGAGCATTTTCCAAAATATGAATATCATCAACATGTTTGCTATCTAACACTCTTAAAGGATTTGTTTCTAATCTTCGTTTGCTGTCCTCAGACATATTAGAAATATTTGAACGCAGATAATCAGTGAGGATTTCTATATATTTTTTACGTGTAGTTTCATTGCCAAGCGAATTGAGTTTTAATGTATAGTTGTCAATACCCAATGTTTTAATGAAATTATTTGCAAGCATTATAACTTCCGCATCACTTTCTGGAAAAGGCGACGAAAGACATTCAATACCATATTGATGAAATTCTCTTAATCTACCTTTTTGCGGACGTTCATAGCGATAATAAGCGCCTATATAAAACAAACGCATAATTGAGGTATTAGCTAGTAGATTGTTTTGGATAGCTGCACGCACAATAGCTGCTGTTTGTTCAGGTCGCAAAGTTAGCGATTCACCACCTCTATCATTAAACGTGTACATTTCTTTGTTTACAATATCTGTTTCTTCTCCTACACCACGCGAAAAAACTTCTGTTTTTTCAAAAACAGGAGTACGGATTTCAGAATATCCATATTTTTTAGAAACTTCGCGACATACTTGCTCTAAATATTGCCAACGACCTATATCTTCAGGTAAAATATCTTTTGTTCCACGAACTGCTTGTATAATTGCCATAATATTATGTTTTTTGTTGAAAACTATGTTTACAAAAATAATACTTTATAATGATAAAAACAAAAGCGATATTATGAAAAAATAATATCGCTCTAAAAAACTTGTTAGCAATTTTTCTACGTTTTTCTGAAAATTGAAATTTTAGAAGCTCCGAATTGTCGTTCTCTTAAAAGTTCATAGCTTTCTAATTTACTTAGTTGAGTAAAAATAGCGGTTTCAAGCACAAGAATTCCATCTTTACGCAATATCGGTTTTTCGGAAGTTATTAGTAATATGTCATTTGCAATTGAAGTGTTATAAGGCGGATCGGCAAAAACTACATCAAGCAGCTTCGGCGGCGCTGTGTCGTCTGCGTAATGATTGATAAATTGTATCGCATCAAGTTTGCAAATTTTATATTGGTTAGGATCAGCTTCAATAAGTTTTAAACTATTTTTAATATATTCTGTAGCCTTATAATTTTTGTCCACAAAGTAAACTTTTTCAGCACCACGACTTAAAGCTTCAATTCCTAACATGCCCGCACCAGCACAAATATCTGCACATTGTGATTCATCAAAATCTATATAATTAGATAGGATATTAAAAATAGTTTCGCGTACTGCGTCTTGCGTCGGGCGAATTCCTGACGGCAACTTGGCATCAAGTTTTCTACCTTTCCATTTTCCTAAAATAATTCTCATAAATTTATTTTTTGTATTAAAACTATAAAATTACGAAAAAAATATGTAATTTTGTATAATTGATACCAAATTGAATTATATATTATTTCAAAAAAAAGGTGGCAAGCGTCAGCTTGACGAGGTAGTCTATTGGAGACGGAAGTCAGAAGACGGAAGTCGGAAGGCAGAAGTCTATTAAAAAAAATTAACTACAAACCCCGTAGGGGTGAAATTATTATAGAAAAACAATGCACAAAACCAAATAAACCCCGTAGGGGTGACATAGTTTTTTTGATGGGCGAATAATAATGTCATCCCTACGGGATTTTTAAGGATATATAGTTCATAACCTCCTCCGGCTCCTCCAAAGGAGGAGAGTTTTAAAATTCCTCTCCTTTGGAGAGGTTAGGAGAGGTCAAATTCCCCTTCGGGACGAAGGGGTGGCAAGCGTCAGCTTGACGGGGTAGTTTTTGTCTGAACTATGATTTATAGGATTTATATGATTACTGTGATGATAAGGTTATAAAAAAATATAAATTAGAAATTCTTGTTTATAGCTGTTTGTTTGCTCACAAAAATATCTCAAAAATTTTCAAAATCACATTAATCACATTAATCACAAAAATCATAGTTCAGACAATATGAGTAGAGGGAAATTTATTCAAAATGGTATAATTTCACTTAACAATTTTATTTTTAATTATGAAAAAAACACTTGCATTAGTTATTCTTTTATTTTGTCTAAACATTACTTCTTATTCTAAAGATTTTAAGACAGTTAAAGATAAAGTTACTTTTTACAAAGAGCGTTATAAAGTCAATTGCTTAAATGAAAAGATTACTGATAATTTTGGCAATGGTTTTGAACAGCTTTACGGTACTCGTAATATGAAGCCGATATTGCATGGTATTGCTTATAGAGGTGGTGCGAATAATTTTTATCATAAAACGAACAAGCGCCATAATCATAACCCATTACCGCAAGATGGCTTAGATAATCTATGTAAAGAGGGATTTTCTCTTGCGATTTATCTTTACGGCAAAAACTTTTCAACTGCATCTAAGCTTTTGAATTTTGGTGAAGATACTTTACGCTATATTCAAAATTCAGGTATGAATCGCGCTTCGCAGAGGCAGATTTTAGACTTTGTTTATGAACGTATTCAAAATCCTGATTTGGGACCAATTTATCTGCATTGTTGGAACGGTTGGCATCAGTCAGGTTATGTAGCTTCTATGATTTTGATGCAATTTTGTAATTTCTCCAACAAAGAAGCTAGAACTTATTGGGAAAAAAATACAGACGGTGCATATAAAAAATTTGAGAATGTAAAGAAAATGATAGCTAATTTTACGCCTTTTGAGGATCTTAAAATATCCGAAGATGTTCAAGAAATGATTTGTCCTTGTTCAGAGAAAAAATAAAATAGTATGACGATTATATTATCAATTGAATATGATGGCACAAATTATTCGGGTTGGCAAATACAGGAGAATGCCGACACAGTTCAAGGGAAAATTAACGGCGCTATTTCTCAAATTTTTGGTTTGTCTTTAGAAACAATTGGTGCAGGCCGTACAGATGCAGGTGTTCATGCGAAATCGCAAATAGCTCATTTTATTTGTGAAGCTCCTAAGATTACCAACCGTAACAAATTGATTTTAGCAATAAATTCCTTTCTGCCTGATGATATTCGTATAAATAATGTTTGGTTTACAGAAACAGATTTCCATTCACGCTACGATGCAATAGCTCGCGAATATAAATATAGATTTTGTTTGAAGAAAACAGTTTTTACACGTTTTTTTGTAGCTTATCTACCTTATAAAATAGATGAGCAATTACTTTTTGAGGCAGCTAATATTTTTATAGGGAAACATAATTTCAGAACATTTTCTAAGCTAAATCGCGATACGAAGAATTATTTTTGTGATGTAACAGTTTGTAATTGGTTACGCTTAGATGAAACTAATTTTGAACTTACGATTAAAGCGGATAGATTTGTTTATGGTATGGTGCGTTCTTTGGTAGGAGTTATGTTTGATATAGCTAGAGGAAAACGTTCTCTATCCGAAGTGAAAGAGAGTTTATTTACTGGAGAAAAAAAATATATCTCGCCCTTAGCAAATGCTTGTGGCTTAACTTTACATAAAATATACTATCCCGAACATTTTACATTTTTAGAACAATAAAGAAAATTCTGCTTTTTGTTCTGTTTTTTAAAATCTTGTTTGTTGGTTAGATGTAATATAATTCATTTTTTTTGCTTATATTTGTATTCTTAATATTCGTATCTGAAACATAGTAAATTCCATACGTAATTATTTATTCCTGTTTAAATTATTTCTTTGTAGAAAACATACAATTCAATTTTAATAATAAAATTATAGACATTATGTTTATTTTTGCTTATAATAAATCTATAAAAAAAATATTATTTATTATATTATTTGCCTTTGCAACTTTATTTCAAGTGGAAGCTTTTGCAGTTGTTCACTGGGCTGACAGTGTAATGGAATCTTCAGGTAATTATTATTCGCGTAACAAGCATAGATCTTGTTTTTCCAACAAACAGATATTAGGAAAGCCAAGTATAATGCCGGATTTTGGTGAGTCGGTTTGTGCGTGGGCGCCGCGTGAGATAGGGCGGAACGATTTTATTGCTGTTGGTTTCAAAGATGCTATTAATGTCAAGCAAGTTGCTATTTATGAGAGCTTAAATCCCGGAGCTATAACAAAAGTTACTTTATATGGTGAAGGTAAAGATACTTTAATATTTTCTAATTCTAATCCGCGTCAGATAAGTCGGAAAGGGCGAATGTTAAATATTTTTATTCCGCAAACAAGTTTCAAAGTTGATAAAGTTCGCATAGATATTAACACTATGCGTTATAGAGATTTTTATCAAATTGATGCTGTTGCGATTTCTGATGAAACGGCTGCAATTGTTCCGCAAATTAATTTATCTAAAGATGTTGTAGAAGTCGGTGAATTAGAAAATCTTGGTCCTAATGTTAATTCGCGTTATTCGGAACTAGCGCCTGTTATTGCTCACGATGGTCGCACTTTATATTTCACAAGAGAAAATCATCCGCAAAATTATGGCGTGCAAAATATTTGGTTTTCTGAGATGGATAGTAGCGGTAACTTTCAGCCTGCACAGAACATAGGAGCTCCATTAAACACTGCTTATCATAGTTTTGCAATTTCTATTTTGCCTGATGATAATTCAATGCTTGTCGGAAATGTATATCATCCCGATGGTCGTCAAACAGAAGGTTTTTCTATGACTTATCGTCAAGGTGATACTTGGTCTTTTCCTGAAAAACTTGAAGTTGAAGATTATTATAACAATGCGCGTGGTAGTTATGCTCTAGCTAGTAACGGAAAGATTTTAGTTTTATCGGTTGATAGGCGAGACGGTTTAGGTGGAAATGATTTATACGTTAGTTTTCTTCAAGAGAACGGTAAGTGGTCAGTTCCCAAAAACTTAGGTAGCGATATAAATACAACTGATAGCGAAGATTCGCCTTATTTAGCTGCTGACGGAGTAACGCTTTATTTTTCTTCGGGTGGTTTCCCCGGTTATGGAAGCAACGATATTTTTGTTACAAAACGTTTAGATGACACTTGGCAAAAATGGAGCGAACCTGTTAATTTAGGACCTAAAATAAACACAAGAGGTTGGGACGCTTATTTTACAGTAACAGCATCGGGCGATTACGCTTATTTTGTATCAAGTAGAAAAGGAAGTGAAGACATTTATCGTGTGAAATTACCTGCCAGCCTTAAGCCTGAAAGGGTTGTTCTTATTGTAGGAAAAGTAATAAATAGCAAAACTAACAAGCCGGTAGCAGCTACTATTCTTTATGAAAATTTATTAACAGGAAAAACTATAGGTGAGGCGAGATCTAATCCTAAAAACGGTGAATATAAAATCGCTTTACCTGCGGGCGAAAAATATGGTTTTCGTGCTGAAGTTAAAAATTTTATTCCTATAAATGAAAATATTGATTTAAGAAATCTTGAAAATTATGATGAACTTAAACGCGATTTGTATTTAGTGCCACTTGAACAGGGACAAACTGTAAGAATAAACAATATATTTTTCAATACAGGTGAATATGAATTATTGCAAGAATCTTTTGCTGAATTAGAAAGACTTGTGAAAATCCTAAAAGAAAATTCTACGATAAAAATAAAATTATTAGGGCATACTGATAATATTGGAAGTAGAGGAGACAATTTAAAACTTTCTAAAGATCGAGCAAATTCAGTGAAGGAATTCTTGATTAAAAATGGAATAACTGAAGATAGGATTGTTACGCAAGGCTTCGGTTTTTCTAAACCTATAGCTACAAATAAAACAGAAGAAGGACGTGCAAAAAATCGTAGAGTTGAATTTAATATATTAGAAAAATAATGTATCTTATGAAAAATAATTGGGTTAAGCTTCTATTCTTTATATTTTTGTTCGATTGTTTTTTTGCAACGAAACTGTATTCTTCAGTAGAGTGGGCTGATACGGTTATATCTGTTTCGGGAAAATATATTTTTGATATTTATAATAGAAAAAGAGAATCCAATATTCTTTATGCACCTCAACAGATATTAGGTAAGCCAAATATAATGCCTGATTTTGGGGAGTCTCCTTGTGCGTGGGCACCCAGAAAACTAAGTTCAAATGAGTTTGTTGTGCTTGGATTTAAGAAAGCAATGCATATAAAGCAAGTCTCGATATATGAAAGCTTTAATCCCGGTGCTATTACAAAAATAACTTTGATTGGAGCAGAAAAAGATACTGTTATTTATCAAAACTCAGTTCCTGCACCACTTTCTCGGACAGGAAGAGTGCTAACCGTCCACGTTCCTTTGACTTTTTATGCAGATAAATTAAGAATAGATATGAATACTGTTTTTCACAAGGGAGCATTATATCAAATTGATGCTGTTGCAATTTCTGATGAAAAAATAGAGATTAAACCTACCATTAATTTATCTAAAGACGTTTTAGAAGTTGGTGAATTAGAAAATCTTGGTGTTAATGTAAATTCAGATTACGTAGAACTAGCGCCCATTATATCGCCTGACGGAAAAGTATTATATTTTACGAGGGAAGAACATCCTGAAAATACTGGTCCGCAAAGTATATGGTTTTCAGAGCTCGATAGTAACGGAAGGTTTAAGCCTGCAAAAAACATAGGAGCTCCATTAAATACGCCTTATCATAATTTTGTAATATCGATTTTGCCTGACGGTAATTCAATGTTAGTTGGAAATATCTACAATAAAGATGGAACAGTTTCGGAAGGATTTTCTATGACTTATCGTCAGGGGAACACATGGTCTTTTCCTAAAGAACTTAAAGTTGATGATTATTACAATCAAGCAAGAGGAAGCTATGCACTAGCTAGTAACGGACGCATACTAATTATTTCAGCAGATAGAGAAGATAGTTACGGTACAAATGATTTGTTTGTGTGCTTTCTTAAAAGTGATGGAACTTGGACGCGCCCCAAAAATATGGGACCTACTCTAAATACTGCTGCTAAAGAAGATTCTCCTTTTCTTGCTGCGGACGGAGTAACGCTTTATTTTTCTTCTTCGGGACATAAAGGTTATGGTAGTAATGATATTTTTGTTACAAGGCGTTTAGATGATACTTGGCAAAAATGGAGTGAACCTGTTAATCTTGGAACTAAAATAAATACAACAGGTTGGGACGCTTATTTTACCGTGCCAGCATCAGGTGAATATGCTTATTTAGTTTCAAGTTTGAAAGGACACGAAGATATCTATAGAGCTAAGCTACCTGAAGAATTGAAACCTGAAAAAGTTGTTTTGATTTCTGGGCGAGTTTTGAATAAAAAAAATAACGAACCGTTGGAAGCTATAATTAATTATGAGACGTTAAGTACAGGTGAGATAGTTGGAAGCGCTATTTCTAATTCGGTAACAGGTGAATATAAAATAGTTTTGCCGGCTGGAACAAGATATGGTTTTCGCGCTGAAGCAGATAATTTTATTTCAATAAATGAAAGTCTTGATTTAATTAATTTAGCTAAATACGACGAAATATATAGAGATTTGTACCTAGTTCCAATTGAAAAAGGACAAACTTTAACGATTAATAATATATTTTTTGAGACAGCTTCGTACAAATTAAAAGAAGATTCTTATCCTGAACTTATAAGATTGGCTGAAGTTATGCTTAAAAATTCGTCTATGAAAATAAAAATATCAGGACATACTGATAATGTTGGAAGCGAAAAATATAATCTGTTGCTATCAAAAAATAGAGCAAATGCAGTAAAAGAAGTGTTTCTAAAGTATGGTGTTGATGGTAAAAGAATAGAAATAGAGGGTTTTGCTTTTAACCTGCCTATTGCAACAAATGAAACAGAAGAAGGACGCGCAAAAAATAGAAGAGTAGAAATGCAGATTTTAGAAATAGAATTAGCAGATGAGACCGAAAAAAATACATATTGACATAAAAAATCACATCGATTTTTAATGTTTGTTTATAACGACAAATAAATAATACAATGGAAAGTAAATTTAAAGATAAAATTATTAATTCAATTGAAGCAAATAAAGATATATTTCTTATACCTTCAAGTTTACGTAGGGAATATTTCCGGTTATTCAAAAAAATGGATTCGCCTGAAAATGGACATTTAGATTTCAAAAATACACCTAAATCTTTTTTTGAAAAATTTGATTATGATCTTTTTTCTAAAAATAATACTGCTGAAGAACATCTAAACATTACTGATTTTTTACCTAAGTATGTTAACATTAATGAAGTTAATATAGTTGTGTTGATTAACGGGTATTTTTCTGAAAAATATTCAAAAATTATATCTGAAAATTTAATAGCTAAGAGTTTAACACAAAAAGTTGATGATGAATATATTGATGTAGAACAGTATTTTTTGATGTATGTAGAACAGCACGAAAATCCATTGTCCGTTTTAAATACCATATTAGCTATGGACGGACTTTTTTTAGAAATTAAAGAAAACGCATACATAAAAGAACCGATTTATATTTTATCTATAATTACAGAGCAAGAAAAAAATTACTTGTTCAATCAAAAATTACTAATACTTGCACAAAAAAATTCGCAAGCCACAATTATAGAACGTAAAATATCTTTAGCAAACCAAAGAACAACATTATTGCAAGTTAAAGAGCAACATCAAGCCGAAAATTCTCATATTGATTATTATGATTTAACGGATATTTCTGAAAATAATATAGAGTTTACAACATTGAACGGAAATGAATATGTTGTTGATAAAAATTCAAATTTTAATCTATTCACTTTAGATATTAATCCCGCTTTTTCACGAAGTCAAACTAATTTGAGATTGATAGGCGAAAATGCAGAAACTAATATTAATTCTTTTGCATTTGTTGATCATAAAAATATCGTAGATAATAAAACTTTGATGGAACATAAAGCTTCTAATTCAAAATGTTCACAAAGAGTTAAAGCTATAGCGGACAAAGAAGGAAAATTCTTTTTTGACGGAAAAATTGAAATACGCGAAAATATAAATAAAATTGAAGCTCATCAAAATACTCGTGGAATTACATTAAGTGATGATGCAACTATTATATGTGATCCGCAGTTAGAGATTTACGCCGATGATGTTGTTTGTACGCATGGTGCAGCTATTGGCAGCAACGACAGCGATGATGAATTACTTTTCTATTTGCAATCGCGTGGAATTTCAGAGAAAGAATCTAAGAAAATGTTACTTATAGCTTTTGCAGGTGAAATTTATGATAAGATTAAAAATGAAGAATTACGAAAAGAATTAATAGATGAATTTAACAATAGTATTAAGTTTTAATTTATCAAGAATAAATGAACAAAATACAAACTATCGTTATTTGCGGACCTACTGCTTCTGGAAAGACGGCACTTAGTTTAGCTCTTGCTGAGTATTTTGGCACTGGAATCATATCGGCAGATTCACGGCAAGTCTATAAATTATTGGATATAGGAACAGCTAAACCGACTACCGAAGAACTAAGAAGAGCTCCACACCATTTTATTGATTTCTTAGATGTTGACGAGGAATATAATGCAGGCAGATTTGGCAATGAAGCTTATGACAAATTGTTAGAAATTGCAGGGCATAATAAATTGCCTATCGTTGTTGGTGGCTCAGGCTTATATATAAAATCTTTATGTGAAGGATTGTTTGAAGAAGAAGAGAGCGAAGTAAAAAATGAAATTCGTAAGGAATTAGATGAAGAACTAAAGGAACGCGGGTTAGATGCACTTTATAATGAACTAGCTAGTATTGATAAAGATTCGTATTTGCTTTATAAAGAAAAAAATCCACGAAGAATTTTGCGAGCTCTAGAGTATTATCGCACAACTGGGAAAGTTTTTTCAGCGGTACATAAAGAGCTCTCCGTAGAAAGAAATGTAAATCCGATTTATTTACTTATTGATTTTCCGCGAGAAGTTCTATATGAAAGAATAAATATGAGAACTTACAAAATGTGGGAAAGTGGTTTGGTAGAAGAAGTTGAAAAAATACTTAATTTAGGATATTCAAAAGAATTAAATTCGTTGAATACTGTCGGATACAAGGAAACGATTAAGTTTTTAGAAAACATATATTCGCAAGATGAAGCTATTGCGGAAATACAAAAAAACACGCGACGCTATGCTAAAAGGCAACTTACATGGTGCCGAAAAATACAAAATGTGCATTATATTCAAGCAAGTTCTGGTTTTGATGCAGTAATAGAAAACGCAATTAAAATTGTTAGCGATTTTATAAGAAGCTAGTTATCTTTATTCCAAGTAGATAAGAAATTATTTTTCCAAGATTGAAATTCGTTTGCAGCAATTTTTTCTCTAGCTATACGCATTAGCCATAAGTAAAAAGCTATGTTTTGCATTGATGCAAGATGTAAGCCTAATATCTCATTAGACATAAGTAAATGCCGTAAATATCCTAATGAATAATTTTTACTTGAAAACAAACCTACATTTTCATCAATAGGAGCATCGCATAACTTAAATTGAGAGTTACGTATGTTGAATTTTCCGCGAGTTGTGAAAATTTGCCCATTACGTGCATTTCTTGTAGGCATAACGCAATCAAACATATCGATGCCAAGACTTATAGATTCCAACAAGTTTTCAGGAGTACCAACTCCCATAAGGTAGCGCGCTTTATTTTTAGGTAAATGTTCTGTGCAAACAGATGTAATATCGTACATTTGCGAAGCAGGTTCGCCAACAGACAAGCCACCTATTGCATATCCGTCAAAATCCATTTCTACCATTTTTTGTACATATTCTCTGCGTAAGTCTTCATACATTCCACCTTGTCCTATTGCAAATTGAAATTGTTTATGTCCCCAAATAGATTGTGTGGCAAGAAAATGTTCCCGACTTTTAGCAGCCCAAGATAAAGATAAATCTGATGATTTTTTTACATATTCATAATCGGAAGGATAGGGAACGCATTCGTCAAGAACCATTATAATATCCGAACCAATGATGCGTTGTGTTTCAACAACTGATTCGGGTGAAAAAAAATGAGTTGAACCATCTATATGTGATTTGAACTGAACACCTTCGGCTGATATTTTACGTAACTCTTGCAATGAAAAGACTTGGAAACCACCGCTATCAGTTAAAATAGGACGTTCCCAACGCATAAATTTATGCAAGCCACCGTAAAACTTCATAGCTTCATTTCCGGGTCGCAAGTAAAGATGATAGGTATTGCCTAATATTATCTTTGCATCTAATTCATATAGATTTTGTTGCGTTAAAGATTTTACTGTACCTTGAGTACCGACAGGCATAAAAATAGGAGTGGGAATATCACCATGTTCAGTATGTATAACACCAAGTCTTGCTTTAGTATTAGGGCATTCTTGTTTCAGCTCAAAAAAATTGTTTTGCATAAAGTTGTTATATAAAAAAACAAGTATAATAGATTTTTGTTCGATTACCAAAAATTATAACATTTTGAATAAATTCTCCTCTTGAGAGTTGCAGATGAATTTTTGCGAAGCAGGGGATGTATGGGACTACCCCGTCAAACTTCGTTTGCCACCCCTTCGTTCCAAAGGGGAATTTTAAAAACATCTCAAAATCACAGTTCAGACAATAGAAACGAACTAATTGTATAATTTAATACTTAACTTTCATTATTAGTTGGAACAATGCGATAAATTTTATCATTTCGTCTTACTTTTTCTGGAACAGCTATAGAAAATGCTTGTCCTTTTTCTGCTTTTTGGATTTTGCCATTATCGCCGTGCATTTCTTCGATAGTGCATTCTAAAACACCTGTTGTAGGACCAATGACGATAATTTCTTCACCTATATTAACTTCACCTGTTTGCACTACAAATTCCGCTACTCCTAATTTGTCATAATAATTTGTAGCTACTCCAAGTAAGACCTTTCTTTTTGTTGCACTTGAGCCGTGTCTATCGCTCCATTCGCCTAAATGTTTTCCTAAATAATAGCCTTCCCAAAAGCCACGATTAAAGACTTCGCTTAACCGTTTTTGCCAATCTGCAATTTTTTCATCAGTATATTCACCTTCCACAGTTAGAGCTCGCAAAGCTTCATCATAGCATTCAACAGTTCTGCGAACATATTCAGGTGAACGCCCGCGACCTTCTATTTTGAAAACACGAGCTCCTGCTTCTACTATTTTATCAAGAAAACCTATTGTGCATAAATCTTTTGGAGACATAATATATTGATTGTCAATATCTAATTCGTAACCAAATTCTTTTTCTCTAACGGTATAACCACGCCGGCATGGTTGCAAACATTCGCCACGATTAGCAGACTTATTATGTTCGTGCAAACTTAAATAACATTTTCCCGAGATCGCCATACATAGAGCTCCGTGAATAAACATCTCTATTTTTAACAATTCACCGCCCGGACCACGAACATCATTTGCAATAATATCATCATAAATTTTTCTTACTTGCGAAATATTTAGTTCTCTAGCTAGTACAACAACGTCAGAATATTTTGCAAAATATCTTGCTGCTCGCGTATTGCTTATATTTAGTTGCGTTGAACAATGTACAGGCAAACCTATCTTTCGTGCATATTCAATAACTGCCCAATCAGAAGCAATAACCGCTGATACATCTGTAGCTTTAGCTACTTCAAGCATTTCTTCCATTAAGTCTAAATTTTCATCATAAATAATAGTGTTTAATGTTAGGTATGATTTCACATTATTATCGCAACATTGTGTTGCAATGTTTTTTAAATCTTTAGAAGTAAAATTGGCTGAAGAACCAGAACGCATATTAAGCATACCTGCACCGAAATATATAGAATTAGCTCCAGCATTAATAGCTGCTGAAAGAGCTTCGTAAGAGCCAGCAGGCGCCATTAACTCAAGTTCATCTCGACTAATTGAATTGTTGTTATTATTATCGTTCATTGTTTTTTTGTTTTGTTAATTAATAAAATTTACACATCAGATAATATACGAAAAAACTTATGTTTTATTTTTTATATTTATTCACATATATATGTATAATAATAGCAAACTTATGTGTCTTTCGGACAACCATTATATTTTATTATCGGTTAAATAGGTTCTTAAATCCTCCTCAATCGTTTCAAGAATTAAATTTTCGTGCGGATAACTTCTAAAGCCACTTTTTAATCTTTTAATAGCCTACAAAAAAAACAAAAGAGCCAACAAACACGGCTCTCTTGCAAATTTTTTTAAAAATTAATTTAGGAGATGATTGATACAAAAAAACATTATATCAATCATTATGAAAAAAAAATCATTTTTATTAATGATTCCAATACAAAAATACGGAAAAAAAGAACGAAAACCAAAGAAAAATAGCAATAAAAAAACAAAAGAGCCAATAAATACGGCTCTTTTGCGAATTTAAACAAAATCTTGGAGTTGATTGATACAAATAGTATCAACCAATGAAAAAACACTTTATTAATGTCTTCACTACAAAGATACTTAAAAAATGCCTAACTTGCAAGACTTTTTGAAAAAAATAGGAAAGGGATACAAAATATTTTTTAAAAAACAACAAAAGATTTTATTGTTGATATGCTTGCTATTATAAATATAATTTTCTTGAAAAAAACTACTTTCTTTGTTTATATACTTTTTTTTTTGTATTTTGACTTCCAATTAAATAGGATAGTTCTTAATAAAAATGGAAACAAAAAATATGGAAACTAAAAAACGAGATGGTTTTAATAGTAGAATAGGGGCATTGCTTGCTATTATAGGTTCTGCTGTAGGTTTAGGAAATTTATGGCGATTTCCTTATGTTGTAGGTGAAAATGGTGGCGGAGCTTTTATTTTAGTATATTTAATAATTGCTTTTGGCTTATGTACTCCACTAATGATGACGGAGCTTTTGATAGGGAGACGTGGTAAGTCTAATGTTGTAGGTGCTTTCAAAGCTATAGACAGCAAATCTAAATTTTATTATAGCGGCTATATTTTTGTATTAGCAAGTTTTTTGATTTTATCATTTTATAGCGTTGTAGGCGGTTGGGTTTTGCATTATCTTGGCGAATCTCTAACTTTTTCATTGTCAAATTTATCGAGCGAAGACTTAACACTTCATTTCAAAAATTTAGTGTCAGCTCCAGTAAGACCACTATTGCTACATTTTCTATTTATGTTTTTGACTGCTTCTGTTGTAATTTTTGGAATAGAGAAAGGTATAGAAAAAATGTCAAAAATTTTCATGCCTATTCTTTTTATTTTTATTGTAGTTTTAGCGATTCGTTCGCTCACTCTTCCGGGTGCTGGTCAAGGTTTAAATTTTTTATTTAATATAGATTTTTCTAAAATTACAATGAATACTGTGTTTGAAGCTTTAGGACAATCTTTCTTTTCGCTTAGTTTAGGAATAGGTTGTATAATAACCTATGGTTCTTATATGCGTTCTGAAGAAAATATTATGAAATCATCTATAGTTGTTGTTTCTTCGGATATTCTTTTTGCATTAATAGCTGGGCTTGCAATAATTCCCGCAGTTTTTGCCTTTAACTTTGAACCTGCGGCCGGACCGGGCTTAGTTTTCATTGTATTACCTCAAATTTTTTCACAAATAGCAGGCGGGAGTGTTTTCCAAATTATTTTCTTCTTTATACTTTTTATTGCTGCTATAACATCTTCTATTTCGCTTTTAGAAACTGTTGTAGCTTACGTAGTTGAGGAACTAAAAATAACAAGAAGAAAAGCAACTATTTATACTTCTATAATTATTACAATTGTTGGCTGTTTCTGTGCTCTTTCAGAAGGAGCTTTGGCAGATTTTAAATTATTTGGCTTAAATTTCTTTTCATTAGTAGAAACATTAGCTTCAAATATCTTATTACCAGTAGGTAGTATCTTTATAGCGATTTTTGCTTCTTGGGTAATGAAAAAGGAAGATGTGGTTGAAGAGTTGTCTAATTACGGAACAATTAAAGTAAAAAATCTTGGATATTATTTTGTAATAGTAAAGTTCGTTGCTCCTATTGCAATATCTTTTATATTAATAAAATATTTACTCTTTTAATTGGAAGAAGATAAATATAGTTTTAAAAGTTTTTTCAAGTTTTTTCATCCGATAAAATGTATATTTTTTTAGCTATTTTTTTAGGCGTGATTATATTTTTTATTATAAAAAAATGATTAAAGCCATATTAATTGCTTTTTTAATAGCACTTATTATTTTTGCTATTATAAAAATAGCAGATAGCTATTTTAATATTGATATTATACAACTATTAACGTGAGTAAAATTATGCAAATAAAAAAAATTGCTGTAAAAAATTTCAAAAGCTTCAAGACGATTGATATAAATCCCGGTAAGTTCAATGTTTTGATAGGTCCTAATGCTGCCGGTAAATCTAACTTTTTGAGTATATTTAAATTTATTAGAGATATTGTAAATTTTGGTTTAAGTAATGCTATTTCGTTGCAAGGTGGAGTAGAATATCTGCGAAATATGCGAATAGGTACTAAACAAAACAAAACTTCATTTCACATAGAAGTTGATAATTCTTCTAAACTTAACGGAATGAAAAAAATAGGCGATAAGATATTTTGTATGCGTTCTCTATCATTTGCGACGACTTTTGAAATAGAATATACTAATGATGCTGATGAATTTCATATCGCTTCAGATTCTTTAATTCAACATTATGAGCTTTATGAAATAACAAACGGTGAAGATGTTAGCGTAGGTACGGTAGTCTTAGAAATGCAGCATTCAGGTGATAAAATTATAACTAATTTTGTAAATAATACGACTTGCCATATAACACAAGATGATATTTTGCCTACAATATTTATAAATGTTACAGATTTTAGTGATAATTTTGCTAAAACTAAAACTTTGTTTATAGAAAATCAATGTAATGTGCCACATCCTGAAAGCGTTAGAAAAATACTAGGAAGATTGTCTATTTACGATTTAGATCCTACACAAAGTCGTTCTGTTTCTTCTATAGCGGGCAAAATGGAATTAGAAGAAAACGGTGAAAATATAGCTATCGTGTTGCGAAGAATTTTGAAAAATAAAGAACAAACTCGCCAACTGTTCAATTATCTAAACTATGTATTACCTTTTATTGAAGATATTGAAGTAGAGAAATTTTTAGATAGACATTTGCAAGTCAAAATAAAAGAAAAATACACTCCCGGCGAATTTATTCCTGCTTCCTTACTTTCAAGTGGCTCTATTTTCCTGCTTTCTATAATAATTGTTCTGTTTTTTGAAGACAAAAAAACTGTTATTTTTGAAGAACCGGGCAGAAGAGTTCATCCACATCTTATATCCCGAATTATTGATATGATGAAAGATGCTTCACAAAGAATGCAAATATTTTTAACAACACATAATCCAGAAATCGTGAAATATGCAGGATTGGATAATATTTTCTATTTGACTAGAGATAAAGAAGGATTTTCTACAATAGCTCATCTTTCTACACATGAAGAAATCAAAGAATTTATGAAGAACGAAATAGGGATAGAGGAACTTTATATACAAAATCTTTTGTCTTGAATTTAAGTATAAAAAAATGGCGTTAAAAAAAATATATCTTTTTGTTGAAGGGAATGATGATGCTCTTTTCTTTTCTACTTTGATTGTACCACTTCTTAAAAATCAATATGATGATGTAGAAATACTGCAGTTCGCACAAATGAAGAAAATTAGATCTATTAAGTTTGTAGAAAGTATAAATATGTTAGGTTTTGATTATTTAGTTTTTGCGGATATGGACGAGGAAGCCACACTAGCTCAGAAAAAAAGAAAGTTGCAGATGCGTTTTGAAAATGTTCCATTTCATAAAATGATTATTGTTGTTGCCGAAATAGAAAGCTGGTATATTGCAGGATTAAAAAAAGAAAAAGCGATAGAGTGGAAAATAGAAGAAATTGAACAAACGGAACTAGTAACAAAAGAAATATTTAATCAACTTTATTTTAAAAGATTTAATTCTAGATTAGATTTTATGCAAGAGATATTAAAAGAGTATGATTATGAATTAGCAAAAGAAAGAAATGCATCATTTAATTATTTTTTTAAGACATTTATAGAAAAAGCAGCAGTGAAACGGGAATAATTATATTTTATAAAAATTTGATAAAAAAAACATAGAGGCTATATTTCTTAGCCTCTATGTTTTTTTAAATAAAAATCAAGTAGTAGATTTATTATCTTTCGATAACAAGTTTTTTCATTGTGGAAGCTTTATTAGTACTTATTATAACATTATAAGTACCTACAGGTAATTTTT
>JAAYTD010000089.1 GCA_012518115.1 Ignavibacteria bacterium | reverse complement strand
CTTTAGGTGCAGATTTACATATTTATGGAAATTATGGTGGAGCATTAGATGGTTCAGTTGTAGCTGGTGGTAATTTAACAGTAGCTCCTAACACCACTTTTCAAGTTGATGGTATATATCATGCTGCTGTAGATGTTTGGACAAGTGCTACAGTTATACTAAATGGTCCTATCAAAGCTTGGGCGACAGTAGGAGCTAATGATGCGTCACTTACAATAGGCGGTTCAGGCGAAATTCCTGTCGCAGCAAGCACGATAGAAGATTTACTTAATCTTACAATGAATCGTCCTGCAGCAACTTTAACTATGGGAGAATTTGCAATAGCTGCGGGTGGTTCTTTAACAATTAATCAAGGAACTGTAAATGCTACGGGTGAAATTACTCTTCCTGCAGATGGTATAGCTACTGTCAATCAAAATGGAACATTAATATTAGGAATTAATCAGACGGCGCTTGCAGGAACAGTTACAGGTTTAGGTACTATTGATGCTACTGGTATTTCTGCTACTTTTACTGGTCCTTATACATTTACAGGTAATTTAATTACAACTGATGCTACTACGCTTATATTTGGTGATGATGGTAATCCAACTCAAAATATTGAACTTAATTCTTCTGTTAGAGATTTAGCAGCATTAGAGTTCCGAGGAGATAGTCCTGGTACTCTTGATATTCGTAATGACTTAACAATTGTTGGTACTATAACAGGTACAGATGTATATGATGCAGGTGTAGAAGGGCAACTTATCAGATTAAATGGACATAAATTATCTATGACTGGTGCAAATGCAACTTCAACTCTAGATGCATCAAATTCAGAGTTAGATTTGAGAGGAGACGCGGCTTTTGGAGAGAATATACTTATAACAAATTCCCGGACAGACATTACAGCAGCTGGTGATCTTACATTGCATGAAAATAATGCAAATATCGGTAACTTAACACTAGCTGGTGATATGACTCAAGCAGGAGCACTTACTATTAACGGTAATTTGTTTGTTTCAGCTGGCACTTTCACTGCATTAGCTGCAAATAACTTAACAATAACAGGTGATGTTGTTGCAAGAGATGCTGGAGCGATTGATTTAACAGATGGTAATGTAACTATTGGTGGTCAAATTGGTGTGGGAGCAGAGCTCGGTGGCAACACTCTTGGAACTATTACTACTGATGCTACTAATCTTATTGTAGCAGGTAACGGCGAGCAATTACAATTGCCTGCAGAAGATCCAACAGATCCAACAGTTGCTAGACCTTTAGGAAAACTTACAATTAATCGTCCGAGTGGCGTTAGATTAAATAGTAATTTGGAAGTTGGTGTAGCTAGTGAAGAATCTTTAGTACTTAATAGCGGTACTTTGGATTTGAACGGCTTTAATGCAACTGTTGCAACAACTGCTAAAATAAAAGAAAATAATGGTAATTTTGTTACAAACACAGGTGCTTATTTATATAATGCAACAGCAGCAGATGCAAAAGGTGCTTTAATTTATACTGCTACTGTAGCTTCGGATGCGATAGCTAGTGGTATTGGTATTAAATCAACAGATATTGCTGACGCTAATCTTACTGGTGCGGTTGTACGTTATCCTAAAACAATACCTATTGAGGGAATTGGTTTATCAGTAGGTAGGGTTTACCAATTGCCAGTAGCAATGACTACTGAATTTATAGAATTTGAATATGGACTTGCAGAAGTACGTGGTGACCAAAGTGGTTTAGATGTATTTTACGGTGAAGCAGTAGGCGGAGGCTTACCTGTTTATTCGCAACCTGAAATAGTTGATATAGTTCGTACGGCAGCTTTAGATAATAGATTAGGTAGTGTTAAATTTACAACAAAGGCTACAGGACGTACAAATGGTGGTGCTTATGCAACTCCTATTATTGGCGACATTTTCGTACTTACTGGACTTCCTAGTGATGGTGGAATTTTGCGTATATTTACAGATGCAACAGGTGACGGACTTTGGAATACTCCTAGCAACTGGACATCTGCAAGTGGCGCTGGTGTTCCGACAAAAATCGACCAAGCTTATGTAGAAAAATCTGCAACTATAGCTGGTGATGGCAATACTTTCTATGCGAAAGAGTTAGTAATTGAAGGACACAATACAGTTGTATCACCTAAATCATCGGCAAATGGCGACAACGTTAATTTAGTTATTTTAGGAAACCTTACAGTTACAGGTAATGCGAATGTAGTTGGTGTTAACAATAAGAGTAAATTGAACTTAGCTATAGGTGACGGTGTTACTCCTAATGTAGAGGCACAATTAAACGTTCCTACCTATACTGACGATCGTGGTTTATGGGTTAATAATTTCACAGTAAACAATGCAAATGCAACTTTACCAGAAGGTGCTAGTATGCAAATTAGTGGTGATTTAAACTTAATAGGTGCTTCATTGTTTAACCCTCAAGGCGAAGTTATTTTCTCAGGAAAAAATGCAAGCGTAGGAAATAAAATTGATGTTGCTCCAACTTCTTCATTAGAATTTACTAATGTACGTTTGACAGATTATGCTAAAGTTTATACAAATTCAAACTTATCTATAGCAGGAACATTAATTGTTCCTAACGGTAGCTTTACTGCTAATCCTCCTAGCACTATTAGTTTTGCAAATAAAGATGATGGAGCTCCTGATGCTGCAACTCATTTCATTCCTTGGAATGTAGCTCCCGAAGGTAGATTGATTGTAAATCACATTGAATTAGCAAATAATGATATTAACAATGCTAGCGATCCTGATTTACTAGCTTATATTGAGCCTGTAGGCGATATTGAAGTGAAAGGTAACTTTACTTTACTTAGCGAAGGACCTTTTAATGCAAGTAAGAATAAAATAACAGTAACTTTAGGTGCAACTTCAGGTATTTCTGAAATTGTAAATGCATCTAGAACTAGTGCTAATCATGATGAGATCACAGATAAAGCTGATAATTTGAACTTCTGGAATTTAGTTATTCCTCCTAATACAAAAGCTACAACAGTAAGTGATTTTGTTATAAAGAATATGATAGATGTTCAACAAAATGCTTCATTTATTGCTGAAAACGGAACTATTTATACAGGAATAGCTTCAGCTACTGGTGATGCGGCAGGTGCTTTGGTATCTAACGATCCTGTACAAATTAAAAACGTTTCAAACCATACTCTAACATTTATGAATTTAACTATGAACGAGAATACTATAACAAGTGATAGTTGGAACGTTATGGGTAATATGGTTTTAGCAGATGGTAAAAGTTTCAAAGCAGACAACGGCACGATTACTTTCAAGAATTATGCTGAAAAAGAAATTAAACTGACAGATGCTACTTCTATTTATGAATTTTTCGGTTTGAAAATAGCAGATGGCTCAAAAGTAACAACAACAAATGCAGATGCAACTGAAACTGCAACAATTAAAATTAAGAATAACAAAAACCATCAAGATGGTGCAGGCTTATTTGTAGAAGGAAGTGGTCGTTTTTATAATACTAAGAAAGGCGATGTTGTAATTTTTGATACTGATAACATGGTAGAAGCTGGTCATCCTAAGATGATAGTAGCTGAAGGTACAGATCAATTACGTTTCGGTAGATTAGAATTAGCTGCTTCGGCAAATAACGAAGTGCAAACAGCTAGTTCTTTTGTTATTGAAGGTACAAATGCAACAGTAGATTTAGGCTCTCCGCTTACAATTCGTGGCGTTGGCGCTAGTTTCAATGCAACAGACGGAACTATAGAGTTTACAGATAATACATTAGCTGATCCAACAATAGCTTCTCTTTCACCAGGAATAACAACACTTAATAATGTAAAAGCAGCTAACGATGCTAAAATAAATATTAATGGTGGAGATGAGATTTTTGTTCGTGGTAATGTAATAGTTGATGATGTTGCAATATTTGATGCAACTCTTGAAAACACAAAAATAAGAATGATAGATGGTAAGTTACAGAAGTTTACAGGAAATTCTTCTATAGTAAATCCTGTAAAAATTTCTAACTTAACTCTTGACAAAGCAAATAATAGTGATAGAGTTCTTTTAGAAACAGATGTTGAAATAATAGGTGAAGCAGATGCAGCTACTTCATTAATACTTAACAAAGGTATTTTGGATCTTGGTGAAGCAACTTTAACAGTTGGTGCTGCTGGTACTGCAACAGGATTAGTTGCTCGTCATGATGGCGTGATTGATGGTAACAAAGGTACTTATGTTGTTAATACAGGACATATGACACCAATGTTAGAAGACCAATTTTTCACAGTTGACGGAACGCCTACACTTTACAATTTAACTATTAAAGCAGATCATGCTACAGCAAACAACTTAACAGTTAATGGTGTTCTTGGCTTAGAAACAGGAACTTTAAAAGTAGGAGAAGGTGCAAGCGCTCAAAATCCTATCCAACTTATTTTAAATGGCGATTTAACAAGAACTACTGGACTTTTAAATGGTGATGCTTCAAAATCACGTTTAGTTCTTCAAGGAACAGGTCAATCTGACCCTGGAATAAGTAATGCTTATTTTGATGGTGGCAAAGCCTTTACAACAGAATTTGCACGTCAAGAAGCTTTAGGTGGAAATTTAACTATGAATAATGGTGCTGGATTAAGAATGAACAGTGGTGTAAATACACTTGTACTTGGTAGCAATACATTAACATTAGATCCAGATGGTGGAATAACAATGATTTCAGGTACAATAGATGCGGGACCAGCTTCAACGGTTAATTTTGGAAGTATAGCAGAAATTCCTGCAAACGTATTTTTACGTAGTGAATGTGGAACTTTAGTTTCTGAAGCACCAGTATTAACTTTACGTACAAACGTTAGAGTAAATACAAAATTAGATGTTCCTGAAGATGTAAAGATAAAGACAGGTGAGAATATATTGACTTTTGGACCTACAATGGTGCTTGAAAGACCATTTAGTGCTGACGGTTATGTAATCGGTAACTTAAAAAGAACAGTAACAGGTACACTTCCTATAGAATTTGCTATTGGAAATACAGAAGCTAAGACACCTGTAACATTGCAATTGGCATCAGCAGGTAATTCACAAGAAATAACAGTAACTTCAAGTGCATCTAATCCAACTTATGGACGTGGTGGTGATCCTGATCGAGTAGTTCCTACAACTTGGACTATAACTCCTGATGATGTAAATATGCGTGATAGTGTATATGCTAAATTTGCGGGCTTGACTTCACCATTGGCTGGTTTCGGTCCTGCAAACACGTTATTCCCTGCACATTGGAATGGAACAGCATGGGAAGATTACAGAAACAATGTAAAACCTACAACAACAAGTTCTACTGAAGTAGAAACAAATATATATCCTATAAGAAGTTTAGCTAATTTAACAGGTACTTGGGCAGTCTTTTCTGCACCTGAAAATACAGATTTAGCGAAAGACGAAGTTATAGCTACAAAATCTGATAAAGTGATGTTTGTAAGTATTGATCCTATACCTGTTTTGCAATCTCGTGCTTTCAAAGCAACAGTTCAATTGCAAAATAGATATGGTCAGCCTGTTAAATCGAGTGCAGCGTTGAACATCGGCTTAAAACTAATCAAGTCAGATGGAACAGAAGCGCCAGTAGCAACATTTACAATGGCACCATTAACATTAGCACCAGAGACAACAACTCTAACTTTCCCTGGTTTAACAATTAACGAAGCAGGAGCAGGTTATCAATTGAAAGCTTATATCGATAGCCCTGCGGAAGAACAAGATAAATGGTTAGCAACAGTTTCAGAACCATTCTCAGTATTACCACAAGCTCCAGCAGTTGCTTCAAGAGGAATTGAATTTAGTAATGTAAAAACAACTTCTTTGACAGTAACATGGACAAACGGATTAGGTAATAACAGAATAGTTGTAGCTAAGGCA
The DNA here is from genome assembly GCA_012518115.1 of Ignavibacteria bacterium. Classification (GTDB taxonomy): domain Bacteria; phylum Bacteroidota; class Ignavibacteria; order Kapaibacteriales; family UBA2268; genus JAAYTD01. The sequence continues at coordinate 24,765 of JAAYTD010000089.1, read as the reverse complement.
GTTTCTCCTCTTGATTTAGAGAAAGATGTACCTGTTAATGGACAAACTTATGTACCTAATACAATTTTTGGTGCAGGTTCTAACATAGGCGATGCAGTTGTTCTTTATAATGGAGATGGAAATACAGTAGATGTAACAGGTTTATTACCTAATACACAATACTACTTCTATGTATATGATTATGATGGCGGTGAAGGATACGAATCTTATAAAGCAAGTTTGCCGGGCGTAGTAACAACAGTAGGCGAAGTTGATGACGACATAGCATTCGGCGTAAATGATACACGCAATTTATCGAAGACAATAGGAACAAATGCTCCTGTATTTGGAACGATAAGAGAAGAAGGCGATGTAGATTGGTTCAACTTTGTTATTACAAGTGCTGCACCTAATTTGAGAGTTAAACTTGAGAATTTGGCAGGCGATTATTCAGTTGAAATTTATGACTTTACAGGTCGTAGAATCCGTCGTTCAACATTAATAGGAACAGTAAATGAAGCACAAGTAGCTAATGATTTGCCAGCTGGAACATATACAGTGAAGATATTCGCAACAGACGGTTCGGCATATCAAAAGCCAGGTGATGAATACAAATTGATAGTAAATACATTTGGAACAGAAATATTTGCAGTAACTCCGTAAAACAATGGAATTGCAATAAAGAGAGGTGGGCTTCCGCTTAATCTCGGAAGTCCACACTTCAAAAAGCGTATATTAATAATTTTTTAGAAAAAATATAAGGATTAAATAAAAATGATTAGAAAATCAGAAAAAAGCGTAAAAGCTCAAGTTAGCTTTTTATTAGGGCGTATGTTAGTATTCGCAGTCGCTTTGTTGGTGTTTGCTGCAGATTCTTATGCTCAATACAAATATGAAATTAGTTTAAATCCACGTCGTCTTGGTAACCAATTAGGCGTAGAAGTGTGGGTTAAAACTACCGATGCTACGGCACTCCCTTTGGGTGAGATGAACGTTGGTATCGAATATAATGGTGGACATTTGTTCGCTGAAACAAATGAAGCACCTAATCAACCATCTTCAAAAACAGATGCGGTGCAATTTGACGTAGATAAAGCGGCTCCGCTCCCGTATTATCAAATAGAGTCACCATTCCACAATAAAAACGGTTTCCGTGCTTTATATAGCTCAAGACCTTACGGTTCTGACAATGGAGTGATGAAATATGTAGCAGTATTGAATACAATGGTAGATCAAGGCGCTACAAATCCGGGATTTTTGCCTGCAACAGAAGGTAAAGGTACATTCGTAGGAATGTTACGTTTTAACATCTTAAATGCAGATAACTTAACCGATACTGATTTAGCAAACTTTGCTTTCTATAACGGTACGTTAAACCAAACAACAATTTATTCAGGTGATGGACAAACAGATGTAACAGCTTTAGTAGATTTTAAAGCTCCTGAAGAATTTACAATTCGTGGTATAACAGTTTTGAATCCAGGTAGTGCAGTAGGTCAATCAGTAAATCGTTATCCTACAATTCCATATCTTTCTATGGGTGATAATCATGGATATCCAATTTACTTTGAACGTAGTGGTTTAGCTACTCCTAATATTGTAAAAGGTGTATATGGTACTCCTCGCTACGCATACAAATTGGAATACTCTTTGAATGATGGTGCAACTTATACTGAATTTGGACGTGTTGCTGAAAACAGAATGAGATATTCTCAAATGACAACAGATGCAATGATTAACGCACATGCACAAGGAATGATAGATTATCCTACAAGTGATAACGATTATTTTTTAACAACAGGAAACATAGAACCTCTACCTCTAGATGTTGATGGAATTTTGAATTTGGAAGATAGACCTGATGGCCCTGGCATCAATACTTTCGGTTATGGTGGTGTACTTCGTACAATTTGGAAAGGAGACGAAAACTTCCCATTCCGTTCTGAAAATGCAAAATTAAGAATTACACAAGTTGAATTAAAAGATAAAGCTACGTTTACAGACTTAAACCAAGAAACACGTCCTGCTTATGACGAATCAGATGAAACAAGATTCGGTGCTTCTGAGTTTAGCTTTGTATTAGGTCGTTTATTCTTTGCACAATTCAATGGAAATTGTCAATACTTAGTATCTGAACGTAATTTTTCTACACCTGCAACTTTAACAGTTGAAGCTTGGGTTAACTTGAATGGGGATAAAGGCGATGGCAGCGAAGTTGGTATAGTTGCAACTTCTTCTGGACGCGCTTCCACTCAAGAAGGTGGTTGGATGTTGTACTTAAAAGACGGTAAATATCCTGCTTTCCGTATCCGCGTAGCTAAAGATGATGTAGTTGAATATATTGGAACAGTAACTTCTACACTTCCTTTGGGAGTATATGCTAACAAAGACGAATCAGGTTTCCCTATTTTGAATTCAAATCACTCTGCAAATTGGACACATATAGCTGCAGTTGTTAATTCAAACATTGTTAGCTTATTTGTTGATGGTGAAAAAGTTGATGAAGTTGTTAATCCTAATGGTGTTCAAATTCGTCCTTTACAATCTAAGATGCCTATTTGGATAGGCGTTAACCCTAACAAAGGTTTTGAAGAAAGTGATTTCTTCGACGGTGGTATAAAAGAAGTTAAAGTTTGGAGAACAGCTCTTTCTCAAAATGATTTGAGAAAATATATATCGGGTGTTCCTAATCCTACTTCAGATTTAGAAGTTTTAGAAAACAATACAAAAACAGCTTTAGAATTGTACTATACTTTCCAAGGTGTTAAATCAGATGCGGCTAGCGATCCAACATACCAATGGAATCAAAACCCGTTAAACTACTTTAACTCTTGCGAATTAGGAGCTTCAGCAGCAAACGACTTGTTGAACTTCCGTCCTGACGGTTCTCACATTAAATTAACATCACCATCTTGCGGTGAAGGTGTTAGTAACTTGAAAGGTAAAACTTATGAAGTTCGTTGGGTAGCTTTTGGTGTTGGTAATCCATTACCAAGACAAGAAGGTGAAGCAGGTGACGTTATGATCCAAATCAGCCGTGACGGTGGTCAAAACTGGTTTGATGCTATAGGCAACTATAGAGAAGATCCTGCAACAGGTGGTTTCTTTGCACTTCCTTTAGATAATGAAGAAGTGGAAGCTGGTTCAGCAATTTGGGAACCTTACAACAACGTAACAGTAACTAGCGTAGCAAATGACTTGCAAGGTGTTATGGCGATAGATGAAAACTACGAAAAAGAAGTTATTTTGAAAATAAGTGGTTCAGAAGCAAGAAATCAACAAGATGTTTACGCTATATCTCAACCATTTACAGTAGCTCCACACTTTGCTTTACAAAATAGAGCTACAACAAAAATGACTATACCAGCAGGTTCAAAATTGAATATTACAAGTCAAAATGCTTTCATAGAAGCATGGATTAAACCTTATTCATTCCCTAATGTTGATAGTGAAGAAGCACCTTTCTTCCCAATTATTACGAAGAAAGATCCTCAAGCTACAACTGATGAAGAAGGATTGCACTATGCTTTAAGATTGTTACCGACTGGTCAATTACAATTTAGCTTAGCTACAATTTTAGAAGACGGTTCAAGAGAAATCCGTACAGCAGTTAGTGATCCTGTTCAAAGAATACTTGAACCAAATCACGTAGAATACGATTCTGTATGGGTGCATGTTGGTGTATATTTATCATTACCAGAAAATGGAACACAATCAAGAGTATATTTCTATATCGATGGAAACGTACAAGATGCTAACGCAGTAACAGAACAATTAGGAAGCAATGTATTTGTAGACAAACAAAATACTTATCCAACATTTATCGGATTTGAAAACATCAGCGACGGTGGAGTAAGACATTTTGACGGTGAATTACGTGAAGTTCGTTTCTGGAGAAACAATCCGGGTGGTTTTGCAAGAGTAGCTAATAGAGATTATCCTAATACTTATGAATTAGATAACTTTATTCAAGGTTCTTTAACAGTTAGAGCAAATGAATTAGGACAATTCGGACCTCTTAACTATGCACAAGGCTTAATCGCAGCTTATTCTATGGACGGTGGAAGCTGGGTAAATAGCGGAATGGACAACTCTATTCCTGTATATCCTGAAGATCCTGATCTTTTAGCACGTACTTATGCAGAATGTGGTGATAGAGTTTATAAAGCAACAATGCCATTTATTAAAGTTGTTGAACCTAAATATGCTCAATCAGTTGAAAATACAGAAAAAGAACTTAGAGTTCGTTGGGTAGGATTTGACTATAATAGAAATGATTTAACTTCATTTACAGTTGGTCAAACTAATGGAAAACACGCTGATTTAGGACTTTCTGTTGAAGGTGGTGGCGGTAGCACAAACAGACACTATCCTCCAGTAGCAAGTGTTAAATATAACGCAGCTTATGAAAATTCAATGGCATTGCCTACTTCTGTAAGTCCATTTGAGTTCCAAGGAACAACTTCAAAATCACAATTTGCATCAATGATGGATTTATCAAAATCAAATCCTGATGTAAACGGCGACTTAATTTACACAGATCAAGGTGCAGTAGAAGCAACAGCGGTTAATGGTAGATTTAGATTGTTTGCAAGAGCAAATATCAACTCTCCAGAACCATTAGAACACGATAACGGTACAGGTGCAAGTGGAATTATAGAAACTTTGAAATCAGAATCACCTAGTTTCACAATAACTCCTCAAAGTAACTTTACAGTTAGATTATTACTTGAAGGTTACCATAACGAAGGTAGAACAAACAACATTGGTAGAACTTTTGAACAAAATGCAGTTAGAATGCGTTTCTACAAAGATAATGCAGGAGCTCCAAGCGACTTAATTCCTAACTCAACTGTTGTTTCAACAAAAGGTTATACTAACGATGCAGCTGTTAGAAATCCTGAAAACCGTAACGGTGGAACTAACACTTATGCAAACATTCCGTTTGTATTACCAGAAGTATTTGACGGTAAATACTATGTTGTAGTTGATCATCAAAACTATTTGCCTGTAATGTCAGCTTATCCTGCAACATTCAAATTTGTTGGTGATGATTTTGATACTTGGGCTATCGAATCAGGTTGGGATTTCCAATCTTGGAACGGTAAAAATGATAATCCTATGTCAGCAGTTGACGGTGCAGCAGATCCAGTTGTATTTGGTACATCATTCTCAGCTTATGCAGATGAAGAAAACTATACAGCAGATAGATTTAGCGGAAAATGGCCTTTGACAGGTTTGAACTACTCACGCGGTGGTGCTTCATATTCTGATACAGCAGCAGTAAATGGCTTCGCTGCATTAGTAGGTGGCGACGTGTTGAGAGACGGACAAATTAACGCTGCTGATAGAGCGTTGATGAGAACACAAGCAGGTTCTTCAAACCCAAGATTTGACTTAACAGGAAAAGGTTATTCAAATGCTGTTGATAGAACTATTGTTGACCATAACACAGATAAAATATCTTCATTACGTAATTTAGCGCTTAAAGATGAGATTTATCCAGTAGAAAATCCAGGTGGATTAGTTAATATCAGCGATGATTTTGCTTATATGACAGATGCAAATCCTATCAACGTAATAGATAAAAACAATCCTGAATTTTCATTACAATTACGTGATAATGCAATTAGTTATGTTGAAAGAGGCGGCGATATTATTCACAATACTGCTCCTGTGAAATATAACAATGAGATATTAGGTGAAGGTATTGATTACAAAGTAACAGCTACTCCATTTATCAACAATCAATATATAGACGTTCCTGTTTATATCCAAAATCTTGGTGGAAAATGGGCACTAGCTAACGGTACTTTTGCAATTACTTACGATCCAACAGTTGTTTCATTCAACTCTATGATTCAAACTGAAACAGTTATATTTGATAATAGAAACGATTTAGGTTATTTGAAAGCTTATACAGCTCCAACAGATAACAGAAATAACGACGGAACTATGGATCCTGTTGCTAACACTCGCTCTATTGAAATTAACTTTGACGCTTATACTAAAGACAAAGTAGGTCAAATAGTACCAAGCGAAAGAACTTATCTCGGTACTTTAAGATTTAACATCTTACGTAATGACGAAAGCTTCTTGTTTGATTGGTCACATATTTGTGCAGTACTTGATGTTGAAGGTAGAGATTTAACAAGCGATGGTACATTTGATGATATTAAACCTATCATTGTAAACAAAAACATCGAAATTGTTACTCCTAACGGTGGCGAAGTTTACGAAGGCGGTTCTACTAACTCTATAGTTTGGATTTATCCTAATATGAACGTTCTTGTTAATGTTGAATATACAACTAATAATGGCAACAGCTGGGTGAAAATCAATACTGAACCAGTACCTGTTACATTAGGAACATTAACTTGGAACGCTCCAAAAGTAAACTCAAATCTATGTTTAGTAAGACTTGTGAACGCAACTAACGGAACACAATTAGCACAAAGTAAATCAACATTTACTATTAACATAGCTCCAAGCGAAATCACTCGTCCAAGTTCAGCTGATCCAACTTATGCTTCAGGAAGCAAAGATTATATCAAATGGTTCTCAGAAGATAAAGTTAGCGTATTCTTTGAATACTCAGAAGATGGCATTAGTGGTTGGAAAAAAGTTTCTAACGTAGTTAATTCTGACGCTGGTCAAACTCCTTGGACATTGCCAAATGCTAACACTAAATCTGCTCACGTAAGAATGGTTAATGCTCAAAATGGTGAAGTACTTGCAGTATCAACTCCTTTTAAGATATTAACAGGTTCATTAGCTATTACTACTCCAAAAGCAGGTGATGTTTATAAAGCAAACCAAAAAACTCAAGTTAGATGGAATGCTAAGAATGTTAGCTTAGTTACTTTACAATTAAGTGTTGACGGTGGTACAAACTGGCAAACTTTAGTTGAAGATGCAAAAGTAACTAATAGAGCTTGGAACTGGACAGTGCCGAATGTAAACACTAAAACAGCTATGATTCGCGCTATCTATGGTAACGATCCAGTACTTGAATACAGCAGAACAGGATTGTTTACAATAGATAACAAATCAAGCATTGAAGAAACAGACGGTTTTGCTATCTCAACTATTACACCTAACCCTGTAAGTGAAAGCGCTACAGTTATGATTGACGTGCCAAATAATGCAATTGTTAATATTGCAGTATTCAACGCTGCAGGTAATCAAGTAGCTGTTCTTGCAAATGCAAAAGAATTTACTGCAGGTAGCCATAGTTTAACTTTCGATGCAAGTAACTTAGCTGCAGGTGCTTATATAGTTCGTATGCAAATAGGCTCAAATGTGATCACAAAAGAATTTGTGAAAATCAAATAAAAAAGAGCGTAACATATTAATTTATGTTAATCCTTTAGCCCGCCATACTTCAACGAAGATGGCGGGTTTTTTTTGTCTGCACTGTATAGATTACCCCGTCCGGCTTCGCCGTCCACCCCTTCGTGCCGAAGGGGAAGTTTGTCGTCCGACCTTCAGGGAAGTTGAATTTTTAAAATCATATAAATCCCACAAATTATAGTTCAGATAAAATAAAGGAGAATTTAAAAAAAATACTAACTTTATATAGAAAATATCATAAAAAATCCGTATCTTTGTAGTTTGTACACAGAAAATTTAATCAACTAAATTAATATATCAAATATCAAAATGTTTAAACAATTACCGGAAAAGATAAATTATCCTGAAATCGAGAACGATATTCTGAAATTTTGGAAAGATAATAAAATTTTTGAAAGAACTTTAGAAATTCGACACAAAGCTCCTAATTATAGTTTTTATGAAGGACCGCCAACAGTAAACGGGCGTCCTGGTATTCATCATATGATGGCACGAACAATTAAAGATGCTGTATGTCGCTATAAGACCATGCAAGGATTTTATGTAAGACGACAAGCTGGCTGGGACACACACGGTTTGCCTGTAGAAATAACTGTAGAAAAAGAACTCGGTTTCAAAGATAAAAGCGAAATAGAAGCTTATGGAATAGATAAGTTTAACGACAAATGCCGTGACTTTGTTTTTAGAAATATTGAAATGGCAGAGGGCTGGGGAGTTTTAACTGAGCGAATGGGCTACTGGGTTGATTTAAGCTCAGCTTATATTACTTGTGAAATAGATTATGTTGAATCTGTTTGGTGGGCACTCAAGCAATATTTTGATAAGGGTCTAATTTACAAAGGTTTTAAGGTTATTCCGCAGTCGCCAACAATAGCTACACCGCTTAGTTCTCATGAACTTTCTCTTGGATATAAAGAAGTAAAAGATCCGAATTGTTATTTAAAATTGAAAATTAAGAGCTCGGGCTTGAAAGAGCTTAATGACGCTAGTTTAGTTGTGTGGACGACAACACCTTGGACACTTTTTGCAAATGTAGCTTTAGCGGTTGGTGCAGATATTGATTATGTTTTGGTGCTAAATAAAGTAAAAGATAAAAATACTGAAGTTGAGCATAAACTTGTGCTAGCAGAAGCAAGGTTATCAGCTCTTGACGGTGAATATGAAATTTTAGCAAAGTTCAAAGGAAGTGAATTACTTGGTACAGAGTATGAACAGATATTGCCGTTCTGTAAGATTGATAAAGAAAAGTATCCGCAAGCTTTAACAGTTTTAGAGGGTGATTTTGTTACCACAAGTGATGGTAGCGGTATAGTCCATCTAGCGCCGGCTTTTGGTGAAGATGATTATCAAATGTCGTTGAAAAATAAAATACCGTTTTTGCAACCTGTTACACCTGACGGACATTTAACAGACGAAGCAGGGGAGTTTGCAGGACGAGCAATAAAAACCTTTACATATAGCGACAGAGTGGAAGAAGGTGTAGATAAAGATGTGATTATTTGGCTCAAGTATAATGATAAAATTTATCGCTCAACTAATGATTATTCACACAGTTACCCCCATTGCTGGCGTACAGGTAATCCAATAATGTATTATGCGCGTGAGTCTTGGTTTATAAGATCAACAGCTTATAAAGATAGAATGGTCGAACTTAACAAACAAATCAATTGGCAACCGAAAGAAATAGGCGAAGGAAGATTTGGAAATTGGCTTGAAGAGGTGAAAGATTGGTCTTTGTCGCGTGATAGATATTGGGGAACACCTTTACCTATTTGGGTTAATGAAGAAGATAAAGATGATATTTTTGCTATAGGTTCTGTTGCAGAATTGAAAGAAGGTTTGTATGAATTTCCTGATGGAAAAACTTTACCTGTTAGCGAATGTGGTATTGAGATTGATTTGCATCGTCCTTTTGTTGATAATGTGATTTTCAAAAAGGACGGAAAAACATATAGACGTACAAAAGAAGTTATTGATGTATGGTTTGATTCTGGTGCAATGTTTTTTGCTCAATTTCACTATCCGTTTGAAAATCAAGAACTTTTTGAAACGCAATTTCCTGGTGACTTTATAGCGGAAGGAATAGACCAAACACGTGGCTGGTTCTATACGTTACATAATATAGCTACAGCTATATTTGATAAACCTGCATTTTTGAATATCATAGTGAATGAATTGATACTTGATAAAAACGGTGTGAAAATGTCTAAACGTTTAGGAAACACCGCTGACCCGTTTGATATTATGGATAAATATGGCGCTGATGCAGTACGCTGGTATTTGCTAGCTGGTAATCCGCCATGGCGAACTACTTTATTTAACGAAGAAGATATAGCAAAAACGGTTATTTCTGATTTTTTCCGTTCACTAACAAATACTTATGCTTTCTTTGCACTTTATGCAAATATAGATGGATTTACAGGGAAAGAAGAAACTGTTGAATATGCGAATAGACCAGAAATAGATAACTGGATAATTTCAAAACTGCATAGCTTAATCAAAGAATATACTATGCAAATGGACGATTATGATTTGACAAAAGCAGTGCGAGCTATACAGAAATTTGTTATAAATGAGCTTTCTAATTGGTACATAAGACGGAATAGAAGAAGATTTTGGAAAGGTGAAGTTGATGATGATAAAATTGCAGCTTATCAAATTTTACGTGAAGTTTTAGTAAATATATGTGCTTTGATGGCACCAGTAGCACCATTTCTTTCTGATGATTTATATAGACGTTTGCGAAAGGAAGATGATGCTCAGTCCATTCATCTTATTGATATGCCAAAAGCTGATGAAAAACTTATAGATATTGCTTTAGAAAGAAAAATGGAAGTAGCACAAATTATTGTTTCGCTAGCTAGGTTCTTACGCGATAAATCAAAAATAAGAGTAAGACAGCCTTTGAAAAGAATACTTGTGCCGGTGAACTCATTGCAAGAAAGAAGAGATATACAAGATGTAGCAGATATTATTCTTGAAGAGATAAATATCAAAGATATTGAGTTTGTTACTGATGAAACTTCTAATATTATTTCTAAACAAGCAAAAGGTAATTTCAAAGTTATAGGCAAAAAATTTGGTAAGCGAACTCAAATGGTAGCAAACGCTATTAAGGAACTGACAAATGAACAAATTAGAAGTCTTGAACGCGAGCAAAAATTAGAAATAGAAGTTGAAAATCAAAAAATTACGCTTGAACTTGAAGACGTTGAAATATATAACAATGATATGGAAGGTTGGTTAGTAGCTAGTGAAGGTGGAATAACAATTGCTTTGGATACAACTATTGATGAGGAACTTGAAATGGAAGGAATAGCGCGCGAACTTGTAAGTAAAATACAAAATCTACGTAAAAATGCAGGTTTTGAAGTTACTGATAGAATTAATATAGAACTAAATGCTGACGAAGATATAAGAAAATCTATTGCTGCAAAAAAAGATTATATTATGAACGAAACTTTAGCAGTTGAGATTGATTTTAAAGAAAATATCGATGATCAAATTGAAGTTGATTTGTTAGATGACAAAATCTACGTAAAAATAAGTAAAGTAAGTTAGTAGATTTGATAAATTCTATAGCAAGAAAAAAAATAATGTTGGGGCGTATTGGATACGCTCCTTTTTTTTGGTCTGAACTGTGATGAGGTATTCAAAATTCTCCTCCTGTGGAGGAGTACCCGCCGCAGCGGGGGAGGTGTGGCATTCTCCTCTTTGAGAGGAGTACCTGCGCAGCAGGGGAGGTGTGGTTATTAATTATATATCCTTACAAATCCCGTAGGGATGACATTATTATAGCATTGTAAAACCCAAATGTTTGTAGTTAATTTTTTTCATAGACTACCCCGTCAAACCACTTTTGCAGGGCGTATGCAATACGCCCCAACATCCGACGCGAATGGGAATTTTAAAAAATGGCAATCACAAAGGATTGCCTCTACAATTCATTGTTAATCCTAGTTCAGACAAAAAAAGCGACTACACATTTAGAAATACAATTTGCTATTATTATTATATTAAAATTCATTCTAAGTATTAATTAACTCGTTTTTTTTTGCTATATTTGTACTTTTACTAATAAATAAGAAATTATGTACTCAAAATTATCTTCGGCTTCGACATTTGGTATAGATGCTTTTATAATTGAAATTGAAACGCATTTAGATAACGCTTTGCCTGCATTTTCTGTTGTCGGTTTGCCTGATTCTACGGTCAAAGAAGCGCGAGATAGAGTTACGGCAGCGATAAAAAACTCGGAATTTATATTTCCTAACAAAAAAATTACAGTTAATCTAGCTCCTGCTGATATTCGTAAAGAGGGGAGTGCATTTGATTTGCCGATTGCTTTGGGAATTTTATCTGCTGTAGGAGTTATACCACTTGAAAAATTTGAAAACACAGTTATTCTTGGTGAGTTAGCTTTAGAGGGTGTTTTGCGTCCAATACATGGTACTTTATCTATAGCTTTAGAAGCTAAGGCTGCCGGATTTCATCGCTTACTTATTCCAAAACAGAACGCTCAAGAAGGTGCATTAGTTGACGGTATTGAAGTAATTCCTATAGAAACTCTTCGTCAAGCTGTTGATTTTCTGAATAATGATATTTCTATTGAAGCTTGTCATGTTGATAAATCAAAATTGTTTACGCAAAATACTCATGATTCGACGATTAATCTTTCCGATATAAAAGGACAAGAAACTGTGAAACGTGCTGTTGAAATAGCTGCTGCAGGTGGGCATAATATCTTACTTATAGGACCGCCCGGCACAGGCAAAACAATGATAGCAAGGCGGATACCAACCATACTGCCACCGCTTACTTTAGAAGAAGCACTTGAAACAACAAAAATTCATTCCATAGCAGGATTATTAGAAAAAGATGAAGCGCTAGTTACAAGCCGACCATTTCGCGCTCCGCATCATACCATTTCAGATGCTGCCTTAGTAGGTGGCGGAATGAGTAAAATTAAACCGGGCGAAATTTCTCTTGCTCATCACGGAGTACTATTTTTGGACGAATTGCCGGAATTTGCAAGAAATGTGTTAGAAGTTCTGCGGCAACCTCTTGAAGATAAACGTATAGCTATTTCACGAACTAGAATGTCTATAGAATATCCTGCTAACTTTATGCTTGCTTGTTCTATGAATCCATGCCCTTGCGGAAATTATGGCGATCCGACAAAAGAATGTACTTGCTCATCTATGCAAATACAAAAATACTTAGGAAAAATATCAGGACCGCTATTAGATAGAATTGATATTCATATCGAAGTGCCGACAGTCAAATATCAAGAGCTAGCTAATAACAAAGTTATTGGCGAATCTTCACAAACAGTTCGAGAACGTGTTACAGAAGCAAGAAAAATACAGCAAGAAAGATTTACTAATGAAGAAAATGTATTTAAAAACGCTGATATGACCTCAAAATTATTGAGAAAATACTGCGTACTAGATGAAAATTCTAAAAAAATATTAGAAATGGCTATGCAAAAATTGTCGCTATCAGCACGAGCATACGATAAAATTCTAAAAGTTGCAAGAACTATTGCAGATTTAGAAAAAACTGTAAATATAGAAGCTCAACATATAAGCGAAGCTATACAATACAGAAGTTTAGATAGAGAATATTGGAAATAAATAAAATGAAAAAAATTATATTATTGTTACTATTTACTGTAACTTACAGCTTGTTGGCTGAGACGCCAAAAGAAATTGCGAACAAAGTGTTAGAAGATTTTACAACAGCAAAATATAAAGAAGTAGCAGAAAAATTTGATACTACTTTAACTAAGTTGTTAAAACCTGATATGTTAGAAACAACTTGGAAACAATTAGTGCAAGTTTGTGGAAATTTCAAAAAAATTGATGAAAATGCAAGAGAACAGCAAGTCTTAAAATATAATGTAGTTCATCAAAAACTTATATTTGAAAATGTGGAACTTGAAGCTGAAATAAGTATAGATAAAGATAATAAAGTTGCAGGATTTAGACTTATTCCCGTAGAAAGTAAGGAAGAATATGTAGATGCAGAATATGTACGAAAAGCACAATTTGATGAGGTTGATGTTGTTGTTTCTAAAGATGAAATTATAAAAGGAAAATTAACATTACCGAATAGCGCTAAGACTAAAAAAGTACCTGCGGTTGTACTTGTGCATGGTTCAGGACCTAACGATAAAGATGAAACTATTTTCAAATCAAAACCTTTTCGCGATATTGCATATGGACTTGCAAGCAATGATATAGCTGTGCTGCGATATGATAAAAGAACATTTGCAGATAAAGATATTGATATAAAAACAATTACTATGAACGAAGAAACTGTTTATGATGCAGTAGCGGCAGTGGAGCTCTTAAATGAAAAATATAATGACAAGATAAGTAAAATATATGTGTTAGGGCATAGTCAAGGTGGTTATATGTTGCCACGAATTGCGAAAAAAACTAACGCTGCTAAAGGATTTATTTCGCTTGCAGGACCGGCAAGACCTTTAGAAGAGCTCATAGAAGAACAAATAGAATATATTCTTTATCTACCTGAAAACAACTTGACTGAAGAACAAAAACAGACAAATAGAGAAAAAATGGAGGAAATAAAAGTAGCTTGCAAACGAGTTAAGAATAAAGATTATAATATAAATACTCCTAATGATTCATTGCCTTTTGGAATAGGAGCTAAATTTTGGGAAGACCTAAGTGATTATAATCCTGTAACAGAATTTCAGAATGAAAAAAGACCAATACTATTTATACAAGGCGGACGTGATTATCAAGTTACAGAAAAAGATTTTAATTTATGGAAAAACAAGTTAAATAAACCCAAAAATAAATTTCTACTTTTTAATGATTTAAATCATCTTATGCAGAAAGGAGAAGGAATAGCTACACCACAAGAATATATGGAAAAAGGATATGTTGATGAAAGAATCATTAACAGTATTATTAGTTGGATAAAAGAAAATGAATAATTGATTTGTTAAAAATAAATGAATGTTGGGGCGTATTGCATACGCCTTTTTTTGTCTGAAGAGGTGGTTTTAAAATTCTCCTCTTTGAGAGGAGTACCCGCATAGCGGGGAGGTGGTTATTAATTATATATCCTTATAAATCCCGTAGGGATGATATTTTTAATAGACTACCCCGTCCGGCTGTCTTCGTTTCGAAGGGGAATTTTAGAAACATCGCAAAATCCCATAAATCACAGTTCAGACAGTACAAGCAGAGGAGAATGGTATAAAAAAAGAGAGATAACGTAATCTCTCTTTTTTATTTATTTTTTTTGTTAGGAAAAGAACGCTAACAATGTACCTGCAGCCACAGCACTTCCCAATACTCCTGCGACGTTAGGTCCCATAGCGTGCATTAGTAAATAATTGTTAGGGTTATATCTTAATCCTACATCGTGTGATACTCTTGCTGCCATAGGAACAGCTGAAACACCAGCAGACCCAATTAAAGGATTTACTTTACCTTTTGTTACATAATACATTATTTTTCCTAGAACTAGCCCACTGAATGTTGAGAATGCAAATGCTATAACTCCAAGTACAACAATTTTAATTGTTTCTACTGTAAGGAAAACTTCAGCACTCATTTTCATTCCTACTGACAATCCGAGGAAAAGAGTAACGATATTCATTAATTCATTTTGTGCCGTTTTTGTTAATCTGTCCACGACACCACTTTCTTTCAGTAAATTTCCACCCATTAGCATAGATATTAGAGGAGCAGCTGCTGGAACGATCATAACCGCTAAGAATGTTATCATAATAGGGAAAGCGATTTTAACCCATTTTGACACAGGTGCTGGTGGTGGCATAACAGTTTTACGTTCTTTATCATTAGTTACAAGTCTCATTATTGGTGGCTGGATTAGTGGTATTAGAGCCATATAAGAATATGCAGCCACTGCGACAGCACCTAATAGATGAGGAGCTAGTTTGTTTGTTAAAAATATCGCAGTTGGTCCATCAGCACCACCTATAATACCGACTGATGCAGCTTCTGGTAATGTAAATCCCAAAAAGTATGCAAGGAAGAAAGCAGTATAAACACCTAATTGTGCAGCAGCGCCAAGCAAAAAAGTTTTCGGATTAGCTAATAGTGGACCAAAGTCTGTCATTGCACCTATCCCAAGGAATATTAATGGTGGAAATAGTTCTAATTTTAGTCCGTATGATATATAATAAAACAGGCCACCAATTGTATCTGCAGTTGCCGGAGTTAGTAATCCGCTATTAGGTAAATTTGCTAAAAAACAACCGAAACCAATGGGAATAAGGAGTAAAGGCTCAAAACCTTTTACTATGGCTAAGTAAAATAAAACTATTGAGACTAATATCATAACTATGTGGTTCCAGTTCAAGTTCCAAAAACCCATTGTTCCAATAAATTCTGAAATAGCTTCAAACATTTGTATTACCTCTCTTTATTTTTTGCTTGAAAATTAAGTTGATTTATAAATATAAATAAAAAATTTGTAATAATTATAATTATTGTTATAATTTTTTACAAAATTTTAAACATTTGTGTTTACACCAAATTGAATTATATATTATTTCGTTTCTATTGTCTGAACTGTGAATTATGTGATTTATAAAAACTCTTCTCCTGTAGGAGTGTGTAGATGAGAGCGTTCTTGTCTTAATTTCAGCGAAGCAGGGGAGGTGTGGGACTACCCCGTCAAGCTTTGCCTGCTACTATCCCTTATATAAAAAAAAGAGAGATTGTTTTATCTCTCTTTTTTCTTTTTTTAGTTTTAGTACTAGTACAAGAATGCTAACAATGCACCTGCAGCTACGGCACTTCCCACTACTCCTGCGACATTAGGTCCCATAGCGTGCATTAGTAAGTAATTGTTAGGGTTGTATCTTAGTCCAATATCGTGCGATACTCTTGCTGCCATAGGAACAGCTGAAACACCAGCAGAACCAATTAAAGGATTTACTTTACCTTTTGTTACATAATACATTATTTTTCCTAAAACTAGTCCGCCGAATGTCGAGAATCCGAATGCTATAACTCCTAGTATAATAATTTTAATTGTTTCTACTGTTAGGAAAACTTCAGCACTCATCTTCATTCCTACTGATACTCCGAGGAAAAGAGTAACGATATTCATTAATTCATTTTGTGCCATTTTTGTTAATCTGTCCACGACACCACTTTCTCTAAGTAAATTTCCGCCCATGAGCATAGCTATTAGAGGAGCAGCTGCAGGAACCACCATAACTGAAAAGAATGTTATCATGATAGGGAAAGCGATTTTTACCCATTTTGACACAACTGGTGGCGGCGGCATAACAGTTTTGCGTTCTTTGTCATTAGTTACAAGTCTCATTATTGGTGGCTGGATCAGTGGTATTAGAGCCATATAAGAATATGCAGCAACAGCGATAGCGCCTAATAGATGAGGAGCTAATTTGTTTGTTAAAAATATTGCTGTTGGACCGTCTGCACCACCTATAATACCAATTGATGCAGCTTCTGGCAATGTAAATCCCAAAAAGTATGCAAGGAAGAAAGCAGCATAAACACCTAATTGTGCAGCTGCTCCAAGCAAGAAAGTTTTCGGATTAGCTAAGAGAGGACCGAAGTCCGTCATCGCACCTATTCCAAGGAATATCAAAGGCGGAAATAATTCTAATTTTAGTCCGTATGATACATAGTAGAACAGACCGCCAATTGTATCTGAAGTTGCCGGAGTTAGTAATCCGCTATTAGGTAGATTTGCTAAAAAACATCCGAAAGCAATTGGAACAAGAAGCAACGGTTCAAAACCTTTTACTATAGCTAAGTATAATAAAACTATTGAGACCAGTATCATCACGATGTGTTGCCAGTGCAATGACCAGAAACCCATTGTCCCAATAAATTCTGAAATAGCTTCAAACATTTGTTACCTCTCTTTATTTATTCGTAAGTTAGTAACAATTGACCAGATTCTATAGAGTCGTTAACAGAAATATTTATAGAAGCAATTTTTCCATCTTGTGGAGATGTGATATTTGTTTTCATTTTCATCGCTTCAAGTACAACGACAACTTGTCCAGTTTTTACTGTATCTCCAGCTTTAACTGGAATTTCTAATACAACACCATTCATAGGTGCAGTAAGGTTTTTCGCACCTGCAGCTACAGGTGGGGCAGCTTTGGGTGCTGCTGCCGGTGCTGCCATAGGTGTAGGTGCTACAGCTGGTTTAGGAGTTGAGAGAAATGGCATTGTTGCCGGAGTGTCATCTTTTAAGACTTCCACATCTACTTCATAACTTTTTCCATTAAAGGTAATTTTTAATTTTTTCATTGTTTTTGCCTGAAAAATAAGTTTATTTATAAATAAAAAATTCTATAATTGTTTTTTTGCAAGAATTTAAACACTTACATTGTGCATTTGCTATCTGTTGGCGTTAGGATTAATAAGTCTAACATTTACGTATAGCAACTGTTATAAGCTGCTGCAGTTAGTACAGCAATTGTTTCGCTGTTTGTTCTTGCAGCGTTTGCTTTTGTATTCGAGAAGCTAAATCATCTAATTACTTTTATTTCTAAATTTTTTATAGATTCTATAATAGCTTTCTCATTGTTTTTTCCATTAAGGATCTTGTCTTCGTCTTATATTGTGAGTAGAAATTGCTAAAGCACGTGTAAGTCGTGCCCAGTCAGAATCCTCACTACTTGTATCACCTGTAAACCTAATAGTTCGAACCACTACTTTTTCTGCAAGAGTAGCATAAGCTGCAGCTACGATAATAGGAATTACATCAGTATCAACACCTTTTCCTATTGAAATTTCTTGCTTAGCAAGTTCTTCTTTCTGTTTTTTACGTTTTCTTAAAGTAAAATCTAATTTGTTTAGCAAACTGATCAATATTGCAAAGAATACAAGACAGATAAATACAGCTGAAAATCCTACGACAGCAATTATTACAGCATTTTCTAAGTTTGTTTCCATAGTATTATATATTCAAAATAGTTACAAAAATTGAATTACATTGGTATTAAACCGTGTTTTTTCTCCGGTCTTAATTCGCGTTTATTTTTTAATGTTTCAAGAGCTATAGAAATATATTCACGAGTTTTAACTGGTTCAATAACTTCATCTACAAGTCCAAATTCGGCTGCAGGATAAGGTGTTAACCAACGTTTTTCATAATCATCAATAAGTTCTTTTTTCTTAGCAGCAGGATCAGCGGCTTCTTTAATTTCTTTACCATAAAGTACATTAACTGCACCTTCTGCTCCCATTACTGCGATTTCTGCTGTTGGCCACGCTGCTGTTCTGTCAGCACCTAAGCTTTTTGCACACATTGCTAAATATGCGCCACCGTAAGCCTTGCGAATTACTATTGTAATTTTAGGAACTGTAGTTGCAGAATAAGCAAATAGCATTTTTGCGCCATGTCTTATAATACCGCCAAATTCTTGTTGAACACCCGGTAAGAAACCTGGCACATCAACAAAAGTTAATATAGGGATATTGAAAGCATTACAGAATCTAATATGTTCAGCAGCTTTATCGGAAGCGTCAATATCTAAGCAACCAGCTTTAAAATTAGGTTGATTAGCTATAATTCCTACAGACTGTCCGTTTACACGTGCAAAACAAGTTATAATATTGCGAGCCCAATACTCTTTTGTTTCAAGAATAGAACCTGGATCAACTACGCGATTTAGTACGTCTAACATATTATACGCTTCACGAGGATCATCAGGTATTATTGTGTTCAAGTCAGGATATTCAATAATTTTAATTGAACCGTCGCCTGTTCTTGGAGGAGGTTCCGTGTTATTTGAAGGAAGATAGCTAAGTAATTGTTTTGCGAGTTGAATAGCATGGTTGTCATCTTCAGCAACAAAATGGATGTTTCCACTGTTAACAGCGTGTGCCATAGCTCCACCTAATTCCTCATCAGTTACAACTTCACCTGTAACACTTTTAATTACGGTAGGACCTGTTATAAATAATTTACCTGTTCCTTTAACCATAATTATAAAATCCATCAAAGCAGGTGAATAAGCAGCACCGCCGGCACAAGGACCGGAAATAATTGAAATTTGTGGAACAACACCAGAAAGAGCAGTGTTTTGATAGAACACTTCGCCATAACCACGCAAAGCGAAAATAGCTTCTTGAATTCTCGCACCACCGCTATCGTTAATAGCAATGAAAGGCATACCGTTTTTTAAAGCTTTTAGCATAGCTTCTACCATTTTCCAAGCATGCATTTCACCAAGACTTCCGCCCATTACGGTAAAATCTTGAGAAGCAGCATAAACTAATCGTCCATTGACAGGACCAACTGCTGTTACCATTCCATCACCCGGCGTTTTTTTCCCTGCTACAGATGATATTTTTCTTCCGGAATTTTCTACGAACTTGTTAAATTCATCGTAAAATCCATTGTCAAATAATAGCTGCAATCTTTCTCTTGCAGTAAGTTTGCCACGCTTATGTTGCGCTTCAATTCTATCGGCGCCACCGCAAAGTAATGCTTCTGCATTTTTTTTGCGTAATTCTTCAATTTTTTCTTTAACTGTTAAAGCCATTTTTTATAGTAAGTAATTATGTTAATTATTAATTAGTTTCTATAAATTAACAAAAAACAATATTTTATGTTTTGAAATAAATAATAACTTCAAATTTAAGGTTTTATTTGCTAAAAAACAAATTTATTTGTTCTTATTTTCAAATATTTACATAAAAAATAATAGTCAAAAAAGTGTTTTTTTGTAACACTAAATATTATGTTTTATAGCATTATACCATTTTGAATAATAAAAACAACTACCCCGTCAAGCTGCGCAGGGCGTATGCAATACCCCCAACAATTTCAACGAAAGGGAATTTTGAAAAGAAAGTAAAAAAAATCCCTCATAGATATTTAATTATTTATGAGGGATTGTTGTTTGTAAACTATTTATTTAGTAGAGGATTAGATAAAATACTTGTTTTCTGGTAATCCGTTTCTATAAGTCGTAATTCTCCTTCTTCGAAGAGTAAAGCGGGCGCTATTATGCTTACAGGGTTTGCTCTACTTGCACTAAACAACGATGCTGAAAATGGAGTAGAAAATGTATTTAATACATAAAGTTCATCTCCTGTTTTTATAATTTCTTTGAATAAATTAGGGACAAATCCTGCTAAAGCTCCACCTATAACAGGCTCTTCACGTCCGTCGGTATAAAGTTTATATATAGAAAAAGAGTGAAGCGTAGTTCCACGTGGATATGCCATTTTTCCTTTTGTCATTGCATATATGTTGTTACTTCCCGTAATTAAATCATTGCTTATAACTTTCTTCACAATTATACCGTAAGGCAATTCGCGAGCTTTGCATAGCTTTATCATTTCTTCTTTTAGTTTTTTATCGCTTGTTTGATATTTTTTCTCAACTTCCATTTTTAGATTGCTATAGCAAGTTGAGGAATTACGCTTACGTCCGTTACTTTGTCTTACGCGCTTTATAGGTATTCTATCAATAAAGAGAGTTTTTAAATATCCTTTATCAATAATTAATAGTTCTTCGGGCTTAATTCCGTCGTCATCAAATTTATATGTTCCTGCTAAATTTATTCCTTGAAATTCTTTAGTTAAAGGTAAGTCTTTCATCGAAATAAAAGTAGGTAGAACACGCCCTCCTATTTTTGTTTGGAATAACTTATAACTGTTTTCATCTGAAGTTATTAATGTCACTCCTCTGTTTATTCTATCTTCTTGTTGTGCAATTAAATTATTAGCGAAGTTTTGAGCAATTAAAACGCAAGCAGCTTCGTTAGAAAACAAAATTGGTCCGTTATAAGTTTCTTCAAGTGTCTCAGCTTCTAACATTGTTTTTATGTTATTAGCTATATTTTTTGTTTCTTCTATAACAGTTTTTTTTGTTGGAAAATTTTTATCATTAGGATTGTTGGCAACAAATGAATAGGCATCAAAAACATGCATTCCGTTTTGAGATTGTCCTACTCCCATTGCGTTAAAATTAACAGAACTTTGGTGTTTAATATATTCTGTGCCTTCACTATTCATATAATAGATTATTTCAGGATTATATTGGATTTTAGCATTTGAGTTAGTAATTTCAGGATAATTTACAAAAACTTTCGAAGCTTCAACAACAAGATCAGTAAACTTCTCTACATTAAACTCGTCTAATTGAAAAGTATCTACGTACTTAGTTGCTGGAACTTCTGTAAAACTCCACGTTGTATCGCGTCTTATGAAGTTTTTTATAGTAGCTTCTTTCTTTGATAAAGTTTCAGCGGCTTCTTTATAGGCTGCATCTGTTGCAAGCCATAATTCCCGACGTAAATAATTGTAATCTATATCTGCCGAAACAACTCTATTAGAATAAGATTCGTTATCGTCATTGGTGGTACTTCCAAAAAAATTTGAAGTAATATCGAAAAATCCGGTATTGTCAAACTTATAGTTTCCAACTCTTACTTGCACATCTAACCTCGCTGTTTTTAAGCCACTTACATCTTTATTAACAATTGCTCCAAGAGTAGAAACGATATTATATTCCGTTGAAATTTTCAGTTTATATTCAATAAAATATGGTTTTTCTAATTTTTCTAATTTTAGTTCTTTCATAGAACGATTTATTTCGTCTCGCATAGCGCGCATAATTTCTTCATTTTTTGAACTAGCTAGCATATCGGAAGCTAATGCAAAGAAAGCAATAAGAGCTAGTGTTATAATCATTTTATTTTTCATTTCTTTTTCCTCTAATTTTATGGATTAATTGGATTTACAGGTGCAGGCAAAATAGGTAATTTTGTTTGTGATTTCGATTTTTTTTGTACTTCTATAGTTGATACAAACAAGCTTGGTGAAGAGGCTGACACAGGTACCCAACCCGACTCAGCACCACACATTCCATTGAATATTCCTAAATCATCTCCTGTTGCAGTGATTTTTTCAAAAGTTGTAAGTGGAGTACCTATCAAATCTACGCCACGAACGAGCTCGTCAGGTCTGCCATCAACATAAATTTTATAAACTACTAATGGTGTAACGTTAAATGAATTCGGCATAGATCGATCTATTAAAGTAAAACCGCCTGTTACTCTATCGAAAAATAAGCCATATTCTTTGCCTTGTTTTTTAGCTTCTTCAATCAACATATTTCTTAATTCCGAAATAGTTTTTTGATTTGTTGAACTAACAATTAAGTTTGATTGACGTGCAACCGCACTATGTCCTGAAGAGCGTCTTCCGTGTCCGTTGCTATTTGGAAAGCCTTTTATAGGTGAACGAGACATTATATATGTTTGGAATATACCATCTTTCACAGTTTCAACACGTTCTCCTTTCTGTCCTTCATCGTCATATTTATAGTAGCCTGAAATTTCTCTTCCATTAATTTCTTTCATTGAAGGATCAAAAGTAACACTCATAAATTCAGGTAATATTTTTTTCCCTACAAATTCTTTGAAAGTATGAGAAAATGCGGGATCTTTTTCGCGATGTCCTTCAACACGATGTCCAAATATCTCGTGGAAAAATACGCCCGAAGCTTCACCAGAAAGAATAGCTGGTCCAGTAAATGTTGTTGCAGTTTCAGCAGTGCGTAATCTATCCAACAAATCAATCATTTTGTCTATATCTTGTGCCATGAGCTCTTCACTTGGTAAGCCGTCGCAGGAAAAAGCAAAATAATCTTTATAAAGAGGCAAACTCATACCGTCTTCTGCTTTTGTTTTTGCCGAAATCATTATTCGTACATAAGTTTCTGGAAAACTTATTTCACTGCCCTCAGAATTTACATAATATTTGTTCTTTAAAGTGGAATTTAGAGTAACACTGCCGTCAAAAATCCACGGATATTTATTAAATTTATCGGATAAACGACAAATTATAGCATTCCATTTTGCAGTATCAATAACAAAAGCATTAACATCACCACGAGCTTCTACTTCAGAATAATAGCGTTTCTTAAAATCTTCACGATATTTGTTAGGCAGTTCTTTTGAAAAGTCAGCGGAGCTATCTTCTTCTGCAACTTTTACTGCTTTATTAGAGACAGCTTTTTCAAACTTTTCTGCAGCATCGCGATATGCTTTTTCAGTGTTATTCCAAAGAGCTACACGAATAGCATTTTCATCGTCTTCAATTGGTAAAGAACTAGAAACAGATAACCTGCCAAACGGGTCATAAGCTCCACGAATTACATGTGTGTTGTCAAAATCATAGCTACCGACACGCAAGTCTATATCAACTATGCGAGTATGTTGGTCAGTAGTTAAACCAGAATAGCGCCTTACATTAATTAACTTGCCAAACGAAGCTGTTAATCTATTTTCCATAGTTTCGGTTACATAATAGGAAAGGAAATAAGGTGCTTTTTCTTCTTTTGAAAACTCACGCATAGAGCGGTCTAATTCTGTTTTTACAGCAGATTTCAATACTTCACTCTGCCCATAAGCAAGTGAAATTGATAATGTAAAAACAAGCGAAAGAACAAGGATCTTTATTAGTTTCATATATAAAATGTATTTGTAAATGTTTAAAAATAGTTCTCTAATATACAAAAAAATATGATATTATACTAAATTAAATTATAAAATTATTATCTGAACTGTGAATTACGGTGTTTGTGGTTAAATTCTCCTCTTTGAGAGGAGTACCCGCGTCAGCGTGGGAGGTGTGGTTATGAATTCTATATCCTTATTCTAATCTCACAAATCACAGTTCAGGCAATATGTGCGACGGGCAATTTTTTTTCTATAAACTTAAATTAAAAACGCCACAAATAATTTTTGTTACTTGTGGCATTTTAGTAAAAGTAGCTTTATAAATTTCTAATTTTATAAAATTTTATTTAAGAGCTCTATATAATAAATAGTTTTTTTTGTTGTTATAGTAAAACTTTAACTTATTATCTTCCTTTTCATAAGAATAACTTTTTGCTTTGTCGCCAAGAATATCCATATACATCCAACCATCTTCACTTAATTCACCTGCTTTTGTACCGCCGACTTTCCAATTAATTATATTTAACTGAATAGCATTATTTGTTGATTTGCCAGAAGCTGTACTATCTGTATCAAAATAAAGTGTATAGCAATCTTCGCAATCTTTTGGTTCTGCTTCTCTCAATGTATTTTTTTCAACATCAAAGAACCCTACAAGTTTCCATTTAGTACCTACTAATTTTGTTTCAGTTGGCATATTGCTAACAGAATCATCTTTGCAGCTAGTAGCTATAAGCAATAATACAATTGTTCCTAAGATCCAATTTACTTTTCTCATTTTTTTACCTGTATAATTAATAAAAAATTATTCTAATCTCTTGTTTTATAAATATACTATTTTATTGTTAATATTCTATTGATTTAAAAATAAAAAACAAAAATTAAATGACAAAAAACACCGAAGTATGAAAAGCGCTACAAGAACTTGTAGCGTTTTTTATGCGGGGGGGGGGGGGGGG
>JAAYTD010000088.1 GCA_012518115.1 Ignavibacteria bacterium | reverse complement strand
GTAACTTTACTTTAACTGTCTGATTGGCAATTGAGACATTTTTCAGCTTATTTTCAGATTGACACTTCTGCTCGTGTAACTTTACTTTAACTGTCTGATTGGCAATTGAGACAGTATGATGCACTTTCTGACGGTGGAAACTGTTCTGTAACTTTACTTTAACTGTCTGATTGGCAAGTAAGTTTTTAGGAATAAAAAAAAGGGGCTTAAATTCTTTTTTTTGAATTAGCCCCTTATTTAGGTTAATTTTTGCTGTTTTGTCCCCATTTTTGCGTAGCAGGGGAGCTGTGGGACTACCCCGTCAAACTTTTCGCAGGGCGTATGCGATACGCCCCGACATTCGTTCCAAAGGGGAATTTTAAAAATATCTTAAAATCACGATAATCATATAAATCATAGTTCTGACAATAAAAACGAACTAATATATAATTCAAAATGATATTAAATTGTGTAAACTTAAAATTAGTTCCCTCAAATTTAAAATTTACGTCCTGTAATTCTAAAATAATATATGTGCAAATTTAAGATATTTCTTGTGCAAATTTAAAATAATTATTATATTTGTATTATAAACAAATTCAAATATATAATAATGCTAGTTCATCGTGAAGTGGTAAGTGCAGTGAAACAGATGATTGATAAGTTTCCGGTCATTGTTCTTACAGGACCAAGACAATCCGGTAAAACAACTTTGTTAAGAACAATGTTTCCTGATTACAGGTATGTGAGCCTTGAAGATCCTGACACACGAAGTTTTGCAGAAAGTGATCCACGTGATTTTTTGAAACAATACGATAAATATGTTGTTTTTGATGAAGTGCAGCGAGTGCCACACCTATTTTCATACATACAATCTATTGTAGATGATAGCGGGATAATGGGGCAATTTATTTTTTCGGGTTCGCAAAACTTTCATTTGATGCAAAATATTACACAAAGTTTGGCGGGTAGAGTTGCTATTTTTAGACTGTTTCCGTTTGATTTTCAAGAATTAAAAAGTGCAGGATTGCTTCAAAATGACTATGTTGCACATTTGCTTAAAGGATTTTATCCGGCAATTTACGACCGAAATATTAAAGCAGTAGATTTCTATCCTAATTATATAGAAACATATATTCAGCGAGATGTAAGTGAGCTACTTGCTATTCAAGACATGAGTTCGTTTCGAAAGTTTTTAGCGTTATGCGCTACAAGAGCCGGACAAATTCTAAATATGAGTAGTTTGGCAAAGGAAGCGGGAATATCGGTGCCAACGGTAAAGGCATGGTTGTCTGCTTTAGAAAATAGCTATGTTGTTTTTCTGTTACAGCCATATTATAAAAATTTTAGTAAACGTGTTACAAAATCGCCTAAGCTTTATTTTTATGATACAGGATTGCTCTGTAATTTGCTTAGAATAAGTGATGTTTCTCAAATTAATAATCAAGCCATAAAGGGTGCATTGTTTGAGAATATGGTAGTTTCGGAGTATGTGAAGAAGAAATATCACAAAAATGAGAGGCAAACAGACTTGTGGTTTTGGCGTGATTCTCATGGCAATGAAGTGGATTTGCTTATCGAAAAGCCACAAGAAACCGAGATAGTGGAAATAAAAGCTACACAAACAATTATGCCCGATTTATTTAAAGGATTAAACTATTATGATGCTCTTGAAACAGAGGTAAGGCTGACTAAGACGTTAGTCTATGGAGGTAGCGAACGTCAGGAGCGAAGTGTGGCACGGGTGTTGCCGTGGAGTGAAGTGGATATTTGATATTTAATTTATTTGGAAATTGGTTACATAGTATGCAAAAATAAGAGGAATACTTATTTTCGATACTAACTATGCTGTAATATTAAAAACTTAATAATAAACAGAGTAGAAAAAAGAAAAATCAAAATTCACGCTTGGGCTTTATAAGAAATGTATTTTTGTATGCTATAAATTCAGGTGGATATGGTCCTCAAATCGAATTCCGTTGGAAAGAGGCAGGACTTTCGTTTCAAGTACAATTTGTATAACTGATATGTGTCAACTTTTTCTAGGACGAGACAATAAAAACGAACTAATATATAATTCAATTTGGTGTAAAAACTAATCATCTGTTTTCGTTCTTCATATAAACTGCTTATTGATTTTTTCAGTAAGCAGTTTTTTTGTTGAACTTAATAAAATTATAAAAAATGTAAAAAGTGATTACAAATTAAATTCATTTTCATAAGTTTCTAAAAAACAATATAACTCTATATTTATTTATAGATAATCTGTAAATACAATTATAATATTATAGCTAGTAAACAAGAAACAATACTTTTTTTATAGAAAAGAACAAACAATCTATTTTGTTTTTTACAAATATTTTGTTAAATTGTAATTATTAAAGATAAAAAGAGAAACGAATTAATGTTAATATCAATATTGCTTGGCTTTCTAATTGGCTATGTATTAGCTATGCCACCAGGTCCAGTTGCTGTATCTGCTGTAAATCTAAGCTTTGACCAAAAGAGAAGGAAACCGTTTCTTTTATATGCGGCAGGTTCAGCTTTATTAGATGTGTTTTATGGACTTATAGCTGCTTTTGCAGCGAGTGCTTTTATTTCGATATTTGCTAACTTTTCAAATACTTATCCGTACATTATGTTCATTTTTCAAGTTATTGTAATACTTGTTTTTGCTATTGTTGGAATAAGAACAGTTAGAAGAAAAAAAGACAATAAAGGAGAAAAAACTAATGAGATATTTAAGAAAGTTGATAAATTTACAGAAAAAAGACCATTTTTTCTTGGCGCTTTAGTATCAGGAACTAATCTTGCAAACCCAGCTTTTTTATCATTATTACTTTATATAATTTTACAACTTAGAAACTTTAATATTATTCCGAATACAATTGCAGATAATTTTTTATTTGCAATTTCGTTTGGATTAGGCAATTTTTTCTGGTTATTTACGTTATCTAATATTATAAGTCGTAAAAAACACCTATTGACCGCCTCTTTTATAGGGAAAATTAAGCGTTTTGGTGGTGTTATTTATCTACTTTTTGCAGGAGCTCTTGCTTATAAAGTTTCATTAATTACAAATTGTATGCAGATATTACGTTTTATAAAGTTTTAATATAGGAGTAATGTTGAAAAAATATAAAAAATTTTAATATACCATATATTCTTCGTACTAAAAAAATACGGGGGAATTTTTTAAAAAAATCATTAACTAAAGAGGTATAATATGCAAACTCAAGTTACTTTCAGACATTTCAAAGGTAATCACCCCGAACTTCATTCTACTGCTGAAGAATTAGCAGCGAACTTTATGAAGTTCAACGATAAAATTACAAGTACAAAAGTTGAATTTACAAATAGTAATGAAAAAATTGTTGAATTTATCGTACATGTGCAAGGGGCAGTTCTTGTGGCAAAAGAAGCAAGCGATGATTTTCATAAAAGTTTAAATTCAGCTTCTGATAAAATGATAAGACAGCTACAAAAACAAAAGCGAATCAAATAATTTTTTTATATACGAAGACTCTCTTGATGATTTTATAACTTAGGAGAGTCTTTATTATTCTATTTTTATACTAATTTTAACACATATATATCATGAACGAAATAACAAAAAAACGAATACTATGGATAGATGATGAAATAGAACTTCTAAAACCACATGTAATTCTTTTAGAACAACGTGGTTATGAAGTTTTAACAACTACAAATGGTGCAGACGCTTTAGAAATCATAAAAAACAACAAAATCGATCTGGTCTTTTTAGATGAAATGATGATAGGAATGTCAGGACTTGAGACACTTTCAAGAATAAGAGAAATAGATAAAAAATTACCTGTTGTTATGGCTACAAAAAATGAAGCCGAAAGTTTAATGGAAGAAGCTATAGGGCAAAAAATTAATGATTATCTCACAAAACCGATAAATCCAACTCAAGTATTAATTGTATGCAAAAAATTCTTGGAAGCAGAGCGAATAGGAAAAGAAAAATTTACTAAAAATTATATTAGTGATTTTGCTAAAATATCAGAAAAACTTTACCAACCTATTATTTGGAAAGATTGGAAAGAAATTTATACAAAACTTGTAAATTGGAGCCTTGAAATTGATAAACTTGATGACGACGGACTAAAAGAAACGTTAAGCGGAAAATGGCAAGAATGTAATGTCGGATTTAGTAAATTTGTTGAAAATAACTATCTCAAATGGCTAACTCATAAAGACAATGACAGAAATGATGCAAATCCTATAATGTCTCCACATATACTTGATGAATACTTGCAACCTGTGCTGAAAAAACAAGATAAACATGTATATTTCTTCGTGATAGACTGCCTAAGATTTGACCAATGGCTAGTTATGGCAGAATTGTTAGAACCTTACTATAATTTGAAAACAGAGCTATATTGTTCTATATTGCCAACAGCAACACCATACGCAAGAAATTCAATATTTGCAGGACTTTATCCTATAGATATTAAAAAATATTATCCTCAATTTTGGAACGTTGATAGCGCTTCTGAAGATCATAAATTAAATGCTTATGAAAAAGATCTACTTTTAGCGTGGGTGAAAAGAAAAAATTTCAACTTTGATAGAGTTGCGTTTATTAAGGTATTTGATACGGAATTTGGGAAAAAAATCGAACGCGAATTTGCAAGATATATGAACAACAATCTAACTGCAATAGTAATAAATGCAGTAGATATGATGGCTCACTCAAGAAGTGATCACGCAATACTGAAAGAAATAGCTCCCGACGAAGCAGCATACAGAGCATTAACAAAATCTTGGTTCGCATACTCTAGCTTATTTGGCATATTCAAAAGTATTGCAGAACAAAAAGATGCTAAAGTTATTATTACTACAGATCATGGCGCTATACGATGTCTAAGAGGAATTAAAGTCTTAGGAGATAAAGAGACATCTACTAATTTGAGATATAAGTTTGGAAAAAATGTAAACTCCGAAGCAAAAGGAGCATTGCGAATGACAGATCCTACTCTATATAAAATACCGAAATCCGGTATAACGGTAAGTAATCTAATTGCTAAAGAAGATTACTACTTCGTCTATCCTACAGATTATCATTACTATCTCAATAAGTTTCGCGATAGTTTCCAACATGGTGGAATATCGTTAGAAGAAATGATAATACCTATTGTGGAATTAGACCCGAAATAATTTATTCATCGGAAACATTTTTCCATAGCTCAAGTTTTAGTGCTTCTATTCCTGTTCCTGCAACAGAAGAGATAAAATGTATTGGCGTTTTTGGTTCTCGGAACTTTACTTTTTTTATGCTTTTCATTATATCTTCTGTAATAGCATCAATTCTACTAAAGCAAATAATTCGTTTTTTCTTTAGCA
Organism: Ignavibacteria bacterium; assembly: GCA_012518115.1. GTDB lineage: Bacteria > Bacteroidota > Ignavibacteria > Kapaibacteriales > UBA2268 > JAAYTD01. The sequence continues at coordinate 44,258 of JAAYTD010000088.1, read as the reverse complement.
TTGCAGGATTGTATTTTTTGAGCTCCGTTTTTAATATTTTGTAATCTTCTGCTGGATTTTGACTAAAGCTATCTATCATAAATAGTAACACCTTAGTTCTTTCTACGTGTCTTAGGAATTGTAGTCCCAAGCCTTTTCCTTCACTAGCGCCCTCTATAAGTCCCGGTATATCAGCGACAGTATAGTTTTTCATTTCTTCAATTTTCACAATTCCTAAATTTGGAACTAAAGTTGTAAAAGGATAGTCTGCAATTTTAGGTTTTGCGGCTGATATTACGGATATTAGTGTTGATTTTCCTACATTTGGCAGCCCTACTATTCCAACATCTGCAAGAAGTTTAAGTTCTAATGTTATATTATATGCTTCACCCGGCAATCCCGGCTTTGCAAATCTTGGTGTTTGGTTAGTCGGAGTTGCGAACATAGCGTTTCCAAATCCGCCATTTCCACCTTGTGCAGCAATAAAAGTTTGTGTTTCTTCGGATAAGTCTGCAAGTTGTTCTTCTGTTTCTGAGTTATATATAACTGTGCCTTGCGGTACTCTAATGGTTAAATCTTTTCCATCTTTGCCGAATTTTTTGTTTTTTTCGCCTTTTTTTCCGTTTTCAGCAAAATATTTTGTAGAATATCGGAAATCTAATAATGTGCTTAGATGCGAATCAACGGTAAATATAACATTTCCGCCTTTTCCACCGTTTCCGCCATCAGGTCCTCCTTTAGGAACATATTTTTCTCTACGAAAACTAATATGACCATCGCCACCTTTCCCAGCTTGTATATATATTTTAGCTTGATCGATAAACTTCATAGTTAGATTAGATTGAGAACTCAGATGTGTTTTTTACAATATTTTTTCCTTTTATCCAAACTTCATCAACGTGATTTATTCCGAAGTGATAGAATATATCTACATAGCTATTAACGTTAGCGATAATAAAGTCCGCTTGTTTTCCCGGTGCCAAACTTCCTGTAACTTCGGACAAGTTCATAGCTTTTGCTCCGTTTAATGTAGCTGCGGTCAAAGATTCTTCGGCAGTCATTTTCATATTAATTACTGCTAAGGAAAGAACGAGTTGCATATTCTCCGTAAAAGAAGAGCCCGGATTACAATCACTAGCTAGTGCTACACAACATCCTGCTTTTATCATTTTTCTTGCAGGAGCATAAGGCATTCTAATAAAATAAGCAGTTGCGGGCATCATAGTAGCTACGATGTCACTTTTTGCCATTTTCACAATACTTTTATCGGAAGCAAATAGTAAATGGTCGGCAGATACTGCACCGATATCCGCTGAAAATCCCGCTGCTCCAACATCAGCCATTTCGTCTGAATGTGTGCGTATTTTCATACCATATTTTTTAGCTGCTTCAAATATTTTTTCTGCTTCGTCAAGCGTATAATATCCTTCGTCTATAAAAGCATCGCAATAATCAGCTAGTTTCTCTTCAGCAACAGCGGGAATCATTTCGTTAATTATCAAATCTACATATTTTTCGCGATTGTTTTTATATTCAGGTGGGAAATCATGAGCTCCCATAAAAGTAGAACGTATATTGAGTGGCAATTCCTTTTTCAGTTGCTTTATAGCACGCAATTGATTTAATTCACCTTCTGTTGTGAGCGAATATCCGCTTTTAATTTCTATGGAGGTAGTTCCATATTTCATAGCACTCAATGCAAGTTTTTTTCCTGCTTGAACAAGTTCTTCTAAAGAAGCTTTGCGGGTAGCTTTCATCGTGTGTAAAATTCCGCCACCTTCTTCAGCGATTTCTTTATATGTTACGCCTCTTAATCTACGTGCAAATTCGTCTGAACGATCTCCTGCAAAAACGATATGAGTATGGGAATCGCAAAATCCTGGGATTATAGTTTTTCCTGTTGCATCAATAGTTTTGTCAATTTTTAATTGTTTCTCCACTATTCGTTTTTGGGCTTCTTCGGTAGTTCCGACAAATTCAATTTTTTCATTAAATATGATAGCACCATTCTTAATTTCAGTAATATTTTGCATTTCATCGCCACGTCTTGCAATAGGATTACCTGAAGATAAAGTGCAGAGAGAAGATATATTTTTTATGAAAGTAAGCATTGTATTTTTATTATTATTTGTTATTAAATATCAAATGCAAATATAATAAAAAACAACAAGAATATAAAAAATAGCGAGAATTTAGAAGTCTTTATTTATTCTTTTGCGAATCTCTGTTGAAGTTATTGGAAAAATATCATTGTTCAACCAAATTGCAGAATTATTAAAAATTCTGTTTATATAATTCTTTTCTTCCAAAGTAATTTTCTCAGGTCTATTGGCAATAGCAATTCTTACTAGCTTTAGAATTTCAGAATAATCTTTCCACTTCTCAAAATGTAAAGCTTGGTCAGTTCCTATCAAAAAAAACAGATTTGCTTTCTTGAATTTATTGTGAAAAAAGCGAATAGTATCAATTGAATATGAGACTTCGTTTTTGTCATTAAAAATTTCATAATCACTTATTTCAAATTGTGCATTGTCTTTTATTGCTTTTTTAACTTGCTCAAATCTTTCTTCGTCTGAGAACATTCTTTCCTCTTCAGTTTTGAAAGGTGAAACTTTAGCGGGAATAAAAATACATTTCTCTAAATTACATTTTTCCAAAAAACACTTAGCAATTTCTAAATGTCCATAGTGAATTGGGTCAAAAGTACCTCCGAAAAGTCCGATATTTTTCATATATCAAATAAATTATATTTTTTTCACAAATATAATTAAAAATTAACAAAAAAATAGTAAATTAGTAATTCTATAATTAAATTAAATAAGAATATAAAAATAATAAATGGAGACAACAATGATTAAATCTATTTTTGATTACAATTTTTCAGGGAAAAAAGTACTAGTACGAGTTGATTTTAACGTCCCTTTGTCAAGCGATCTTCCACGTCAAATCACAGATGATACGCGAATTTTAGCAGCGTTACCGACTATAAAGAAAATTATTTCAGATGGTGGTATTCCTATTTTAATGTCTCATCTTGGCAGACCTAAAGGCAAAAAGGCGCCTGAGTATTCGTTGGCTCCTGTTGCAGACTATCTAAAAAACAAGTTAAATTTCAATGTTCATTTTGCTAATGATTGTATTGGTAAAGATGTTTTAGATGTAATTTCATCAGCTAAAGTTGGTGATATTGTTTTACTTGAAAATCTACGCTTCCATTCAAGCGAAGAGGCAAACGATATTGAGTTTGCAAAAGAGCTAGCAAAGAATGCCGATGCTTATGTAAATGATGCTTTTGGAACAGCACATAGAGCTCATGCTAGCACAAGCGCTGTGCCGAGTTTATATAAAGACAGATTTGCAGGTGAGTTATTGATGCGAGAAATTAAATTTTTAGGCGAAGCTCTTACATCACCTAAACGTCCGTTTCTTGCGTTGATAGGAGGTTCGAAAATTTCTGGAAAAATTGATGTAATTAATAATTTACTTGATAAATGCGACACAATTATTATTGGTGGCGGAATGTCTTATACTTTTTTCAAAGCAATGGGATTAGAGATAGGAACTTCAATTTTTGAAGAAGATAGAATTGAAGTAGCTAAAGAGGTTTTAAAATCTGCAAATGAGAAAAAAGTAGAGTTGTTGTTGCCGTTAGATGTTGTTGTTTCTAAAGAATTTTCTAACGATTCTGAATATAAAACTGTTGATTTTACTATGATACCTGAAGCTTGGATGGGAATGGATGTAGGCGAAAAGACAAGAGAACGCAATGCTAAAATAATTGAAAAAGCGGCTACAATCGTATGGAATGGACCTTTCGGCGTGTTTGAGATGCCAAATTTTGCAAGAGGCACAAGAGCTCTTGCAGAAGCAGTAGCAAAAGCTACAGAGAACGGAGCAACATCTATAATTGGAGGTGGAGATTCGGCAGCAGCAGTTAATCAATTCGGACTTGGTGATAAGATGAGCCATATTTCAACAGGTGGTGGAGCTTCTTTAGAGTTTTTAGAAGGTAAGGTTTTGCCGGGTATTGAAATACTTGAACAATAATTAAGAAAAAATTAAATTTAGATTATAATTTAAAAAATAATAAATTCTGAAAAAATAACTTATGATTAATATAAATAATGAGCATAATATTTTAGGAACTAAATTCTTAATAAAGTTGCTTATTTTCGTTGCAATTATAACAGTATCTTTTGCCGTCAATTTTTTTGTATTTAAAGGTGATAGTTTAATAGGACTGTTTGTGCTATTGATAATTGCTTCTATATTGTTTTATTTAGCAATCAAAACAGATCTTGCTAAGTACTACGACGATATTGCTGATGAAATAAAAAACTATTCTTTATATAAAGATATAGTAGCGTCATCAAATAATGCTTCAGTTGTCATTGATGGTAATTTCAGAGTAGTAAACTTTAACGAGTCGGCACAGAGAGCTCTATTTGCAACTTCTATTGTGTTGTCAACTTCTTTTTTATATGATTTTTTATATGAAGAAGATATTGAAGCTTTTAAAGAATATATATTAGAGGATACAGGCGAAGAAAAAGCTTTTAGAATTAAAAATGCTTATTTTGATACGCTGGGCAGGCAATATGTTCTTTCTTTCTTTTCTCAAAAACATACTGTGGAAGATAAGATATTATATTTAATCATAATTAATGATTTTTCAAAAATTTATAATAATTTTACAGATGTTAAAAAAGACAAGGAATTGCTTTTAGGCGTTATTAATTCTATTCCTTTAGATATGATTGTTTTTGATGAAAAAGAGCATTCGGTTTTTAATAAAAATCAAACTGATATAAATACTTTTTCGTTGTTATTAGATACAATTCAATTGAATAAGAGTGTTGTACGACAAGGATTTGATACAGCTAAAGAAGGTAATGAATTTCAACAAATTATAATTGTATCAAATATAAATCAGATAGAAGAGTGGCAGGACTTAAATTTTGTTCCATTTAAAGTTAATGATAAAAATTATGTTTTATATTTCCAACATAATAATACGGAACATGTTAAAAAATATGAGCATCTAACTAATATAAGCAATACATACGATGGCATACTTAGAAATTCTGCTAATGCAATTATCATTGTAGATATAGATGGCAATATAGTTGATCTGAACCCAAGTTTTTATCAATTGTATAACTTAAATTCAGATTTAATTTCAAAAGACCAGTTTAAGATTCCGTTGAAAGATTTTCTTTTAATGTTGAATATAGATTCTATTATATTAAATCCTGACAAGATAGCTAAAAAAGTAATATATAAAGATAGTACTATTGCTGATGGTATTGATACTTTCTTTCTTAATATATTAGATGCTGAAGTATTTGAAGCAGAATTATCTTTTATTAAAGTAAGTGATACTGTTCCTTCTTCATTAACGGAATTTTTGTCTTTATCACCTATAGAGAAAAAAAATGACGATAGTGAAAAAGTAATTAATGTCCCAAAAGATTCAGATAAAATTTCTGTTTATAACAAAAACTATCCTGTTTTTGATATGCGAGGAGCATTAAAATATGTTATAATGGAGTTTACTGATATATCAGATCTAAAAACAACTTTAGAAAAATATAGCACTATAAGTACTTATTTAATAACGATTGCTAATAATTTCTCTATGGGAATTATTTTTATCGTTAATGAAAATCAAGAGATTGTATTTATGGGTGGTGAAGAAGCAATTAGAGATAAATTGTTAATTAAAGGATTATCTTCTAAAGAACTGTTTCATTTCTCAACTCTTAAAGAATTAAGTGTGTTAACCGATGCTATACAAGCAACTTTTAAAGGCACTAAACAACGCAAAACTCATATATTTTGGGGGAATCACTACGATGTTACTTTAGCTCCCATAAGAGACATACGAGGTAATATTAGATTTTGTTTGGGCATAGGATTTAATATAGAGGAATATTCTGTTTATGAGAAAAAGATTCTCGAGCAAAAACTTTTCCACGAAACCATTTTTGCGGAAGTACTTACTCCGATTTTTATTATTGACAGTGAAATGAATGTCGTCAATGCAAATAAAAGTTTTTTGCAAACATTTGATACATCTTTAGAGAAATTATTAACTGCAGATATAAAAGATACAACAAATTTTACACAATTACCTGAATTGTATCTATATGCATTAAGTGCTCTACAAGGTGAAACTGTTGCAACTGAATTACATTTCGACAAAGGATACTATCCTATTTTACGTACATATATATCAAAACCTATGTATTTCTCAACAAAGATTTCACCTATATTTGATCCTAACGGTAACGTTTCTCATATCATCCTTATTTTACAAGATATTACATATCTAAAGAACGCATTAGCTCAACTTGAAGAAACTAAAAATATAAATGATATTGTTTTGTCGAACTTCAAAGAAGGTTCTTTGATATTGCTTGATGTAGATCTTATATATAAGCTAATAGCAGTGAATGAAGATTTTCAATATATGGAAGAATGGACTAATACTTCTATGAAAGATAACAATATTGTTATAGAACAATATGATTTTATGAAACTAGCTCGAGGCGTCTTATCAGGTGAGAATTTTCAATTTGAGATGGAATACACTAATCAAGGTGTTTTATCTTTTGAAAATTCTACGAAATACTATCAAGTAGCTTTGCATCCTTTGAAAAACGAAGAGGAAGAAATAGTCTATGTTCTAATAACAATGTTAAATGTAACGGATAGAAAACATTATGAACACAGTATATTAGAATTTAATGCTAAATTAGATGAGGAAGTTTTAGAGCGTACAAGAGAGCTCCAAGAAACTTCGCAACAACTTGAAAATAAAGTAGAGGAACTTAACGTAGCACAATCAAAACTAGTGTTTATGCAATCAGAACTAAAAACTTCTTTGGCAAGAGAACAAGAAATAAACGAAATGAAATCTCGTTTTATATCGCTCATTTCACATGAATATAGAACGCCATTGACAGTTATACAAACTTATACTTATTTACTTGAAAGATTTTTCGATACGCAAAACAAAGCTAAGTTTATGAAATCTAAAGAAAATATCACGTTAGCTATAGATACTATGATTAAACTATTAGATAATGTGCTATTCTTAGAAGATAGAGAAAAGGTACAAGTAGTATTAGAAAAAGTAGATATTGTAGAGGCTTTAGGCAGTATTTTAAAAGAAGCAAAGAATACATATTGTTCTTTACATAATTTACATTTTGTTTCGGAAATAGAAAAACTAAATGTTAATAGCGATACTAAAATGTTGAAACAAATTGTAAACAACTTAGTATCAAATGCAGCAAGTTATTCACCTGAAAATTCAGATATAAATGTTACTTTGAAACAAGAGAAAGATCGTTTTGTAATATGTGTGGAAGATTATGGTACTGGAATACACAGTGATGTAGTTGATAAAATTTTTACAGATTTTGTGCGTTCTGCTCAAGTTACTAATATTCCAGGTTCAGGATTAGGATTATTTATTACAAAACGATGCGTAGATTATTTAAATGGAAGTATATCATTTGATACTAAGATTGATGAAGGTACAACATTTAAGGTGAAATTACCGATAAATTTATAAAGACAACTTTCGGATATTTTTAATGCTTTAACTTTGTATTTACCTTATATCTTATGGAAACTGCCGAGTATTATATAAATTTATTTTCTCAGATACCATTTATTCTTTTAGTGTTATCTGTGTTTTTCATAACATTTACAGAGAATATTTTCCCTCCTGCCCCTTCTGATGTGCTTGCTATTGTAATTGCAGCTATTGTAGGAATACAAGGCGGACATCTTTGGCTTATTATTTTAGGGGCAACATTAGGCTCAACCGCTGGGTTTTATGTTATGTTTTTTCTTGGCAATAAGTTTGAAGATAAGATTATAGAAGCGAACAGGTTGAAGTTTATTTCGCGAAAAGCGCTGGCAAAAATCGATAAATTGTTTCAAAGATTTGGGTTTTATCTAGTTGTAGCTAATAGATTTATGTCAGGCACTCGTGCTATAATATCGTTTTTTGCGGGGACAGCAAAACTTCCAGCTTTAAAAACAACAGTATTAGCAGGCGTTTCTTCTTTTTTATGGTATGGGATATTATGTGTAGTTGCAGGATATTTTGGTAAAGATTGGCGTATCGTTTATGAATATGTTGTAACTTACCAAAAAGCGATTATGATCATAATGATTATAGTAGCTATTCTTGCAGGAATAGGTTTTCTCGTAATGAAAATAGTACAAAAGTATAAAAACAGAATAATACAAAAATAATCCTGTATAACAATCTGATGCTATGCAGGATTATTGTATTCTAAAATTATTCGTTCTTTTTTGCATTTATTTGATTTCTTTATGCAAAGTATGTCTACGCAAAAAAGGGTTATATTTTTTTAACTCAATTCTTGCACTTGTGTTCTGTTTGTTCTTTTTAGTAGTGTAGCGAGAAGCAGGTTTTCCTTCTGCTCTTGCTTCAGTACATTCAAGAGTAACCGTAATTCTCTGTTCTTTTTTTGCCATTTTTTTCTATTCCGTATTTAAATTTTAATATTAAGACTACAAATTTACGATTTTTTTGTAAATAAAAAAAATTTTTCAAAATATAACATCAATTTTATTAGAAAAAGTGACAGTTTTTTTTATTCTTTATACTGAAAAAATGAAAAAACTCTATCTTTAACTATCTCTGTATTGCTTGGTAATTTCTGTTTTTATAAATAAACAGTACAGAACTTTTTACTGAAAATATAATACATATTGAGTAATGTTATTACTTTATTATGTAGTAATGAAAAAAATTATTTTGTTCTTTGGACAAGAAAATATAAAAAAACTAAAAAAATGATGATTTAATGAAAAAAAACTTGCATATATAAAAAAAAAGTGTTATTTTTGTATTCTCTATAAAATGATGGGCAGATACCGAAGCGGTTAAACGGGACAGACTGTAAATCTGTTAGGCCATGCCTTACGGAGGTTCGAATCCTTCTCTGCCCACCATATAAAGCGGGAGTAGCTCAGTGGTAGAGTTCTTGCCTTCCAAGCAAGATGTCGCGAGTTCGAGTCTCGTCTCCCGCTCAAAAAGATAAGATATTTATACTATGTATTAAGGTAACAAAAGAATAAGCGGTCTTTCCGCTTTTTTTTATACATCTCTTTAAACAGATACTTAATATATAGATTGACAACAATAGTGCTGATGTAGCTCAGCGGTAGAGCACTTCCTTGGTAAGGAAGAGGTCACGGGTTCAAGTCCCGTCATCAGCTCTTTATGGATATAACTCAACTATAGAGTGGCAGTCCCAAAAACCGCAAGTTACATTTTATAAGAAACAAATATTAAAATATAGAGAAATAATTATGGCATCATTAGTAGGAAAAATAAAAAAGTTCTCGAAAGAAGTAAATTCCGAGATGAAAAAAGTATCTTGGCCAACTAAAGAACAACTTAAAGAATCTACAGGAGTAGTTATTGTAGTGTGTGGTTTGTTCGTTGTTTTTACTTTCATTGTTGACGAAATAGTAGTTAGATTGTTAAAATTACTCTTTTAAGAACTAGCGAGAAGATAGTATGGAAACAGTAAATAAAGAAAATAACGCAAGCGAATTGGAACAATTAGATGACGATTTGAAATGGTACTGTATAAGAACTTTTACAGGACATGAAAACCGTATCAAACAAGCTATCGATGCAGAAATTAAACGGCTTGAATTGCAAGATAAAATAAGTGATGTAGTTGTTCCGTTAGAAACTGTTTTTGAAGTAAAAAATGGAAAACGTAGAACAAAAACACGTAACTTTTTGTCAGGTTATATATTAATTAAAGCTAATCTTGATAAGAAGATTATAGATATGGTTACAAGCATAACAGGAGTCATGAATTTCCTTGGAAGAAAAAATGCACCTGCTCAATTGCAATTAAGTGAAGTTGAACGTGTCTTTGGAATAGTAGAAGGACGTGCCGGAATAGAAACAATGGGACAAATATTTAGTGAGAATGATCCGGTCAAGGTAGTTGACGGACCATTTACAGGTTTTTCGGGCGTTATAAAAGAAGTTAATAATGATAAACAAAAGCTTAAAGTAGAAGTGGGGATATTAGGACGTAAGACACCTATAGAACTTGATTTTGTTCAAGTTGAAATGGATCATAATTAAAATTTATATAGTTTAAATGTAAATGTATATATAAAAAACTTAGCTAGCAAATGCCGCTAAGTTTTTTTTTATACTGTTTTTAAAACATTTCTGTTTGATAAAATGTGTATTTTTATCAATAATTGTATTTTAAAAAACAAGTAAATAAACTTGTCAGTAGAAATAATCTATTGTTTTATTAAAAAAGTCTTATAAAAATAGCAATGATTTTTAATAAAAAAACCTTAGTTTTGTATTATGGCAAAAAAAGAAAATATAAGGAGGCTTTTTAATAATATTGCACCGAAATATGATTTTTTAAATCATTTGTTATCGTTTAATATAGATAAAATTTGGCGATGTAAAGCTATCAAGTACATTAAAAAGCAGAACTTAGAACGTGTTCTTGATATTGCTTGTGGTACTGGTGATTTTTCGTTTTTAGCTGTGAAACATGGAGCTAAGGAGCTTATAGGAGTTGATATTTCGGAAAATATGTTTAATATAGCTACAGAAAAGGCGACAAAAAAGGGGGTAAGTGGTAAAGTATCTTTTCGTTATGGTGATAGCGAACAATTAGAGTTTCCTGACGGATATTTTTCGGCTGTTATAGTTGCTTTTGGTGTTCGCAATTTTGAAAATTTATCTCTTGGACTGAGTGAAATGCATCGCGTTTTACGTTCTGGTGGGCAAGTTATTATTTTAGAGTTTTCTCGTCCTATTATTTTTCCTATGAAACAATTGTACGGACTTTATTTTAAGAATATTTTACCACGTTTAGGTGGTGCTATTTCCGGTAATAAGTCTGCTTATGAATATCTTCCCAATTCTGTTTCATCTTTTCCGCAAAGTAAGGAATTTTTAGAGCTAATGTCTTGTACGGGTTTTACTGATTTAGTGCAACACCGTCTAACATTTGGTATATCTACTATTTATGTAGGAGTAAAATCTTGAGTAAATTAAAATATTATATAAAAAGTTTTCGTTTGAGAACGCTGCCTTTGTCGGTTTCAGGAATAATTATGGGCTCTTTTATAGCATTTTCGGAAGAAAAGTTTAATGTATATACATTTGTTTTTGCAATAGCTACGACTCTCTCTTTGCAAATTTTATCTAATCTTGCCAATGAATTAGGAGATATTAAAAAAGGAACGGACAATGCGAACAGGGTAGGTCCTATTAGAAGTCTGCAACAGGGAAAATTATCTATATCTAACATTCGGCAAATGATATTTCTTTTTATCATGCTATCAATAGTTTTCGGTTTAAGTTTAATTTATACTGTTTGGGATGTTTTAACATTAAATAGTTTGTTGTTTATATTTCTTGGTTTGCTTTCTATTTTATCGGCTTTAGCTTATACTTTGGGAAAAAATGCTTATGGCTATAAGGGTTTAGGTGATATTTTTGTGTTTGTTTTTTTTGGTTTAGTAAGCACTGTAGGTAGTTATTTTTTAATGAGTAACAGTATAAACTTTGCAATATTTTTACCAGCTTTTTCTGTTGGTTTTTTATCTGTAGCAGTTTTAAATTTGAATAATATGCGAGATGTTGAGAATGATAAAAATCATGGTAAAATTACTATTCCTGTGAAGATAGGTTTGCGAAAAGCAAAGATTTATCATATATTTTTGATAATTTCAGCATTTGTTGCAATGATTTGCTATATGAACAAGATAGATGCAAATTTTTCTGCTTATCTTTTTATTTTATCTTTTCCTATCTTTTTGTTCCATATATCAGCAATTACAAAAGAAACAGGTAAAATTTTAGATAGACAGATGCCAATATTAACATTTTTAACTTTACTTTTTACAGTTCTTGTAATTGTCGGTTTGTTGTTTTTTTAGATAAAAAAGCATAAAAAATACAATAAATTTTAGAATTATTTGTTTTTTAGATAAAAAAAACGTATTTTTGAAGTTCATTATTATAAATATTTTCAAAATTTAAATAAACTTAGGAGTTCAAATGAGTTTACGCCGTGTCTACGAGACAACCATCATTATTAATGCGGCACTTGAAGATCCAGACATTGATGCAGTAATTACAAAAATTACAAATTACTTAGAGAATTATGGTGGCGAGATAGAAGAAAAAAACAAATGGGGTCGCCGCCGCTTAGCTTATCCTATAAACAAGAAATACAATGGATATTATGTCCATTTAATTTTCAATTCAGTTCCGAGCATACTTCCTTCTTTAGAGCGTTTTTTAACGCTTGAAGATACTATTTTAAGGCATTTAACACTTCAGCTTAGCAGTGCATTACGTGAATATCGTAGGGAACGTTCATTAGCAGAAGGAAAATCTGGTGAAACTACGATTTCATCAGCGTCAGATGATACTTCGGGAGGTTCTCGTTTCAATAAGAAAGCAACAGAATATGATATAGATGATGATTTAGAGGACGATGACGATGAAACTACTTATGATGATGAAGACACAACAAAGTCAACAGTGAAAGAAGAAGTAGAAAATTCTGATGCTAATCAAGAAGTTGAGGAGGAAAAATAATGAAAATAATTCTTAGGAAAAATGTTGATAATCTTGGCAAGATTGGAGATATAGTTAATGTAAAAGATGGCTATGCAAGGAATTATCTTATTCCGCGTGGTTATGCTTATTTAGCTAAGGAAGGAGCTATCAAAAGGATTGAGATAGAGAAAAAACAATATTTGAAACAAGTAGAAAAAACAAAAGAAGATGCTAAACTATTAGCTGCAAAAATCTCTGATACGCAAATTACTGTTAAGATGAAAGTCGGCGAAGACAGCAAACTTTATGGTTCAGTTACAAATCAAATGATTGCTGAAGAACTTGCTGCAAAAGGATTTGATATAGATAAGAGATATATTCTTATTGAAGATACAATAAAAACATTAGGTATCTTTGATGTGAAAGTTAAACTTCATTCAGAGGTTATGACTTCTATAAAAGTTTGGGTAATTGACGAGAAAGAACAATAAATTTTTTTCACCTTATATTAAAACTCTATAAACTATGAAAGTAATTGTAACAGACGGAATTGAAAAAGTAGGTTCCGATCTAATGAGAAAAGCCGGATTGGAAGTAGTAGAACAAAAACTTACTCCGGAAGAATTATTAGTAGAAATTGCTAAATATAATGCAATTATCGTTCGTTCAGCAACAAAAGTAACAAAAGAAGTTATTGATGCGGGAACTCAACTTAAAGCTATTGGTCGTGGCGGTGTTGGTGTGGATAATATTGATGTTGCTTATGCAAAATCTAAAGGTATTCCGACTTTAAATACCCCTGGAGCTTCAGCTATTTCTGTAGCAGAGCTTGCAATAGGACATATGTTTGCTGTTTCTCGTTTCTTGAACGTGAGTTCTATGGAGATGAGAGCAGGCAATTGGCCTAAAAAGAACTATGCTGCTGGTGTTGAACTAACAGGTAAAACTTTAGGCTTGTTAGGTTTTGGCAACATAGGTCGTGAATGTGCTAAACGCGCATTAGGACTTGGTATGAAAGTGATTGCTTTTGACCCATTTGTTAATACTACCGATATGGACGTAAAACTTTGCGACAAAGATGAAGTTCTTGCAAATGCAGATTTCATTTCGTTGCATATGCCTTTAATTAAAGGTGAGCCAGCGGCAGTAGGAGCTCCTGAAATTGCAAAAATGAAAAAAGGAGTTGTTATAATCAATTGTGCGCGTGGTGGTGTTGTTGAAGAAACTGCTTTACTAAATGGACTTAAAGAAGGTAAAGTTTTAGGAGCAGGATTAGATGTATTTATGAATGAGCCGATAACAGATGCACAAAAAGAATTAATTAATCATCCACGCGTTTCAGTTACTCCACATATCGGAGCTTCAACTAACGAAGCACAAGATAGAGTTGGAATTGAAATTGCACAAAAAATAATTGATGCACTAAATAGTTAATTTAGTTCTAAAATTATCTAGTATTGAAATTAAAAAAATGGACTCTTTGAAAGAATAATGATAAGAGTTCATTTTTTTATAATTTTTCTTAATTTTATAAATTTATTTATAGCTACATAACAAAAATGTTTTTTTGAACATTTTTGATAATATATAACTTAATTTATATAAATCTTTTTTTAATTCAAAATTATTTGTTAAGTTTGAATTAATATTATTTATGTTTTTAACGAAAAACAGAAAAATTATAAGAATATTCATCATATTTTAATAAAAAATCATTCATTTTAAAATGGAAAAAAAACAAAAAACATTGGATAATTTAACCATACGATTTGCTGGTGATTCAGGTGATGGAATGCAGCTAGTTGGTACGCAACTGTCAGTTTTAAGTGGCGAATATGGTAACGATGTTAATACTTTTCCGGATTATCCGGCAGAAGTACGTGCTCCGGAAGGCACACTTTATGGAGTATCTGCTTATCAGGTGCATATAGGCTCAAAGCCTATAACTACGATGGGCGACAGAATAGATCTTATGATAGCATTAAATGCTTCATCATTAAAAGTTAATTTAAGTAATTTGACTGAAAATGCTATTATTATAGCAGATATTAATGGCTTTGACGAGAAGAACTTAACATTAGCTGGATATGCAAACAATCCGCTTGAGGACGGTTCTTTGGCAAAATATAAATTAGTTTCTATAGATATAAGAGAAGAACTGACAAAAGCTCTGTCAGATTTAAATTTAATGCCAAAAGACATACTACGTTCGAGAAATATTTTTACTTTAGGAGTAGTTTGCAAACTATTAGATAGAAAATTAGACTCTTCTTTTGACTGGTTAAAACGTAAATTTGGGCAAAAAGCTAAAGTTTTAGAAGCTAATACTCGTGCTTTGCAGTGTGGATACGACTATGCGACAAATAGTCCTGAGTTCGACACTCAATTTATTGTACCACCTATGGATAAGCCGAAAGGAATATATCGCAATATAACAGGAAATGAAGCAGTAGCTTTAGGAATGGTAACAGCATCGCGTCTTACTAAGATGCCTCTCTTCCTTGGTTCGTATCCTATTACACCAGCTACGGAAATCTTACATTTTTTGGCTGGTTTCAAGAAGTATGGAGTACGACATTTACAAGCAGAAGATGAAATAGGTGGAATTTGTTCTGCTATAGGAGCAGCTTTAGGTGGAAATCTTGCTGTTACAACTACTTCTGGTCCTGGTTTCTCTTTGAAAATAGAAGCTATGGGATTTGCAGTTATAGCAGAAATACCGTTAGTGATTGTTAATGTTCAGAGAGCAGGTCCTTCTACAGGTATTCCAACTAAGTCTGAACAATCAGATCTATTTACAGCTATGTACGGAAGACATGGCGAAGCACCAATGCCAATTTTAGCTGCTCAATCTTGTGCAGATTGCTATGATTTAGCTATAGAAGCTTCAAGAATTGCTACTAAATATATGACACCGGTTATACTTTTGACAGATGGTTATCTAGCGCAAGGAACAGAGCCTTGGCGTTTACCAGATATAGATAAATTGCCTGATTTGACAAAATATTTTGTTACTGATCCTGAAGGTTTTCAACCTTATAAGAGAGATGAAAAAACTTTAGCTCGTATGTTTGCTATACCGGGAACACCGAATTTAGAGCATAGAATAGGCGGATTAGAAAAACAAAATAATGGCAGTGCTGTATCTTCCGATGGTGCAAATCATCAAGTTATGGTAGAAATTAGACAAAAGAAAGTTGATAATATAGCAAATGATATACCGCTTTTGGAAGTTGAAGGCGAACAAAAAGGAGATATTTTAGTTCTTGGTTGGGGAAGTACTTATGGAGCTATAAAAGCAGCTACCGACAAATTGCGTAGTGAAGGCAAAAAAGTATCTACTGCACATTTACGATATATGAATCCATTCCCTAAAAACTTAGGTGAAATATTAAATAATTTTGAACGAGTTCTAATTCCAGAAACAAATAATGGACAATTGAGCGTTATTATACAAGGTAAATTCCTAAAGAAAGTACATAAATTAAATAAACTTATGGGTATTCCATTTAAAGCATACGAAATAGAGAACAAAGTCCTAGAAATGCTTAATCAAGGAGGTAAATAACTATGAAGACATATCAAGATATTCTAAACTTAACACCGACTTCTGCAGAAAATTTAACGGCAAAAGATTTTAGATCAGCTGCTGAAGTTCGTTGGTGTCCAGGTTGCGGTAACTATTCTATTATTGCTCAGCTGCAAAAAACTTTAGCTGAAATGAACATACCTAAAGAAAAAATAGCTATCGTTAGTGGAATTGGATGCTCGAGTCGCTTTCCATATTATATGAACAATTTTGCTTATCATACAATTCACGGACGCGCAATTCCTATAGCTTCAGGACTTAGACTAGCACGCCCCGATTTATCTGTATGGGTTGTTACTGGTGACGGCGACTGCTTGAGTATAGGTGGAAATCACTTTATCCATGCTTGCAGAAGAAATATGAATTTAAATATTCTGCTGTTTAATAATGAAATATATAGTTTGACTAAAGGACAACAATCACCTACTTCACGCGTCGGTTTGAAAACAAAATCTTCACCACTTGGTGCATTAGATGATCCTTTTGAACCTACTACATTAGCTACAGGAGCAGGTGCTACTTTTGTAGCTAGAGGAACGGCAACTGATCCGAAATCATTGCAACATTTAATGATGGAAGCACATAAGCATAAAGGTGCTTCTTTCTTAGAAATTTATACTAATTGCTTGATTTTTAACGATAATGCTCTAAAAGATTTTAGCGATAAAGAAATTAGAAAAGAAACTACTGTATGGCTCGAACATGGTAAGCCAATTGTATTTGGAAAAGATAACGATAAAGGTATTATGATGGACGGTGCAAGACCTAAGGTTGTTCCTCTTAACACTGGAAAATACTCGTTAAACGATGTGTTAGTTCATAACAAACGCGATTCATATATGGCTTTCTTGCTATCTAATATGAGCTATGATACAACATTACCTAGACCTATGGGAGTTATTTTAGATTTAGACAATATAGAAACATACTTGGAAAGAACAGAAGCACAATTAGCAAAACATTACGATCACGATGCTGATTTGATGACTCTGTTAGCAGGAAGCGAAAGTTGGGAAGTAAAATAAAAATAATAAATAAAAAATAATATGATATAACGTTACTTAGTTTTAACTGAGTAACGTTTTTTTAATAAAACATAAAAAAATATGGAAAATAATATATATCAGTTCCCGAAAATTATGGGAATTCTAAATGCTACTCCCGATTCATTCTCCGACGGTAAGAATGAAAGAATAGGAAAAAATTCTACAGAATTTCTTTATCAAAAAGCTGTAGAAATGATAGAAAACGGTGCCGATATTATTGATGTTGGCGGTGAAAGTACAAGACCTAATTCAAACGAAGTTTCTATTGAAGAAGAAATTGAAAGAGTAAAACCTATTATTGAAAAATTAAGAAAAAATTACCCCAAACTAGAAATATCTATTGATACAAGAAGAGCAGAAGTAGCAGAAGAGCTCGTTAAGTATGATATCGACTATATTAATGATGTTTCAGGACTAACCTGTGACCGCAAAATAGCAGAAATAGCAGCTAAGCATAATATAAAACTAGTTGTTATGCACTTTAGAGAACATGATGATTGCTATTATAAAAATGTAGTTGAAGAAGTCTTTGCATTCTTAGAAAAACAAATAAACATAGCAAAAGATATGGGAGTGAAAGATATAATTGCTGATATCGGAATTGGATTTGGAAAAAACAAAGAAGATAATTTAACTCTTTTGAAAAATTTTAATTATTTTGATAAACTTGGTTTACCACACTTGCTTGGAATATCAAGAAAAAGATTTATAGGCGAAGTTATCTCGGAAAATACACCGACTGATAGAGATATAGCAACAATATTATTTCATTCACTGCTATTAAAAGAAAAATCTATCAAAATAATTCGTGTGCATAATGTTGAAATGGCTATGCAACTAAAAAAGGTATATGAAGCGTTAAATTAACCTGACAAAAAGTCGTATCACTTGATATTGCTTTTGGCTTGCTGACAAAAAGTCCGAAATTTAGTCCTAGTTTTAATTTGAATTAAGAGTGTTTTGAGACAGAATGGCGTTACATAAAGTTTGGCATACTTTTCGTATTATATTTATTAGATTCGTTAATTGAAAACGAAATGAATAGAAACAATATTAATAAATAATTTAAATATAGGAGAAATAAAAATGAGATCACTTATTTTAAGCCCAAACTTTTTAAGTCCATTTTTTAGAATGGCAACAAAAACATTAAATGATTTTGATAGAGAATACGACCTTATTCCTAGTGATGCATCTGTATTCAATACAAAATTTGATATTTCCGAGACAAATGAAGCAGTTAAAATTACTGCCGAATTGCCCGGTGTAAAAAAAGAAGATATTTCTGTTAATATCGACTCTAACAATATATTAACCGTAAAAGGTGAGAAAAAACAAGAACAGATTGTCGATAAATCTCAATTCCATTTAACAGAAAGAGTTTATGGAAAATTTGAACGCAGATTTATGATTCCGGAATATGTTAATACGGAAGATGTGAAAGCAAATTTTGATTGTGGAATACTCACTCTCACTTTGGCGAAAAAAGCCGAGAAAAAATCAAAAGAAATCGCAATTTCTGTTGAATAGTGAATTCGTAAATGAAATTAAAAAAGTGAGGTCAGCTTGACCTCGCTTTTTTTTATAATACCAAATTAAATAATACAAATTTCTCTTAAGTTTGTCTGAACTGTGATTTATATGATTTTTTTGATTATAAGATTGGGCTGCAAATTCCCCTTCGGGACGAAGGGGTGACAAGCGCTAGCTCGGGGTAGTCAAAAAATTGTTGTCAAAAATGGTATAAAGTGTTTTTGGTATATTTTTTGTATTACAGTAATAATATGAAAGAGAACAAGCTTTTTGAGGAGATTTCTAATTTAGATACGGAGCAAATAAATTCTGATTTTTCTAAATTAGATTTACTTAGTACAGAAGAGCTCTTAGGAGTGATGAATGCTGAAGATGCGTTAGTTTCTTTGGCGGTAAAAAAAGAGATTCCTTATATTTCTTTAGCAGTTAAAGAGATTGTAAAAAGTTTTCGTAGTGGTGGACATTTGTTTTATGTTGGAGCTGGTACGAGTGGTCGTCTTGGTGTTTTAGATGCTGCGGAATGTCCGCCAACTTTTGGTGTTTCGCCGGATCTAGTGCAAGGTTTTATTGCGGGTGGCAAGGAAGCTGCATTTCGTGCAATAGAAGGTGCTGAAGATGTTTTTGAAGATGGAGAGCATCTTATAGATAAAATAGGAGTTACTGAAAAAGATGTTGTTTGTGGTTTAGCAGCTTCGGGTCGTACTCCATTTGTATTAGGTTCTATAAAAGCAGCGAAAATGAGAGGTGCTACGACTATTTTAATTACAACAAATAGGCGTGAGAAAATGTTGAATATGATGAATATCAAAGCAGTTGATATTTTAATTTGTCCTTATGTAGGTGCGGAAGTTATAGCAGGTTCTACGCGAATGAAATCGGCTACAGCACAGAAGATGGTTTTGAATATGCTTACAACAGCTGCTATGGTGAAAATGGGTAAAACTTATGGCAATATAATGGTTGATTTAATGCCGACGAATAACAAACTTCGTGAGCGATCTAAGCGTATTTTAATGTTGTTAGCAGATGTTGAATTAGATGAGGCAGAGAAAATTTTGTTACAAACGAATTGGCAAGTAAAAGAAGCGTTAGTTATGTTGTTAGCAGATGTTGATCTGGGTATAGCTAAGAAAGAATTAGATATCTCTAATGGTTTTGTTAAGTTAGCAGTTAAGAATATTTTATCACAGAGATAATATTTTAGAGTTATTTAATACATAATATTTTTTTCTTTTCCAATTAACACATCATATAGATAATAAATTGTTGCAGCGACACTTTCCCATGAAGCGAAGTGTTTAAATTTTTGTATTGATTCGGCTATTGTGTTTTGTAAGTTTTTTTCAAAATAATTATTAATTTCACTACTTAAATTTTCAACAGACATATCTTGAATTACTATTCCCAACTTATTTGTTTCAATTAACTTATTTGCATTTGCCGTGTCGTTACTAATTATTGGTATATTATAATTTAAGGCTGAAGATATAACGTTTCTTTTCGGTTGTTCTTTACTTGGTTGTATTACTACGTCAGTTGCGGAATAGAAAACATGTACTTCATTTTCATTAATTTTACGTACAAACGAGCTAATTTTATCTTTTACATTATGTTCATCAATCATTCTTTGGAAATAATCGAAGCTTGTTTTAGCTTCACCTACTAAAATCAAGTGATATTCGTCAGGTAGATTAGCTATTGTTTTAATTAATAGATCTATGCCTTTATATTCGCGGATTTCATCAAAATATAGCATAACTTTTTTATTTGGCGGTATGCCGAGTGTTTTCCGTGCTGTTATCTTATCTGTTTTAGTAGCTATATACGAATAGATAGGGAAAGGATGTTCTATAAACAATGCCGACGGATTAATAGCAAGTAGATCGGCAGTAGCTTCAGATGAAAAAGTAATAAAAGCGTCGTGATTTTTGACGTATAGCGAATTATTTTTACTTTCTAATAACTGCGGATTAGGCGCTTGCATATTGTCAATTAATCCTATAAACTTTGTATTCCTTTTCTTGTATATAATACTTTTTCTTATAAATTTTGCAACGGAACCAAGGGAAAGTCCTAAAAATGGCATCCAATATCTTGATAAAAATAAATCGGGGTTAAAGTCTTTTATCGCACTAGCTGTAGAATAGTAGCTAGCTGGGTTCACACTATTGAGCAATTGTTGAGATTGAACGTTATCTGCAACTTTGTTATTGCTTATTTCTTGCAGCTCTGGGAATAGTATTTCAGGATAAAGTAACGAGAAATTAAAGAGGTTTGTTTCGTTATTTCTTTCTAAAATACGATATAGAGCAGCGTTTCCTTCAGAAATTTCAGTTGTATGTGGAAAAAAAGATGATAAAAAAGCGATTTTCATAATTGTTTTTATCAACAATAATTATGCCATTCTACATTTTATAATTATTGCTGTGCGGTAAAAAATGACTATCCCGTCAAACTTCATTTGCCACTCCATCGTTCCAAGGGGGAATTTTTGAACTGATATATAATTAAAATGATATTAATTATCTTTTTGTATATATTTTAGAAAGTGTGTATATTTGCATTTTGCTAAGTTAAACAGTTTTTATGGAAAAACTAAATATAATATATGAAGACGAATATGTAGTTGCAATTAACAAGCCTGCGAATTTACTGACAATACCAGATAGGTATAATCCTAATCTTCCGTCTTTGAGTAAGTTACTTAAAGCTCAGTATGGAGAGATTTTTGTTGTTCACAGATTAGACTATGGAACTACGGGTGTTATTTTATTTGCTCGCACCAAAGAAGCACATTTTGCGTTGAATGAGCAATTTCACAATCGTCAGATTAACAAAATTTATTCTGCAGTTTTATCGGGTGTTTTGCGACAGGACGAAATGGAAATAGATATTCCTTTGCTGCAAAATTCTGCAAAGAAAGGTGGTGTAATTCCGTCGGCTCGTGGTAAAGAATCTTTGACTATTTTGAAAGTTGAAAAGCGTTATCGTAATGCTACTTTAGTTAGCGCACGTCTTCTCACGGGTCGTCAACATCAGTTAAGAGTTCATACTGCAGCAATAGGTTATCCGCTTTTAGTTGATGATTTTTATGGTAATGCGTCGAGTTTTTTTGTTTCTTCGCTCAAGAAACGATTTAAGTTAAAGAAAGGAAGTGTCGAAGCTCCTATTATATCGCGTCCTACTTTGCATAGTCGTGAAATCACTTTTTCGCATATAACAAAAGATAGAATTACAATAAGTGCGGATTATCCGAAAGATTTTTCAGCTTTATTGCAAGTTTTGGACAAATACGCATCATCTAATCAATAAATCTTTTGTTTTTTTAATGCAATAAATTTCGCTAAAATACGTTATATTTTACTATGGTTTTTTCAGCAGAAGAGTTTCAATCTGAATTAGTTGGATACAGGCGGCACATACATTCTAATCCCGAATTGGGATATAATGAGTTTGAGACTTCTAAGTATATTTCTTCTATATTAGATAGCTATAATATTCCCCATAAGACGATTTGCAAAACGGGCATAGTTGCCGATATTGGGTTTGGAGAAAATTGTGTAGCTTTACGTGCAGAGCTAGATGCTTTACCTATTACTGAAAAGACAGGTTTAGAATTTTCTTCTAAAAATGCGGGCAAGATGCATGCTTGTGGTCATGATATGCATTTAGCTATGTTGCTTGGAGCTGCAAAGTTGCTTAAAGCTAGTGAGCGAGAATTATTGGGAAAAGTTCGTTTAATTTTTCAGCCTGCTGAGGAAGTTTTACCCGGCGGAGCAACTCTTATGATACAAGAGGGTGTACTAGCTTCACCTGATGTTAAGTATGTTTTTGCAATGCACATAGATCCGATGCAAGAAGCGGGTACAGTGCATATTCCGCGTAAAGAAGCTATGGCTTCAACAAATGAATTGTTTTGGAAGGTAAAAGGAAAAGCTTCTCATGCGGCACAGCCACATTTAGGAAATGATGTAGTTTTGGCGGCTGCAAATATTGTAAATTTTATGCAGTCAATAAATAGTAAATTTCGCAATCCGATTGTGCCGCTTGTAATTTCCATTTGTGCGATAAATGGAGGAAATACTACGAATATTTTCCCAGATGTTTTAGAAATGCAAGGAGTTATGCGTACTTTTGATAAAAAGTTACGTAAAGAAATTGAAGAAATTATAGTTACAAAAAGTGCGACAATTGCCGAACTTTATGGCGCTAAATGCGAGGTTGAAATTAAGCATGGCTATCCTGCTTTAATAAATAGTCGGGAAGCGGTTGATATTGTTTTTGATAGTGCGATAAAACTTTTTGGTGAAACGCAAGTAAAAGAATGCGAACCTAAGCTATTAGCGGAAGATTTTGCATATTTTTCGGAAAAAGTTCCCTCGTGTTTTTGGTTTTTAGGTGCTGTAAAAGCAAACGAAACTAAATATGGATTGCATAATCCTATGTTAAATCCTGATGAAAATATATTATCAAAGGGTGCGATGCTATTTACTGATGTAGCAAAGCAAGCTTTAAAACAAATAGAAAAATAATTTTGATTTACATAACCAATAAATTTGAAAGGAGTGGTATTTATGGATACTAATACTGATTTTTTTTACTGCATTGAAACAGCAATGGAAAACCCTAATGCTGTTAAAAAACTTGGCTTACATTATAAAGGCTTAACAAAATTCCCTGAAGAGATATTTAATTTTAAAAATTTAGAAGAACTATCTCTATATAATAATGAAATTACTGAAATTCCAGAGGAGATAGTAGAATTATCTAATTTAAAAAAGTTAGTCATAAGTGGAAATAAATTAACTAAAATTCCAAGTTGTTTAGCAAAGCTATCTAAAATGGAAACATTAATTTTAAGTTGGAATAGTTTGCAAGCATTCCCTGATGAAATAGGGAGTTTTTCAAAGCTTAAGGTTTTAAGTGTCAGTAATAATAATCTTACGGTATTGCCGAATACAATTTGTAATATTTTGAGTTTAGAAGAGTTAATTCTTGCCGAAAATTATCGTTTGAATGCTTTGCCCGAAAATATAGGTAATTTAATAAATTTAAAAAGTCTAAATGCAGGTGGTGGTAATTTGAAACAGTTACCTGCATCTATAACGAAACTTACTAATTTATCTAAATTAGAAGTTCATCAAAACAATCTAATTTCATTACCTGCAGATATTGGTAATATGACTTCTCTTACCAAGTTACGTGCATATAATAACTTGCTATCGGAATTGCCTGAAAGTATTTGTAATTTGAAGAACTTAGAAAAACTTTTGCTATATAAAAATGATTTATATTGCTTACCAGAATGTATAGGTAACTTAACAAATTTAACGGAACTTGATATTAGTGTAAATGAAATTGAAAAACTGCCTGAAAGTATTAAAAAATTAAACAAATTAAATACTGTAAATTTAGGACGTAATAATTTCTCGCAAGATGCAAAAGTTTATATTCAATCATTATTGCAACATACTTCTATTAATTGGTCATAACGATTTAACTTAAATATATTCATTTAAATTATGAATTATAAAATAAAAAGACTTTTAGTAATATTGCGACGTTTTTTAGTTGATCGTTTTGATTTACACGCTAACGACGCATTAAAATTACAAACAATTGAGCAAATACGCAAAGGAGTTGAATTTAAAGGTACTAACCTTTGGGTTCTAATTTTTGCTATTTTTATAGCTTCTTTAGGATTGAACACAAACTCTACTGCTGTTATTATTGGTGCGATGCTTATTTCGCCTTTAATGGGTCCAATTATGGGTATCGGACTTGGAGTTGGTATACAAGATTTTAATTTAATAAAAAGATCTTTTAAGAACCTTGCAATTGCTACTATTATTTCGATAATAACATCGAGTATATATTTTTATATATCTCCTTTAAGTGAAGCTAGTTCAGAGCTTTTAGCGCGAACATATCCTACTACTTATGATGTACTTATAGCACTTTTCGGCGGTATGGCGGGAATTGTTGCGGTTGCAAGCAGAGACAGAGGAAATGTTGTGCCGGGCGTTGCGATTGCAACAGCTCTTATGCCACCACTCTGTACGGCAGGTTACGCGCTAGCTACATGGCAATTAAATTATTTTCTCGGTGCATTTTATCTCTATTTTATAAATAGCGTATTTATAAGTTTCGCTACTTATATTGGTTGCAGAATATTTAAATTATCAACTGTTCATAATCAATCTGACGGAGTAAAAAGCGAAAAGGTTAAAAGGTATGTTATGTTGGTTGTAATTGTTACTCTTATTCCAAGTATCTATATGGCTTATAACATAATTAGAACAAGTATTTTTGAAAATTCCGCTAAGAAATTTATTCAAAAAGAATTAACATTTGATAATACGCAAATTATTAATACGGACATTAATTTTTCTGAACGTAAAATAGAAGTACTTTTGATAGGTGAACCTGTTAAAAGTGAAGATTTAGCAGTAGCGAAAGACAAAATGATTAATTATGATTTACAAGAAACTACCTTGATTTTAAGACAAGGGAACAATAGAGATTCTTTAGACTTAGGAAGTATAAAAGCATTAGTTATGGAAGATTTTTATAAAAATAGCGAGCAACGTTTGCAAGCAAAAGATAAAAAAATCGATGAATTACAATTACAATTGCAAAATTATGAGAAAATTAATCATCTAAATATGAAAATTAACGATGAAGTAGAAGTTATATTTCCGAATATAGAAAAAATGATACTTTCTTACGGTTTGCAGTATAACGACAGTACAAAATCATACGATACGACATTAGTTGCGGCAGTAGAAGCTAAAAAACATATTAGAGATAAAGAAAAAGAGAAAATGTTAGATTGGCTTAAAGCTAGAACTCAAAAAAATAAAGTAGCAATCTATTCGAAATAAATCTTGAGAAATATAGGAATTGTGATGATAAAAACAAGGCAAAATAAATACGACTACGATATTAATAACAAATATACCGAAGTTTGTTTTCGGGATACCAAGGAACAAATTTCAGAAGTGAAAAAAAAGTTAAAAATATATAATTTCCGTTTAGATAAAAAACTTAAAGAAAAAAAAGAATGTGAATTAGCTAAATATCAAAAATTTGATGAAATTTTTCAAAGATATGAGATTGTACGAAATTATATAGAAAATAATATTGTTCCGCAAGTAAACAGATTAAAAGATAATAGGAGCTATGAGCTAAAATATATAGATAACTTAAGTGATACGAGTTGTAGAGATGTAAGCAGATATTTTAAAGTAATTATTACTCATATTGCTTTACAGACGGAAAATTCTATAGAAGTAAGTTTTGATGCACATGCATTTATTATCACTATTCAAAAATTAGGAGGAAAAGAAGAAAACGAATTTATTACAATTAAAGTTCCGATACGTAGATTTACTAAAACTTATATGCGGAACGTATTACTAAATTATATGTTAGATATTATAAATAGCGATACGTTATAAAAATAAATTTATATTATACCATTTTGAATAAATTCTCCTCTTGTAGAGGAGTACCCGCGATAGGGTGTGGTTATTAACTACCCCGTCAGGCTTCGCCTGCTACCCCTTTTGGGAAGGGGAATTTTAAAACTAATATATTATTCAGATTGGTATTAGTTACATAAATAATATTTTGAAATATGCAAAATCAAGTAAATAATTCGATATTAAGTACAGAAAAATTAGTAAAAAGATATAAAAAACGTACAGTTGTTAAAGGTGTTTCTTTAGAAATAAAGCAAGGCGAAATTGTAGGTTTACTTGGTCCTAATGGAGCAGGGAAAACGACTACTTTTTATATGATAGTCGGAATGATTAGTCCTAATTCTGGAATAGTAAAGTTAAATGATACTGTTATTACAAATAAGCCTATGTATAAAAGAGCAAAGCTTGGATTGAGTTATTTGCCACAAGAGGCTTCTGTTTTTCGTAAGATGACGGTAGAAAATAATATTATGGCAATTTTAGAATTGCAAAATATGCGTAGAGCGGAACGGAAAGAAAGATTAGAACAACTTCTTGAAGATTTTCATATTGCACATATTCGTAAAAGTAAAGGTTATATGCTATCTGGAGGCGAAAGACGCCGTTGTGAAATAGCGCGCACAATAGCTTCTAATCCTAAATTTATTTTGTTAGATGAACCTTTTGCTGGTATAGATCCGATTGCTGTTGAAGATATTATGAACATAGTAAGAGAGCTCCGTAAAAAAGGAATAGGCGTTCTGATTACAGATCATAATGTTCATGAAACATTATCAATTACAGATAGAGCTTATATCTTAATTGATGGTAATATATATATATCGGGAACAGCGGAATATATTTCTAACAATGAAGAAGTGCGTAGGTTATATTTAGGCGAGAGCTTTAAGTTAGAACGTTATGATTAATGAAAGATTAATTCTTTTAAACACCGACAGAATCTTCACCCCAGATAATCTTGTGTAATTGCAATTGCATCCTATAGTTACAGTTGGAATTAAGAATTAATTTTGCTAATTTTTCGTATGAGAAGCAAGAACTTATTGCTGAAAATAGTATATTAGGCGTTTTTTCTAATAACTTGTGACGTACAATAATTTCTTCACTCCAAGCGAAATCTTCTTCACTAGCTACTACAAATTTCAGCTCATCATTTTTAGTAATATGTTGAAAATTTTCCCATAAATTATATTTTTCCATATTTGATGAAGGACATTTAATATCTATAATTTTAATGATATTAGGTGAGAGCTCTTTTATAGAAAATGTGCCGTTTGTTTCTATAGCTACTGTGAATTTTTTTTGAGCGATAAAGTTCATAAGCTCCACTACTTGTTCTTGCATAAGAGGTTCGCCACCTGTAAATTCAATAAAATCACAGTCGTATGAATATATCTTTTCTAAAATTTCGTTAAAACTCATTTTTTGTTCGCTGTTTATATCTTGTGCATAGATTGTATCACACCATTTACACCTTAAATTACAGCCAGCTAAACGAACGAAAACGCAAGGCATACCTGTTCGTGTTCCTTCACCTTGAATAGAATAAAAAATTTCTGAAATATTGAGAGTCTTATTTAGGAAGTTAAAATTATCCATATTTTTATTGTATCAATTATAAAACAATTAAAATACGAAAAACAATTATTACTTACGTAAAAAAAATACGTTTTTTTAAAGAAAATAAAGATTTTTAAATATTTTCTTTTGATAATTGCAAGAATAGAGTTAAATTTGTAATCTTTATATTTAGTAAAAACAGTGCAAACTGTTTTATTGTTTTTAAAAATAGTGGAAAACAAACAAATAGTTTTAAGTTAGTGGGTAATAAATATAAAGAATAGAATAAATTTACGTTTTTTTATAAATAAGATGTTGTTTTTAATTATATAAATGGAGGTTTTTTTGAAAAAACATTTAGGTAAAATTGCTCTCATTGTGCTTCCAATAATAGCTGCACTAATTTTACTTTTTCCTACTTACAATGCTAGTAGATTGGAAAAGAAGGAAAAAGAGGCATTCGCAAGGGCAGAGAAAGCGGGCAATAGCGTTGATTCATTGAAGATTATGGATGATTTCTATAAAATGCATGGTGAAGACTTAGCTAATGCTAAAAAGAATCGATTAAAATTAGGTTTAGATTTGCGTGGTGGAATGTATGTAACAATGGAAGTAGATATTGTTAAGCTCATAGAAGAATCAGCACAATCTGAATCTATTGATGAAATTTTTATGGAAGTTTTGGATAAAACGGCGAAAGATGTAGTGAATTCTGAGGAGACTGCCATAAATATTTTCTTAAAGAATTTTGATGCTATAGCACGTCCAAAAGGTAAAACGCTTCTAAATTATTTTGAAACGACAGATTTTCGCGATATTTCTGAGAAAAAAATAATAGATAAGCTTAATGAAAATGCTACTCAAGCTATAGATCAAGCTCAAGAAGTTATAAGACAACGTATTGACCAATATGGAGTAAGCGAGCCAAACATACAAAAAAGTGGTGCGCGTCGTATTGTTCTTGAGTTGCCTGGTGTTCAAAACCGTAGTGAAATGATGCACTTACTTCAAACAACAGCGAGACTTGAGTTCAAACTAGTGCGAAACAATGAAAATATCGTTAAAGCATTTTCTAAAATTGATAAATACTTAAGTCGACAAGCTAAAGGGCTTAAAGTAGAAGAAGAAATTGACACTACAGTAGTTGATACAGCTGCACAAAAAGATGTAGCTAGTGCTGCAGAAGAAAAAGCAACTGATACAGAAACAGTAGCTGATAATACAAATTTAGATACTTTGCAAACAGATAGTGCAGATGTTGCAAAAGATACTTCTAAAAAAGATCCTGATAATCCTTACGAAGGACTTTCTGAAGAAGAAGCTAGAGAAAGATATTTAGCAGACCATCCATTTACTTCGTTGTTTTCTACTTTTTATTTTCAAGGAGTTGGAGATCAACAGCAGATGGTTAATTTCGGTTATATTACAGATGAAGTTCCTGAAGGTGAATACATGTTCCGTATTACAAAGGATTCTTTGAATAAGTTCTTATTTATGCTTCAAAGACCGGATATAAAGACCTTTTTACCGATTGATTTGGAAGTTGCGGTTGATGCAAAGCCTGACCAAAGATTTTTGCAACAATCTAATATAGAAATTTTCGATTTCTATGCTTTGAAGAGAGAAGCGGAACTTACAGGAGATGTAATAACAGACGCTAAAGCAACTTTTGATCCAACAACAAATGCACCTGTAGTATCGATGAGTATGAGTGCTGACGGTTCTGAAAGTTGGGCTAGAATTACTGGAGCTAACTTGAAAAAACGTATAGCTATTGTTCTTGATGGCAGAGTATATTCAGCACCTACCGTTCAAAATAAAATTACTGGTGGTAATTCTCAAATTACAGGAATGGCTAATACTGATGAAGCACATCTTCTTGAGATTGTTTTGAAAGCTGGTGCTTTGAAAGCTCCTGTACAAATCATAGAAGAACGTATCGTAGGTCCATCACTTGGTGAAGACTCAATCCAAAGCGGACTTTGGGCGAGCGTGATTGCAGTAATTTTTGTTGTATTATTTATGATTGTTTACTATTCAACTGCTGGTGTACTTGCTGATATAGCAATTATGATGAACGTTCTTTTAATTTTATCTGTGCTTGCAGCTCTTAACGGTACTCTTACTTTACCGGGTATTGCTGGTATTATTCTTACAGTTGGTATGGCTATTGATGCTAACGTTCTTATTTTTGAGCGTATTAGAGAAGAATTAAATAGAGGACGTTCAATTCGCTCTTCTGTTGACGACGGTTTTCAAAAAGCGTTGAGTGCGATATTAGATTCAAACATAACAACATTTATTACAGGCGTAATACTTTATTATTTTGGTAGTGGTCCTATACAAGGATTTGCTTTGACGTTAATGATAGGTATCTTGGGAACATTATTTACTGGAATAGTGATTACTAAAGCGCTTATTGAACTTAGTCTTGCAAAGAGTGGCTCAATAAGTTTTGGGTTGCCTAAAAATTTAAATAACGAATTGAAGGAGATAAAATAATGCAATTTTTTGGAAAAACACAATTTGATTTTTTATCAAAAAGAAAGTTCTTTTTAATACTATCAGTTATAATTATGGTTACCGGACTTGCGCTAACAGCAATTTTAGGGCTTGATTATGGTATTGATTTTGAAGGTGGAACAGAGCTTGCAGTACAATTTGAATCTCCAGTAGAAACTGATAGAATAAGGGAAGGTGTAGCTTCTTTAGGAATAACTGGAACAGAAATTAAATCGTTTGGCGGTGAAAACCAATATATTATTCGTATTAAACAATCTGAACACGCAACAAAAGAAATAGGTGAAGCTATAAATAAAGCTATTCCTGAGGTTGAAATGATCGTATTAAAGATGGATCAGATAGGACCAAAAATTGGTGCAGAACTTAGAACGCGAGCTCTACTTTCTATTTTTGTAGCTCTTGCAGCATTGTTGTTGTACATTGCTTTCAGATTTGAATTTGCTTATGGTTTGGGCTCTGTAGTCGCTATCTTGCACGATATTATTGCTACTTTCTCGGTAGCGCTAGTATTGCATAAGACAGGTGTAGTAAATATGGAGATAGATCAAACTTTCTTAGCAGCTATGCTTACGGTTATAGGTTATTCTATTAACAGTACAGTTATTATCTTTGACCGTATTCGTGAAAACTATGGTGGAAAGATGAAAGGACAAGATTTCATAACTATTGCTAATACAAGTATTAATGAGACTTTAAGTAGAACTGTTATTACAGTTTCAACTACTTTAATGGTACTTATTGTTTTGTTGATTTTTGGTGGTCCGGTATTGCGACCATTTGCAGTTGTTATGTCATTAGGAGTTGTTTTTGGTGTTTATTCGTCAATATACATATCAAGTGCCTTTGTTTCTTGGTTCATGGAAAGAAGACAAGCTAAAGCAAAATAATAGAATGATTAATTGTTTTGCTATATAACAATAAACAAGTACTTATACTATTTTGTCTAAGTACTTGTTTTTTTTTTAGGGAGCGAGAACATTTATTTTATATGAAAATTTTGAATTTATGTAAAAAAAAGTTAATTTTGTAGTTAATAAATGAAAAAAATTAATAAGTAAATTATGTTAGATAAAATTGTAGAAATAAGAAAGGACTTAGAGCAGTCTTTAGAAACTATAAAAACCGCTAAAGATCTTGAAGAATTTCGTGGAAAATTTTTAGTAAAAAAAGGAATTATTCAAAAACTATTTGAAGAACTAAAAACAGTTCCTTCCGAATTAAAACCGCAAATCGGCAAAGAAGTGAACATCTTATCAAAATTTGCTGAGAATGAATATAATAGATTAAAAGAAATATTGAGTACTTCGTCTGCAGAGACTTCATATATTGATACTACTTTGCCCGGGCGAACTAGCTATAAAGGATCTTTTCATCCTGTTCGCCAAATTATGGAAGAAATGGTTGAAATATTTAAGTCAATAGGATTTGATGTAGCGGAAGGTCCTCAAATAGAAGATGAATTTCATAATTTTGATGCACTGAATTTTCAACCTGACCATCCAGCGCGCGATATGCAGGATACTTTTTTTATAAAAACACCGGGCGACACTAATAATATTTTACTTAGAACGCACACTTCTCCTGTCCAAATTCGTGTAATGAAATCACAAAAGCCACCTATTCGTTGTATTATGCCCGGACGTACTTATAGAAATGAAGCTATAAGTTCACGTTCACTTGCAGAATTTCATCAAATAGAAGGGCTGTATATCAATAAGGATGTATCATTTGCAGAGTTAAAAGCTACGATGATATCGTTTTCAAAAAAAATGTATGGCGAAGATTCTGAATTTAGATTTCGTCCTTCATACTTTCCTTTTACAGAACCAAGTGCTGAAGTTGATATTTCTTGCTATTTATGTAAAGGTGTGGGTTGCAGAATATGTAAAAACAGTGGTTGGTTAGAGATCGCGGGCTGTGGAATGGTGCATCCTAATGTTTTACTAGCTGGTGGAATAGATCCTAACGAATATATGGGATATGCTTTTGGGTTTGGAATAGAAAGAGTAGCTATGTTGCAAACAGGAATAGATGATATTCGCTGTTTTTATGAAAATGATATTAGAGTATTACAACAATTTTAAAATTAACACTACAATTGAATTATGTCTGAATTATTTAAGCGTGTAGTAGTTGCTGTAATACTAATTCCTATAGCTTTTGTGATAGTTATAGTTGGAGGTATTTATTTTTTTGTGGCAATAGCTCTTATTTCTACTTTAGTTTTGCAAGAATTTTATAAAATGTCAGAGCAAAAAGGCTATTCACCAAGTATAATTTTAAGTTTAATTTTTAATTTTATTGTTCTACTTCGTTTTTATTTTACCACTCAAAACATAGATAGCTTTGTTCTTTCAAGTGATTTGTTGATGTTAATTTTTCCTACTCTTGTATTACTTCAGCAATTGTTTTCTAAAAATACAAATATTTATGCAAATGTAGGCACTAGCTTCGCAGGATTATTATATATAACTATCCCTATGGTTTTGCTGATATTAATCCGTTTTCAGATGTCTATTCCTGATGTTAATAGCGCTTACTTCATTTTAATGATATTTTGCTCTATTTGGATATGTGATTCTGCGGCTTATTTTGTCGGAAAGAAGTTTGGAAAAAGGAAGCTACTAGCTAGTGTCAGTCCTAAAAAAACTGTGGCTGGAGCGGTTGGCGGTTTTTCGGCTTCTTTACTGTTTTTTCCTATAGCATCAAATTTTGTACTACCTACTTTCCCTGTTTTGTATGCTTGTATTATAGGAGCAACTATTGGTATTTTGGGGCAAATAGGTGATTTAGTTGAATCCAAATTCAAGCGTGATGCTAATATAAAAGACAGTGGTAATTTAATACCAGGGCATGGTGGAGTTTTAGACAGATTTGATAGTATTATTTTTACTATCCCTATAGTTTATGTATTGTTATCTGTTTTTTATTAAAACGATTTTGTTTGTAATATAATTAATTTTGATGCGTGACAGTTTATTTTAATAATATAAATTTAGTTTAAGAAAGGTATGACAAAAGAACAACTTTGTGATAAGATCCTTAAAGTTTTTGTTAATTCGGATATTTCTATTAATTTATTAGATATTTCTAAACAACTTTCCATTAAATCTAATTCGGCAGAATACGAGAAGTTAAAAGAAGCTTTAGCACTTTTAGTTGAACAGGGTGTTTTAGATAAATCTTCGCGTCGTCGTTATTCTTTGGTATCTCGTGCTCGTTTTGGCGCTTTGAAAGGTATAGTTAATATTGAAAATGATTTTGCTTATGTTGTAACAGATGATGCTTCATATCCTATTGTATATGTACCAAATAATTTTTTAAATACAGCCTTAAACGGAGATCTTGTTTTAGTAAAATTAATTTTACAAGGCAAAAAAAAGAAAAAAGTGCGTGGTGAAATTATCGAGGTTTTAGAGAGGCATAATTTAGAAATTACAGGAACAATAGAATTTGATGGTTATTTTTATTTTTTACGACCTGAACAGAAATCATTTAAGCTAGATTTTTTAATTCCTGCAAAAGAACTAAATGGAGCTCGTGCCGGCGACAAGGTGATTGCTGAGTTTGTAAGATGGGACGATCCCGCAAAAAATCCACAAGCTAAAGTCAAAGAAATTATTGGGCAGGCAGGTGATCCAGCAGTTGAGTATGAATCTATTATAAAAGAATTTAAACTACCTTTAGATTTTCCTAAAGAAGTAAAAAATGAAGCACAAAGTATAAAAAAACCTGTTAATCGCAAATATGCAGGTAGATTGGATTTGAGAAATCAACTTATTATTACTATAGATCCAGCTACTGCGAAAGATTTTGATGATGCTGTTTCTTTAGAAAAATTAGAAAATGGAAATTATTTATTAGGTGTTCATATAGCTGATGTTTCACATTATGTGAAGGAAAATTCTGCTTTAGATAAAGAAGCTTTTAAGCGTGGAAATAGTATATATTTAGTTGATAGAGTTATTCCTATGTTGCCTGAAGAAATATCAAACGTTGTATGTTCGTTAAATCCCGGCGAAACACGTTTTACTTTTACAGTTCAAATAGAGTTAGATGGATCTTGCAAAATAGTTAATTATGTAATTACACCGTCTATTATAAAAAGTAAGAGACGCTATAACTATGAGGAAGTTCAAGATATTATTGATGCTGAAAGAGGAGACAATGCAGAGCTAATAATTGAACTTAACAAGTTGGCAACTAAATTAAGAAAGCAACGTTTCTTGCAGGGCGGAATAAATTATGATACTCAAGAGATAAAATATATTTTAGATGACAATAAGATACCTGTTGATGTTGAATTAAATAGAACTACAGAAGCTACCTCACTTATAGAGGAGTGTATGCTTTTGGCGAACAAAGTAGTTGCAACACATGTTAAGAAAATAACTGCTGAATTTAATCTACCGACACCAATACCTTTTATTTATAGGATACATGATGAGCCACAACAAGAAAATTTAATGGTAGCTTTAGAATTTATTAAAAATATAGGTTATAAAGTAAACAAAAAGAATATAACTCCACATGATATTAATGAACTTTTACAAAAAGTAAAGTATAAACCGGAAAATGAAATAGTTAACAAAGTTCTTATTCGTGCAATGTCTAAAGCTGTTTATTCTGATGTAAATATAGGGCATTATGGTTTAGGGTTTGCTGATTACACTCATTTTACTTCTCCTATTCGTCGATATCCTGATTTAATGGTTCATCGTTTATTGAAAGAATATTCTTTAGGTAAGCCTGATAATGACAGGTTGAAAGAGCTAGCTAATATTGTTCAAGAAGCTGCTCAACGTTCTACTTATACAGAACGCCGTGCTACCGATGCAGAACATGCTTCTAATAAATTGGCAGGAACAATTTTAGCAAGTAGTGCTTTGGGTGAAGTTTTTACAGGAACTATAAGTGGCGTGCAGAGTTATGGAGTGTTTGTGTTGCTTGATCAAATTTATTGTGAAGGCTTACTCCATACACGAGATATGTTAGATGATTACTATAAATTTGATGAGAAAAAAATGCGTATAACAGGAAAACGTACAAAAAAAATACTTACTTTAGGCTCGCAAATAAGAGTTCGCATTGCTAAAGTAAATATAGAAAAACGTCAAATAGATTTGGTAATGGAAGGAGAATAATAGAGCTTATTAAGAATGTCAGACTTTTTAAATTATACAATTAGTTTAGGAAAAGATATCAATGTAACAATAAAAGGCGTGATTTTCATTATTGTTTTTCTAGCAGCAATTGCATTGGTGTTAAGAGCAATAAAGAAATTTATTCTGCGACGCATAGATAAAGAAAATAAAAATGTATTTAAAACAGCTTTTACGTTTACAAGTTGGGCAATATATTTGTTTTTCTTTCTTATTGCTATGAGTATGGTAGGCGTTAATATTACTGCTTTACTAGCTTCGGCTGCCGTGCTATTAGTTGGAGTAGGCTTGGCATTGCAAACTTTATTTCAAGATTTTATTGCGGGCTTTTTTGTATTGTTTGACAAAACTGTGAAAGTAGGAGATATTATTGAAATTGACGGCGAGTTTGCGAGAGTTGAACATATTGATTTAAGAACAACGCGAGCTGTTATGTTAGACAATAAAGTGATTGTCATTCCTAATCATTTGTATCTGAATAAAAGTTTTAAAAATTGGACGCAGAATGGCGAGATGATAAGAACTTTTATATCGGTAAGAGTAGCGCATAATAGCGATATTAAACTTATAGAAAAATTACTATATCAAGTAGCTTCTGAAAATAAAAAAGTTGTAAAAGAACCTGCGCCATTAGTAATTTTTGAATCTATAGACGAGAGCTCCTTTGAGTTCAAATTGTTCTTTTCTGTTTTAGATTCTTTTAATGCTAGAGAACCGAGAAGTGAACTTCTTTTTAGAACTATAGAGCTTTTTGAACGTAATAACATTAAAATTCCATATCCACAAAGGGATATACATATAAATAATAGACAAATACTATGAAAGATGAAGAGTTAAATTTTACATATTTTGCACCTGCAGAAAGGGCAGATATAGAGGAAATTAAAGAGCAGGCTAAGGCAATACTTCAATCGCCTGATTTTAAAAAATTAACAAGCGCCATTCCAAGTATCCTTATGATACTAAACTCAGACAGGCAAATAGTTTTCTCAAACGATAGTTTGGCGAAGCTTTTGGGAATAGAAAGTATTGAAGAATTAAAAGGGCAACGTCCGGGAGAGGTTTTAGGCTGTATTAATTCAAAAAAAAATGCAGGTGGATGTGGCACAAGCGAAAATTGTGAAATGTGTGGAGCGGTAAATTCTATTATGGCTGGACTTAACGGTACGCTTTCGATAAATGAATGTCGTATTCTTACTGGAGACGGAACAGATGCTTTTGATTTAAAAGTATGGGCTACTCCTTATGTTGTTGATAATGAAAAATATGTTATATTTGCTGTAGAAGATATTGGTAGCGAGAAACGTCGTAAAGTGCTTGAAAAGACGTTCTTCCATGATATAACTAATACTGCTGGCGGGATAAAAGGTATAGCGCAGTTGCTTAAAGACTCCCCGGGAGACTTGCATGAGTTTAAGGATATGCTTTTTGAAGCAGCAAACACTTTAATGGATGAAATTAATGCTCAAAGACAACTATTAGCTGCTGAAAGTAATGAACTAGCGCTAAATTTATACGAGGTTAATTCAATTAATTTAATGAAGTCGGTTATGGAACTTTATAAAAATCATCAGGTTGCTGAAAATAAAATTATACGCATACTTGATTCTTCTGACAATGTAAATTTTGTTACCGACGAGACATTAGCGAAGCGAATTATAGGCAATATGGTAAAAAATGCACTTGAAGCTATAAGAGCAGGAAATACTGTTACTATATCTTGTAAAGAGCAAGAAAATTCAGTTGATATATCTGTTCATAATGATTCTGTTATGTCGAGAGAAGTTAAATTGCAAATGTTCCAACGCTCTTTTTCTACTAAAGGTGCAGGACGCGGGATAGGAACATATTCTATGAAATTGCTGTTAGAAAAATACTTGAAAGGTAAGATAAGCTTTACATCTGAAGAAGGTGAAGGAACAACTTTTACCGCAGCTTTCAGAAAAGATATGGGATAATTTTTTAAGGAATAAAAAATAATTAAATATTATATCTAGCTAGCTATAGGTTTGTTATTCTTATTCTATTTTATTGCTGTCAGATAAAACTTTTTTAGTTATACAAAAAAAACAAGGCTGATTCCTATTTTAGGATTCAGCCCTTTTTTGTTAATTTTGTCTAAATAAAAACTCAATATTTTTATGATAAATCATTAGCAACAAACGGTATTAATGCTAAATGTCTTGCATATTTAATAGCTTTTGCAATTTGTCTTTGTTGAAAAGCATTGACTCCCGTAATTCTTTTTGGAAGAATTTTACCTAAATCGTTAGTAAAACGAGTTAGTGATTTTCCGTCAAGATAATCTACTACGCGACAATCGCCTAATGGATTAACTTTTTTTCTTTCAATTCTTCTATTATTTCTATTACCAGGTCCACTTAATCCCATTTGCATTGGATACAAAGAGTTACTTTGGTTAGCTTGGTAATTGCTAGAACGGTTGTCTCTATTGTCTTTATTATTTTGATTTAAAGCCATTATTTTTTCCTCCTTGCCATAAGATCTTGCGTTTTTTCAGCACGTTTTTTGAATCTATCAACACGTCCTGCAGTATCGACTAAAGTTTGTTTTCCCGTGTAAAATGGATGAGATTTTGAATCTATATCAAGTACCATTTTGTCAGATTTAT
The DNA here is from genome assembly GCA_012518115.1 of Ignavibacteria bacterium. Taxonomy (GTDB): domain Bacteria; phylum Bacteroidota; class Ignavibacteria; order Kapaibacteriales; family UBA2268; genus JAAYTD01. Next base: position 6,134 of record JAAYTD010000088.1, on the reverse strand, counting down.
AGCAGGAACGAGTATGAAATACTGTACCGTCTGTCATTACGACTTCTAAATTGTGATAATATGGGTGAATACCTTTTTTCATTTTTATATTTATCCGATTTATTAATTTATATCTATTTTGTCTATTTGTGAAATGTCATCTATATGTACCATTTTTTCAAGAAATTTTGTTGAACCAATTTCACTAACATAACCTTTAATTACTTTAACAGAGATAGTACCATCACCACCTTTGCCTTTTTTCATTTTATCTGAAAACGTCTTTTGCTTTGCCATATCAATTTTTGTATTTTAATTTGAATAATATGAACTACAAATATAATGAATTTTACAAATAAAAAAAAATTTTTTTATAATTATAAGAAAAATATTAAGAAAATAACATATCAATGCTAAAAATATTTTGTTGATTTTAGTAATTTCAGTTCAAAAAATATATAAGTGGTGATATAAAATATTTTTTTTCTTACTATTATTTATTATATTGCAATCTGCAGATTAAAGAGAAATTGGAAGATTAATATTCATTTCCTATTACTAACCATTACTAAATAATTTTTTATTAATTATTATAAATTTAAAAGTATTAAACTATGTTTAGATTATATATAATAGTCTTATTGTCCTTTATACCTCATTATGTTTTTTCAAACAACAATAAGTTTGTTGTAGAAACTGCTCGAAGAGGTAATTCAATATACATGTTGCTAAAAAAATATAAACTATCTACCAACAAAGATAACATAGAGTTATTTAAAAAAATCAATAATAAATTATTAACTAAAAACGATGGTTTAATTATAGATAAAAGGTATATTTTACCTATTCAAGTAATTAAATTTAATGGAAATACGATTCGTTCAACACTAGGCATAACTGATTATAACTTAGCGAAAAAAATAGAGAAATATAATCTTAATTTACAGAAACATAATATCAAAGAAAATTATCGTCCAAAAGGTGATCTATGGGTACCTGTTGAGCTCTATGATTTTAAAAATGATTATTTCAAAGATATAATTACAGGTGAAGAACTTCCAGATGAAGTGCCAGATTATTCTTTTTTAAAACTTGGAAAAAAAATAAAGCCGCTTAATAAAAAACTGAAAGGCTTCGTTTTTTATCTTATTTCGGGACATGGTGGACCTGATCCCGGTGCAATAGGATTTAGAGAAGGTTATGAATTACATGAAGATGAATATGCTTACGATATAACGTTAAGACTTGCTAAGAAACTTATAGAAAGTAGTGCAAAAGTATATGTAATTGTTCAAGATCCTAACGATGGAATTCGCGAAGATTTATATTTGAAAAATAGTTCCGATGAATTATTAATAAATGGGGATACAATATCTACAGTTCAGCTGACTAGGTTAAAGCAAAGAACAGACTTAGTAAATAATTATGTGGCACAAAACAAAAAATATAAGAAACAAATATTGATGGAAATACATGTGGATTCTAGAATAATAGATAAACGTGTTGATATATATTTTTATTATCGTGATAAGTGTTCAGAAAGTGAAAAGTTATGTAATTCTTTGTTAAATACCATTAAAAGAAAATATAAACTTGCACAACCGGGACGCGGCTATCAAGGTAATGTTTCTTCAAGAGATTTATTTACGTTACGAAATACAAGTATTCCAGCTAGTTATGTTGAATTAGGTAATATACAAAATGCTGAAGACCAAGTACGATTAATTCAGCCGAATAATAGACAAGCTATTGCTAATTGGCTTTTTGACGGAATAATTTCTGCATATAAAAAATAAAAAAAATGCCCATCATCGTAAGTTTGCGAAAATGAACATTTTTGTTATTTTCTGAAATAAATCGGTGGCGTTTATCAATGGTTGTGATAAATTGAATTATATATTAGTTTTAAAATTGCTGACCACTTCCCCTACTTCGTAGGCACTCCTCCAAAGGAGGAGAATTTTAAAATTCCCCTTTGGTACGAAGGGGTGGCAGGCGAAGCCTGACGGGGTAGTAAAAAAAATAGTATAAGAGCTCTAGCTAGCTTGTTATAATTTTACTAACACGCGTCCGACCTGTTTCCCTTTTAATATGAGATCAATTTCTTCGCTTAGTTCTTCCAAAGAAACTTCTTTTGAAAGATAATCTAAATCTTGAAGTTTGAATTTATCTAAAAGAAATTCATGCCAAATCTTCTCTCTTTCGGGCATAGGAGTTTCGGCAGCTGCAATTCCGACTAAGCGTACACTACGCAAAATAAAAGGAAATATTGTTACATTTAACATAATTGATGAAACATTGCCGCAATTAGTAACTATTCCACCGTAACTTGTTGATTTCAAGACAGTTGAAAGTGTATTTCCACCGACTGTGTCAAATGCTGCGATCCATCTTGATTTTAATAATCCGCGACCTGATTGGTCATCTACTTCTTCACGCCCGATAATTTCACAAGCGCCTGCTTTTCTTAATAAATCATATTGTTCCGATTTACCACTTGATGCTGTAACTTGATAGCCTAATTTGGAGAGCATAGCTACTGCCATTATTCCTACACCACCTGTAGCACCTGTAACTAATACTTTGCCATCGTCAGGCTTAATTCCATGTTTTAGTATTTCAGAAATACCTATAGCTGCTGTAAATCCGCCTGTACCAAGAATCATAGAGTCTCGTAATGAAATAGTTTTTGGTAAATGTAATACCCAATCTTTATTAACGCTTATATATTCACCATAAGCGCCGGGTGTATTCATTCCTAAATCATAGCCCATACAAATAACTTCATCGCCGGGAGAAAATTTATCACAATTTGATTCTACTACAACTCCAGAAGCATCTATGCCGGGCGTATGAGGATAATTACGTGTTACACCTTTGTTGCCACTAGCAGATAAAGCATCTTTATAATTTAATGAAGAATAATGTACTTTGATTAAAATGTCGTTTTTAGGTAAATCTGATATCTTTCTTTCTTGTATTGAACGAGTAAATACTCCTTCTGATTTTTCTTCAACTACAAGAGCATTGAATTTTTTGTCAGTTTGCATAATTAGTAAGATAAATTAATTGTTAATAAATAGCAAAAATACAAAAATATCGGTGAATATACAAAAATAACGCATAAAATCTACAGAATTACACCAAATTGAATAATGTATTAGTTCAATGATGTTTTAAAATTCCCCTTTGATACGAATGTCGGGGCGTATCGCATACGCCCTGCGAAACTTGATGGAGTAGTTTTAAGATAGAAGTCTTATTTTCCGCTCTTCGCTGGAAGCAAATTCCCCTTCGGAACGAAGGGGTGGCAGGCGAAGCCTGACGTGGTAGTCTATTAATTAAAATTAACAACAAATCGCAAAAAAAAGACATTTTTAGAATTAAATATCTTTCTAAAAATGTCTTTTAAAATTAACAAAAAACAATTATTATTTTATGGAATTTCAAGCACAGAAATTGTGTTAAATTTTCCGATTTTCAAGTTCAACAGAATAGTTTCGCCCGATTTCTTGCTATTAATAATTTTTTTAAGTTGTCCAGTAGTTTTTATATCTTTTCTGTCTGCTTTTACTATTATAGATTGAGGTCTTATTCCAGCGTCATAAGCGGGTGAATATCGTTTCACATTTTTTACATATACGCCATTTTCAATATCAAGATTATCTTTATCTTTTTGTTGAAGTGGTTCAATTGTGAAACCTAATTTTTCAAATTCAACTAATGAGTTTGATTTTTCATCAACATATTCATCTCCGTCTTTTTTATTATCTGCTGCCATATCTTCTTCTTCATCTTCTTTGCTTGGCTGCAACTTAACTTTTTTTGTTAATTGTTTTTTATTCCGCCATATAGTAATTTCAACTTCATCACCTGCTCTATAAGTAGATAAAGTACCTTTCAATTCAGCAACTGTTCCTGTTTTTTTGCCGTTTACTGCGGTTATAATATCTTCCGATTGGATATCTGCTTTTTCAGCCGCTGAATTTTTTTGAACATTGTTTACTAAAACTCCTTCAACGGTTTTAAGTCCGAAATGCTTAGCTTCAGTACTATTTATGTCGCGAATTTCAGCACCTATATATCCGTATCTAACTTTTCCGCTACTTATTAGATCTTTTACAGTAGCTTTTACAATATCGATAGGAACAGCGAAACCATATCCCATAAAACCACCTGTTTGTGTAGCTATTGCGGTATTAATTCCAATTAAACTTCCATTTAGATTAAATAGTCCGCCACCGCTATTTCCGGGGTTGATAGCTGCATCTGTTTGTATATAATTTTCTATAGCATAACTGTTTTTTACTCCGCCTAAATCATTAGCGCCTCTTCCTAAAGCACTTACAATTCCTTGTGTTATAGTGTGTTGTAAGCGAAGCGGACTTCCTACTGCGATAACCATTTCACCTGGCTTTACCTCGTCCATATTGCCAAGATGAGCAGCGGGGAAATTCTCGCCTTCAATTTTAATAACAGCAAGGTCAGTTAAAGGATCAGTTCCTACAAGTGTAGCTGGATACTCTTTTTTATCGGCAGTTCTAACAGTTATTCCATTTTCAATAGCACCTTCAACCACATGATTATTTGTAACAATATAGCCGTTAGTAGTTATTATCACACCGCTACCAGCACCTTCACGTTTTGGTTTTTCTGTATTGCGGTCTCTATTAAATTTATCAGATTCATCTCTATTTCCGCCGCCAAATGGCCAACCTCTGAAAAAATCTTCTAAATCATAACCTTGAAAAGATTGGAAACCGCTTGCTTCAGAAATTACTTGAATAGAAACAACGGTAGGTGTAACAGCTTCACTAGCTGCAACAAGAGCGTTATTCAAGGCTCTTGCAGTGTTATCCATTTGTACGGGTGGATTTTTAGCACCAATTTGTGGTAATTCTTTAGCTATAATCGTGTTAATCCATCCGAAGTTTACAGCTATAATTACTAAAACTGCAAGCAATGCACTGCTTACATAAAAAGTCGTTTTTTTAAATTCAGTTTTTGTCATAAGATTTTAATTTTTAAAAGATTGATAAAAATAAATATTATTAAAAACTTTAATTATTTTGTCATAATTTAATAAATTGTTATGTTGTTGATAATAAGTATATTTATGATAATAGTGTTTATGGTCTTCCGCCTAAACGTATATTAGCGTTTAGACCATATTGTTGTACTTGTTTTACTAATGAATCAAGATTAAAAACAATGCTATCTAATTTCTGTGAAAAATTTTGGTCATAAATTAATTTAGAAATAGTATTGTTCCTATTTGAATTAATATTATCTAATATTGAATTTGCATTTTCTAATAAATTGTTTGCCACTAAAAAAGTTTTATCTGCATTTTCTATTGTATTGTTCAATTTACTACTAGCTAGCTTAATTTCTGAAACAATGTTGTTAATATCAGTTTTATTTTCTTCAGTTAGTGAATTTAATTGAGATAATAAATTGTCTGTTTTATCTACTATAGAATTTATTTCTCGCTTGTTTTCCGAAACAAGATAAGATAAATCTGCTGTTAATTTTGAGCTGTTAGAAACAATATCATTCACATTTGAAGTCAGATTTTCATCTTTCACAAGAGTATTAATACTTGAAATAGTCTCATCAAGTTTCAAAATAATTGATGTTAAATTTCCTGTTACTTCACTGATTGTGGTAATCATAGAAGATAGATCAGCCGCACTTTTACCAGGTATAACATTGTTATAATCAAATTTTTTAGAAGATATTCCGGGAATAATTTCAATTTTTTTTCCGCCCGTAATTTCCAATATGCTTATTTTTGCAAAAGCGTCTTCACGTAAATCTACATTAGCATCTATATTAGCAGAGATTTTAACTTTGTTGTTTTCATTCCAAATATTACTAACACTACCACATTGTACACCTTGAATAACAAGTGGGGAACCTGCAGTAATCCCTGCAGAATTTTCAAATTCAAATAATATGTTTTTTTCTTTGTTCATGAAATTGAAGCCTCTTACAAAAAACAACAATGTAAAAATCAATGCTATTCCTACAAAAGTTACAACTCCAACTTGAATTTCATTTTTTCTATGTCTATTCATAATTCCTCTATTGTATGTAAAAATTTACAAAGCTGGTCTTTGTTTATTTACGATATTTTGCGGGGGGGGGGGGGG